>NZ_JBWYIS010000001.1:0-778208 GCF_056779945.1 Acinetobacter sp. ANC_7635 | reverse complement strand
AGTTGGAAGAGTCAGCAAGATATACTGATGAAACACGTGATGCACTTCAACAAGAAATTAATGAAGCTTTACAACTCGTTGCTGATGGTCGTGATCCATCAAAAAATGTAACTAAAGAAGAAGTTAAAAAAGCAACTGATGAATTAGACGCTGCAGATGCTGCATTAAAAACCAATGCACAACAAGAAGCAGCTGAAAATGAGAAATTATTAGCAGAATCAATTGAAGATCTTGAAAAACTCGTTGAACAAGCAGAAAACAAGGTTGTTCAAAACGAAACAGCTCGTGATAAGTATACTGAAAACTCTTTAAGTGAATTAACTAAAGAGATTGCAGATGCTAAGGCTGTAATTTCGCAATATAAAGATCCTAATCAACCGAATCCAAGTCTTGAAGGATCTGTATTGCCAGCGCAAAAAGAACTTCAATCAGCGATTGATGGCTTAGTAACTGTAGTTGAAATTCTAGCTGTTGATAATGATGTGAATATAGTGGCAACAGTTGATCCATCAGTTATATCATTTATTGAGTTGGTTGAAGGTCAACCAGTATTAAAGACAGATGTCGTTCAATTATTTGAAGATACAGGATTCGATGGTAATTCAGCAACAGGATTTGGAGTAGCAAAAGTTGGTATTGGTGGTGCTGCCGATGTCAGTGCGCTAGATTTTGATCAATATTTGTCATTCAATATTAAAGAAAATAACACTGCTGATATTAGTTTAAAAGCTGTTAGCGGTGGGATAAGTCTTGGCAATAAATTTAATCTAATTGTATTGAAAGAAGTAGCACCAGATGTTTGGGAAGTCGATCAGCTGTACACAGATTGGTTAGAAGTTGTTGCATTTGGTGGTTCAAAAACAGGCTCTATAACTTTAGATGAAGGTAATTATCGCGTACTAATCCAAAGTAATAGTGGTGTTGCAATTGCTTCAGGTAATCGTCTCGAAGTTCAAGAGCTTAAAATAAACGACGGCAATAACCCAACGAATCTTAGTGGATCAATTTCAGGTAATATTTTATCTGATGTTAATCAGGTTGAAGGCCAATCTGGTCATGATATGTATTACTTAAATACACAAATTGCTGTAAAACCACAGGATTCAACTTCGCAATTTGTTGAAGTTGGACTTAATGGGACTAAAGAATACGCTGGGCAGTATGGAACGTTGACTGTAAAATTCGATGGTTCATATACTTACGTGATTGACAGCTCGAAGAAACCTTCAATTGGTGCAGTTGAAACTTTCATTTACCAAATAAAGGATCCTGAAACAGGTAAGACATCTGAAGCTAAATTGAATATTACTATCAACAATAAAGATGTTGACTACACCGTTATTGATGAAAATTTTATCGTAGATTTGGTCCCTACAGAATTACCTATTCCTGAAGGTGAAGTACTGTCTAAGATTGATCAAGTTATCGTTGCGAGTGTTGGACTTGGTGGTGTAGCCTCAGTAAATGTTGCTAATTTTGAAGATGCCATTGAAATAAATGTTAGTGAAGGTAATTTAAGAGAAGTAAGTTTTAAAGCCGCAGGTGGTGCCCCAATCGGCTTAGGTGCAATTCCTGTATCGCTTGAAATTTATAGACTTAACGAAGATACTGGGCTTTGGGAGCTCTATTCAAATACTCCTGATTGGTTCACGATCGTTGGTGCTGTAGTTGCTTATGGTGAATCTCAGCAAAATGTTGACGTAGTTTTAGAACCAGGCCAATATAAAGCCATTACGACTGGTAGTACAGTTGGTATTGCTGTTTTACCTACCATTACATTAACACCAGTATCGGATAAGATTATTTCTTACGAAACTGTCGTTGAAGGTCAAAAAATAAATGGCGATGTGACTACTGAAAATTTAGATGATTTCATTGTCATCAAAGTAAATGGTTTCAATACTTCTCAAGATTCAGAAGTTCAAGGAAAGTTTGGTAAGCTAACGGTCAATCCTGACGGCACTTATGTATATACATTGAATAAAGATGTTAAAGTAAGTCAATTAGATGTAGAAACATTCTCAATTCATTTGAAAAATCCTAATACAGGTGAGTTAGCAACTACTACATTAAATATTCGTTTAGATTCATTTTTATCAAACGACGACATTAATGATGTGATTAATGTAGAGGCAGAAATCGCTGAGCGTACTTATAGTGAAAATCTTGGTGCAACTAGTGGCTCATCTGTTTCGAAAGCATTTAAAGTCGAAGGAATAAAATCAGGTGATGTTGTCTACTATGAGAAAGATCTTACAGCTGACGTTACATTCACTGTTGGAACAACATTAGCAATTAATGGTGATGGTCGTAAAATGACTTACATCGTCAAAGATAAAGCTGGGAATCCAGTGGCAAGTGGCGATGTAGAAGTGTCTAAAACTACAACAAACACAATCAAAGTTAATAATCTTCCTGCAGGATCTTATACTTTGGAGTTGAATGTTACAGGTTCTTCATATTTCTCTGGTTCTGTTAAAATGGAACAAGTTATTACTGAATATCTACCTACAGACTCACAATCACTTGAACCTGTTACTGGTAACATTTTCGATAATGATCTTGGTTCTGATTCAGTAACTTCAATTCAAGTTCAAAACCAAACTGCTTATACGAAATTTGGTAATGATAAGATCAAAATTCAAGGTGAGCACGGCGTACTTGAAATAGATCATACCGGCAATTATACATACACACCATCTAAGAATTCTTTTGGTGAGGACAAGTTTACTTATGTGACTACTTCGGTTAATGGAAGTCAAGATACGGCTGAACTTGTCTTTGGCTATACTCAAACTATAAATGGCGATGAAAATGCGAATGTAGTAAGCAGTGGTGGGTTAAATGATACTTTCAACCTTGTTTCTGGTGCGGATAAATTAATCTTCAACTTACTTGATGAAGCCGATGCAACGGGTGGAAATGGTTTTGATACGTGGTCAGATTTCGAAGCAGGTGTCGATGTAATTGATGTATCTCAACTATTTGTTGATGCTAATACTTCAACTACATTCTCAACTGATTCGACTGATCAAGTTGCGGATATCTTAAGTAAATACATCACTGTTAAAGATTCTGTAATTTCAATCGATCGCGATGGTGAAGGTACACAATTTGAAGCTACTCAATTGCTGAATATTGGTCCTCAAAATGCAGATCTGACGTTGGAGCAGTTACTTCAAAACGGTCAAATCATTTATTAATTATTTAAAAACGCATACTTCGGTATGCGTTTTACAAAAAAAAGGCGAAACATTGTTTCGCCTTTTTTATACCAATTTAATCTTTTAATTCAGGAGGGAAACCATCTTCAGTCAAAACTTCAGCGATTTTTTCAAAGCTATATGTTGTACGAATATCTGCAATTTTGTTGGCAACATCTACATTGACGCTTGCATTAGGATCAAGTGAAATTACTGAAGCAGTGACACCTTTAGCACAACCAGAACAACTAATATTTTCAATATATAATTTCATAAAAATCTTACCTTAGTTAATACCAATCATCGTTATGATCTAATTAATATACTCAATTTTATTCAGAATACTGCAGTTTGAAGTCGAATCATTTGAGCACATTTGACTCGCAGCCTTTAATTTTAAAATCATTGATTGCATCGAATGAATTTGTTCTGTCAAAAAGTGGATATGTTGATCTGTAATTTTTTTCACATCAGCACTTTTTCTGTCAGGATTTTTCCAAAGCTCAACTAAACTCTTGATTTGAACGATCGAAAAACCAAGATCTTTAGCATGTTTAATAAAACTTAAAGTCGAAAGGTCTTGCTCTGTGTAAACACGATAACCGCTAGTGCTTCTGGTCGGAACAGAAATGAGATCGATTTTCTCGTAATATCGAATCATTTTAGCAGTTAAGCCTGAACGTCGTGCTAATTCGCCAATATTCATGATCTTTCCTTTGCTTTAAGCGTCTAATTTAGTTTCAAAGTTTTGAGTCTTAAAGCATTCGCTAATACAAATATCGAAGAAAGTGCCATTGCGATCGCAGCCAAAACAGGTGAGAGCAGGATACCTGTTAAGGGATAAAGGATACCTGCAGCAATTGGAATCAGACAAATATTGTATAAAAAAGCCCAGAACAGATTTTGATGAATATTTCTAATAGTTATTTCGCTTAATTTGATGGCTTTAGATAAGTTATTCAAATTTGATGACATTAAAATAAGGTCAGCCGTTTCAATGGCGACATCCGTACCTGAACCTATCGCAATACCGACTTGAGCTTGCGCAAGTGCTGGAGCATCATTAATCCCATCACCAACAAAAGCAACATTTCCATATCGCGTTTGAAGGGTCTCAACAATGTTTAACTTTTCATGTGGTTTGACCTGTGCATAAACTGCATTGATATTAAGTTGATTCGCCACATATTGCGCTGAATTTTGATGATCGCCAGTAATCAAAGCAATGTGCTTGTCGTTCTTTTTAAGTTGAGTCATAACCTCGTAGGTTTCAGGTCTTAATTGATCCGTGATTAAAATAATTGATGCAAGCTCACCATCGATGGAGACCGCGATTGGTGTTTGAGCTTCATCTAGTAATCTTTGATGGTGAGAGAGTGCATGAGAAATCTTAGCATTTTCTCGAGTAATGAACTCTACAGATCCAATTTTAATATCCTGACCATTCAATTGTGCTTGGATTCCGAATCCTGAAATACTCTTAAATTCTGAAATTTCGATCATCTTTACACGATGATCGGATGCATATTGAACAATCGCTTTAGCAATTGGGTGCTCGGAATGATATTCAACAGATGCAACAGTTTGTAGAACCTGTTGATGTGTAAATGGTGCGAAAATCTCGATATGACTAATCGCAGGTTGACCTATTGTTAGGGTTCCAGTTTTATCAAATGCAAATGTTGAAATTTCTCGAAGTTTTTGAAGTGAAGTCGCATTTTTAAATAAAATTCCGTGTTCAGCAGCACGTCCCGTCGCAACCATAATCGACATCGGGGTTGCAAGTCCCATCGCACAAGGGCATGCAATAATCAAAACAGAAACGGCGTTAATCATAGCATAGCTGAGATTAGGTTCAGGTCCAATCACCAGCCACGCGATGAAAGTAATCATCGAAATAAAGAGGATAAATGGAACAAACCATAAGGTGACTTTATCGACTAAAGATTGTATGGGGAGCTTTTGTGTCTGAGCATTTTCAACCAACTGAATAATTGACGATAAAATGCTACTTTCAGTAGTATGTTTGGTTTCAATGACAAGAAATCCATTTTGATTGAGGGTTCCACCAACAACTTCTGAACCCATCAATTTTTGGATTGGAAAAGATTCTCCACTGATCATTGACTCATCTACAAAGCCTTCACCTGAAATAACCACGCCATCTACAGGAATTTTTTCACCAGGCCGCACTTCAACCTGCATACCGATTGTAATTTTATCAATCGAGATATCTTCAGTCTGGAGGTCAGATACTCTAACCCGCGCTGTTTTAGGTTGTAAGCCAATCAGATGTTGTATCGCTGCGGAAGTTCGACCTTTAGCTCGTGCTTCTAGAAATTTTCCTAATAAAATAAATGTAATAATGAGTGTTGCAGGTTCGTAATAGACATGCACTGACTGTTGTGGCAATAAATTTGGGAAGAACGTAGCAACAATAGAATATAAATAGGCAGCTCCTGATCCTAAACTCACCAAAGAATTCATGTCAGGATGTAAATTTATCAGTGACTTGATACCTTGTGAGAAAAAATGCCGTCCAGGTATAAAAATAACTAAAGTCGCAAGAATAAATTGGAATAACCAACTCTGATTTTGACTGATGTAAGTACCTATAAAATGATGAAATGAAGGCAAGATGTGCGACCCCATTTCAATGATAAATATAGGTATACTGAGTACAAGTGCGATAATAAAATGCTTGAGAATTTTTTTTGATTCAAGTTCGCGATTTGGAAGTGCTGTGATCGTTTGCTGTTCAAGTACAGCTTCAAACCCTGATCTTTCAATACGCTCAATAACTTGATCAACAGGAACTTGATAAAGTAGATCAATGCTTGCTGTCTCAGTCGCCAAACTTACTTGTGCTGCTAATACACCGGGTATTTTTAGTAAAGAACGTTCAACTCGACTCACACATGCAGCACAAGTCATGCCTAAAATTTTTAATTTTATTGTTGCCCATTTTTTAGTGTTAAAACCTGTTTTATTTACGGCTTGAATGATTTGTTGATCTGTTACGTCTGTTGTTAACACAATTTGAGCTATTTCAGTGGCGAGGTTCACACTGGCATCTTGAATACCATCGACTTTTTTTAATGAGTTTTCAACTCGGCTTACACAAGCAGCACAGGTCATTCCTTCAATTTTGATTTGAATAGATTTAGTTGAAGTAGATGACATACTTAACTCCATATGCTGATTGAAATAAGGTCACGATCATTCTAAACCTTCCCATTGTGGTAAGGTCAATAAGATTTGTTTCTTGTTTCATCATTACTGATTGGAATCCAAATTAGGCGTATGTTCTTTCCTCACTTAAATTAAAAACAATATTCCAAAAATCCATTTAAATTGAATAAATTTTCTTAAATAAAAAATCATCAAAACAAATCAGAATAAAAAATAACCAACAAAAAGAATTATCGATATGATCTAAAGCATTCAATTTAATTGATTAACAATCTTCAAAATTTCAGATATTTATAAAAAATGGGTAATGATATGAATGATAAATTAAGTTTTGGTTTATTCGCGATTTTATTGAGTACCATGGCATTAAGTTCTAATGCGCACAGCGCAGATTATAAATGGAAGATAAGAGGTGCGATTAGCAATATTGATCCCACATCTTCTCCAGGTAGTATTTTTAATCAAACAGCACCCGTCACAATAGATGATGCTTGGGGAGTCACTGGCACGATCTCTTATTTTTATACACCAAATATTGCATTTGATGTATTAGTCGGTTTGCCACCAGAGCATAAAATTAATGTTGCTGGTAATGAAGTCGCAAAAACAAAACATTTACCTCCAATTTTCAGTGTGCAATATCACTTCTTACCCAATGAAAAGTTACAACCTTATGTGGGTCTGGGCTTAAATTATACCTATTTTTTTAATGACCGATTATATAGTGGTGATAAGTTCGATCTCTCAGATTCTTTTGGTTGGGCTGGTCAAATAGGCGTAGATTACCAATTTAACCCTCAATGGAGTGTTGGTGCTGATATCCGATATGCGGATATCAAAACTGATGTAAAAGTAAATGGAGAAAAGGTAGGAAGTGTGGACGTAGATCCAACGGTGTATAGTTTAAATATCGGATATAGATTCTAAATATTAGGGTTTAAAAAAAAGGAGTCAATGATAAGACTCCTTTTTTATAAATATCAACAACAACCTTCAATTAGCCATTGATGATCCCAGTAACACCAGTCACGATCATATCAATGGCAATCGTACCGATAAGCAATGCAGCAACACGACCCACGATATCTACATATAAGTCGATATAATTAGAATATTTATGCTGTAAATTATCATGCAAATATTTCATTAATATCAAAAGACTACAGGTTAAGAATAAGGTCATAAAGATGACTGTGATCGTCTGCCATAAACTTAATTGAATGCCAGTGATTACAGATGCAGAGATTGTTCCTGGACCGATCATAAAAGGCATGGCGATCGTACCAGCCAAATGGTTTGGTGCTCCACGCATGACCCCAATCGTATCAGCACCTTCAAATACATAACGATAACCAATCACCAAGAAAATGATTCCACCAAAAATTTGGAAAGATTCAAATCGTGCATGAAGTACATCATTAAAAAAAGCTTCACCTGTTTTAGCAAAAATGACAAAAACCACAAAGCTAATCAAACTACCTTGGATCAGGGCCATATTAAAAACTTTTGCATCTGAATTTCGAATAATCCCAAGCATATAAATGCTCATTAAAAAGGGATTAAGCAACGAAAAAAATAGAGCAAAGGCGTTTAGACTTTCTGACATGGTCATTTTCCTTGTTTAGATGAGCTACTACTAACTAAATGTCACGATCCGGAAATTGTGGACGTTTACCTGGACTGATTCGGTTAATATGAAGGTACATCATATGACGTTCATATTTGTCCAAAATGTCGTTAATCACTTGTTCTTTGTTGTATCCGACCAAATCATTACCTTGCGAACCTTCAAACAAGTAACTTTCTAAACGATAGTAATAACGCTTTGTTCGTTTAGCACGGGTACTAAAGTTAGGGGTGTCATAACGAACGGGCCAAATCTCATATACGAAATTTTCTTCTTCATTCAAGTGAATAATGAGGTCCAAATGATAAAGCTCAGCATTATCTTCAAGAGGCTTAGTATTCACATCGACTTTGACACCTTTGGATAAAAGTTCCTGTGCCACGGCATCCATTGCAGGTTTACACACGTCATCTAACATTTTTAATGTTTGTTCATGGCTTGGGTGCAGCATTACGCGACTGAGTCGCTTTTTCCAATTGAGAATATCCACATTGCCCACGACTGGCGCAGCATTTAAGCTAGTACTGGCTTGTCTGAAATCTTCCAATCTCAAGGATTTGTACAAACCCGCCATCACAAAGAATATGACAAAGCTAAAAGGCAGACCCATGATGATGGTTGTGTTCTGTAAGGCAGTAATACCATTTGCCATCAGCATCGCCAAGGTGAGTAAACCAATGGCTATAGCCCAAAATACGCTAAGCCATCTTGGAGAGTCATGCTCAATATTGGTGAATTTTGTTGTGAAATTACCCAAAACAAGAGCGCCTGAGTCTGCAGAAGTAACGTAAAATAATAATCCTGTAATTGTTGCTATACCTGCTAAGAACGTAAAACCAGGATATTGTGCAAGTAGGTCATAGAAACCATGCGCTGGATTTTCTAAAACGGTAGTTGCGAGTTGCGCATTGCCATCAAAAATTACATTGTGAAGCGCACTATTTCCAAAGATGGATAGCCAAGTCAGTGTAAATAGTAGCGGAATAATCAACGTACCAAATACAAATTCACGAATGGTACGACCACGAGAAATACGTGCTAAAAACAGACCAACAAATGGCGACCATGCAATCCACCAAGCCCAAAAGAAAAGCGTCCAACTGTTCATCCATTCTTTAGGTTGTTCGAATGGAAAACTCATTAAACTCAATTTTGGGAATTGATTGAGGTAATCACCTAAATTTTGGATTAAGCCTGCGAGCAAGAATTCTGTATTGCCAATCAAAAGAATAAAGAGGAGTAACCCAATAGAGACATAGATATTGATTTCAGAAAGTACGCGAATCCCTTTATTCACACCTGCCGTTACTGAAATTACAGTAATGACCACCGCGATCCCGATTAGACCAGCTTGAATCCACAAATTTTCAGGTAGATCGAAAAGAACATGAAGACCATAATTGAGTTGTACGACACCAATACCACAGGTAGTCGCGATACCAAAAATTGTACCTAAGACGGCTGCTGTATCTACAGTATGACCTATAGGGCCGTTAATTTTTTTTCCAAAAATAGGGTAGAGAGCTGAACGGATCGTAAGGGGAAGGTTATAACGATAACTGAAGTAACCTAAGGCTACACCAACCAATGCATACATGCTCCAACCAGTTAAACCATAATGAAACAAGGTCCATACCATGGACTGACGTGCTGCTTCAAAGGTTTGTCCTTCACCCACAGGTGGGTTCATGTAATGCGATAAAGGTTCAGCCACGGAAAAGAACATGAGATCAATACCAATACCCGCAGAAAAGAGCATTGCAGACCAACTTAGTAAACTAAATTCAGGCTTAGAGTGTTTAGGTCCTAATTTAATTTCGCCATATCGAGAGCATGCGATAAATACAATAAAGACAAAATAGAGTGTCGCAGCCAACAGGTAATACCAACTAAAGGTTCTGCTTACCCAATTGAGGGTTTGTGTAATGACGTTATTAGCAGCTTCATTAAACAAAATTGTGGTGATCGAAAACAAAAGTATCAATGATGCTGATACATAGAACACGACCTTATTCAAACTATCCTGCGTTTGATCATTTTTGTTATGCATAAATTCGTGACCATTCAATGTGTAATGAAATGATCTACAGCGCAGTTCGATTTATATCCTGATAGAAGCTTGCTTGATCCACAATTACAAACTTTTGCAAATACAAAACAAACTGAGCTGTACATCATGGAAGTAATAGCACTATAATTTTTATTGATTGAACGTTCAATTAAAAAAACGTTTACTAATGTTACAGCGTTCTTATTGATAAACGCTAATTATAATCTCCTGTAAGTTTAGGTCATCTTATGCCAAAAGTTGGTATGCAACCCATTCGTCGTCAACAATTGATTGATGCCACTCTCTCCACTGTAAATGAGCTCGGTTTTGCTGATGCATCCATTCAACAGATCGCGCAAAGAGCAGGTGTCTCCACGGGTATTATTAGTCATTATTTTGGTGGCAAGAATGGATTGATTGAGGCAACCATGCGCTATTTACTACAGCAACTTGGAGAAAGTGTAAGGGATCTAAAATCAGAGGTTGGACATTCTCCAGAAGATCGTTTAATGGCGATTGTTAAAGCGAATTTTGCTACTCCTCAGACCAATCAAGCCGCGATGAAAGTATGGCTAGCGTTTTGGGCTATTAGTTTGCATCAACCCGATCTACACCGATTACAGCAAGTGAATCACTGTCGTCTACATTCAAATTTAAAACATGAGTTTTTAAAACGTTTAAGCCCCCTAAAAGCTGAGCAAGCAGCTCAAGGGTTGGCTGCATTAATTGATGGGTTCTGGTTAAGGGGCGCATTAACAAGAATTGAGATTGATACTGATCTTTCTATCCGTCTTTGCCATGCCTTTATCCAGCAGCAACTTACACAATAATTTTTAATATTTACTATATCTGAGGCTAATCGTATGAATAAATTCCCATTACAACGTCCTTATATTCATGGACAATTCGTCGATGCTCAATCAGGTCAAACTTTTGATTCGATTAATCCAGCCACGGGGCAAGTTCTCGCGACCATTCAAGCATGTTCTCAACAGGATGTGGATCAAGCCATTCTATCTGCCAAACAAGGACAGAAAGTTTGGGCTGAAATGACTTATATGCAGCGTTCAAGAATTTTAAATAAAGCTGTAGCTATTTTACGTGAAAGAAATGATGAACTTGCCACCATTGAGTCCTTAGATAGTGGGAAAGCCTATAGTGAAACATCGACTGTAGATATTGTGACAGGTGCTGATGTACTCGAATACTACGCTGGAATTTTACCTGTACTCGAGGGTCAACAGATTCCTTTAAGAACAGATTCATTTGTCTATACACGCCGTGAACCTTTGGGAATTGTAGCTGGTATAGGAGCATGGAATTATCCAATTCAAATTGCCTTATGGAAGTCAGCACCTGCTTTGGCGGCGGGGAATGCAATGATTTTCAAAGCCAGCGAGATTACCCCATTAACAGCCTTTAAATTGGCAGAAATTTATACCGAAGCTGGAGTGCCAGATGGGGTATTCAATGTTGTAACAGGGGGCGGTGATATTGGTGCCTATTTAAGCCAGCATGTAGATATTGCGAAAATTTCATTTACTGGTGGTGTGAGCACTGGAAAAAAAGTGATGGCTCAAGCTGCTGAATCGAGTCTTAAAGAGGTCACGATGGAGTTGGGTGGGAAGTCACCATTAATTATTTGTGAAGATGCTGATTTAGACTTAGCTGCAGATATTGCAATGATGGCAAATTTCTATAGTTCTGGACAGGTATGTACGAATGGGACACGAGTGTTTATTCCAGAATCATTACAACTAAAATTTGAAGAAAAGCTATTAGAACGTATTCCTTATATCCGCTTAGGTAATCCGCTCGATTCAGAAACAAATTTTGGACCATTATCTAGCTTTGCGCATATGAATAAAATTTTGGCATTCATCGATTCTGCTAAAAGCGAGGGAGCACGTTTAGTGTGTGGTGGTTCTAGAGCAACAGATGATCATTTAAAAAATGGTGCTTTTGTACTGCCTACAATCTTCAGTGATTGTCGAGATGAGATGACCATTGTTCAAGAGGAAATCTTCGGTCCTGTGATGAGTATTTTGACATATACATCAGAAGAAGAAGTGATTCGTCGCGCTAATAATACTTCTTATGGATTGGCTGCTGGCGTGGTTACCCCTGATATTGTCAAAGCACATCGAATCATCCACCAAATTGAAGCAGGTATATGTTGGATCAATACGTGGGGTGAATCGCCAGCTGAAATGCCAGTCGGTGGCTATAAGCATTCTGGTGTAGGAAGAGAGAATGGTTTAACGACTTTACAACACTACACGCAAATCAAATCGGTACAAGTGGAATTAAGTCCATTTCAATCTGTATTTAAAGCCTAAGGAGAACACTATGACATATGATTACATTATCATAGGTGCAGGTTCTGCTGGGAATGTACTTGCAGCGAGACTCACCGAAGATCCAGATATTAAAGTTCTGCTCCTTGAAGCGGGTGGCCCTGACTACCGTTTAGATTTTAGAACTCAAATGCCTGCTGCTTTGGCTTATCCTTTACAAGGTCGACGTTATAATTGGGCATATTTGACCGATCCAGAACCACATATGAATAACCGCCGTATGGAATGTGGACGTGGTAAAGGTTTAGGTGGTTCATCATTAATTAACGGTATGTGTTATATCCGTGGGAATGCCATGGATTTAGAGCAATGGTCTCAAATAAAAGGACTCAGTCATTGGCGTTATGCTGAATGTTTACCTTACTATAAAAAAGCAGAGTCTAGAGATATTGGTGCAAATGAATATCACGGTGATCAAGGCCCAGTTAGTGTTGCTACGCCAAAGTCAGACAATAATGAGTTATTTCATGCAATGGTTGAAGCGGGTGTGCAAGCTGGATATCCACGTACGGATGATTTAAATGGATACCAACAAGAAGGCTTTGGTCCAATGGATCGTACGGTGACACCTCAAGGCAGACGTTCCAGTACCGCTCGTGGCTATTTAGATATAGCTAAAGGTCGTCAGAATCTAACGATTATTACGCATGCCACAACCAATCGAATCTTATTTGAAAAAAAACAAGCTATCGGTATTGAATACATTCTTGGTCAAGATGCAACAAATTTACACAAGGTCTATGCTGAGCGAGAAGTATTGCTGTGCGCAGGTGCTATTGCATCACCTCAAATTTTACAGCGTTCAGGGGTAGGAGCTAAGTCATTATTAGAGTCACTGGATGTAAAGGTTGTGCAAGATTTACCGGGAGTGGGTGAAAATTTGCAAGATCATTTAGAAATGTATCTTCAATACCAATGTAAGAAGCCCGTCAGTCTTTACCCTGCATTAAAATGGTATAACCAACCTAAAATTGGCGCTGAATGGCTGTTTTTGGGTAAAGGAATTGGTGCAAGCAATCAGTTTGAAGCAGGTGGATTCATTCGCTCTAGTGATGAGTTTGAGTGGCCGAATCTCCAGTATCACTTTTTACCAATTGCAATTAACTACAATGGTACCAATGCAATCAATGAACATGGTTTTCAAGCACATGTTGGATCTATGCGATCGCCGTCAAGAGGAAGAATTCGCTTAACCTCGAAAAATCCTTTTGATCATCCGAGCATTTTATTTAACTACATGAGCACTGAACAAGATTGGCGCGAATTCCGTGATGCAGTGAGAATTACACGAGAAATTATGCATCAGCCTGCATTAGATCAGTATCGAGGTAGAGAAATTAGTCCAGGTTCAGCATTAAAAACAGATCAGCAAATTGATGAATTTGTAAAAAATCATGCAGAAACAGCGTATCATCCTTCGTGTAGCTGTAAAATGGGCGAAGATGATTTAGCTGTTGTGGATGGTTACGGTCGTGTCCATGAAATAGATGGGTTGCGAGTGGTCGATGCTTCTATCATGCCGCTGATTATTACTGGTAACCTCAATGCAACGACGATCATGATGGCCGAGAAGATTGCAGATCACATTCGTAATCGACCTGCTTTAACCCCTTCAGATGCACCATTTTATCGTGCAGAAACTTCACCTTCATTTTCTTAATTATAAATTTTATGATGATTAAAACGACTCAAGCAGTGCTGTTGAGCACTGCTAGCTTTATTATTTTACCCAGTTATGCAAATTCTACGAATCAAGAAACAAATTCACCAATTCAATTTGATGGATATGTCACATTAACCTCCAATTACATTTCACGTGGTTTAACAAATGCACCAGAAAATGATGACCTCGCAATTCAAACAGGTCTAAACCTCAGTTATAACAACTTCTATGTCGGGTATTGGGGTTCTACACTAGGCTACTCTTATGCTGAACTTCAAGGTGATAAGCGCCGTAAAACTGATAAATTAGAGCACGACTTTATTGTCGGCTACAGTTTTGATACTGGTAGGACAAATTGGAATATTTGGAATGCCACTTATTTCTATCCGAACGCGTCAAATACAACTTCCAATGAAATGGGGGTAACTGCCACACACCAACTCAATGATAAAAACTCTTTATCAACCAGTTTATCTGCATATACATATGATGTCGTGTATGCAAACCAAGGGGATACTTATCTAAACGTAATATATACCCACCAACTCAATGATAAATTATCTGCTACAGCAAGTGCTGCAGCGAGCTATTTTAATGATAATGGGAAATATGAAGGTCTAGAGCTCGGTGATACAAAACGAGAATTTGCTTATCGCTTCTCATCTATCGGGCTAGATTATGCCTTGACACCAGAACTCGGATTGAGTGGACAATATATTTTTGGTGGTAAGAACCGCTATAACGAAAAACAGAAAAATTTAGGTGTAGTGGCTTTCACCTATAGTTTCTAATTTAAGAAAATCTTCAAATGCTTAGGCTTAAATTTTGAATACCAAAATAGCCTAAGCAAAAGTGTAATTTAAAAATTATACTCATTAATAAATAAAATCTCGACACATAAAAGATTGTTAAAAAAACCTATCAACTTAGTATTTATTTAATGAGTAATATAAGTGAGGATTGACCAAAATAAGGTTATGAATGTCACGAGGAGAGTAAAATTTTACGCAAAATTTTTCAAGAATCTATTTAGAAATAGTTGTTGTGAAAAAAGTTCACTAAGGTTTTTTGAGGTTACATAGATGACTATACTCGAGTACTCAATCATTTCAGCCAAATTCATAAATCAACTAGATACTCATAACTTATAACTAGTGAAGGGCAATGCATTGAAAAATAGAACTATGAATGTTCATATTAAACATAAGGTTAGAATTTGATTCTCTCCAATATTAAAAAAGGGCTTTTGATTTCTATCTTCAGAAATAAACAACTAAACGTCTAATCTCATTTATTAAGTTTTAATATTTTGAAGAATATTTTTCTCATCCTTAACGGCGCTATCGGAAAAATAGCAAAGATTTATGAAGAATATTTTTAATTGTTTTTATTTTATTGCTGTCATCAATATTACAAATATACCTTAGACAATATCTCCCTAAAATCATTGAACTTATTTCGCTTTTTGAGCCAGTATTAAGAATGCTTTTAACCTGAGTGAGCTGGCTTATCTATGAGTAAAATCTCTAATTTAGATATCTAATTTTACTAAAATTAGTACGAGTCACTCAAAGAAAGCAAAAAAATTAAAATTTCAGCATTAAAATTCAGAGCTTTGAATGCTAAAGCTCTGAATTTAATAAGTTAACGTGTAATTTTCCAGGTTTGATATAAATTATTGCTTTGACATCCAATCATTTGTAGGCGTGCCATACTATTTGCACCATCAGCGGCATCAAGGCATAGACCTGTTTTTAAGTTGATATATTGGCTTGTGTGGCGACTATACATCCATCGTTGACTACTATCATTATTGCACGGCGCAACTTTAACGAAATTATCTTTAACATCGCCCATCAAACACGCATCCCGATGAGTTAAATATAAGCGATGGGTGTGATCCGTACTCAGACGTTGATTACCGTTGTTGAGATCACATGAATACAATCCCATTTGTTGACCACCATTCAAGCTATCTGCACAAAAACCTCGTGCACCATTTTTCAAAATGAAAGGTTTTTGCTGGGTATAATTGGCATTATTCACAGTAGAAATACAAGTAGAATCATCCGTGCAATGCGCTGATGCCACTTGTACACAGTTTCCATAAGTTTTAGTCGTTTGTGATTTAGACTTGATTGAAGAATTTGCTATTGCAGGATAGGTCGCAGAAACAGATGTATGAACATCAGCACAGCTGTTATAGCCATAAATGCCATTGGCTTGTTTGTGTTGTCTGAAATTTTCGGTAAATGTAGTTAGGCTGTCAAAACCACCCCAAGATTGTGGCACATTGATTTTTGCAATTTCAAGTTGTTTACCAGTACTCATGTCTTTAACAAAGGTTGAGACTGTACTGTCATTATTTTTCACTATCTTAAAATTATATTTCGTTCCTTCCTTCCATTCATAAGGTAAGTCACATTGAACGCCATCACCTTCGTGATCGAATTGTCTGCAATACGCAGGGTATCCTGTTTTCCAAGATGTCGCTTTCCAGATTGAGAAATTTAAATATTTCTGATCATTGCTTCGTTGTTGCAATCCAACATAGCCACCATCTCCATGCTTGATAGAAAATTGATTGGCCCAAAATGTATTACCATCATTTCCTGGCTCATTGGTAATGATGATTTGATTTTCAAGTATTGCAAAGCCGTTAGCAGGAATATTGTTCCAATGGTAGTCAGTAGAAACCATTCCGCCTGCAACCACGGCATACGTATTCGAAACTCCAAGTAACAGAGAAGTACTTAAAGTGGTACGAATAATAAGATTGATTAAATTCATTGTTATATGCTCATATGATTATAAAAATTAAGACATAGATTCTTTAGTTTTACTTATGATTCTACAGTGATCAATACAATTTAGAATCACTATAAATAAATTTTATTAAAGTTTAACTAAACATTAAACATGTTGAAATGTTATAACATAACAATTATGATTTAGTTACATCAAAAATCAAGATCATTCATTGATTGCAATAAGCGATCAAATGATGTGGTTGAACATGAAAACGAGTAACTCACCATGAATATTGATTCTTCACAACCGTATAAATTACCTGTCACTGTGCTATCTGGATTTCTTGGTGCAGGAAAAACCACACTTTTAAATCATATTTTAAATAATAGAGAAGGAAAACGTGTCGCAGTAATTGTGAACGATATGTCAGAAGTCAATATTGATGCTGCTTTAGTCAGAGAAGGTGGGGCGGAATTATCACGAACGGAAGAAAAACTCGTTGAAATGAGTAATGGATGTATTTGCTGTACTTTGAGAGAAGATTTATTAGTAGAAGTAAGACGATTAGCGGAAGAGAAAAAATTTGATCAACTCGTCATTGAATCTACCGGAATATCAGAGCCTCTACCTGTAGCCGAAACATTTACGTTTGAAGATGAAGACGGCGTATCTCTAAATGAGTACGCTCGTTTAGATACCATGGTGACCGTAGTCGATGCATTCAATTTTTTACGTGATTATCGTTCATATGATCTTCTTCATGATCGTGGCGAATCACTTGGAGAATTTGACCAACGTACTGTTGTGGATTTATTGATAGATCAAATCGAATTTTGTGATGTTATTATTCTAAACAAAACTGATTTAATCGATGAGCATCAGAAGTCCCAGCTTTATGCGATTCTCAAAAAGCTTAACCCTAGAGCAAAAATTGAGTCATCTACATTTGGTCAGGTTGAACTCGATAAAATACTCAACACAGAGCTTTTTAATTTTGATGAAGCCTCACAAGCACCTGGTTGGTTAAGAGAGTTGAGAGGAGAGCATAAGCCTGAAACTGAAGAATATGGAATCGAAAGTTTCGTATACAGAGCAAGAAGACCCTTTCACCCACAACGTTTTTACAATTTTATTCATTCAGAATGGAAAGGTGTTATACGCTCAAAAGGATTTTTTTGGCTTGCTGCGGAACCAACAATGGCTATGTCTTGGTCACAAGCTGGAGGTATGGCTCGGCATGGTCAAGCAGGATATTGGTGGGCTTCGGTACCACAAGAGGAATGGCCACAAGATACGCAATCTATTCAGGAAATTGAATCGAGTTGGCATCCAGAAACGGGTGATGCCAGACAGGAAATTGTTTTAATTGGACAAGAGATGGATAAAGAGCAATTAATCCAAAATTTTGATCAATGTTTACTTACTGATTCGGAGATGAGTTTAGGACCAATCGTTTGGTGTAATTTCTTTAATCCATTTGAAGCTGAAAAAGAATTACTCGCCTAAATTGAGCAAGGAATTCCTTAACAAATTAAGAGTAATCTGAGTTCTCCTGCATTTTCTTTTGGAGCACGGTGAACACAAGGAAGTACTTTCTGATCAGGATGATCTACAGCCAAACGCCAGAGATGACCGATTCCTAAATTTAAAGGTGTTGCACCATTTTTAGGTTGATAGTGAAGATCCATATAGGTCTCTTTAAGAAAATCCTCAAACTCATGGTCTTCGCCATCAAACAATGATTTAATTTTTTGACGGATTTCTGGAATATGAATTTTTTGTTCAACCTCATCATTGGAAATAATATCGCTAGCCGCCCCGTAATAGGTACATAGATATGTATCCGTTGCTAATGGCGATCGATCTACATGAAAAGAATATACATCAGTGCTGATAAAATCCAATTCTTCATCACGCTGATATTCTTTGATTAAGTTTAAAGACGGCGATGCACCCAATTCGGTGAGCAACATTATATCATTAATAATAACGTCTCTCGCTTTGCTTGCAGAGTCTGAAAGTTTGAGTTGCTCTAATTGTGCGATGGAAATTTCAGTAATATCTTCTATGAGTGTAAGTTTTTCAACGATTTCTTTGAAATTGTAATCTAAATGCCTATACCAACATAAAGCATTGACATGGTCTTCAAAAACTTCATTCGCTAATGCTTGGAAAGTATTCACCAATTTGGCTTGAGGATATGAGTGAATGAGTTCGAGCATATGATCTAAAACTTTTTAAAAACATATTATAGCTTTTAGCTCTAGACTTGATAAGACTGGATTTAGATGATTGATCGTCGTTCAATGTAGTAGGAGAGTGGGGCTTCCACCCATAACTACACGATGTGAACAAAAACGATAGATACTCATTAAGGCTATTCTACAATTGGGTATAAAAAGTTAAACATATCTTAAGTTTTTTGTTGGCTAGAATTTCTGTTTAGCTTTTTGACGGAGAACATACAAATATAAGCTTTCTACTTTTTCACGTGCCCATGGTGTAGTCCGCAGGAATCGTAAAGATGATTTAACACTTGGATCGATGCAAAAACAACGAATTTCAATTTTACGACTTAATCCTTCAAATCCTCCGTAGTAATCCAATAACTCATCTAAAATGTCAGCGAGTTTTTTGCCATGTAAAGGGTCATTGGATGTGTTCATAATTGATCAACTAAATTGTGTAAGATGAGCATTATAACCTGAGCTAGACAAAAATTGAGAACGTTGCTTTCTATACTCAATGGTCCATCAAAAATGACAGATTGTGTTTTGGTTTTTCATTTAGTCGCTAATATCGTTACTTAATATAGCCTCACCCATGCCAGGATGTTTGTAAACCTACTAAATCTACAAAAAGATAATTTAAATATACGACAATGTTTTAAGTTTCTAATTATAAAGATAATTCAGTAATTTAAAAATTGAATAAAAAAATAACCAGTTCGTGTAAAAACACAGATACTCATAGTTTGACTGCGAAAGAAGGACTTCAACCCCCGATTTATAATATGCGGGTAATAAATTCACAATAGGCATCTTAACAATGAGCTTTCACAAGATTTAAAGGTCATAGACACGCAGACCTGCGTTAGGCTTAGACAAATACGCAAGTTTAGTAGCGGTCTAATTTCTGCATAACTTATATTATGTTTCTTGGGATACACTTGACGGGAAGATTATTTATTATCGAAACCGTCAAGTGCAGCACCAACTGCAAGTAATGTTTAGGGTGCTGTCCCTAGATATCCTATTTAACATAAAATGAAGTTGCGACTTCAGAATGACTACTTATCAATAATTTCCAAAATTTGCTCTTTTGATAACTCATATTCTTTATCGAATTTTTCCCACTTTTGTAGCATTTCTTGGTATTTACGAATCATTGGGCAGTGTGAATTTAAGTTACCTTTTTCAATAACTTCACAAAAGCGACCATCTTCACTAAGTGCTTCCGCAAAATACATCAGTGAACCTTCATTATTACCATCAAAACCTTTAAAAATAACATCTTTTTCTTTTATATCACTCTTATCATCTAATTCTTCATAGCTAGATAAAAGTGCTCTATGCAATGAGAGTACGTTTACAACAAATTCAGCATTTTCATTGTCTAAGTCATCATCAATATATTCGAAAATTTGTTCATATAGCCATTTGTGACCATCTCTTAACTGTTTTGCAGTTCTAAGAAATTTTACAGTGTCATACTCATTATCAGTTTGTTGGCTCAAAATTTCATATTGATTCGCAAGAATTAGACGTTCTACATTTGTTAACGTTGTTGATCTTGACATTTTTTTGTCCTATGGGGTAATTATTAAATGTATATTAGTGTTTTTTATTTATTTTTCTAATTTTTATTTATTTATTTTTGAGTTTTTATGGATACTGCATTTGATAAAGATGGTCACCTTGTTAACGGTGAAGATTTATGGGAATTGAATGGTGATGTTGATAGGGATGGTTATTATTGTATTGGATGTGGTGTGAATGTTACACCTGCATCATACGATAAAGAGTTTAATGTTCAGCGACCGCATTTCAGAGAACATCGTAGCCATCCTCATAAAATTGATTGTGATGTAATTGGTGAAAAAGAATCTAAAAGTAATGGTAGAAAACGAAAAGTTTTTAATCCGAATGAAACTTTGCCAAGTTTCATTCCCACAATTTTAAAGCTCATAGATACTAATTCTAAAACAGATGGAACAGGAATAAGCAATTCTCAAAATATTTCTTCTGGTGTGGAAAAGGGAATTGATTCAGAAAATGAAAGAGTTGTTAGGCGGTCAGGAGGGGTAGTACAGTCTATACGTAGACTATGTTCTGTATATATAGACTATCCTTTTGATCGTGAAATACCATTAAAAATACCTAATAATGAATTATCGACTTATAAGGATTTATTCAAAAAAATACCTAGTGATTTTAAAATAGCTGATACCTCAAAAATACTTATGTGTCAGATGCGTTTTACTAGATTAGAAGTTACAGAAAATGAAATACGTATTGAGTTATCTCAAGGTTTTTGGAGTTATGATGATAAAATACAGAAAAAACGTGTAACTAAACATTCATTTCTAATTATTGATATTAGTAATTGGAGTAAAAATAGAAAAACAGTTATTACTAAAGAGTTAGATTTTGTCCGTCGTGAAGGGATCAACGCTTATAGTAAGAATAATAAAACGAAACTAAAAAGTTGGGTATTTTTTATTGGCTCTCAAGATTTAGATGATCCTAGTATTTATCGTGTCAGTGATCATCGACTTATTTGTGCTATGTCTGCTGACAATATAATATAAAAAAAGAGTCCACATTATCTAATAGTGGGCGCTAGTCTTAAATTTAGAATAAAAAGGGCTGTTAATCCTCTTAACCCAAAACTTATTATTGGTATTTTACAGCTTCTTTTGGCTTTAGATTCTTCAAGTAATATTTAATCAGAGCATGTATTACATCTGATTCTTTCATCAAAACTTATTTCTCAATGACGAATTTCATCGAAGATTCTTTAATGCCGAATGCTTAGCCATCACAAACTATATAAACCAATGTTAAGGGTTGTTGTTCCAGATATTCTATTTAACATAATATACATTATGCGAAATTATGGAGAATCAATCTCTGGTCAATCGACAAATCAATATTTCATGTGTATACATATGCTTAGTCAATTTTAAAGAAAATCGATTATGGATAATCAAAAAAGAATTCATGCTTTCACGGATGATATATTAGGTACAAGTGATGCGATTGAGCTCTCAAACAGAATTCAATCTAAAGACATCTCAATTGATGAAGTTTTAAGAGCTACGATTGAACGCGCAAAATTCGTAAATCCTCTGCTAAATGCAATTGAATTCGAAAACTTCGAACAATTACTTAAATCGCCTACTTTTAAACCAAATCAGATTTTTTCTGCAATCCCTACATTTATTAAGGATAATTTGGATCTTATTGGTTTTCCTACGCAACAAGGATCAACATCGTTCAAATCCAAGGAAAAGATCAAAAACTCTAAAATTACTCAACAAATGTTAGATACAGGCTTAATTGCACTGGGTAAATCCAAAATGCCTGAATTTGGCTTAAATGCTTCAACAGAATTTAAGTCTGGGGATTACACACGCAATCCTTGGCATACTGATTATTCGTGTGGAGCTTCTTCAGGTGGAGCTGCGGCACTCGTTGCATCAGGCGTAGTACCAATTGCACATGCAAATGATGGTGGTGGTTCGATACGAATTCCTGCAGCAAATTGCGGTTTAGTCGGTTTAAAGCCGACACGTGGTCGTTGGCATCCAAATGAAGGTTCGCAGTATTTACCAATTGACCTTGTTTCAGATGGTGTTTTAACACGTTCTGTGCGTGATACCGCGTTTTTCTTTGCTGAAATGGAAAAACAATATAAGCCAAAAAAATTAACCGAAATTGGCTTAATCCAGCATCCATCCAGCAAACCTTTACGGATTGGTCTTGTTTATGATTCATTGCAAACCAATACTGATGCTGAGACGCGTCAAACTGTTGAGTCTACTGCTCAATTACTCAGGAATTTAGGTCATCATATTGAAGAATTTTCACTTCCTATTTCAGATTCGTTTGTAGATGATTTCAGCCACTATTGGGGTTTTTTATCATTTATGATTCAACAGTTTGGAAAACCGCTACTTGGCAAAGATTTTAACGTGAATGAGTTAGATCATCTAACAGTTGGGCTTGCAAACTTGTACAAGAAAAATTTCTATAAAACCCCTTTATTTTTATACCGTTTAAAGCAAATCCAGCGCATCTATCAACAAATCTTCCAACAATATGATGTCATCCTTTCGCCAGTTTTAGCGCATGTTTCGCCTCAAATTGGATATCTTTCACCTCAACTCGAATTTGATGTTTTATTTGAGCGTTTAAGGAATTATGTGGCATTCACACCTATTCAAAATATCGCTGGAGCGCCTGCGATATCATTACCAATGGGTATGACCAAATTAGATTCAAGACCGATAGGTATTCAGCTTTCTGCTGATTTGGGACAAGAACGTTTACTGATAGATCTCGCTTATCAGCTTGAACAGATACAACCTTTTAAAAAAATATACGATTAAATTCATACACTAAGGATCATTAATCAAATTCTTGATGATCCTTATCAACAATACTCAGTGCTTGTTTATCACTTTTTATGCATAATATATACATAAATGTGATTTAGAGATTTGTATGGATTTAACGAAGCATTCTGTGGAACGAATCATCCCAGCTTGGAAATGGTTAAAAAAATACAATACTCAAGATTTTAAATCTGATCTCCTTGCATCTGTGATCGTACTTGCAATGCTTGTACCACAAGGCATGGCATATGCCATGATTGCAGGCTTACCTCCAATTATGGGGTTATATGCCAGTATTATCCCTATGATTGTTTATGCATTGATTGGAGGGAGTACTACCCTTTCAATTGGTCCAGTTGCATTAATCTCCATGATGACTTTTGCCACGCTACAGCCATTATATGAAGTGGGTTCACCAGTCTATATCCAAGCTGCCTATTTGCTAGCAGTAATGGTTGGCATAATTTCATTTTTATTGGGACTGTTTAGATTTGGTTTTTTGATTCGTCTCATAAGCCATCCTGTGATTAAGAGTTTTATCATTGCTTCTGCCGTCTTAATTGCGTTAGGTCAAATAAAATTTATTCTTAATATTCCATTGCAATCCAGCAATTTAATCGAATTTTTTGCAAGTTTGGCTCAATACATTTCTTTATATGATTTGGCCAGCTTATCTTTGGGTTTAGCTTCAATTTTAGCGCTCATTTATTTACCTCAATTACTTAAAATTTCAGCATTTTCAAATCATCAAAAATTAATGCAATTTGTACAAAAAGCATTACCGTTATGCTTAGTGCTATTTTCAATCTTACTGGTTCAATCCTTTAATTTAACTGCCTATGGAATTAAGACAGTAGGTGAAATTCCAAGTGGATTACCCCCTATTCAAATGCCGTACTGGACATGGGACATGGTGAAAATACTGCTTCCTGGTGCAGCAATGATCGCTATGGTGAGTTTCGTTGAATCTATTTCGATCGCGCAAGCTACGGCTTTTCAATCACGTAGCAATTTGAACAGTAATCAAGAGCTTGTTGCACTCGGTGTTGCAAATTTTGGCGCTGGAATCAGTGGCGCATTTCCTGTCACTGGTAGCTTATCACGTACAGTGGTCAATGCTGATGCTGGTGCTAAAACACCTATGGCTGGCGTTTTATCCTCCCTACTTATTATTGTGGTCAGTCTATATTTTACAAGCCTATTTGAATATTTACCTTTAGGAGTATTGGCTGCAACAATCATTGTGTCGATATGGAAACTTGTTGAAATTAAACCCTTTATAGAGGCTTGGAAATATTCCAAAGCAGATGGTTTGGCAATGGCTCTTACATTTTTAGGGGTGCTGTGTGTAGATATTACAACAGGCTTAATGGTGGGTATTATTTCAACATTTGTGTTGCTGTTATGGAGAATTAGTCGTCCACATATTGCAGTGATTGGTCTCGTTGAAGGTACGCAGCATTTTAGAAATATTTCAAGACACCAGGTTATTACCAGTAAAAGGCTCGTTTCGGTGAGAATTGATGAAAATTTGAGTTTTCTCAATGCAAACACCCTGAAGGAATTTATTATTTCAGAAGTTAGCCAACATGATGAGCTTCAACATGTTGTCATTAACTGTTCCAGTATCAGTAATATTGACTACTCAGCTTTAGAGACTCTTGAGGAAATGAATTCTGAGTTATCTAAACTCAATATTCAACTACACTTAAGCGAAGTCAAAGGTCCTGTTATGGATCGCTTAAATTCAACCAACTGGATACAACATCTGACAGGTAAAATATACCTCACTCATTTCCAAGCAGTATATGAATTAGACCCGCATTTCAGCCAAAATAAATCATCTTTTGCATAAGAATTTGATATTCTTAAGTAAGAATTATCAAAAAAAATCCAGTGATTTGATTCACTTAATTTTTATTATGAATAAGTTTTATATTTAAAATCATTTTTAAGTATAGAATACCCGACTTATTTATCCGATTTTAAGCCAGACTCGGCATTATTAGGTTCAGTTATGTTCACTGCTCTAGCACGTTTGAGTTTAGTCACCAAAATCATTATCGCCATTATTCTTGGCGTTTTGGTGGCTATATTTTTTCCTCAAGTTGCACCACAATTAAGCTTGCTGGGTGATTTATTTATTAAAGCCCTTAAATCTGTTGCACCAATTCTTGTTTTTGTTTTGGTCCTTTCTTCGATTGCAAACTTTAAAGTTGGTGATAGCAGCAGTGCGAAAATCAAACCCATTATGATGATGTATGCCGTAGGTATGTTTTTATCTGCGTTAACTGCTGTCATTGTGAGTAATCTATTTCCAAGCACTCTTTTCTTAGATGTCGCTGCGCAAGCTGATTTACAACCACCTGGCAGCTTGACTGAAATTCTTAAAAATTTATTACTCAGTTTTGTTGCGAATCCTATCGTTGCATTAAGTGAAGCAAACTTTATTGGGATTTTGGGTTGGGCTGTTGCACTGGGTATAGCATTTCGTCATGCCACAGACACCACAAAACAGTGTCTGACGGATGCTGCGAATGCCGTGAATCACGTGATTCGTCTTGTCATCAGTTTTGCACCTTTCGGTATTTTTGGACTTGTTGCGGTTACTTTTGCAGATGCAGGTCTTAAAACCTTAGCAAGTTATGCACAATTATTGTCTGTTCTATTAGGGACTATGTTCTTTGTTGCACTTGTAATTAACCCAATTATGGTGGCATTTGTTATGCGTTCAAATCCTTATCCATTGGTTATTCAATGTCTACGTGAAAGTGGGATCACCGCATTTTTCACCCGTAGTTCAGCAGCAAATATTCCGGTGAACTTGGATCTTGCCAAGCGTTTGGGCGTGAATGAATCGACAGCGAGTGTAGCAATCCCTTTGGGTGCTGCAATTAATATGGCGGGCGCATCAGTAACGATTACCGTATTAACATTAGCAGCGGTGAATACACTTGGTATTTCTGTTGACTTTACCACGATGCTTGTTCTTTCTGTTGTTGCTACAGTTTCTGCTTGCGGGGCTTCTGGTGTAGCAGGTGGTTCACTGTTATTGATTCCTGTCGCTTGTGGGCTCTTCAATATCTCACCTGATGTGGCTATGCAAGTTGTAGCCATCGGTATGGTGATCAGTGTTCTACAAGATTCAACTGAAACAGCACTCAACTCATCTACAGATGTATTGTTTACTGCTGCGGTTGATCGCGCTCCTTCAAAATAATATATTCATGGCATAAACTTTTAGAATGAAAGATATGCCATTTCAATTCCTTCCAAACTGGGTACAATTTGGGGCTTTCATGCTTGCAGTAAATGCAGGCATGATCAACGTTTTGGGTCTCATTTCTCTATTACATCAGTCAGTTTCACATATGACAGGCAATGCAAGTCTGCTTGCGATCGGTATTATTGACCATGATTTCAAAGCTGTATTTTTTCTGATTCTTATTATCCTGAGTTATGTTTTAGGCTCTAGTTTTAGCGGTCTGATATTGGGGAATAGTCAATTTAAACTCGGACGCAGATATGGTCTACCATTGAGTTTAGTGACTTTTTTTATTCTGCTCTGTTGGGTATTTATTCCCTATTATCCTCGTTATGCACTGCTATGGGCATGTTGTGCGATGGGTGTACAAAATGCCATGGTAAGTCATTATAAAGGTGCGATTATTCGCACGACTCACCTTTCTGGTGTCTTAACCGATCTTGGTTTAGCATTTGGATATTTTGTAAGAGGTCTTACAACGGAATCCAGAAAAGTTATTTTGCATTTAGTGATTTTATTTGGTTTTATTATTGGCAGTACTGTTGCGGCATTCAGCTATCCTTATTTACAATTAGAAGCGTTTTTAATTCCTGCAGGTTTAAGTTTTTTACTGACCCTGATCTATTGGATTTTATATTTCCATCATTGTTATTTTCAAAAATCGTAGTTGGTATTACTCATGGTAAAAAATGCCTTGCAAGCACAATTGCTCAAAGCTGGTTTAGTCGATCAAAAAAAGGCTAAAAAACTTTCTAAACAAGCTGTGCATGAGCAACGCACGGGTCAAAGCAATGAAGCTGAAATTAAAGCTAAAATTGAACAAGATTTAAAGCAAAAATTAGAAAAAGATCAGAATCTTAATCTTGAAATCAAACGCCAGCAAGATGAGAAAGCATTGCGTGCAGCAGTAGTGCAAATGATTGGTCAGCATAAAATCAAGGATATTGATGGTGAAATCAGCTACCAGTTCGTTGATGAAAATAAAATCAAGAAAATTTATATTAATCAACAAGTTTACAATGCACTCGTGGCAGGCACGTTAGTTATCGCCAAAGATCAAGCAGGTTATGCTGTTCTACCAAGAGCGTTATCTGAGCGGATTAATGAAAAAGTCGAAGGATTTATTATTGTGAATAATGCTGAGAAAAATGAGGCTATTACAGATGAGGAAGATCCATATGCAGCTTATGTTATTCCAGATGATTTAATGTGGTGAATTCCTCAAAAGCCTAATTTATTAGGCTTTTTTACCCTTAATGTGTGATTCAGATTGCGGTGTAGCAGCTATAAATTCACGATTAAAGATGCTTTGAAGTTATATTGCTTTTTCTAACCAACACTAGATGAATCTGTCAAATTTCGGCGCTCTTATTCTATTCTCTGATTTGTTTTTCAATCGATGTTGTTTTGGAGAGCTTTAAAAAAATAATGGATTGATTTTCTCACATTATTTTTTCATTTTATAAATGCTGAAAATGCACAAGTTCAATAATGCTTCTTTGAGGAGCTTTCGCAAAAAGCAATGAACACAGAGAGATCGATATAAAAAAGATTAAATTAGATTTAAACATGGGTTTTATAATTTGAAAATGTAATGACGATAATCTACGAAATTTTATAGTGTGCCTTACTTCACTTTAATTTTATTGAAAATAGAAGTTCATAAAATGTATTTAGTAATTTATTTAATCTATTCTGTTTGATAAACGTTAACTCTAATAAATTTAATAACTTAAACCATTAAGCTAATGCCAATTCATTTAGAGGTGATCAAGTTGGACAGATTAAATTTTGTAACTCAAATCCAAGAATGGTCAGATCAATTTCCTTGGTTAGAGATGTTGACCTCTCTGAGCATTCTTATTCTCATTGCATTTATCGCAAATTTTATTGCTAAACAAGTGGTCGTCCGTGGTATTCGCAAAATTATTAGCAAACTACGTTTTAGTTATAGTGATGTCTTAGCGGAACATAGCGTTATTCGAAGAATTGCAAACATTGTCCCAGCATTGGTGATTATGAATGGAATTGTGACGGTTCCTCACCTGTCTGAAAAAGTCATTACATTGATTCAGATGTTTGCACAAGCCTTCATTTTCTTAACCATTGCCTTGGCAATTAGTCAGCTTCTCACCATTTTTAATATTATTTATCAACGTAATCCTAAATCTCACAATAAGCCAATTAAGGGTTATTTACAGTTAGTTAAACTCATTATTTTTGTTGTTTGTGCACTGATGGTCATAGGAACATTTCTTAAAAAAGATGTTTTCACGCTATTGGCAGGTTTCGGGGCAATGGCAGCAGTGCTCATGCTGGTTTTCCAAAATACAATTCTATCTCTAGTGGCTTCAGTTCAAATCTCTTCATATGACATGGTTCGGATTGGTGATTGGATTGAAATGCCAACCTTAAATGCGGATGGCGATGTCATTGATATGTCATTACATACGGTGACCGTACAAAACTTTGATAAGACCTATACCACTATTCCGACCAATCGTTTGGTGACAGATACTTTTAAGAACTGGCGAGGTATGCAAGAGCAAGGTGTTCGTCGTATTAAACGTGCACTCTATATCGATCAAAATAGTGTTCACTTCTTATCTGCAATGGAATACAGCAAACTTAAAGAATTTCTGATTTTAGAAAAATATCTGGATGAGAAACAAACTGAGTTAAAAAACTTTAATCAGCAATACGCAAATAATGGGGTCAATAACCAACGTCGTTTAACCAATTTAGGAACATTCCGCGCATATATTGAATACTATTTAAAAAATCATCCAGGTATTGCACAAAATCAGTCCTTAATCGTTCGTCAATTACAACCGACAGGTGAAGGTTTGCCTATAGAAATTTATGCTTTTACAAATACGACAGCATGGGTGGCTTATGAGGCGATCCAATCCGATATTTTTGATCATCTTTTGGCGATTCTTCCTGAGTTTGGATTAAAAATATTCCAGATTCCTTCTGGGAATGATTTCAAGATTCCTCAAGACACAGTAAACTGAGTTTTGATTAGATGAATTAAGATTAGTCGTATGCTGCAGTGGTTTGAAAGACTCGTTGATCCATATCCATCCAAAGATTTAAATCAGCCCTTGCCGAAGAAATTTTTTCCATTTGTTTGGCAAGCAGCATCAGGAGTTAAGCGTTATCTCCTGGCGTTGGTGTTATTTACTGCAGCAACAGCTTCATTTGAAGCTATTTTCTTCTCTCAAATTGGTCATTTAGTTGATTGGTTATCCGCATCGACGCCTGAAAATTTTCTCGAAAATAACCAAACAAATCTAATGATTTTATCTGGTTTTCTACTGGCTAATATTTTCTTTGCAAGTTTGCAATCAATCATAAGGCATCAGATATTATTCAGCAGCTTTCCAATGCGCTTGCGTTGGCGTTTTCACAATTTATTACTTCTTCAAGGCTTGGACTTTTTTCACAATGATTTTGCAGGTCGATTGTCAGCTAAAGTCATGCAAACTTCACTTGCTGTTCGTGAATTTTGGGTAATTTTGGGGGATATCGTTACTTATGTGGTGATTTATTTTATTACCATCAGTGTGGTTTTAGGAAACGTCTCCCCTCTACTCCTTATTCCCCTGATGGCATGGTTGATTTTATTCATTGGCGCGGCATCCTTCTTTATCCCGCGACTTGGAAAAATTTCAAAAAAGCAGGCTGATGCACGCGCGGTGATGACTGGTCGTGTGACTGATGCTTATACAAATATACAAACAGTAAAATTGTTTGCACATGCTGGTCGTGAAAGCCAATATGCCAAAGAGTCTATGCAACTTTTTATGAAGACGGTGTATACCCAGATGCGTCTGGGAACTGCTTATGAAATTAGCATTAATCTACTGACCGCAATTTTATTCTTTGGCGTTTTAGGTACAGCAGTTTGGCTTTGGTTTATTGGTGAAGCAAACATCGGTGTGATCGCCGCAACGACAGCCATGATTTTAAAGCTGAATAGTATGGCTTCTTTTATGATGTGGCAAACTTCAGCCTTATTTGAAAATATTGGTACCATCCAAGATGGGATGACCACGCTAGCAAAACCAATAGCAATTCAAGACAAAGAAGCTGCACTGCCACTCGAGGTACACTCTGGTGCGATTAAATTTGATAATGTGAGCTTTGCATATAATCAAAAAAATGTTATTAATCACTTGAATTTAGAAATTAAACCGGGTGAAAAAATTGGAATTGTCGGTCGGTCTGGTGCTGGAAAATCGACACTGATCCAACTACTACTTCATTTTTATCAAACCCAACAAGGTAAAATTTATATCGATGGCCAAGCGATTGATGAAGTCACCCAAGATAGTTTAAGAAAAAACATTGCTCTCGTGACGCAGGATACTTCTTTGCTGCATCGAAGTGTTGCTGAGAATATTAAATATGGTCGACCTGAAGCGACTGATGAAGAAATGTATGAAGCTGTCCGTAAAGCTCGAGCAGAAGAGTTTATCCCTCAGCTTACAGATCTACGTGGTCAGACAGGATATGACGCTTATGTGGGTGAACGTGGTGTAAAATTATCTGGTGGGCAAAGACAGCGTATAGCAATTGCACGGGTATTCCTAAAAGATGCTCCAATTTTGATTTTAGATGAAGCAACCAGCGCACTCGATTCAGAAGTGGAGGCTGCGATTCAGGCAAGCCTTGATGACTTGATGGAAGGTAAAACGGTAATTGCAATTGCACACCGCCTTTCAACAATTGCTCAAATGGATCGATTAATTGTTTTGGATCAAGGAAATATCGTAGAACAAGGATCTCACGATGAGCTGATCCAACAGAATGGAATTTATGCCCAACTTTGGCAACGCCAAACGGGTGGATTTTTAGTTGAACAAAAAGTGAAAGACAAGGAATTAGACGAAGATGCTTTATCTTGATGATTTAAAAGTGGGTGATCAGTTTAAAAGTCGTGAATATGAGTTAACACTCGAAGAAATTAAAGAATTTGCACAAAAATACGACCCTCAAGTCTTTCATACTGATGAAGAGGCTGCTAAAGATCATCCTATTTTTCAAGGTATCGCAGCCAGTGGTTGGCAAACTTCAGCCATTACCATGCGTCTCTGGACTGAATGTTTTCCAATTGCCAAGGGGCTTATCGGTTCAGAGTCAAGCTTAAGATGGCCAAAACCAGCTCGTGCAGGTGATCGTTTGCATGTGGAAGTTGAAATTGTTGCTATCAATCCTTCAAAAACAAAGCTAGATCGTGGAATTGTGAGTTATGTCACACAAACAAAAAATCAGCATGGTGATGTTTTGTTGATTTCAACCACAAAAATTGTCGTTTTTAAGGCTTAAACATCGGTTTCACACTAGATTTGTCCGACAAAATTGGTATTTTCTATCTGGAATTTATGTCAGTATTATTTTCACCAAAAATTATGAAAAAAATTGTGTAAAGCAATGGATCGCACATGAAAACAGTTTCAGTTCGCCCAGATTTAGGCATTCCAGGTGTTTACGGACTCTTACTTTTAGATGTTGTTTCTCGTTGGGGTTATAGTGCTGAGTCGCTATTCGCTCCCTTTGGATTCACCAACGAGCAACTTGCCGATCCTGAATTTAGAATTCCACTACATGTAGCGAATGAGATGATTATTCTCGCGCGCAAAATGACAGGTGAAAGTTCTCTTGGTTATCATCTTGGTAACCAAATGCGGATTTCTATCCATGGTTTTATTGGCTATGCCATTATGACCTCGAATGAGATTACTGATGCACTTATTTTAGCCAATCGCTTTATACAACTGCGTATGCCTTTTCTGCAATTTCATTTCTCGACATTTACAGAACAAGTTTCTTTGCAGTTACAATGTGATATTGATCTTGAACCGCTGAGAACTGAAATTGTCATGGCTTTGACTTTTGGTGTCATTACCATGGCAAAAGCACTGACAGGCATTAATGATTTGTATGGCGAAATTAATTTTGACTTCCCGAAACCTGAAGGCTTTGACAAATACATCAGTCGTCTACATCCCAAAACGATTATTCATTTTGACCAGACTCATTTTCTTGCCAGTTTCGATAAAAGTTATTTAGGCTTGAAGATGGTTAACGCAGATCCGATTGCCAGTCAAATTGCAATTAATCAGTGCGAAGCAGAACTATCAGAGCTGGGCGAACGCCGTCGAATTTCAATGCGTGTTCGCGATATTTTGACACATTCTGAACAACACTATTTAAGTATTGAAAATGTGGCAGATCGCTTGCATATGTCTGATCGTACACTGAAACGTCAGTTGGCTGCAGAAGGAACTTCTTTTTCAACCTTAGTGGATGAAGTTCGATATCGTCATGCAACCTCCCTACTGTCACGTACTGACTATTCACTTGAACAAATCGCAGATGAACTCGGTTATTCAGATGTTGCGAATTTCAGTCGTGCATTTAAACGTTGGAGTGGTCGAAGTCCAAGCAGTTGGCGTAAAGATCCATATTTATAGAACTTTCGTTTTTAAATAAAACACTGTATAACACAAGAAAATTTTTCAAATCGAATTGAGGAGTCGTGATGAATCATCCTTCAGAGCTTAAATATGCTCGCACACACGAATGGGTACGTATTGAAGGTGATCTCGTTGTTACTGGGATCTCAGATCACGCACAAGATGCATTGGGTGATCTTGTCTATGTAGAAGCACCTGAAGTAGGTCGTGAATTGACTGCTGGTGAACAAGCGGGTGTAGTTGAGTCTGTGAAAACAGCTTCTGATATTCATGCTCCTGTAAGTGGTGTAGTTGTAGAAATTAATGAAAATCTAGAAGATGATCCAGATTTTGTAAATGATGATCCCTATGGCAAAGGCTGGATCTACAAAATTAAACCATCTAATTTGGCAGATGTAGAACAACTTCTCTCAAATACAGATTATGAATCAGGTTTGTGATATTTATGACCAGTCTACGGACTGGTTTTTTATTTATACATTTTCGGATGAATGGCTCACTTTTTGCTGTAATTTTCATGTAATTTGATTATAATTAATTCAACTTCTCTCCCTACTTCATTGCTGACCAAAACCAAAAATAATTTTATTTGGCACAGATTGAAGCTTTTAATGGTTCAATATTTCAAGGTTGTCTATGTCTTCTATACATGCTGAGCATCTATGGAATAAATCTTTTATTCTGTGTCTAATTAATAACTTATTTATTTTCATCTTCTATTTTGCTCAGACAACGATATTGCCAATTTATATTCTTAATGATTTAAATGGTAATATTACCCAAGCTGGGCTTGCACTGACTTTGTTTCTAGCTTCATCGATCGCAATACGACCGTTTACTGGTCTCATTATCGAGAAGATTGGGCTTAAAAAAGCACTTTATATCTCTGAGTCATTTTTTGTACTGCTCTCTTTCGCTTATATCTTTGCTGATAATCTAACCCTATTACTGGTCATTCGGTTACTACAAGGAATTTGGTTCAGTATTTTGACCACTGCCATGATACCAATCGTCAATGACTTCATTCCAAATCAGCGTAAAGGTGAAGGCATGGGCTATTTTGTCATGTCAGTCAATCTTGCCATTGTACTAGGACCCATGTTGGGCTTGATTCTCATTCAACCATGGGGATATATTCCAGTGGCTACACTTTTAGCTGCAATTGTTTTTATTGGTTATTTGTTCTGCTTTTTGATTCCGATCCAGACACAATTTCAAACTGTTAAGCGCAAAACAAAAATTAGTGTTCATGATTTTGTTGAGATTAAAGCTTTACCTGTTGCGATGATGGCGATGCTCATCTCATTTTCTTATGCAAGTATCATGTCTTTTATCTCGACATATGCTGAATCAAAAAATTTATTGACCTATGCGAGCTTATTCTTTGCTGTTTTTGCAATTTCCATGATGCTTCTAAGACCCTTCACAGGAAAGTTATATGACTCTAAGGGTCCTGCCTACGTTGTCTATCCAGCGATTGTGAGCTTTAGCATTGGGCTATTCATTCTAAGCCAAATTCATTCTGCTTCCGGATTATTGATATCTGCTGTCTTTATTGGTATAGGCTTTGGGTCTGCTCAGCCATGTCTCCAAACGCAAGCCATTCAAGCTGTAGCACGTGAACGAGTTGGACATGCGAGTTCAACTTTTTACACCTTTTACGATATTGGCATCGCATTAGGTTCTTTTATTCTAGGTATTGTGATCACACACTATCAGTATTCGATTGCATATATATTATGCGCGATATTGACGCTATTAAGCTTGCTGTTTTACCGCTTCGTTGTTCAAACTAAAGTAAAAGTGGTCTAGAGAGCTAAAAATTTGTCCAAAAAAAAGCCTTCAGATGAAGGCTTTTTTATTCAATTAGCTCTCTGCATCTTCATCAAACATACTGAAGGTTTGTGAAGAGGTTTCAGCATTCTCTCGGACGCGTGTACTTTTTAGCTTAATCTGTAGACGTAATTCATTTTTAGAGTCAGCATTACGAATGGCTTCATCATAACTGATCGCACCTTCGTTATATAAATCAAATAATGCTTGGTCAAATGTTTGCATACCAAGTTCTCGCGACTTGGTCATAATTTCTTTCAACTCATGAAAGTTACCTTTCAAAATCAAATCAGAAACTAAAGGTGTATTTAGCATGACTTCTACAGCAGCTCTACGTCCGACACCATCTTCAGTTCGAACTAAACGTTGAGAAATAATGGCTTTCATATTTGATGAAAGATCCATAAGCAACTGATTGCGCCGTTCTTCAGGGAAAAAGTTGATAATTCGATCCAAGGTTTGATTGGCATTATTCGAATGCAACGTGCCTAAGCACAGATGACCAGTCTCTGCAAAAGCGATCGCATGCTCCATGGTCTCCGTATCACGGATTTCGCCAATTAAAATTACATCTGGTGCCTGACGAAGTGTGTTTTTAAGCGCATTATGCCATGAGTGACAGTCCACTCCGACTTCTCGGTGAGTGACCATTGATTTTTTATGTTTATGCACGTATTCAACTGGATCTTCTACAGTAATGATGTGCCCTGCTGAGTTCTCATTACGGTAATCAATCATGGCAGCAAGTGAAGTAGATTTACCCGATCCAGTGCCACCAACCACTAGAATTAAACCTCGCTTTTCCATTACCACATCTTTCAATGTTTCTGGTAATTTCAACTTTTCAAAGTTTGGAATTTCAGAGGTAATGGTACGAATGACCATCCCTACATTAAGTTGCTGTTGAAAAACATTCACGCGAAAGCGCGATACATCTGGGACATTAATGGCAAAATTACATTCTAATTCACTCTCAAATTCTGCTCTTTGTTTTTCATTCATTAAGCTATAAGCGAATAGTTTTGTTTTTTCTGCAGTCAAAGCTTGAGAACTTAAAGGCTTCATTGAACCTTGATGTTTCATACTTGGAGGAAAATCAGCTGAAATAAATAAATCTGATCCCTCATGTTCAAAAACGCTTTTAAGCAATCTGAACATGAATTGCCGAGCTTCGCTAAGTAATTCATTACTGAACATTAATTTCCCCAAGTTATAAATATTAAATACTTAAAATACTAATAGAAATATAAGGTTATTTCAGCTGTTTCATCAAATATTTAATGCTTTAAACAAACATTCAAATCTTAAAGGCAAAAAAAAGAACCCATATTTCATGGGTTCTTTTTTATAAATTATATTAGGAGAGTTGTTGAGCAACATCCAAAATCAATTGCTCTGTACTTAACCAACCCAAGCATCCATCAGTCACTGATTGACCATAAGTCATGTGATCAGAAATTTTCTGATTGCCATCGACTAAAAAGCTTTCTAGCATGACGCCACGGACTTGTGTTTGAGGTCGTTCATTCACAATTTGCTTTAATACAGCAGGTTGATTCAATGGATTTTTAGCACTATTCCCATGGCTACAATCAATAATCAAAGCTGGTAATACATGGTTATTGTTTTCTTGAATCTTTTTAATTTCAGCGAATTGGTAATTTGTACCCTGATTCGATCCACGTAAGATCAAATGTGCGTGCGGATTACCCTTTGAAGATAAAATGCTTGGACCACCATCTTGACTTAAACCAAGAAATTGATGCGGTTGTGAAGCGGACTGAATGGCATCCAATGCAATTTGGATTGATCCATCTGTACCATTTTTGAACCCAATGCTATAAGGCATATGGCTAGATATTTCACGGTGAATTTGCGACTCGCTTGTTCTCGCCCCAATCGCGCCCCATGAAATCAAATCATCAAAATATCCTGTTGCCATTGGGCTTAAGATTTCTGTGGCCAACGGCAAACCCATTTCAGCAATTTGAATGAAGAGTGATCTAGACTGTTCAAGTCCTTTTTGCATATCTGCTGAACCATTTAAATCTGGATCATACAAGAAGCCTTTCCATCCTACAGTGGTGCGAGGTTTTTCAATATAAGTACGCATCACGATGAAAATCTGATCTTTGACTTGTTCTTGCAGTTGTTTTAATTTTTGTGCGTATTCGAGGGTTGCTTTAGGATCATGAATCGAACATGGACCAGTAATGACCAATAAACGTGGATCATGACCCGCTAAAATGTCTTGTATTGTTTGGCGATGTTGACGAATTTGAAGTGAAACTATCGGACTAACTGGTAAAGCTGATTTTAGTTCTAATGGTAAGCTTAATTTTTTTTCTAAAGTATGTTGAGCTGTGGTTATAAGCTGAGAATTAATTGCATTCATCTTGAATTCCTTTGGGCAGCAATTGCCCTATCTTTTATTTGAGCGTGAGGTGTCTATTGGCTGGGTTTTGTTCTTGACTAAAATAGAACCAATAACCGTTGCTAAAATAAAAAGTATTCAATGTTTTCATGAGATGCTCCTATATTTGTTGAGATGAAAAAAAACCTGATTGGTGTTGCCAATCAGGTATAAACTTGATGGGCAACATTTTTGTTGCCCGAACGCGTCTAGGCAACTAGATGTTAAATTGCCAAAAATAATAATAAGCGTTAGTAATCAAGTGTGTCGTTTTCATCAAATTATCTAAAATATAACCCTTAAAAGTAAAATACGCATAAATAGACTGATTGACAAGCAATTTATATAAAAAATATTGTTATATCAATCATAACTCAAATATATCAATGGTTTATTGCTTATCTGTAGGAAGCCAATCTTTTATAGCACATACTTGTTTGAGCATCAGTTGCTCAGCCTCAGACTTACAAATCGCTTGGCTAAATAAAAAGCCTTGACCATATGCACAGCCAACATCCTGAAGACTTAAGAGCTGTTGGCATGTTTCGACACCTTCTGCGATCACATCCAATGACAGAATAGGTCCGAGCTTAGCAATGCCCTCTACAATTGAATTGATTGACTTCTCCTCATTCATTCGATTCACAAAAGCATAATCAATCTTGAGACAGTCGACAGGATAATCTCTTAAATGCGTCATTGAAGAATGACCGGTTCCGAAATCATCCAATGAGATTCGAAGACCATAATTTTTGAGCTTTTGTAGTGCTCGAATCACAAATTCTATTCCACGCTCAGCCAGAATATGTTCTGTAATCTCAACCTCGATTAAATGAGCAGGAATTTGATGTCGTTCTAAACGTTGAATTAACAATTCTGCATAATTGTCACGCATGAATTCAACTGGAGAGGCATTAATTGAGATCGGTACAAGTTGAACGCCCTTAGACATCCAATCTGCCATGTCACTGAAAATCTTTTGATGCATGATTTCACTGATTTTACTGGCCAGCTCATAATCGTTAAACGCTTCTGAGATTGAAGCTGGATAATGAAGTTGCTGCTGTGTATCATGCCAACGCATCAAAGCCTCAAATCCGATTAGCTGACAGTTATCTAAGCGAACCTTAGGTTGATAATACGGTTCGATTAAATTGTCCTGTATGATATAGCGAGCAGTATCAAGTTGTTGCATCTTCTTTTCAGCAAGTGCAAACATTTCGTCATCATACATACGATACCCACCACGACCTTTTTCTTTAAGATCATTTAGAGCGGTATCCGCACATTTCATCAATCCGAATACATCTTGAGCATCTTTAGGATAAATGGCACATCCAATACTCATCCCACTATTAATCACTTTTCCTGCATAAGTAATGGGGGCAATATTTTGTTTAAGCACTTTCTGTGTAGTTTGATGTAATTCTTCTTCTGAGGTCATCCCTGAGACAATAATTGCAAATTCATCTCCACCTAAACGTGAAACAATACACTTGCGATCCAAACTCTTTTGCAGACGTTTAGATAAGACTTTAAGTAGATGATCTCCAGCAGGATGACCTAAAGTATCGTTAATGTTTTTAAAATGATCGAGATCAATAAACATCATACCAATAAGTGTTTTTTCACGATTTGCTTGTGAAATCGCCGCTTTTAATTTATTTTTGAAGGCACGACGATTCATCAGACCCGTCAGATCATCATATTCACTGCTGATTTTTAGTTTAGCTTCGGCAACACGTTGACGGGTAATATCACGTGATACACAGAGAATACTGGTCGTATTTCCTTGTTCATCATGCACAGGTGTTAAAATATTATCCCAATACATCACAGTATCGCCGTGTGTGCTCATCCCCGCAAAACGGGCATTCTTCCCTCGAGCTGCTGTTTTAATCGCTTTTGCCCCCTGTTCACGTACTTCAGGTGGTAACAGCGTTAACCAATCCATTCCAAATTTCTTAACACGCTCTTGACCCAGTAATGCCATGCATCCAGATTTGTTCATGTGTTCAAGCTTGCCATCTGGTGTGATAATTTTTATACAGTCTACGCTGACATCGAGCATATCTGTATTCGCACGCAAGGCCTCAGCAGTTTCACGCATTTTGATTGTACGATCATGGATATTTGTGCAACTTATCATCCAATTTTGCTGGTTGGATTGAATCACCTTAGGTTCAGCAAGCATTAAGAACCAAAGATATTCACCTGATTTATTTTTTATACGACACTCTTTTTCAAATTTCTGACCGTTTTTTTGAGCATCATTCCAAATCTGATAAAGATGTTCAGCATCATCAGGATGAACAAATTTAAGCCAGTCTACGTCACGTAAGATTTGCGTATCCGCACCGATATATTGTTTAAGTGCGAGATTACAATACCCTGAGTTGGTGTGACTGACCCAAATCAAATTGGGCAGTAAATCGAGTGCAAATTTAAAGTCATCTGACAGTGTTAGATGCAAAGGCACAGCTTTGGACTGTAAATGATCAGCTCTATTCAGATCCAGAATGCTCATAGTTCACCTATTCGAAAATAACAACCCATCAAAATGACGAATACAAAAATCAGCGTAAAAATTTAGAATTTAATTAATCAGTATTTAAATTTAGTTAATAATGATTATTAATCATCATTAATTTTAAAATACGTGATAATAATAACACTTAAATGGACTAAATTAATACAAATACCATTTCTGCATGATACATAATTTTTATCACTTGTGAATATTAAATAGACAAAATGCATAAAAAATAATGAAATACGACACAATAATGAATTTATTTGATAATTCGACATCTTAGAATTAAATAATTCCGATTTTAATTAAAAAAATACCTACTTATATTAAGTAGGTGTTGAATAATATAAAAATAATCTAAACTTATTATTAATTTATTATAAAAAATCTTTAATGTTTTTGATCACCTCACTTGGTTTTTCTGCATGTAACCAATGTCCAGTGCCATCAATCGTCACAAATTTAGCTTTAGGATATTGGAACCGAATAAGATCGTTATCACGCTCGAGATTAATATAATCGGATAATTCTCCTTTTAAAAACAAAGTTTCATTCGATTGTGGATTAAGACGTTCCCATGACAAAATCTGAAAATATTGTTGTTTAAGTGCATCTAAGTTGAATAGCCAATGTCCATTGCGGAAAGATTTGAGCAGAAATTGAATAACGCCAATTTCATTAATATATTTCTGCATCAACTCGGTTGCCTCCTTTCTTGAAACAACTTGAGCTTTTTGAACTTCTTCTAAAGCTTTGAAAATTTGATCATGATGAGATTTTTGATAAGCGACGGGTGCCATATCAAGTACAATCAACTTAACTACTCGATGTGGTACAAGGTTTGCTAAGTGCATGGCAACTTTCCCCCCCATCGAATGACCAATGATGTGAAATTGTTGCACATTCATATCATCTAAAGTTTCTACAACATCTTGCGCCATGAGTTGATAACTCATTTGATTAGAATGAGGTGATAAACCGTGATTACGCAAATCAATTTGGATGACATCATGCGTTTCCTGAAATGCTCTCGCGAGCATGCCGAGGTTCGATAAACTACCAAAAAGACCATGAATCAGAACAAGAGCAGGTTGACGTTGATTCGCATTTGATTTGGTGATCTCAGCATTTAGTCGCATATATATACTCAAATAGCTTTAAAAATGTGATTCAAATTCTAACAGTAGAGTTTGTATTTTGGTGTTAGTTTAATTTTTATTTATATAATTCAGTAAATTAAAGACAATCAAAAAAATTCGGTTATAAGTAAAAGTATTGAGTTTTATAAAAATTAGTCCTGTAATTCGATCTTGTGATCGTGCGGAAATTATATATATTATCCGATTAAACTTTTTACTTTGAACATTTTAGGAAATTTAGACCATGTTTCATCATGTAGATGCTTATGCAGGTGACCCTATTCTTTCACTTATGGAAGAATATAGTAAAGATGAGCGTACTCAAAAAGTGAATTTGAGTATTGGTCTATATTATAACGAAGACAGTATTGTACCTCAGTTAAATGCGGTCAAAGCTGCGTACAAAAATATTGAACCGAGCAACGATAAAGTTAAACTTTATTTACCAATGGATGGTTTGAAATCTTATAACGAAGCGACTCAAGCATTAGTTTTAGGTCCTGATAGTCAAGCACGTAAAGATGGTCGTGCTGTCACGATTCAGACACTTGGTGGCTCAGGAGCACTTAAAGTCGGTGCTGATTTTTTGAAAAAATATTTCCCTGAGTCAGATATCTGGGTAAGTCAGCCAACTTGGGATAACCATATCGCAATTTTTAATGGCGCTGGTATCCAATCTCATTTCTATCCTTATTTTGATGCTGAAACAAATGGCGTTAACGTTCCAGCAATGCTTGAGGAATTAAAAACACTAAAAGCAAAAAGTATTGTATTACTTCATCCTTGCTGCCATAACCCAACTGGTGCAGATTTAACGCCAGCAGAATGGGATCAAGTGATCGAAGTACTTAAGACGAATGATCTTATTCCATTCCTTGACATCGCTTACCAAGGTTTCGGTAAAGGTCTTGAAGAAGATGCATACCTTATTCGTGCTTTAGATAAATCAGGTATGAATTTCATTGTGAGTAATTCATTCTCAAAAATCTTCTCACTGTATGGTGAGCGTGTCGGCGGCTTAACATTTGTCTGTGATGATAAAGCTACTGCTCAAAAAGTGCTTGGACAATTAAAAGCAACTGTACGCCGTATTTATTCTAGTCCAGCAAGCACAGGTGCATTGTTGGTTGAAAACGTGTTAAACAACGCAGATCTAACTGCTCAATGGCAAGCTGAATTACAAGAAATGCGTGAACGTATTATTAAAATGCGTGAATTGTTAAATGCTAAATTGAGTGCGGCTCTGCCTGAACGTGACTTTAGCTATCTAGTAAAACAACAAGGTATGTTCAGTTATACAGGTTTGACTGGCGAACAAGTGGATATTTTGAAAGATAAATATGGTATTTATTTAGTCCGTAGTGGCCGTATGTGCGCAGCAGGATTAAACTTGAATAATATTGATTATGTGGCTGAATCAATTGCAGAAGTTTTGAAAGCTACCGCTTAAAAACAAAAAACGGGCATATCGCCCGTTTTTTATTGCCCAATTAAAAATGTACAACTGTACGGATTGATTTACCTTCGTGCATTAAGTCAAAGGCTTTATTAATGTCTTCTAGCCCCATAGTATGAGTAACAAAAGGTTCTAATTGAATGTCACCCTTCATCGCATCTTCAACCATTTTTGGTAATTGAGTACGACCTTTTACACCACCAAATGCTGTACCCATCCATTTACGTCCAGTCACTAATTGGAATGGACGAGTTGAGATTTCTTGACCTGCACCAGCCACACCGATAATGACAGATTGCCCCCAACCACGGTGTGCACATTCAAGCGCTGAGCGCATTACGTTTGTATTACCGATACACTCAAATGAATGATCAACACCCCAGCCAGTCATCTCTACAATGACTTGTTGAATAGGTTGATCATAGTCCTTAGGATTGAGGAAATCTGTAGCACCAAACTGCTCAGCCAATTTAAATTTTTCTGGATTAGTATCCACTACAATAATTCGGCCAGCTTTGGCTTGTTTAGCACCTTGAACAACTGCTAAACCAATACCACCTAAACCGAATACAGCAACAGTGTCACCTTCCTGTACTTTAGCAGTATTGTGAACCGCACCAATACCAGTCGTTACGCCACAACCCAATAAACAAACGTGTTCAGGGTTTGCTTCAGGATTAATTTTTGCTAACGATACTTCGGCAACAACTGTGTATTCACTGAATGTTGAACATCCCATATAATGATAAATAGGTTCGCCGTTATAAGAGAATCGAGTCGTTCCATCAGGCATAACACCTTTGCCTTGAGTGGCACGTACAGAGACACATAAGTTTGTTTTATTTGATTTACAGAACAAACATTCGCCACATTCTGCAGTATAAAGCGGAATGACATGATCACCTGGTTTTACACTGGTTACACCCTCACCAACTTCAACCACAATACCTGCACCTTCGTGACCCAGTACCGCAGGGAATACGCCCTCTGGGTCTTCACCAGAAAGTGTAAATGCATCAGTATGACAAACACCTGTATGCGTAATTTTCACCAATACTTCACCAGCTTGTGGTGGAGCAACATCTAATTCAACAATTTGTAATGGCTGACCTGGACCGAATGCCACCGCTGCACGAGATTTCATGATGAAAACTTCCTTTGTAAATTAAGATTTAACAGATAAGTTACAGTAACCGCTTTTGATAAAAACATTCAACTATTTGATTGATGATATTATAGCCATACAACTGAATAATAAGATTTAGGAACGACAGCTTTGATGCTTATGTTGCGATATATATTGTGTTTACTCACATTCTTTATTTTAACTGGATGTAATTTGGCGATGAATACAAGTATAAAACAAGCCCCAATCCAACCTCATACCACACATTGGCTCAGCAATACACCAGAAACAAGACGCAATATTGAACAAGGTTTAACCGCATTTTTACCACTTCATGATCCTTTTATGAGTATGGCCTCACGTGTTCACTTAATACGTGAAGCGCAACATACGATCGATTTACAGTACTATATCTGGGAAAATGATGTGATAGGTCAGCATTTATTGTCTGACCTACTCAAAGCAGCTGATCGTAATGTGAAGGTTCGACTGTTAATTGATGATCAAAATGGCACTCAATTAGACTCGACCTTAAGTGCATTGTCTAAACATCCTAATATTGAAATTAAACTATTCAATCCCTACAAATTTCGCAGCTTTAGAGTTTTGGATTATGTGTTTCGCTTTAATAAAATCAATCATAGAATGCATAACAAATTGATTATTGCTGATGGAGCGATTGCTGTTACTGGGGGGCGTAATATCAGTAATGAATATTTTGATGCCAGTGACAATTTTCAATTCGCGGATATGGATATTTTATTTGCAGGTCAATCAGTTTCAGCTGCAAACACGGTGTTTCACCAATTTTGGAATGATGAGCTGAGTTATAATATTCAGCAAATAATTCCTCAGTCTCAAAAAGAATTAGCGTATTTAAGATCGCATTATTCAACCAAGCAAAATTTTCAAGGTGCTGAAACTAAAAAACGTATTGATCAAGCAGAACGTTTTTTAGAAGAAAATTTAAAAAAACATCCTATTCGTTGGTCTAAAGCTCATTTTGTTGCAGACAGCCCCAATAAAATCAGAGCGAAAGCTCAATCTCATGAACTGCTGTTTAATCAGTTCAAATCCATTATGGGGAAACCTGCTCAAGAAATAAACTTGGTGTCTGCCTATTTTGTTCCTACTGTTCATGGTGAGTCTTTCCTCAAACAATTGAGTGAGCAGAATGTCAAAGTTCGAGTTTTAACAAACTCATATTTGGCAAATGATGTCCCGATTGTTCATGCATTTTATCAAAAATATCGAACCCCACTCTTAAGGTCAGATGTAAAACTTTACGAGTTTAAACCTTATATTGAACGGTCTGATCGGACTTGGTATGAAATTATGACGGGTAATGTTATTCCTGCGAAAGGAAAAAATGCGTCGCGTCTTCATGCTAAATTTTTTACTGTAGATGATAAAGTTTTTATTGGAACATTCAATTTTGATCCACGTTCAGCGTATTTGAATACTGAACTTGGACTGATCATTGAGTCAGCCGATTTTAAAACAGAGATATCTCAATCTTTAGATGAAAATCTTCCCAAAGTTGCCTATCAACTACATTTGGATGCACATCAAAACTTAAGATGGGAAGAACAACGAGGTGAAGAAAAGTTAATACATGATCATGACCCTGAAACGACTCGTTTTCAGAGATTTATGTTCAAGTCTTTGTCCTATCTCCCAATCGAATGGATGATGTAAATTCTTTGTTGTGACTGGTTTGTACAACCAGGATAAATTGCATTATTATTCACGTTTTATTTTTTGAACCCTTGGTTCTACTCTACTCCCATGCAATTTTTTGATCTTAGTCGACAGTATAATCTGAACGACATACTCACCCCTTTTTTATCACTTGAAGATTTATCTCAGCATGAATGGTATTTAGCTAAAATTAGTGTTGATTATGATTGCCTTACTGATGAAGACTTAGTTGAAGGTTCTATCACGTTAAAATCTAACCATAATGTTCAAATTGAATTGGCTTGGTTAATTTTAGACAATGGTCATGAGTTACAAGTTTTTTTCAAAGGCATTGAAACCTCTGTCTCAGAACAAACGCTCGTGATTGTGAAGGGTGCCCGCTTAGTTGATGAAGAAGGACAAGAATTATCTGCTCAAGCATTATCTTTATGGATTGATGGTACTCTACTCAATATGCTTCCACATATTCGTAAAGAAATTAAATCACGTTTAAACTTGTGGGATTATGTAGATTATGATGTGTAATAAGCATCTCGATTGACTTTAACAGGTTGTTAAATTAATCCAATTGACTGGAAAAGTTCACGATAGTATTCGGCTTTCTTTTCAAGAGCTAAAGGATAAGCTCTTGAAGAAGATGGCATACGATGAATTCGGATATCTTTGTTATCAAATTGCAGATCCACGACTGTACCCATTTTAACTTTAGTGTGTACAGACGCATTCATTGACTTTAATAAGGTCTCAGTTGCTTTATCACCTGTGGTCATAATATCTCGACAATATGGAATTTTTTTAAGCAATAGAAACATATCTGTCGGTGTAACGATTTCTAGAAATTGATCTGAGGCATTGTCTTTCAAACGCCGTACTTGATAGGCTGTATCAAATATTGCAATGCCCAACTCATTTAGAAAATCTTTCAGCATTTGCTCTTTGAATTGTTTATTTTCACGGTCTAGAAAATAATGAGAGTCTTGAAAAAAGATCAACCCATATATTTTCCACATATCATTTTGAAAATTCGGATAATAAAAATCCATTTTCCATCTTGCTTTCGGCGGAGGAAAACTGCCAAGCATGAGCAATTTGGCTTGTTGAGGTACAAATGGCTCAAGTGGATGTGTTTCGATATCACTCATATCAAATTTCGGTCTAACTTTTCGATCTACAGTGATTTTGAATAATCGAACTAATTTTTTTTGCCCAAAGCTGATAGATTTCTTTACTTGGATGAAATCCATCCTCAGCCATCTTCAAATTGAGTTGTTTATACTCATCCAAATCATATTTAACCAATTCAAATTTTGGTTGTGGTTCAATCCAATTTTCCAATTCAACATTCATTTGATGGGCATATTTTCCAAACAACCAAGCTAAAGGATTTGGTAATGCAGGAAACTCATTCATCGGTGGAACTCCAGTCGCGATAATGAGCTTGGGTGAAAATTTCTCAGCGATCAGTGAATATAATTGTTCTTGTAGGCAGATCCATTTTTGTGGTGAGATGAGCTGTGTTACATCATTGACCCCTATCGAAGTTACTACAATATCAAACTGATCGTTATTAATAGCCTGTATAGTTCGAATTACATCTGAAGTACGATTTCCAGTTTTTGCAATTAATGACCAGCGAATTTGAAAATGATCTCTTAGTTCTTGTAACAATGTTCCGCTTAGCGCATCTTCTTGAAATTGCACACCCACACCAGCAGCAGCTGAATCACCTAAAATTAAAATTGATATTTGAGGGCCATTACCAACCAAACCATTTCTTTCCCCCAAAGCTTCTGCTAAACGAGGTGTATTTTTCTTGACTTGGTAACCTTGCACAAGTAAAGCTGGAATGAGTGCGATTGTCGCTAATTTAAGAAACATGTATTTGATTTTAGGTTTTGATATTTCCTATTTTAAACGATTTTTTGATATTTTCATTGCTATTTATTATTGAAAATAATTATCATTTACATAATTAATTCAAAGCTAAAATCCATGAATCATCCTATCAAATTTTTTTGTATATTGATGTTAGTGCGTTCCGCAGTAAGTGCTGATCTCTCTGTAAATCATTCATTACAAGTCAGCACTCAATCCTATGCCCCTGTATGTGAGGATATGGATGCTAAGAGTAAGGTGCTTCAACAAATCCAAAAACAGATTCAGATGTATCCTGATCAAAAAAATCATCTCCTCGATCAATTTTGGTCGGAAATTCGTAAAAATCAAACCCCAATAATTGAAGATTTTAATGAAACACACCAACGTGTCATTTATTTATATCGTGGTGCAAAACACAATGTGCGATTAATCGGTGGTCCGAGTAATGATCATGAGTGGTTAACTCGACTTAAAGGTACTGATATTTGGTTTAAAGAAAGTATTGTCGATTCAAGATTTATCGGAAGTTATAGTTTTGCTGTGGATTCACCGAATATCGATGGATATTTATCAAATTACTGTCCACATTTAAACCCAAATTTAAAAGAATCACGAGATCAGCGTCGATCTATTTTAAAGGTACAACAACTCGACCCTTTCAATCCTCATAAGTGGTTTGATTCTAAAAACATTGCCTTAAAAACGAATACCACGCTGAGGAATGAAAATATCGCAAAACTCAGTCGAGCGCCCAATTTTATTGATCCAACTCAAATGGCTGAAAAAAGTGAAAAACAATTAACTTCTTCCGTGTTGAAAAGTAAAGTTTTGGGAAATGATCGTCTTATTCAGATTTATGCAACTCCACCTCAAGTCGGAAAATCATATATCACTCTGATTTTTTTTGATGGTGAACAATATGCGCATTTAGTTAAAGTTCCCCAGATATTAGATCAGTTGGTTGAACAACAGCAACTCCCACCTATACAGGCTGTTTTTGTTGGACACCCAAATGATCAATTACGTGCTAAAGAACTTAGCCCCAATCCAGAATACACACAGTTTTTTCAAGAAGAATTATTGCCTTGGATGAGTCAACATTTGCCCAACCAACGTGATCACAACAAAACAGTCTTATTGGGTTCAAGTTTAGGTGGTCTGAGTTCTGCTTATTTGGCGTTAAAAACATCCAATGATATTAGTCACGTCGTGTCACTTTCTGGTTCATTTTGGTGGAAATCTGATCCAAACGATACAATCAATGGTATGAGTAAACTGATCAGAGCTTCAACATTAGACAATACAAAGAAACTCAATTGGTATATTTCAGCCAATAGCTATGAAAATTCGAGACAAAATAATAGCTTAAGCATTCTAGAAACCTCTCCGATTGTCGCTCAGGATTTAATCGATCAGGGACACAATGTTCACTATCAAGAATATATAGGCGGACATTCATATGCCGTTTGGCAAATCGTCATACAAGATGCTTTGAAATATTTCTTTAAAAATAAATCCCACTAAATGTGGGATTTATAAGACGTTATTTTAACTCAGCTTATTGACGAGCTGAAGCGGTAAAACCTTCATTGCAAAACCCAATGGCAACCATGGCCACTTTGGTACATATGCTTTGACTGGTTGCTTTTCGATTGCTTCAGCTAATAGTCGTGATCCTGTGGCTTGATCGACCTCAAAAGGTAATTTTCCAGCACCTTCATTAATTTCAGTTCGAATGTAACCAGGATAAATCGTTGAAACTTTAATTGGTGTTCCAAGAAGTTCAGCCCGAATCCCTTCGGCTAAATGCGCAATTCCCGCTTTACTGGCAGCATAAGCTGTAAGATGTTTTGGCATACCACGCAAAGCACTCATCGACGAAATTACAACTAAATGTCCTGAATTTTGAGATCTAAAAATTTCGACCGCTGCTTCACATTGTGCCATCGCAGAAATAAAATTAGTTTCAACTGTTGCTTTATTAATCGCAAAATTACCTTTACCGATACGACGTCCTTCGCCCACACCAGCATTGACTATCACTCGATCGATAGTGCCTAGCTCATCTTTAAACTCTTTAAATACACGGAAGACTTGCTCATCATCCGTGACATCCAATACCTTCGCACTTACTTTTACCTGATAGCGTTGTTCTATTTCATCTTTTAAAGCATACAACCTTTCTAAACGACGTGCACAGATCGCTAGGTTATATCCTTTTTTTGCAAACTCTTGTGCCATCCCAGCACCGATACCTGAGCTTGCACCTGTAATTAATATAGTTTTGTTCATTCCATTTTCTCTCTATGGCATATAGCCTTGATCAAATCCAAGTGAGCAAATCACGATCTTGTTCTTTTAAATAATGATGTTCATTTAAACTGAGTAATTGTGGTTCTGTACCAACCAATCTTAAGGTGGTAAAACTGGTATTGGTGATTGCCCAGTTCAATGCAAAAGTTTTGTCTGCACTTAAACCAAGTAAATGCCCTGCAACAACAGATATAACACCACCAGACGTATAAACTACGGCATAGCGAGGTTTTTCCTTTTCAAGTTGTACACATAGTTTGTTCAAGCCTTGAAGTACTCTTTGCTGAAATTGAAGCCAGCTTTCGTCATAATCATGATGATGATCACCATTGGTCCAACGTTGAATTGCACCTTCAAAAATTTTTCCTAAATAGGCACGTGGATCTACCGCTTGACTAACATCTTTTTTAAGTAATGCAGGATCTGCAAAACGTGGTTCATATTTTGCAAACACTTGTTGATGATTGAACTCGTTCCAATGTGGATCGATATCAATCTGACTGTCAGGAAAACACTCTTTCAAAGAGATATCCGCCGTCTGCTGATGACGTTTCATCGAGCCAGCTAATACATAGGGCTGCTCTTGTATTAACTTTTGAAAATATTGTCCCAACACACGTGCTTGAACTTCACCTTTCTGAGAAAGCTGATCATAACTTTCAGCACCAAATGAAGCTTGACCATGTCTGACCAAATATATTGTCGTCATCTTGGCAGAATATCCTGTAATTTTGCGAGATAAGTTTTTGCAATTTCATTCGCTTCAAGCTTTTGTATACCTATGAGTTTTAAAGCACGAATATGTAATGCATGAATCACAATCCAAAAATCCTTAAATGCAGGATTATCCGTTTGTTTATGGTAATAACGATAATAAATTTGTTGTGCTATGACCGCTAATCTAAAGATCCCAAATACTTCATAAAACGTCCAGTTAGATGGCTTTAGTCCTGTTTTTTCAAGGTAATAATCCACAACTTCTTTACGTGTAAACATGCCTTTAAGATGTGTAGGTTGTCGACGTGTCGATTTAAAGATCATATTGTCGTTTTCTTCAACCCAATATGCTAAGGCTGATCCTAAATCCATAAGTGGATCACCAATTGTCGCCATTTCCCAATCCAACACCCCGATGACCTCAGTAGGCTGTTGAGGATTCAAAATGACATTATCAAAACGCCAATCGTTGTGAATAATACAGTTGGTTGAATCCTCAGGAATATTGTCTTTAAGCCAATTTCTTACAAACTTAAAGGTCGGTACATTGATGGTATGGGCTTTGTCGTAGCGACTGTCCCAACCCTCGATCTGACGACGGCAGTAACCCTCACCTTTTCCAATTTTTTCAAGTGCTGTTCCTTGATAAGGAACTTGATGCAATTCAATCAATTTGTCTAAAACATTTATACAAAGCTGATGCACATCAAATTCAGTGAGTTTTAGTTCTGGTGGAAGCTTTGCCCTTGGTATAATTCCCTCGATTCGCTGCATCACATAAAAATCGCATCCGAGTACAGATTCATCCTGACATAATGTCAGCATTTTGGGCACGACTGGATATAGATCTTTTAAAGCTTTCTGAACATTATGTTCTCGAACCATATCATGAGCAGATTTGGCCTTGGTTCCTGTGGGTGGTCTTCTTAATATCAGATCTGCATTGCTATATTTGAGCCGGTATGTCCAGTTTGAAGCTCCACCAGAATATTGTGTAACTTCTACAGGCTCAATCACTTCCACGCCATTTTGATTTAACCAGTTTGTGACTGAAACGATATCGAGCTCTTCACCACGTCTGACTTGCCCTGCTGTATCTATAACTGACATATTTCTTCCTTAAATCGAGTGCTCATCTTATTGAGAATGACGAGTTGAAAAACCACGTTTCGCAAGTTCCAATTTTGCAATCATGCCTTTATGCACCTCATCTGGCCCATCTGCCAAACGTAATGCACGCGCTTGTGCAAAAAAACCTGTCAATGGCGTATCTCTAGATAGACCTGCACCGCCGTGAATTTGCATTGCCATATCGACAACTTTTTCCAAAACACTAGGTGCAACGACTTTAATTGCAGAGATTTCAGTGAGTGCAGCCATATTGCCCAGTTTATCCATTTTATATGCCGCATATAAGGTCAAAAGACGTGCTTGATCGATGGCAACACGTGCTTCCGCGACTCTTTCCAAATTACCACCAAGTTTCAAAATTTCCTTGCCGAATGCTTTTCTTTGCATTCCACGATCAATCATTAATTCCAATGATTTCTCAGCAGCCCCGATACAACGCATGCAATGATGAATACGTCCTGGACCAAGTCGCCCCTGTGCAATCTCAAACCCTTGACCTGCTCCACCAATAAAATGAGTGACTGGAACACGAACATTATTAAAGGTTACTTCTCCATGACCGTGTGGCGCATCATAATCACCAAATACAGGTAACATTCTTTCAATTTTCACGCCCTCAGTTTCAACTGGAACTAAAACCATTGAATGTTGTTGATGTCGACCTTTATTTGCGTCTGGTGTATGTGCCATAAATATAATCAGTTTTGCATTAGGATCGCCTAAGCCTGACGACCACCATTTGCGTCCATTTAAAACAATTTCGTCTCCCTCAATTACAGCAGTGGCTTGCATATTCGTTGCATCTGAAGAAGCAACTTCTGGTTCAGTCATGCAAAATACGGATCGAATTTTTCCGTCTAAAAGAGGTTTTAACCATTGCTCTTTTTGTTGTGCTGAGCCATAACGCCAAATTAACTCCATATTACCGCTATCTGGCGCATTACAATTGAAAACTGTAGGAGCCAATAAATTACGGCCAGTTAACTCAGCAATGTGTGCATATTCTTGAACTGTTAAACCTTGACCAAATTCTGGGTCTGGTAAAAAAAGATTCCACAGATTTTGTGATTTAGCTTTTTGTTTGAGTACTTCAAGTTCTGCTGGCCACATCCATGATGTCCAATCATCACTTGGATTTAATTGATGAACTTTATGCCAAAATTCTTGTTCTATAGGCTCTATTTCGTCTTGAATAAAGCGTTGTGCTAAATCGTAAAAGTGTTTAGCTTTTTCCGTTAATTCAAACATTAATCCCTCAAACTATATTCTCGTCACGCTTTACATCAACATAGCTTGAAATCTACTATGAATAAAATGATTTATTTAAATATTACTTTATGAATAGAATTCATCAGGAATCTGTGGACCTGAGCGCTTTTTCACACATTGATATCAATCTATATCCATTATTTATTGCGATATACGAACATCAAAGTATCAGCAAAGCCGCAAATTTGATGTGTATTACACAATCTGCAGCCAGTCATGCTTTACAGCGATTAAGACTACAATTGAAAGATGATCTTTTTATCCGAAGTGGTATAAAGATGGTTGCGACACCCTTTTCACATCAAATTTATCCACGAATAAAAGAAACATTAATCGCAATTCAGCATATCTCGACTCATCATATATCTTTTGATCCACTGACGATTCAATCTATTCGTATAGCAATTCATGATGAAATTGAGCCTTTAATTTTTCCGCAGTTAATTCGTCATTTTCGTGATTTAGGACTAGCGACACGGTTTCAAAGTATCAAGTTAGATCGAACTAACTGGGCAAAAGATTTATTGTCACAGCAACTTGATTTAGTGGTCGATCTTCAACAGAAAGTTGATGAGAAAATTTATTTTAACCCTTTAGTGAATGATCGCTTTGTCATATGTGGTTTGACAACCATCGAAAATTTAGAACAATACAAACATGCCCAACATATTGGTGTTTCATCAAGGCATTCTGGTGTGCTTATTGAAGATTTACATTTTAAAAAGTTGAATATTCAACGTGATATTTTTTTACGCTGTCAACACTATTCAACAGCACTACAAATTTTGAAGGAGTATCCTGACACATTGCTAACCTTACCTTTTAGTATTTTAAAAAATTTGAAATTACCTCAAGATTTAAAAATTTCTGAACTTCCTGTTGAATTTCCTTTAATGAAAATGGGAATTTATTGGAACTCACAATTAGCATCACATCAAAAGTTTGAATATTTAATTTCAGAAATTAATAAAATTTTTGCTTAGGCTATTTAGTTGAAAATCTGTGTGAACACCATCTGTTCAATATTGAATCAAACACTCACTTCGAGTTGATTTATCATATTAAGGCTTGTTTTCTCTTGTGTTTTCTATGTTTGATCAACTCCCTGCATCATGGCTTATTGGGCTAGGTGCGATTTTATGCTTATTACTTCTTATCATTTTTAGACAAGTAAGAATTTATCTTCTTCAAGTATTTAAACCTTTTAAAAAAGGAAAAACTTATTGGTGCCGTGTTACAGCGGTGAGTGATGGTGACACCCTCTCCTGCCGTCGTTTGAATTTGAGACGTTCTAAAACTAAATTACGCTTTGCTTTTGTAGATGCGCCTGAATCTAATCAAAGTTATGGGCTTGAATCTCAACGTTTAGTTAAGAAAATGGTTCAAGGTAAAATTGTTCGTGTAAAAATCACGGATATAGATCGTTATGGACGTTGCGTAGGTGTGGTCTACCTCTATCGCAAGAATATGAATGAAGAATTAGTGAGGCGTGGTGGTGCGTGGGTTTACGAAGAATACATACGTGATCCAAAGCAATTAAAATATATGATCTCGCTGCAAGATAATGCAAAACGCAATAAACGTGGTCTATGGCGCGGGACCCGTCCTATTCGACCAAGTACTTTTAGAAAACAAAAAAACTAATATTTTCAATACCCTGATTATCAATAAGTTCATTACGCTTGATTTGTCTAATAATTGAGCGTAAATTCAAGCCAACAAACTAGTTAGCTTGGTTAACTATATGCAAAACTCTCCCAAATTCCGTGTCGTATTGCTGCGAAGTGCGCGACTCTTTAGTGACCGTTTAAATGATATCTTGGCTCAATACCAACTGAACTATTCAATGTGGCAGTTGATTTATCATATCTATGATCATGACTCCATCACTTCAATTGATTTGGCTCATGAACTCAATGTTTCGAAACCATCAATTGCAAAACGCATTAATACTTTACATAAATTAGATGTTATTCAGTTTTTAGAATCATCTGATAAACGCCAAAAATTAATTCAATTAACCGAAAAAGGTAGAGATCTTTATCAAATTTGTACAATTCAGATTGATCAATTTGAACAACAGTTTTTGAATCAAGTAAATCCTGAAGACATTGCTCAAAGTGCTGAGACACTTCAACTGTTTTTGTCTATTTTAGAGCGTTATAAAAGCTTAAATATTGTGGAGGAGTTATGAGTACTTCCTCAAATCAAGTTAATCAGCCTCTTTGGACACGTAACTTTATTTTGGTCAGTTTAATTAACTTTCTATTGGTACTGACTTTTTATCTTCTCGTCATTGTCATTGTGGGATTTTCGATAGCAGAACTTGGAGCGACGACGGCGCAGGCTGGTTTAGTATCAGGACTTTTTATTGTGGGTACACTGATTGGTCGTTTATTGGTGGCTAAGTTCCTCGTTAAATTCGGTTCTAAAGTCACCATGCTGGTCGGACTCACTGGATTTCTCATATTTTCAGGCTTTTATTTTCTCCATTTAGAGGTTGGAGCTTTATTAATCGTTCGATTCTTGCATGGCTTTATGATGGGGGTTGCCTCCACCGTATTTGGCACAATTATCGCTCAAATTATTCCAGCTACTCGTCGTGGTGAAGGTATAGGTTACTACAGTATGAGTAGTACTTTAGGAACTGCAATTGGACCATTTTTGGCAATCTGGCTAATGCTTCATGTCAGTTACAACATTATTTTTGCCCTATCTTCAATCCTTGCAGTTTTATGTTTAATTACAGCTTTATTTATTCAAGTTCCTCAATTGCAACAGGTTTCGTCTATACCTGATCAGGCCCATACTCAAAATAGTTTTCTATCTCAATATATTGAAAAGAGCGCCTTACCCATTGCTCTGATCATGTTGGTAAGCTCCCTCTTTTACTCTGGTGTTCTATCGTTTATTAATTTTTATGCCAAAGAAATTGATCTGGTTGAAGCAGCATCATTTTTCTTTCTCATTTATGCTTTGACGATTCTGCTCTCTCGTCCTATTACGGGACCACTGATGGATAAAAAAGGCGAAAATATAATTATGTATCCGGCCTTTCTCATTATGGCACTTGCATTCTTCTTGTTGAGCCAAGCTAACAGTTCGGGCCTTTTGTTGATTTGCGCAGGATTATTAGGTTTAGGCTACGGTAATATCCAGTCAATTTGCCAAACGATTGCAGTGAAAAGTACTAGTTTGGAACGAATGGGATTTGCAACCTCAACTTATTTTATCTTTTTAGATGCAGGTTTGGGATTCGGTCCTTATTTCTTAGGTTTAGCTTTAGATTTGATCAGTTACCAACAACTCTATTTATATAGTGCTATGGGTACTTTATTTTGCATTGTCTTATATTATGTATTACATGGGAATAAAGTTAGAAATATGAATATTGCTTAGGCTATTTATGGGTTTAAAAAAAGCACTCCAATGAGTGCTTTTCCATATTTTATTTAAACATTTTAAAACGTGTGGCGTCGTCAATATAGCCTTTATCGAAAGCCTCTCCTTCTTTAGATCCAAATACCAATTGTGCGCGTAGTTTCCACGAAGCCGGTACAGCCCATTCAGATTGGACTTGATCATCTACAATCGGATTATAATGTTGAAGGTTTGCACCTAAACCTTCTGTATGTAAAGCTGTCCAAACCGCAAACTGTGCCATTGCTGTTGAATGTTCCGCCCAAATTGGGAAGTTTTCCGCATACGAAGGATATTTCTCTTGTAAGTCAGTGATTGTATCCATTTCTTCGAAAAATAATACAGTGCCTACGCCTGCAGCAAAGCTATCCATTTTTGCAGAAGTTTTTGCTGCACTCGCCTCGTCCTTCGCATATGACTTTAGCTTCTCTTTCACAAAGCCCCAAAACTTTTCATGTTCAGCGTTAAATAAAATCACCGCACGTGAAGATTGAGAGTTAAAAGATGATGGGCTTTGTTTAATCGCATTCTGAATAAGATCTGTTAAGTACTCAGGAGATTGTTCAACTGCTTTTCCTAAAGCATAAATCGTACGGCGTTTTTGAATTAAATCTAAAAATTGATTCGACATTTTCTGAAATCCTTTGGTATTTCCTCGGGGAAATACGATACTATGACCTTTAATTCTTTAGAAATACTTAACCAAACATTAAATATTCAACAAATCAAATATGTTGTAGTGTTACATTAAGCATTTATCAGACCAACATCTATCCATTTTGAACCCTAATTCGAAGATTTGATTTTATTCGTATTTTTTTACCCAATAGTAAAAAGCCCTCCATGATAGAGGGCTTTTCTTGGCATATGTAAGCTTAAAATTTAGCCTCAAGAACCTGAGCCGATACTTGGTTTTTCCATAGGGAGCGTAAGGTTGGCAAATAGAATTTTTCACCTAACTCTACTAATTCAGCATCAATCGCCGTATGAACTTCATGCATGAACAAATAGTCTAAATCTACCGTACTGAGCTTAGGTTGTTCTTTAGAAAACTTTGCTCTTTTTTGTTGAGCAGTTTTTACTAGCTGATCTGCAAATTCACGATTTTTGAATTGTGTAATGGCATTTAGACGCAGTTCAATAACACCCCAACCTGTCAGTAGAAGTTTGAACGTTTCAAAATCTTTTGTTGTTGATTCCCACGTCATGTCTTCTAGATTTTCATCTTTAGGCAGAACAGGAAGTAGTAATTCCATGATACTTGGGAAGATTTTTTTAAAGTTAAGAATAAATTTAACAGGATGTTCACCTGGATAATCTTGAAATTGAACATTTTTTTGAACATCTGTTAAATATATATCGAGCATTGAAAATTTCCGTAGATTGGCTGTCTTAAGTCTAAGATAAGAACTTTGATACAACAGCAATTAAAAGCAATGTGTATTTTAACAATTGTGACGAGTTAATCAATCTCATAATAATTACATGACTATGTGATGAAGTTTTTACTTATTTTTTTAATGTTTTACAGTTATCGCATAATAAATCTTCCTCCGTTGAATATTTCGTTAATTTCTCTATTAATCTCATGATAGCTATCATTATTAGCCACCCTGAGCCCGTTAAAATTGTTAATGTAATGTTCCGAAGATTATTAAATTTATGTTTCTTTCTATTCTGAACTTCATCATCAATACCTTGCTTACAATTGATACATTCTGGTTCTTTGTTCTCTTCCCACCTTTTATGCAAAATTTCGAGTTGATTGTAAATTTTAGGACTATCAATCTCTCTTAAATATTCAATTACAGGTTGGAAGAGGTTGTAATTAGCTTTAAGTATTGATTTGAAACTACTTTTTATTAATTCTTCATCTAAGTTGTTATGTCTGATTCCAATTGCTACAAATTCCAAAAAATTTAATAAATATGTTACAGCCGATTTTTCCTCATCTTCCAATGAATTAAATTTTTCTCTAGTCAATTGCACTTTATCTTTCGACTCTACGTTTTGATCCTTCCCCAAATTCCTTCTTATTTTGGTTGCAATATCAACCTTAGCAATATACGCAGTAGAATTCCTACTATTCATCAATACTTGTACTGAATGACTTCTTATAGTGTTTATAATTTGCACCCTTGAAGTAAAAATCCAACCAAAAACGGCAGCTATAGCTGCTAAAACCGTAACTAATGCTGTCGTTTTAAACTGCCCATCTGTATTTTCTATATCAAAATTTAGAAATTTATAATCTTCAAAAAAACTTTTCCAAATTAATATTTCTACAAACGTGATACCTAATAAAATTAAGATGAGAAGGAGTTGATTACTACTTCTAATCTTAATAAAGAAATTATCTCTACGATAAATATAAAAATAAGCAATTACAGTGACATATGGAATAATCAAAAGATAAGTATAAAAGTAATTCAATTTTATTTTACTCAAAAATAAAGCACCCTAATGGATGCTTTATTACACAAATTTAAATGAGTCTCAACCTAATCCATAGCCTTCTTCAAGGATTAGACGAGCTTTATAATTATTCATGATTGTCTCCTTTATAAAAGCCTTAAGTGACGTATGAAAGGTCGTTATATAAATAGTATTCTGAAATGAATAATTGGTCAATATATTAAAGACAGTTGCTTGTCAATATATGTTATCAACATTCAAATCATAAAATTCACCAAATCAAAATCACTTCACATTAGGTGAAACCATATTCTCAGGTACAACGACTTCATCAAACTGCTCAGCTGTGACTAAATTCAGCTCTACAGCAACTTGTTTCAGAGTCTTTCCTTCCTTATAGGCAGTTTTCGCAACCTTAGCCGCGTTTTCATAACCAATCACAGGATTCAATGCAGTAACTAACATCAACGAGTTATGCAAGAAATAATCGATCTTATCTTGGTTTGGCTCAATCCCCACAGCACAATGCTCATTAAAGCTATTACATGCATCACCTAGCAGTTGAATTGATTGCAGTAAATTATAAGCAATAACCGGCATAAAAACATTTAGTTCAAAATTACCTGAAGCACCAGCGATATTAATTGTCGTGTCATTACCCAAAACCTGCGCAACAACCATCGTCATAGCTTCACTTTGAGTAGGATTCACCTTACCTGGCATAATACTCGAACCTGGTTCATTTTCAGGAATACGAATCTCCCCAAAACCACAACGAGGACCACTCGCTAACCAACGAATATCATTGGCAATCTTATTTAAACTCGCAGCAAGTGTTTTCAGTGCGCCAGAAGCAAATACTGCAGCATCACGTCCTGCTAGTGCTTCAAACTTATTTGGTGCAGTCACAAAAGGTAAACCCGTAAGCTCAGCCAATTTTTTTGCTGCATTTATAGCATAATCAGGATGAGCATTTAGACCTGTACCGACAGCTGTACCACCTAATGGCAATTCATATAACCCTTCTAAAGCTTGCTCTAGACGCTTTAATCCATGATCGAGTTGGGATACGTAACCACTGAATTCCTGGCCTAAAGTTAACGGCGTTGCATCTTGTAAATGTGTACGCCCAATCTTAACGATATTTGAAAATTCTTGAGACTTCTGATGTAAAGTTTCACGTAAAGCTTGAACTGCTGGAATCAGTAACTCATTGATCTGTAAACTAGCAGCGACATGAATCGCTGTTGGAAATGAATCATTTGTAGATTGAGCTCGATTAACATGATCATTTGGATGAACGGGTTTCTGTGCTCCAAGCGGATTACCCAGCTTTTGATTCGCAATATTTGCAATGACTTCATTACAGTTCATATTACTTTGAGTACCAGAACCTGTTTGCCATACCACTAATGGAAATTGACTGTCCCATTGCCCCGTAATCACTTCTTCTGCAGCACCCACAATATAATTCGCCAATTCAGCAGGAATCTGATTTAACTCAGCATTAGTAAGTGCAGAAGCTTTTTTGACCAGCCCCATACCACGGATCATCGCACGAGGAAGTCGCTCACCACCAATTTTGAAATTTTGCAAACTGCGCTGGGTTTGAGCCCCCCACATCGCATCACTTGGTACTTCTACATCACCCATCGTGTCGTGTTCTATACGTGTTTGCATATCAGCCTCAAATATTTCGCTATTCCTTGGAAGAATCATGTTTGATTCGGATTCATCCACCGTTGATTTGATGCTAATCAAAAAACCCATAAATGTAAATGATTATCATTTTAATTATTAAAGGTGCTTTGATAGTATCGCCATTGATCTTCAATCATTTGTTCTAGTGATCGATGTGCTTTCCATTGCAATAATTCTAATGCTTTTAAACTATTCGAACCAATTTGATCTAATTCTTGGAAAACATAATCAGTTTCCTCAGTTCTAATTTTTGTTTCAGTCACTTTTTCTACAGTATTAATCAAGTTTTGAATTGAACTTGGCTGACCTGCGATATCAAATGCTTCGCACGTTGATCTTTGATTAAATAACCACTTTAAAGTTGCAATGACTGCCTCGCACACATCAATGACATGCACAAAACTTCGTTCAACCGTTTGGTCTTTTGTCTTGGCATTCTTTTGTAATTGAATGGAATCGCGCTGCATGGCTGCGATTTGTAACACCAAAGGCAAAATATTTTTAGGTAAAGGGGCAACCACTTCACCCAAAACTCCATGTTCAAAAGCACCAGCTACATTTGCTAGTCTCAGGATCGCAATACTCCATTCTTCGTCCGTTTTAGAGGTATCACGGATGATCTCTTCGATCATTTGCTGGGATTTAATATAAGGGTTTGGATTGGCAAAATTGAGAGGATGTTCTTCATTTAAATTCAAACTCGAAGTGCCATAAACCGCCATACTTGAAAGATGCAATAATGTTCGTACACCAGTTCGTTGCATTGCACGCATCAGACTCATAATGCAACTGACATTATCATTATAATATTCAAGCGGTTTTAAGCGAGACTCCTCTAAAGACTTAAATCCTGCAGTATGTATAACAGCACGGATTGAGTACTGCTCAAAAACTTTATTCAGAGCAGGCGTATTTCTAACATCTAGCTTTACAAAAGGTACATACATCCCAGAAATGTATTCAAGACGTTCAAGCGTTTGTAAATTCGCATTGGCAAGATTATCTACAATGACGACTTCTTGACCATGTGCCAATAAGCTTAAAACAACGTGTGAACCTATAAAGCCTAATCCACCTGTCACTAAAATCATTGTATACTACCTTTTTGTTTAAAAGCCTGAACAAGCTATTTTCAGTTTGATCACCCTATGCGAAGTTTTAAATGAGTACGTTATTACTAATTACCTCGGCACCTAGCTCAATCCATGCTTGGCATGCATTAGGACTCGCACAATCATTGCAAGCGAAAGGCGAAATTTTTCGAGTTTTCTTTTATCAAGACGGCGTTCAAGTTGCAAACAACTTACAGTGGTCGCCAGATGATCAAAGAAGTCTCACACAAGAGTGGCAAAAATTAAATATCAAACTTCCTGTTTGCGTAAGTGCTGCCCTAGCACGTGGAATCACTGATGCTGAAAATGCTCAACGCCATCACATTGAGTCCCATAATCTGGCTGAAGGTTTTCAGCTGGTAGGACTCGGTGAATTGGCAGATGCTGTCTCATCTTCAGCACGTCTAGTTCAATTCTAAATTATTCATTTTTCATTGATTGTTGCAATTGAAAGGTAAATTGTGTGAAATCTGTACTGGTTATATTAACCCAATCAAATCTCAACTCGCTACAAGTTCATGAGAGCCTTTCTGCAACCATGGTTTTAGCAACTTTTGGCGCTGAAGTAAAAGTTTTATTGCAAGGCGCAGCCTTAAGTTTACTCCGTTCCGAATTAAGCTTCGAACCCATTAAACATGCGTTTAAACTGGCTTCCAACCTCGTCGATAGCTTTGAGTTTTATGATCTAAGCCCTATTTTGGTTGAATCAAATCAACAAGATAATCCCTTTGTTCAACATACTACGCATGAAATTAAATTTATTGAATTTAATAAAGAGTTAATTCAAAGCTTTGACCATGTACTGTATTGGTAACTCATATGACCGATAAAACGCTTTATTTAATACAATCTCAATTTGCAAATACTGAACATTGTATTCAACAGGTTCAAAAAACACTGGATACCAATGATGCTTTAGTGCTTATGGGGGATGCGGTGTTGGCATTGTTTACACCATCTGTACTTACGATTCAAAACAAGGTCTACGTTTTAGATCGAGATGCTGAGTTATTACCTTCGCATCTATTGAACGGCGAGTATTTTCAAATTGAAGTGATTGATTACACCACTTTTGCAGATATCATTCTGGGCTTTACACGCTGTATTAGCCTTAAATAAAACAAATTTATTGACTTAGGTTTTACCATGACCACTGAATTATCCCTTGAACTCGATCAAGATGGTCATTTAGTTGACTATACCATTTGGAATGAAAATGTAGCGCAAGTACTCGCGAATACGCTCGAGCTTGAGCTAACAGCTTGGCATTTCGAAGTATTGCATGCGGTGCGTCAGTTCTACGCTCAATTTGGTCATTCTCCTGCAACTCGTCCCTTAATCAAATTTTTAATGAAACACGTCAGCGCTGACATTGATAATGCAGTATTGCAAGAAAAGTTTAAAACAGGCCTAGTTGCTCGCCATCTAAGTCGATTAGCCGGAATACCAAAGCCTGCCAATTGTCTGTAAACCAAAACTACTTTTTGATTTACATAGCATATCGAGTCAGTTCGTAGCTTTAAAAAATGAATTAATCAGTGAAATAGACATTAAAAAACCCGCTATGCAGCGGGTTTAGACATCACCTAGACTAATGATGGTTAAGATGTCGCGTGTCAATCAGGGAAATTGGAATACGTCAACTCAACGCAAAAAATTATAATAAAGTTCGAGTTATCAATTCAGTCCAAATTCATATCAATATCTGACAAATTTGCTAGTTTGCGCTACACCAATCATCAATTGTCATGCCCGATTGTTGAAAACTCGTAGATTGCTGATTTAAATAAAATTGCGCAATACGTTTCACTACATGTGCTTGTTCAACTTGAATAAACTCGTCTGCTAAACCAACAATGTTTAGATAGGCCTTTAACCTTCCACATAAAGCAAGTTGTTGCTCCATCGGTGTGGCTGTACTGTGTTCATCATCTAAAATCTGCTTGGTTTGTTCGATCAGCTGCATTTCATGATCCAGTTTTTGCTGATACACCATCTGTTGTGCATCAATCAAATCATTCGCTACAACCTGTTGTGATACAAAAAAACTTAAACCTACAAAAATCAACCTCACCCATAACATGCACATTAGATTCCTAAATCAGGCTCAGCTTTCCAAACATCCTCATAATCATCTCGATCAATCATAAAACGGAAACCTGTTTCCAATGCAAGAAATGGAATTGCGTCGGGTAAAATTTCTTCAAGCTCTTTCACCGTCATCGTCTCAAAAAAATCTTCGCCCTCGCCTAATTCACCACCATAAATAAACCATGCCACTTTCTCACCTGGTTCAGGCTTATTACGCAAACCGACGATTGGCTCTTGATCTAAAGTATGCTTAGCCACAGCAACAACATCATCTTCATTCACTTTGATGTAAGCAGAATCAAACTCCTCACAGACTAATTTTTGCTCTTCAATAAAATCTTGCAACATGGATGATTCCATTTTCATCATAAATTCAGACCTAATTTTAAGCATAGTGTCGTATAAGCACAATCAATCCGACGAAACAATCTGTTTTTACAATGTTTTTTTTGCTATCTTGATTTTGTTACATATTCAAGATTAAATGGGGGGAATTTCATATGAGCAGCAATTCAAATATTTCAGCAACAAATACCGCTTCTCTACATGGTGGTAAACGTGCCAATGCAGGTCGAAAATCACAGTTTTCAGAAAAAACAGTAGTAATGCGTGTTCCTGAATCAAAAGTGATTCAAATTAAAGAATGGTTAAAAATACGACCTGAAGATGATTTCAATCAACAAATTGAAATTTCACCGATCCAATTTAGAACACGTTTAAAAATCGCCTATCCTATTGAATCTGTGGCAGCAGGCTTCCCTTCCCCAGCACAAGATTATGTAGAAGGACATATTGATCTAAATGAATACTTGGTTCACAACGTAGCTTCTACTTTTATACTACGCGTAAATTCGTTATCAATGAAAAATGCAGGGATTGAAGTTGGTGATCAAATCTTGATTGACCGGAGTTTGAATGCAGAACATGGTGATATCGTCTTGGCGCTGATTAATAATGAATTCACAGTAAAACGATTAATGCTAGAAAAACAGAATGATGGAACGATCCTTTTATGGTTAAAAGCCGAGAATCCAGACTACCCTGACATCTATCCTCGTAGCGAAGAACAAATCATGGTCTGGGGTGTAGTGACTTGTATTTTAAAAAAACTGAAATAAATTGATCTAAGCAATTCACCCTACTCCTATGCAAAATATTTATCATCAAGAGATTTTTGCGCTCATTGATATTAATAACTGCTATGTCAGTTGTGAGCGTGTATTTAATCCAAGTTTAAATGGTCAACCGGTCGTTGTTTTAAGTAATAACGATGGTTGTGTCGTATCTCGTAGTGAGGAAGCGAAAGCTCTCAATATTGGCATGGCCGTGCCATGGTATGAAATTGAAAAAGATATGCTTAAAGCTGGTGTTAAAGTATTTTCAAGCAACTATGCCCTCTACGGCGATATGTCTAGTCGTTTTTTCACTATTTTAGAGCAACACTTTCATGCAGATTCAGATCTAGAGCCCTATTCAATTGATGAATGTTTTATTCGTCTAACACATTATCAAAGTCTTTTTGATTTAGAAAAATTTTGTCGGGAATTAATCGACCGTATTCAACAATGGATCGGTTTACCTTGTTGTATCGGGATTGGTTACAGTAAAACGCAAGCTAAACTCGCCAATCACTTTGCCAAAAAACGTTCTGGTTTTAACCGAGTTTGTTCTTTATTGGATTTGGATCCATGCAGTTTTGATCAATTACTTATAGAAACCTCAGTGTCGGAAATTTGGGGCGTAGGTCGAAAAATTAGTAAACAACTTGAAAGTTACGGTATTTATAATTGCTATGACTTAACTTTTGCCAATGAACACTATTTAATGAAGCAGTTTTCAGTGCTTATGGGGCGTACCATTCGTGAGCTAAAAGGTCAGTCCTGTATTTCACTAGAAGATCCTGATTTACCGTCTAAACGAATCTTAGCATCACGAAGTTTTGCATCAGCATTAAAGGATAAAGCATTAATCAAGCAAGCCATGATTTTTCATTTAAGTCGGGCTCATGAGCGTTTAACCAAGCAAGAACAATTATGCGCCTGTGTCCATGTGTCTCTTTATGAAAAAATTCCAGTAAAACCATTCAAGAAATCACATTCTCATGTAATTGGTTTGGAATATCCGACGGATGATTTATTACTCCTGACTCATGCAGCACAACAGCAAATTGATGTTTTATTTAAAGAAAATATACGTTATGTAAAAGTTTCCGTCATGTTTTCTGCTTTGAGTGCTAAAAAAACACATACACACGACCTTTGGCAGCCTCATGATTTAATCCAGCAGCGAGATTCGCTCATGACAACAATTGGCGCTATGAAAAACCGCTTTGGAAAGCATTGTATTCAAGTGGGCTATCATACCAATCAACAACAATGGAAAATGAAGCAATTGCACCACTCTCCACGCTATACCACCTCATGGTCAGAAATGCTGACTATTGATGACTCACATATGGCGGTTACACAAAACAAATGAATACTTTTGGTCAATTCGGTTTAAAATAGCAGACTCGAAGAATTAAAAGAAAAATGTAATTTTTTAACATTGCCAATTGACTGCAAAGTTCTCAAAATACAGCTCACTGACGACATTGTTTTTTTGCTATTTTTGAAACAAAATATAAATGAAAAGCTTAAAAACATGCCATAATATGCAAACTTTGCAGACATCTTGCAAGGTTATATTGCAACTTTCATATTGGAGCTGTCTTCATGAGTTCGACCATTTTGGTCATACATGGACCAAATTTAAACTTGCTAGGAAAGCGAGAACCTGAAGTTTACGGACATTTAACTTTAGACGATATCAATCATCAACTCATACAGCAAGCTCAAGAAAGTTCAATTCAACTTGAAACCTTCCAAAGCAATTGGGAAGGTGCCATTGTCGACCGAATTCATCAAGCCCAGATTGATGGTATAAAATTTATCATCATCAATCCTGCTGCACTGACCCACACCTCAGTAGCAGTACGTGATGCCCTATTAGGTGTTGCGATCCCATTTATTGAAGTTCATCTTTCAAATGTTCACGCACGTGAAGCATTTAGACACCACTCTTATCTCTCAGATAAAGCTGTCGGTGTCATTTGTGGACTAGGCGCACAGGGTTATTCATTTGCATTAACTCATGCCGTGCAAAAAATTCAAACTTCTACACCTCTTTAACCTTAGGAATACGAATTCATGGATATTCGCAAAATTAAAAAGCTCATCGACTTAATGATTGAATCGGATCTTCAATCTATTGAAGTAAAAGAAGGTGATCAATCCATTGCTTTAGCGCGTCGTAATCCTATCGTAGCCGCTGGTGTTGCACCAATACAATCTGCTGCGCCAGAAGCTCCAGTTGTGAAACCCGCTTCTCGTGGTGCTGTTGAAACCTCACCAATGGTTGGCGTGTTCTATGCTGCACCAAGTCCAGGCGAAGCACCATTTGTAAATGTAGGACAAACTGTTTCAGCAGGCGAAACGCTTGGAATTATTGAAGCAATGAAAATCATGAACCCAATTGAGGCAACTCAAAGTGGTGTGATTGAAGAAATTTTAGTTAAAAATGGTGATGTAATCCAATTCGGTCAACCTTTATTCCGCTACCGCGCGTAATCGTTGGGGGTTGGTATGTTGCAAAAAGTTCTCATTGCCAACCGAGGTGAAATTGCACTGCGTATTACACGTGCTTGCAAAACACTCGGTATTAAAACAGTCGGTATCTACTCGGATGCCGATAAAGACCTCATGCATTTACGCTTTGTTGATGAAGCCGTTTGTATTGGTCCTGGTGCAAGTAGCGAAAGTTATCTAAATATTCCTGCAATTATTACAGCAGCGGAAGTGACTGGTGCAGATGCAATTCATCCAGGTTATGGCTTTTTATCAGAAAATGCTGAATTTGCTGAGATTGTAGAAAGTTCTGGTTTTATCTTTATTGGTCCACGTCCTGAACATATTCGCCTTATGGGGAATAAAGTGTCAGCGATTATGGCGATGCGTAAAGCTGGTGTACCAACCGTTCCAGGTTCAGCTCATGCTGTAACACCAAACAATGCCTTGGCGGAAGCAAAAGAGATTGGCTTCCCACTTATCGTAAAAGCTGCTGCTGGTGGTGGCGGTCGCGGTATGCGAATTGTTGAACGTGTTGATACACTGTTGGAGTCTGTACAAGCAGCTCAACGTGATGCTGAAATGTGGTTCGGTGATGATACGGTTTACATGGAACGTTTCCTTCAAAAGCCACGCCATGTTGAAGTACAGGTGATTGGCGATGGTAATGGTCACGCCGTACATTTATATGATCGTGACTGTTCATTACAACGTCGTCATCAAAAAGTTCTTGAGGAAGCTCCTGCTCCGAACCTTCCAGAAGAAGCTCGTGCTGAAATTTTAGCAGCTTGCGTAAAAGCATGCGAATTAATGCAGTATCGTGGCGCAGGCACGTTCGAATTCTTATTTGAAGATGGTGAGTTCTTCTTTATTGAGATGAATACACGTGTTCAAGTAGAACATCCTGTGACAGAAATGGTAACGGGTGTCGATATTATTGAACAACAGCTTCGTGTAGCCGCTGGTCTTGGTTTAAATCTAGAACAAGATCAAATCAAAGTACACGGTCATGCAATTGAATGCCGTATTAATGCAGAAGATCCAACCACCTTCCTTCCATCACCAGGTAAAATCGAGCAATTCTACACACCTGGTGGTGCAGGCATCCGTTTAGATTCTCATATCTATCCAGGTTATAGCATTCCACCTTACTATGATTCGATGATTGCTAAATTAATCGCACATGGTAAAGATCGCGAAACCGCTTTGGCTCGTATGAAACAAGCCTTAGATGAAATGATCTTAACTGGAATCAAAACCAATATTCCGCTACACAAAGATCTCATCCTTGAAGATAAGAACTTTGCAGAACAGGCTATGGATATTCACTACTTAGAGAAACATTTGTTGAAACAGGTACAAGGACATAGCGAAGCTGAGTAATTACAGCTTTACAAGATGAATAAAAAAGCCTCTTTTTCAAGAGGCTTTTTTATTATTGAAGAATAGACTGCAAAGATTTTAGCTTAAGGCAATATACGATTAAGTTTTGCAAAACATTGTCCACCCTTTTCAGATGCACAGAAATTGATTTGATTCGGATTGTCCCATTTTACAAAATATTGAGACAAATCTCCTGCCTGATCTACTTGATTACCAGAGCAGTCTTTTTCGTTGTTCTCATAATTGACTTGCATGACCAAGGTAGGCAACAAGCCCGAAGAGCTGTCTTGAGATGGTTGATACTCAAATAAACCGACCGACCACTCTTTAGCACTATTCACGACCACCTCATTGTTACCACGGAAATTATAATACTCAACACATTTTTTATTATTTGGAATTTCCATTCCCCATAAACCTAAAATTTCTGGGCGCATGTTGATTCGAATATTATTTTCAGGCTGTTGTAAATCAGCACCTTTAGCTTGCGCTTGGACATTTTGATCGGCAGAAGAAAAAGACGTCATTAATAAAAGTAAAGGTGCAAAAAAAACTGTTTTTTTCATACAACATCTATAGGTCAACGTTTAGAACTAAATTAGCACATTTCAGCAAGAAAACTCATAGAATTAACGTGATAAGAACAATTTTATATAAGAAAATGAATTCCCTATTGATGAACTTTAAATCATCAGCAGTTTAATGCGATCTATTGATTTATTAGTCCAAAAATATATTCTTATCAGAATAATATTCATTCTATACCTCACAGAAAGCTTAAAAATATAAGATTTTATGCAAGGGAATATACGTTAAGTATGACCATATGGATACGAACAGAGCTGATTAAAAACAATGCACAATCTTTTTTGATTGTCATGCTCATCATTACACTTTGTGCTTTGGCTGGAATACTTGGTCGACCTCTCTCATTTCTTGCAATTTTCTGGCCTGCAAATGCCGTACTACTTGGTCTTTTTTTAAGATTTAGTTATCTCAATAATCTTGGTGGCTGGCTTGGGGCCTTTTCTGGGTATATGCTTGCAGACCTAGGTACTGGCAACACTTTACAACTTACTTGGTTGTTAACTCTTGCTAACTTGCTAAACCCATTAGTGACCTTATACCTACTGAACCGGTTAAAAATCAATTATCAAGAATTCAATAAAGGTCTTACATTTGTTTACTTATTTTTAATTAGTGCTTTTGGAGGGTGCCTAGCGAGCCCAACCTTTGCGATTTTAACCATCCCTTATGTTCCTAACAGCTTTATGGAACTCAGCCGTATTTGGGTTGATTTTGGCATGTGGTGGAGTGGTGAAATTCTTAACTTTGTCGCTTTTTTACCTATTGTTCTCGCATTACCAAACAAAACTACAGTTCAACAATATTTTGTAAATCAAAAAAATCAACGTTTAAGTTTGCCCCTTGTCTTACCCTTCATATTTGTCGTTGTATCTGTAATTCTAACTCACTTTTTTATTGGCCCTGGCGCCATCATGTTCCCGATCGGAGCACTCATCTGGGCAGCATTAACCTACAATTTATTGTTGGTTGCAATCATCAACTGCTTTGTATGTATGTTCTTATACAACAGCTTAAGTGCATATTATCTAACAGAATCTCCCGAAGCATTTATTTCGACAACACTGTCTGTTCGCATCGGTCTTTTCATGCTGGCTTTAGGCCCACTAACATTATCAATTATTAGTTTGAATCGCCAAAAGCTATATCACCAAATATTATATTTAGCGAACCATGACAGTTTAACAACAACTATGAATCGCCGATATTTTTATGAAGAAAGCGAAAAGACGATAGACTCAACTCATAGGGAGGCGAAATCCAATATTCACAGCGTGTCTATTCTACTACTCGATATTGACCACTTTAAAAAAATTAATGATCAATATGGACATGAAATAGGTGATATTGTTCTCAAAGACTTTAGCAATATCGTCAGATCTCAAATTAGATCAAATGATTTATTCGGTAGAGTTGGCGGTGAAGAATTTGCCATCTTAATTAAAGATAGTAACCTACCAGCCTGCATTAAAATCGCACAGCGTATATGCGACAGCGTGGCAGAAACACCGATTATGATCAGGCAAAATCAACATCTCAATATTAGTGTAAGCATAGGTTTAAGTTATCAACAACTTCCGTCTGGCACCCCATTCCAACAATTGATTAATCGTGCAGATGTTGCCCTTTATCAAGCGAAATCTGAAGGACGAAATAGATTATGCGTGGATCCGCAATTACTATTTACTCAAACATCATAAGTCACTATCTTGCTTCAGTGGGCTTGAGATTTGGTAAAGCGGATAAAAATATGAAACCAATCAACGTTGAAGCTCCTGCAATGATAAAAATATAGCTGCCAGAAATCAGCTCCCAATATTGTCCTGCCAATACGCTTCCAGATGCCACACCCAAGCCCCACATCGTACTATACAAAGCTTGAGCTCTACCCTGCTGCCCAGCAGAAAAGTGCTCAAAAATAATGCGCATCGCCAATAAGTGAAATAAACCGAAACTGAATGCATGCATTGTCTGGGAGAGAAATTGGAGAACAAAACTTTCAGGAAATAAACCAACAATCAAAAACCTAAGCCCAGTCATCCATAAACAGATCGCAACCAACTGACGCCATGTAAAACGATTTAAAAAAAATGATGCATAGGCAAACATCATGATTTCAGCAATAACACCTGTTGACCAAAGAAATCCTGTTGCTGTGGTACTAAATCCAGATGACTGTAAGTAATTGCTATAAAAACTATAGAATGGTGCTTGAGCAAACAACATAATGAACTCAATTAAGAAAATTGCTTTCACAACTGGTTGTTTTAAGACTGGAATAATGGATTCAAGTGTTTTTTGGGCTTTTGGTGCGCCCTTCGGTTCTTTTACTGTAAATGACCATAAGAACGCTAGAAATGAAATACTCAGTAATAAAATCGGGAGATACTGAATATCGATGATTTCAAGAATTAGACCAATAAAGAAAACACCAACAATAAACCCAATCGATCCCCATTTTCTCACTTTGCCATAAAGTTCATTTCGTTTTTCGCCTAACCAAAATAATGTAACGCCTTCAAATTGAGCAAGTATCGCATTTTGAAAAAAGCTGAAGATCAACATTAACAAGGCAATTGATTGAAAATTATTGGGTATAATAAAAATGAGGAACCATATACTCGCTTCCATCCATGTTGCGATTCGCACCAATAGCATTCTTTTACCCGTTTTATCCGCCACCCAACCCCAAATAAACGGCGCAAAAAAACGTGTCATGATTGCAATTGCACTAAGCCACCCAATCTCTAAAAAGCTAAATCCCTGATCTTGCAGATATAGACTCCAATACGGCATGAAGGTACCGACAATCGCATAGTAGAAAAAGTAGAATCCACCTAATTTTGTTTTAATTGGCAACGCTTGTATCATATTGCAATTACCAGTATTTTCAATAAGTTAATATCATTTAATAGTTGCATACATTTGTTACCACTTAGGTGTAATTGCACTTCATCAGTCTACAAATCAGTCTACAAATTTATTTTTTTGTAGACTCTTCATTTTTTGTAGACTGAAGATATTTACGTCTTAGAAAATAATTCTGTGATCATTTTCATCAGAATTAATTGTTAGTAAGTTACTAAAGAAATTTTATACTTTACCTATAAGGTTTCCTACCCAATTTTGCTATTTCTCTTTTTTGAGAATTCAGCGGATAGCATAACTTGCAAAGTATTGAAAAAATTTCAATCTATAGATTGAATCGTACTAGACTGCGGTAATAGAGTTTGATGAGGAAATTACTGCTAAATTGCTAATGTATAAATTTATGACAATGCATGAGTAAGAGTTTTTATAAATTACAAATATATTAATTTAAATATTATATTAATAATCGATTAATATCAGGCACTCATAATAAATATTTCTAAAACTATAAATCTTGATACATATTCAGGGTATCTATTAATAAATATAAGGCACATGCTGAGTTTGTCGATAATACTATTGACAATTCAAGGACAATCATTATGTCAAATTTCACAAAGTCAAGTGACTCTAAAACCCAGCAACAACATAACCAGCAACAATCAAATCCTGCAGGCGATAATACGCAAAAAACTCAGCAAGAAAAAAATAAGGAACAGCAATTAAATGCTGAGAACAGACAAACTAAAGATGCTCCGAAAGAGCATACTGAGGTCGAAGTTAAAAAATAACTTATAACTCAGAATTCTTAAATCATTTAAAAGGTTTAACTCCTTTTAGGTGATTAGGATAAATAATGAATATTGTTAAAGTTAAAGTCCATAAAATGTATGAAAACTTTCACAGAAATCCAGCTATTCAATATGTTGGGTTTTTTGATGATAATAATGTATTAATCAGCTTATACGATAACAATAATATTAAACTCATTAATAAAATCGGGACGTTGCAATGGGTAAGTATTGCTACTAATCAAGCTTACTTTGTTGAAATACCAGATTATATTAGTGCCGAGAATTAAACTCATGATGATTAAATACCCTCAAGTAATCCTCGTTTTTCACAAAGAGTCAAACCACAGTGATCGTAGATGTGCTTGGGCAAACTATAATTATCAAGGGAAACTAAATAACATTACAGATTTTTATGGCCAGAATTTATCTATTTACGATGGCAATAAAGTTGTCATCGATGGTGATATTTGGGTTCTGGAAAGTCATCTACACAAGGTATATAGAGATAGAGGTCGCAAATGAAAAAAATTCTAAGTGCATTCGATTTAAAACGTAATTTATATTTCAGAAAATTAATGCTCGATGGTGATTACAAACAAAATGTATATGATTTAAAGCATAGGAATAATTATGATTTATATGTATATAAATTAATAGATAGTGAATCAGGCAGAAAACTGTATTTTAAAAATTTTATTATATTTAAATAAATTAGCCCTCATTTAGAGGGCTATCTCTTTACTGATTAGCAATAATTACTTTTGAGATTTCCCTGGCAATCAACCATGCTTGATCTTGAATTAGCTTTGCTTCAGCATCATGAGAGATAAAACCAACTTCAAGGATTAAACCTCCATTTTGTACGAAAGCCAATTTGCCTCGAGCCGATTTAGATTGATCAATCCAGCCACTATCTCCACGAAGTCGTGAACCTGTGATTTTCTGAACGGCTTTAGAGATCTCTTGAGCCAATTTCTTATCTTTAGGTAATGAGATTGTTTCAATACCAACAGCAGTTTTGTTTGCTGCTGCATTCATGTGAATCTCTAGAGCAATTTTAGAGCCTTTGATCAATTTGAGTGCTGAAGACAATGGATCGTTCTGAGTACCGATACCATCAGTTTTAACCTGTAAGCCCGCGTGCTTTAAGTAATAAGCCAAAGCATTTCGAATGGTTACAACTAAATCTGCTTCTTTAAGACTGCCATTTACCGCACCAGGATCAGAATTTGAATGCCCTGCTGTTACAGTTACAAACTGATTTACGCCATGCAGTTCAGGTTGAGCTTTTAAGCGCGCGAGCACCATTGCTACACCAACAAAACACCCGACAAATTCTTTCCATTGTTCTGGAATGTAGGTTTTTAGCTCTGGTGGAATAACATTCCACACCTGCACAAACTGATCACAGAATAAAATCAAGGCATAAAAAAAGGCGCCAAATGCGCCCACTTGTACTGACTTGAGTTTCCAAGCCTGTTTCCAATTATCAATTAATTTCATTTTTACCTCTGTGCTTTTCTTCAGCACGTTTGTTTTCAAGTCGTTTGTAATGCCAATTCACTAGAAATGTGAGAAATGCCAATAGCAGACTCAGCCAAGGAATCCAGTTGATAGTTGCCACCCATGAAAAAAGGGTGCCTATTCCTAGACACCCATATGTAAATTTTGTAGCTGTGGACGCGGCAACCGCAGCATCTACGGCTAATTGCGCCTTTTCAGACATCTCGCCCCCTAAATTTTGGTAATAAAAAAGCACCCGAAGGTGCTTTATGGTTGAAAACTTTAACTATCAGCAGTTGCCTGTGTGATTCGTGTTGAATAGTTCCACGAGGTCGGCTTCCACACGTCTCGCGCAGCAGCACGCACATAATATGTAGTCGTTGATTGCAAACCAGTAATCGTGCAAGCATTTTCAGTCCCTGTCCAACGTGCTGCCGTTGTATCAGGATCAAAGTTCGCATTGGTACTGATCCACACCTGGTAATCTTTCAGATCAGGCACTTCACTTGGAATCCAAGTCACTGTGATCGAATCTGCAGTTGCCGATGTGTACACGTTCAACAATTGTGGTGGCACTGGATTACTGATATTCAGCTCTGCAAAAGTGCTGACAATCGAACCGTTTTTACTTGCAACACGTACTGTATAAGCACGTTGAATACCATCGATTTTTGCTTCATCCATGCTGTATGAATAGTCGGTATTTGTTGTATCAACAGTTCGAAGCAATACACCATTCGACCAAATCTGCACAATATAACCTGTCGCACCAGCTGCACTTTGCCATTGAACTTTAAAGCTTGTGCCTTCAAATGCAGACTGCAGCGATAAACCTTTAACACCTGCAGGACGACCACCATTGATTGTGTAACTGTATGCCGTCACTTCATCCAAGGTTTCTTCCTTTTGCTCAAGACCATTGAAGCTTGTGAACTTCAGATAAATCTGCTTACCAACCATATTTGAGTTGAAGTCATACTCAAAAATGGCTCGGTCAATACGAACAAATGATTCACCTGCATTGTGTGAGCCTGCATCGTCAAAACGCCCACGAAGCATGCCACTTAATGTATAACGTCCTGATCCATCCAAGGTTGCATCGATATAGTTGATATATTCATCACCGACTTTACACAGTGTTGCATCAACTTCAGCGTCTTCAAGCGTACCACCAAAGATTTGACTAGAAGTATTCAATTGAACTTGCATCAATGTGTCATCTGCATCAATTGCTGAAACTAATGTACCGTAACGCGCTGAACCATAGATAGTGCCGATCATTTCATAAGTCGTATTGTCTATACTTGCCCAGACGTTACAGCCACCCCAATTAATACCACCTGACGCAGCTACCCAAATCTGATTTTTACCATCAGTCAATTCTAAAGGAGGCTCAAAAATAGCCGGTGCATTGACATTACCTGGTTCTTCATTGCCACCTTGATACCCATTCGATGATTGCAGGTCATACTCAACTGCTGAGCGAGATCCGACGGCTAACTCTTCAGCTGTAATCGAAAGCACTCCTTCTTCATCTTCTTCAACTCGTGTGATTCGTACTGGAAACTGATTCAAACCTAAGGATTCATCCGTAATCGTCACAATATCCATCGGCTCAAGTCGGCAGTACTTCCAGCCCAATTCAAACTCATATTCATTTCGAACATAGAGTTTTCGCTGTAATAGCAATTGCACCGCATGACGAGCAATTTTTGGCTCACAGAAAAAGTCAAACTTAACTGGATCTTGTGTACGTAGCCCAAACATTTCAATATTTGCTTGGTCCTTTGCTTCAACCGTTTCAGTATTGTATTGGTTAAAACGATTCACGTACTCAATTTGGCAGTGGTTGTATGCATCTGTATCACGACTTCGACGTACACGTACTGGCTGATCTTCACCTAAGAAATCATCATCTGTTAAGTGATATACCGGTTCAAGATTTGGCGTAAATGTCACACCATTACCCGTCACTGCACTGTCACCGAATGAACGGATTTTCAAGCCGTCTGGACTCGGTACCACAGCACAATTCACCGCTTCCACAATTTCATTGATGATTTCAAATGCTTCACGTTGTTCTGTCAAAGCAGGACTGATCAACAAATTAGTGGCTGCACAATAGGTTCGAAATTCAGATAAATCTGCCATATTCAAACTCGGTGCTGCACCGTACCGTGGATTTGTGATGAAGTCTTCAATCACATCCGCTGGGTTCGCATCATGGATCGTTTCTGAAAATGTAATATCGCTAATCACTTCAAAATTATGATTCGATAATGCTGCACTACCACCTAGATCATAATTTGCACATGCCACATATCCAAGGAACGGATAATGCACTGCTTCATCAGGATGCTTGGATGCTAAATATCCCCAAACAGGATTGTGATCACCATCAAAGAGTTCAAATCCAACTTGATCTATTGGCTTGAGTTGCACACCGCCTTCGGTTTTTGTGACGATCTGTTCTTTATCACGCCAAATGATGCCAATGTCTTTAATTTTGTTTTCACATAGACCAAGCATCAAAGATGCAGAATAAGTATATGTTGTGTTTTTGGTCTTGGTTTTTCCACCTTTACCACCAGATTTAGTCGTCGTAGTATGAGCAGTGGATTTAAAATCCCCGTACCAAAACATATTGGCTGCAACACGATTTTTGCCATAGACCAACGGCTGAGTCAGACCATATGCAGATTGCTGAATGCGCATCGAATTGATGCGCTTATCAGACGTACTGATCGTCGTACTTCCAAGTATTCCGCCCATTATTCTTTTAGCCTCTTCATACGAAAAAAGCCCGCAATTCTGCGAGCTAGACTTCCCTTGGTACCATCCTGCAGGATGACCCCCTGATGGATGTATGAATGAATGATTGTTGGCCATTCAACGACAATTGCACCATGACTGATGCACTTGCCAAAATGATAGAGAACAATGTCACCAGGCTGTGGCTTATCGACTTCATAGCACACAGATAAAACGTGCTCCAAATATCGTTGGCCGAGCTGGTGCATGTGCCAATCAGGTGGATATGGACGCGGATCTAAATGTTCCATCAAGCCCACTTTTTCATAGACTTCACAGATCAGCGTTCCACAATCCACACCCACACCTTTCACACGACCTTGGTGATGGTATGGTGTGCCGAGCCAAGTCATGGCTTCGGCAACTGCTTTATGGTGTAGACCAACTGTCATTTGAATAGATTCCACCTTCACCAAATCGTAAGTCGAATACAGCTTGCGAACTCTCATGTGCTTGTTCATAAGTTTGACCACTCACAGTTAGATCTTCAAGATAGAGGCTATACAAAATCCAAGATGGTTGACCTACGATTACGCTTGAATTTGAATGAGAACCAATCGTGAATAACTCAAATGCAATACTGTTTACATTCGTAGAGTCTTGAGGATTAAATAGCGTTTGAGCACCATCAGCCAGCCAGGGTGAATTTGGGGTTGCCGCATTTTGACGACCAATCAAGTTGTCACCTGGCTTAGCTCCTACAATTGTCCCGTTTGAAGTTTGCTGATAAACAGATGGTGTATATCTTGCAGCAGTAATCGGATTACTTAAACTACGCACGCCAGCTAAAGTAAACGCAGACGCATTTTCAAGTGAATTTCTAGTTACTACGCCCATTAAAGAAATATAAAACGCATGGTTTGGGTGTGCCATGCAGTAATCATTAATTGCAGTAGGTAGAACACCACTTAAAACACCTCGGGGAGTTTGGTTAGTTATATCTTGAGGATAAATGCCGTGAAGACCGCCTTTCGAAGTTCGTTCTGCAAGTCCACCCACTTCTGCTAAAGTATTGCGCACTTCAATACTGTTAATTGTTGCACCTGTGATTGTGCGTGCTTGATCAGCGGCATAGTTCACCAAGTGAGTTGGAATACCAGCTACTCCATCGCGTGCCGGCTCAATTAAAACTAATGAGCCAGCATTTAAGCGCACGTCTGTTTCATTTACATTAATACCGTAATCGAAGTCACGATCAATAATAAATTTTACGCCAGTCATGATTTTTCCTTATTTTAAAAATATAAAATTAACATCACTTTCAAAACTGAAAGCACTTGTAGTTGCGTAAGCATGCAACTGAACGTACGTGCACAAATTCCCACCATTTCTTGGCGAAATAGGTCTGATTAAATGTTCTGCATCAACGCGAGCAGATTCAATCGTAATCATTGTTTCATTGTCATTAATTACTCGTTCGAGTACACCTTGGTTGTTTGCGTTGTCATACCTGCAAACAATAATTTCATCTTTCATACATGGATCAGGAAATGATGCACCGTCGAAGTAGTTGGAATAAAAGGGCTTACCTGATGCTGCATAGGTGCGAATTTTCCAGCTGCCGTCAGATTCAAGAGAAATTACTTTGTAATTCCCTGTGTTTTGTAGCTGCCCTGCGGTCCACTCTAAATAAAGAATTGCAGGCGACATAGGTAATGATCGAACATAGAACATGCGCCGATCTATAGATGCGTTATGAGCCAAAACAGGGACAAAATTAGCTATATTGATTGGAAGATTTGCATGCGTCTTTACGTTTGCTATTGTCGTACCGAGATGATCTGTTAAATCACCAGAGACAATATCAATTTCCCAATAATGAATGCTGTTTAGGGCTTGAGAAGGGTTATAATAAGAAGCAATACGCAACTTATTGTCTGCAAGCGTTGACGTTATGTAATACTGTGCATCCGCAGTTAAAATATTATGCTGATCAAGGGTTGTGATAATTCCTGTTTCTTGATTTACAGAAATCTTTGTAAAACCCCATGATCTCTGCGCAAATCGCGAGAAAATATAGAAAATATCTTCTGTTTCCGTGCTTTCACTTTCAATGTGATGCAATTGTGTATATGAGATATTTACACCCGCTGCAATCTGTTGTTCAGCAGCTAACTCTAATGTTGAAATGTCGCCATCTTTCGTTGAAACCTTGGCTGATAAATACTGCGTTTTATCGTGATTTTGCCACATCACAATTGATCTGCGATTATCTTTTATGAACACAGATGGGGCGTTGTGATCATCTATAAGCGCAGTTTGTCCAACTTTAACCTTTCGTGTAATCCCGCGACCAATGACGTATTCTCCAACGTAAATTGAACCATCTTCCCCATAAATACCAGAAATAACGCGAGGGTATGGCTTTTCTGTATATGTGTGGATCGGATGAATCCACCACTCTTGAGATGCTTTTCCAAATTTTTCACTCTTTGTTTCTTCGGTTGAAAGTTCAATTTTATTGACTTTCAATTTATCAATCTGAATAACACCATCATTGCGGAGTGCAATAGGGTATTTATGTCCGTTGCCGATGCCAAAAACATACCCAGAGAATGGATCTAATGCTTGCATTTTCATGCCTGCGATAGATTGTTGTTCTGCTTGAAATTCATTCACATTAAATTCTTCAACAGCAAGATTCTGAGCTTCTATTTTTTCAGAAACTACAGTGCCATCTTTTTTAATGCCTAATGGCATTTTCCCGTTTTGCCCCACAAAACCAACTGAGTATTCTGAAAATGAGTCAAACATTTTTACATTCGTGTTGGAAACTTGCCAAAACGCTGTTTTTTGATCCGTATAATTTTTTGAACTTGATAATGGATCATAAGAGCTTTTTGTTAAGCTTGTAGCCTCTACAGATTCTTTGTAATAATCACCACCATCTGTTTCGCTAAGTACCGATACTTTGGTATTTAATGAAATATTAGCAATATCAGCATTTGCTGCAGCAAGAGTTGGATAAGTTTTTATTGCTCCATTTTGAAAGCTTGATAATGCGCCATCTACATAAGTTTTCTCGGCTTTTGACGACATTTCAACTTTTGTTGGTAGCTCAGTAGCTACATAATTTAAAAGCTTTTCTTGGGCAGCTTGAAATTTACGCTGAGTAATATTGGTACCAATGAATTCAATAATATTTGGTAAAGGCATTTTCCTACCCCATAAAAAAACCCAGCTCAAGGCTGGGTATGGATTATTACAAATTTGATTAAACTGCGGTTTCAGGTACCGGTATAAAAGGCGCACCACGGAAACGAACAAAATTATTAAAACGGTTTTGGCAAGTTTCTAAGCGTTTATCACATCCTGGATAAACCTTGATTCGTTGCCCTGCCTGCGGTGTTTCCAGCAATGGCAAAGTCAATAATAAAGCCCCCGATTCATGCATTCGGATCGTCCGTTTTAGACCAGCATTACCACCGTCCAAGAACTCGATCACGCCTTGGGTAAACCAACCTTGTGGCTGATTCACCTGGCATAAAATTCGAGCTGAAGTACTGCCTGCTTCAATGGTTGTCTGCACCATAAAGTTTTGCCGCAAGAGACCGCATGCCGTGTCAAATAGCGTATTGGTACAACTTGGCTGATACAGATTTCGCGGCATTTGCACATTCAATTCATCCAGATCTGATGCAACACTGGCTTGAATTGAATTACGATCTAAGTCAGGCTCAATGATTCGACCTTCGAACAACTTAATGGTGCCGGCACTGGTGTCCGTTGGCATACTCATATCCATAAATATGCGCTCCAGCTTAAATCGAGCACCATCTAATTGGCCATTATGAAACGCTTGAACAACATTAATGCCATTCCATTCATTATCATCAATACAATTAATGCTGATCGATAAATTATCAACTTCAATACCGAGTGACAGGCTAATTCCTTCACGACTGATGATCGGACCTCTCGAACTATATGCTTGACCTGCAACAGTCAAATCAAAATCATAATTGGTATATCTGAATACATCACCCTGCACAGTTGTAATCGTATAGAGATCTGCCATTACAAACCGATCTGCATCAAGCAACGCAATTAATTTTGGAGAAGCAGCTCTCATACTTTATTTCCTAAAGATCCCACCAGATCAACTCTTTTTGCGTTCCAAAGTTTATGCATAAAGTTCGTAAACTGTTGCTCATCATCAGCAAATCGACACCGATAATAAAAAATGCCATCAACTTGCAACGTATCACCTTCAGCAAGGGGTATCGGTAAATTTAACAAACCGTTCTTTGTAATTTCATACTGTGTTACCCACATTTTTGCCTCAAGATCAGTCCACATTGGTTGATCAAGATCATCACTCCACATAAGAGGGTCTTCAGATACAAACTCAGCCGTATGACTTACCGGTATTTCTAGGCTGGCCATTTTCTTATGCAATTGAAAAGAAGTGGTTTCACCATCACCTTGAAAAGTGCAATTAAACTCATAATCATCAGGCATCTTGAAAAGAAATGAATCGAAAGCACCACGGCGCTCTAAAAAGAAACTTTCAAGTTGCTGTAATTCATTCCTACCATTGTTTTCACGTAAAAATGCAAATGACATTGAGATTTCATACTTAGGAATGGCTTGGTAACTTGCGCGAAGTTCCCGACCGTTCACAGACGTCATTATTTTGGTATTAAAAATGGGAGTTTTTGACAACTCCCATTCAAGACCAGGTAATTCAGGAAATAATACATCAGACACAAAAACCTCCTTAGGTACCGAAATTACGGCGATGGCCCTTTAATCCACTCGCCAATTCACGACCATGCTTTTCAAAGAAACGCTTTACGTCACGTGAGTCAAAGGCTTGAATTGAGAAATGGTTACTCACTTGCTGACTTGGAGTTTGAGGTGTGCCAAAGCCTCCATCTGCACTTAGTGACTTACCTAAGGCACGAATCGTATTTGCGTGCTGCTTAGGTAAAACCATTTCTTCTTCGTGAAGTTGTGTCATAGGGTTTACACCTGCAGGAATATCGTAACCACCTCGGGCTGATGCCACTTTTCCCACAATTGCAGATACACCAGCAAATGCGGCAATACCAGCAGCTACACCCAATGCAGGGCCTACAATTGGTATTGACGAAAGCGCCGCCCAAGCACCAGCCATAGCTTCCCAAGCCGACATCATGATTGACTTTAAGACTTCCATGAGCTTTAAACCTAAACGAGCAATTACACCTGTTGAAGTTGCAGCGGTTTTCATGCCTTCACCAGCCACCACAGCACCAGTCTGAGCAGCTTGTCCAGCTACTTCAGCCGCCGTCTCTGATTTGATAAACCCTAATTTAATCGCCATACGAGTTGCTAAACTTGCAGCGTATTTTTTCAGTGGTTCACTAATCATGCTTTGAATAAATGCCCCTGCTAGTTCTGTAAAAATGGCATTCATGGCATTTTTCCAGGTCAATGTTCCATTCATCATGGACTGAATGCCTTTATCCCATAGACCAGACATTCGTGACGTTAGATTCCCAAACTTATCTTCAAAGTCTTTCATTTGGGCATCAGAAATCATGCCTGGTGCTTGGATATCAGACACTGATCTTTGATGATCTAATGCACTGATTTCATTGGTTACGCCACTTACCCCAGAACTATTCCCAGTGAGTTGACTTAGCTCTTGTTCAAGATCTAGGCGCTCCTCCAATCCAATACGCTTGATGGCATACAACTGTTCTTCAAGTTGCTTTGCAAGACGTACCTTTTCAACATTATTGATTCTTCCAGCATCAAAATCAGCATCCAAACGTGCCATTTCTAGCTCGAATATTTGCTGAGACAAAATCATTTTGCCTTGAAGCTCTTCCTCATGAAGCGTCTTGAGTTTTTCAAGTTGTTCAACACGAATCGCTTTGATTTTGTCGGCGGCTTCCTGCTCAGCTTTGATTGAAAAAGCTTTCTTTTCTTCAGCTGACAATATAGAAGAATCAATGTCACTTAGTTCTTTCTTAAGATCTAAAGCAACCTGCTTGCTTTCATCTGCATATTTATACTGCAGTGCTAGCATTTCCTTTTCAGCTTCTTCAGCTTTGCGGATTTGCTCTTGAAGTGATTTATCAAAATCTGAAGATTCAGTCCCTGCTTCTACACCGTTAACGCCAGCCATGTAACCCTTGACGTTTTTCACGTACTGGCGATTAATTGGACCAATACCGGTACTACGATCAACATTCCCTTCACCTGCATGATAAGCAGAAATAGCCTTGTTGATATCACCATACTTATCTAGCAAGAAACGCATGTATCTGGCTGCGCCTTCAGCAGCTTGTTTTGTGTCGAATGGATCAGATACGCCAAAGCGCTTGGCGGTCATATCCAGCATTTGAAAGTTGCCTTTCGCCGTGCCGTATTTAGTCTGAACGCCTTCAACATTTCGCCCCTTAGTCTCTTGCATGTTAAGAGCTGATAGCATGCCACTCGGCAAGCCATACTTGGCTTCAAAGCCCGAATAGTTAAACTTTTCAGCATTCGCTTTTACACGCGCATTGACCTGCAAGATCTGTTGCTGTTTTTCAAGCTCCTTAGTTTGACGTTTTTGAGTTTCTTCAGCCTTTTTCTCTGCATCTTCACGCGCTTCAGCTGCTTGCTTACGTTTCCAGTCCGCCTCTTCAGCCTGTTTAACAGCTTCAGGCATTGCACCGTCTTTAGCGGTGTATCCCATACCAGCCTTATCACGAGCATCTGCCATGTGCTCAGCACGCTCACGCGACACACCACCAACTTTCATGTTGTGTTGAATATAGCGTTCTCGTTCAGACTGTTTGTTGGATTCACGAACATACTCCATTTGCTTCGCAGTCAAATTGGCTAATGCATTTGCTTTATCGTTGATGGAGTTGGTGTGTTCCTTATTATCCTTAGTACCTTGTGTCACAACTTGGTTATAAGTCTTTAGAACACCCTGAGCATCAATGACTGCTTTACGCTCTTTATTAACGGCAGCAGCTTTCTCATCAATTCCAGCCTTATGTTTAGACTCAACTGTTCGTAGGTTATTAATACCTGTGGCTAGTTGATCTGAATTCAGCTTGCCTTGAATATATTGATCGTGGAGCTCTTTAGCTGCTTTTTTATCAGCATCTGATGCATCGGAATGATTAACAACCGCACGCACTAAGCCAAGTAATGCAATTTCCTGTTTACGGAAACCCTGCTCAGCTTTTGCTAGATCCGCTGTGGCTTGTCGCGTCAATACACGCTGTTGAGCCTTATCGAGCTTTTCATATTCCTCACGAAGTTGAGCAACTGTTTTGCCTTGTGTGCTTAAGGCGGTAACAGCTTCATCACTGCTTCGTTTCATGTAAAGGAATGCAGCACCTGCCGCTAAACCTTGAAATGCCAACATACCTAAGCCAGCAGGTCCACCGAGCAATGCGGATGCGCTTCGCAGTACACCCATCGCCGTAGCAGTACGCATTGCCTGTCCTTGAAGCGCAGACAATTGCATTTGATAAGCCATGCCTTGGGCAACACCAATCACAAACTCTTTAGCTAATACGGCGCATTGAAGAACCAGTTTAGCTGAAATAGCTGCACCTAAAGCGATGACCACAGCTTTGATATTGTCAAAGTTCTGCGCAATAGCAGTCACTGCAGGCGTTACTGAATTGATCAGCATTGCCTGGAAGCCTTGGAACTGAAGCTCTAGTGTGTAAAGGTTTTCTTTAGCCTTACCGAGGTTGTCCACCATATCTTTAGACATGATAGCGCCAGCATTCTTGGCTTCTTCACCCCATTTTTTAAATCCTGCACCGCCGTCTTTGAGTAACGGAATAAGCAAACTGCCATCATTGACGATCTGCTCCATGTAAGTGATAGTTTCAGCGTGCGATAAATTGGCTTTTTCCAAACCATCGTAATATGCCTGGATAACCTCTGGACCACTTAAATCTTTGAACATATCGATGGTCACACCAATCTTAGGCGCAACCTTTTCAAAGAAGTCCATCATTTCGCCTTCACCACGGCGTGCTTCACCGAGCCGATCTAGCGCGTCCTTACCCATCATGCCGAACTGTTCTAATGACAATCCAGCTGTTTGAGCACCCTTGGCAAAGTATTGGAGGTCTTCTACCGATTCACCCAGCATGTCAGACATTTTCTGAACTTCTGAAGCGGTGCTAATTGCATTGCGAGTGAAACTGACCAATCCATCTACAGCTAAGGCAGAACCAATACCAGCAGCAATTTTTTTACCTAGGCCCAGCATCTGCGTTGAGATATTGCTTGAAAGATTATCGAAGATCTTTTGCACACCAGACACGTCAATCTGAAAGTCCACTTTCTTACCTGTGACTTCAATCTCCTGCGCCGTATCTTTAACAATACTTTCGGCTTCATTCATGCCTTTTTTAAGTTCAGAAGTCTTCGCACCAACGTGCACTTCCACTCGATTGTTGCTCATAATTCCTATCTCGCAGGCATAAAAAAACCGCCGTGAGGCGGTTGTAGTCAGTCAAGGTATGGTGAAAATCACCACACCTTCGAATTTTTTTTAGGGTTATTTAACTAGGCGTTCCATAGCATTTTGCATAATTAAAGGGAGCTGCTCTTTTGAAACTAAATCTGTACGATTCACCAATTCTGGGATTTTATTAGACTCAATCATCACGGCGTTTTCGGGCACAAGGTCAATAGCAAACCCACCCTGATAATTCAGTTTTACAGTCATTTGCTTGCCTTGAAGTATCTCCGACATTAATGCCTGAGCAACTTGTTCAGGATTAAAGGATGGATGTTCAGGCATTTTTCCACCTAAGCGTTTAACCTCGGCTTCCAAATTCTTTTGGTACTCAATCAAACGATACTGTAAAACGCCGTGACAATTCTGAATAGCATTTACATCTACTGGGGCGTGAGATTGGTATTTATCGAAAGTCAAAATTAATCCATGAACATACTCGACCGCATCATCCAAGTTTTCTAATGGTATTTCGTCAATGTGATCAACATTAAATCGCTGTTGAACCATGATATACGCATCTGAAAAGTTGATTTTCACACGCGATACTAAGTTTGATACAGCATGACGTAAGTTCTCACGATCTTTAGGAGTTGTTTTACGTGGATTAACAGCCTTACCTTTAGCCCAATAATCCCAAAGTACATCATCACATTCTTCTTGATACTTAATAACCGTGTCTCGAAGTTCAGGTTTTACTTTGTTTGGGCTAATAGTCATAAGCCAGCCAAATAACTTTTTAACTGGCAAACACGTCATAAGACGATCTTTACCATCATTTGCAACTATTGTGATTTCCACAATGGTTGAAGCGAAGCGCTGTTTTAGCTTCACAAATTGAGAACCCCAGTCTAAACCCATGCCATCAACAATAGGCTTCATAGGTGTGTATGGTTGCCCATTATGCTCAACTAAAAATAATTCAGCATTGTGGAAAGGTACTGTGATTTGTTGTAAACTATTCATTGTTGATATTCCTTTGTTAACAACATTGAAGCCCGCCGCCTGCAAGTGTTGGGCTTTTTTGTTGTCTGTTGATTTCATGCTTTCGCACTCTCTTTTTCTCGCTTATCTAACCATTCTTCAATGATCATATTTAGCTGAGCCGTGATAGTTCTGCGGTCTTTCTGAGTTTCCTCTCTAAATCGCTCTAAAGTTTTTTCAGGTATACGCACGTTTACCTGTGGGTCTTGTCTTGCCATTAGATTCTCCTTATAGCATGTGATGTAATTTAACATCACAATCACATTAAAGCAGGTGCTTTATTTGGTGTCAACAAATTTTTGACTATTTATTTATAGCACTCTATAGTTTATGTACATTGGAACATTAGTTGTTATAAACCTATGGCACGCACAGACCCACAAGTTAACTTTAGAATACCTGCTGAACTCAAAGATAAGCTGGACGAAGCTGCCAAGAAAAATGGCAGAACACTAACTGCTGAATTAATATTGCGACTTGAGACCACATTTGAGCAAGACGATCATCTAAAAGATCTTATATGTCGTCTCGAAAGCCTTGAAAATGAAGTTGATAGTCTAAAATACGATCAATCCGAATTAAGAAGAGATGTTGATCGCATTGATGGGCGAGCTTATTAACCCTCTTGAAACAAAGGTTAATTTGATGAAACAACACTCCTCAAATATGAGGTTTGGATATGATGCTCAAATCTGAGCATCAAGCATCTGCAAATTTGCAGAGCACCCCTCAAATATGAGAGACACTAAAAAAGCACCCTAAGGTGCTTTCATGCAAGGGCGGAATCACGCCCTTTACTTAATTCGAGGATCTAAATTACTGCTTTGTTCCTAGGAACAACACTGCATTTTGACGACTGCTATTTTCTGCTACAGCATAAAGTGACTTAATTGATGAATCATAATAAACCACACCCTTAACTGTCTGTCCCGCTAAGAGACAAGGTGAATAACCAAAAGCTAAATCAACATTGTAGTAAGGTGCATTTTCTTCAACTGCTATTTTCCCCGAGAACGTGCAGCCACTTTGTCCCTTACCTGAAATCACTCCCGTATTTGAAATTGTTAAGGTTGCTTCTTCAATACCTTCAACTATCGCTGATTGACCTATATAAGATCCTGCAATTGTCGTGAGATTGGATACCGAGTTATTTAATTCAGCATCATATAAAGTGTCAAATGTAACCTGATTTGAAGGCGTATAAGTGATCGTTCCATTTAGGCTCTTTTTAGTTTCAAAAGTACCATTAATAGATGTGTCGTAAACTGCACTACCACCAAAATAAAAGTCTTTCCCTTTAATCGCTTTTACTGTGTTACCAGAAACAGTTAAGTCACCAGTCATGAAGCCAGTAATTCCGTTAGAATAAGGTGGTGTATATAGAAACCAGAATTTATTATTTTTATCTACCAACCCAATAACATTTTGCGCTTGATTGGTCTTGCCAGTGTAAACACCAGTGATTTCAGCATTAGCTACAGGTGTTTTATCTCCCTCATTATTAGAAGAAGATGAATTACCCCCGCCACCACCGCAAGCAGTCAATGCCAAAGTTAATAGACCCAATCCAATTACTTTTTTCATGGTTATATCCAAGTTGTTATAAAGTTCCCGCGAACTTTAACCAACTCAAAAACTTTAATCAATCAGGGCAGCCTTAGCCACCCTGAATAAAACTGACTACGCATTACGCATAATTTTGATTTTAGGCTTATCCACAATGCCAGCATAATGATTTACCTGCTCAACAACATGCATCAATTCTTGGTTAATCGAAGTGATTTCATTCACCAAACTACCCAACTTTGCATGATCTAGTGTTTGTATGGAATCAGATACACTTCCAGAAATACGAGCATTCAAAGTTACTCGATCAATACTGCTTGCTAAATTATGTCGCTGGGTTATTAATCGCTGGTACTGCTCCAATACAGTATGGTAACGACCTAATGCCTCATAATCTACAGTCATAAAATTATCCTTGTGGAAAGTTAATCAAAGCATCCATTAAATCATCTTCATCATCGCTTTGAGCATCTTCTGAACCAGTACTGTCTTCAATCCCCATAAATGCCTCAAGGATCCGACACAGACGCTGAATGCCAACATGGTTGGGAGGACACTGCTTATGATACGCATTCAATGCTTTGACTCTTGGAAAATCCAATTCATTACGCACATAGTCGTAATCCTTGCCCAATGTAAGCACCAAATGCGTGTACAGCTCCTCCCAGTCTATTCCCCCGAATCAGTGGCCTGCTCGTCTTCACCTGTATAAACTAGACCAGAAGCCCCCATGACCGTATCAAATACGGCGTTCACGTGACCAATATCAAGTAGTTCATCAGCAATAAATTCGCGGGTAATGTCAGGATAGTTACGCTTTAAAGAGCTATGTGCTACATCTGCCACTAAAGCAAAGTCACTTGGATCAAAGGTTTTAAGCTTCGGCATCAGCTTTTCAGCAGTACCTAAGGACAACGGCGCAAAAATCCAAATCTGGCCATTAATTTTAAGTGGGTTACCACGTGGGTTTTCGACCTGATTAAATTGCATATGGTATTACTCCGAAGTAGTCCATTTGAAGACACGGCCTAAATCATCGGCCATTGGCTGGAATTCAAACTCAGGTAGATCGTAATCATCTTGTTTTGAACTGAACGCAAGCTTATTGCTTGTACAACGGTAGAATTCAATACCAAGACCCTTGCCCTTGTATTCCCGGAACAGATCAACACTGAATTCAGGCGTATAGCCCATATCCAAGTTACTTACGACACCTGACTTAGCACCTGCCACCGTCGCTGTGTATTTAAAGCTGATAAATACCGTTTTACCCACATCAGCTGCTGCAAAGGTATAAACACCTGTCGCTTCATCCACACTGTATTGACCTGCAACTGGTGCACTCGCCACACGCTTTAATGGAATTGCCTTACTGTCAGTCACGCCTAAATCTTTCACGAATGTACCGCTGTTCGGAACGACTGGTGTTACTGACACTGCAACGACTTCACCATTGATGGTCTGCGCGACTGCAGTAATACCACCTTCAGTGACCACGCCACCAAAGAAAATGGAATTTAGCAATGCGCCATTGATACGACCCATTGTCGCTTTACACTTAATCGAACCTTTACCGCGTGCGGCATCTACGGCGAACTGACCACGGCCATAGAGTTCTTTTAAGTCATAGCTGATATCAACTGACGTTGACTGCAGTACGCCCACTTCAACGGGTGTGCCGTTGGAGATTGGATTACCGTGCACATCCTGTAATGGTGTGGCAAAGATTTTACCGGCACCAAATAAATATTGAGCCATATCGACCTCTTAAAAATGAGAAAACCGCCGTATTGGCGGTCATGGAATTTATGAATTGCTTTAGGTAGTGGTGAGGATCCGTATCGGAATAATGGCAATCCCTTGGTCATCAAGCATATTTTCCACTGCTTCAAAAACTTCGATCGTGCCCTCGATCCAACAATGCTCGACCAATCCTCCTAAGGTTTGGTATTCGCAGATGTCAGGATGATCAGGCGCAAGCTTGGCACGTACTTGATCAATCATCTGATTTAACTGCACGCTCGGCGGTATAGATGGATTTGATTCATGAATGTAAACGTACACTTCCGCTTCAAGTTCAACCTTGGCATCCAAGCCTTTGATCGGTGCTTCAGTCTGGTTGCCTTGCGTCACAAATAACGCTGGGCGCTGTTCGGGTGTAACATGGTTAAAATGCCTTAGCCTGCGACTCGTGGTTTTAATCCCATCGATACCCGATAGACGATCAAACAATGCCTGGTAAATGGCTTCACTATTCACTGCTCAATCCCCTTTCAATTGCAGCATCAATATTCTTCGGCACACTCTTCGCCACTTCATCCAATGAATCACGCATAAAACGGCGCTCTTTCATATCGACTTTACGAGAATGGGCTTTGATCATGATTTGACGTGCTGTGATCGGCTGACCAAAGACTTTCTTGATCATCCGAAGATGCGCCTTAATGGCCAATGCACCTTTAAGCCCAAATTCATGAGCAAAGGCATAAGGTACCAAAGCACCACCCGCACCGACTGTACCCTCGATCCAATCCTTATCCTCTTCCACCTTAGATGCAACAGATCCCCTTAAACGCCCAGACTGCACATTCAAGCGCTGACCTGTCAGCATGTCTTCCTGAATAGTGCGCTGAAGTTTAAGTGTGAGTGCATTTACCGTGCGCCGTATTTCAGCACGTACACGTTCATTGACCTCGTTAAAATCAACATCAGCATCAACACGGTAATCACTCATACATCACCTACTTTGCAGCAGCAGTTTCTTTTTTAGGTTCTGCTTTGATTTCAGGTACCGCACGTTTAAAACCATGTGGTGCCAAGATGTGTGCAATGTCGGTATCCGACTCGATCACACCTTTTTCAACCTTGTACGTGGTGCCTGCAATTTCAAGCGAAGTCGCTTTGAAATTTTCAGGCGCTTGATACTTAAATGACATGCCTTGCTCCTAAACAACGAAAGCACCAACACCCAAACGATTAGGATTGGTACCATCATTGCCAATTGGAATTGAATTTTTTAATGCCAGGTAACGCTGGCCATAAATGCTTTGGTTATAAAATGCATCAGTACCAGAACGTGAAAAGCTCACACTCTGACCTGCAATAGTCATACTTGATGCATCTGAAAAGCTGCTACCAGACTTTGATTTGTATGCAACTCTGAGAATATGTGCTGCATATAGACCCACAGCACGTTCTTTCAGATCACCAAATTCAAGCGCCGTTACAACAAGACCAGCTTCTTCTAATGCATCGGCAATTTCAGCATCAGAAGTATTTAATAATGTTGTGTCGTACTTAAACTTTAATTTAAAAGCTTGTGGGTCCATAGTTCACCTTATTCAGTAGCTTGAGCAAGTTTTTCTTGCAGCTGTTCAAGTGTTTCATCTTCAGCGAAGGTGATTTCAAGATCAGTCAGCGCTTTACGCACGTCATCAATCGTGAGCTCAGGAGTTTTGGATTCATCCTTGCCTTTACCATCGTCAGCTTTGCCAGATTGTGCGCCTTTGCCACGACCTGAAGCAGGTTTTGAATCACCGGCTTCTGCAATTTCTTCAACAGCCAGCTCACCTGCATCAATAATATGCTTGGCAAACTTGTTCTTTTGGAGTGCTTTATGGTGATTGGCTTCAACTACTACGGCGATCCCTTTAGGTAAAGTCACCAGGCCTGCAAAAACAAAAGCGGCATTAGAGCCGCTGTAAGTGTATGAATATTTAGCCATGAGATTTTAATCCTTATGCATGATCAAGGTAACGAAGTGAATCAACACGTTTCAACCAAACGCCCTGATATTTGTAATGACCAGGTACAAGCACATCTAAGCCTTTTGGTTGCGCCGTCAGGAATACAACGCTGTTACCTTTGAATTGAATACATGATGGATCACGGCGATAAATGATCGAACGGTCAGCATTTGCAGTACCTTTACCATTACCACGACCAGAACCACGAATCGTTAATGGCTTACCCTGAGTGGTGAAGATGTTGTTTTCTTCAATGTACTTCAGGAATGTTTTACCGCCTGAGTTTGGTACCACACGTGTTGAAAGGTGTGTGTACTGCGCTGATGCCATCAAGTAGGTATCAGGCTCAATAGACGCATCACCGTCAAACAAGTCTGTCGAGCTTGCCAACGAGTTATTGAAGTCAGATAAAACCTCTTCAATGGTCGCTGTAGCCCAATCGTGCTGACCTGTCACGATGGTAACGCCTGTTTGGTTCAAGAAGCCATTCACTTGTTCAAGCTGTCCACTGGCATTCGCTTTGGTGTAACCGTACCAAGCGACATTTGACATGTGCTTTTCAGCAGCTAAGTTTGCAGCCTGAACTTTATCCGCTTCAAGCGTGAGGTTCATTTGCTGTGCGGTCGCCAATTCAACCACTGAATATTGGTAGCCAATCACACCGACTTTCACTGGTAGGCTTACAGTATCGTATTCAACTTCTGCAAGCGGAATATCATCACCTGTACCAGCATAGTCTTCGCCGATACCCACGCCTTTTTTACGAGACAGAATTTCACCACCACCATAAACCGCATTTACATTGGTCACTGGGATGAACTTGGCGTAGTCAAGGACCTGTGCAAGCTGTGGTGTAATTTCGTTTTGTTCTTCGATCTTTATGAAGAGCTGTGCCAATGCATCCATGTTGAACGCATCGCCAACTTGTGCCTGAATGGCATGTGAAATCGGCGTTAAACGCGCTTTCATTTTTGCTAATTTGCTCATGTGTTATTAAGCTCCACGAAGATTAAGAAGGGCTAAACCATCGGCACCTGTCACGGTTTCCCATGCTGCACCTGGAAATACTGTTCCGTCAGTTGCTGAGCTCGACAAAGAACCCAACGGCGCTGCTGTGGTACCGTTTGCAGTTTTTACATAAACCGCAGCAGTAATGTCGGTGATCGGCGCTATAGGCTTGACCCAAATTGCACCTTCAAACATCACAGGCAACATATCAGCCGCTTTATAGGCTTCTTTACCAGCCGCCGTTTTGCCTGTCTTACCAACACCGTGGCGTACCACTACTCCAAAACGTGTCGGTGTAGCGCCTGCCACAGCCGTTACAGATTTGCCATCAGTCGTGCGGACAACCACATCACCGTCATTGACTAAAGTCAGACCTGAAAGCGGTAATGACAGTACAACTTCTTTGGTAGTTAAACGGCCACGCTGACCTACCACCGCATTTAATTGCTGAACCATGATTCAAGTTCCCCTTAAATTGTTTTGTATGCAGCAGACTTGTCATAACCCTTATTTTCTTTAGGGTCTTGACCTTGGTTTTGCTGTTGTTGCTGTTGATGTAATGCATCACCGACTGCATTGCCTGGTGTGGTCGACTTCACTGCTGACAGTGCACGGAATACCGTGTCGATCTTTTCAGGATTCGCATCACCTACGGCGACACCACCTAGTACGGCAGTCACCAATGCATCGCCTGCTTTGGCTGCAATCACATCACGTTTAATTTGTTCACATGAACAACCTTCAGTTTTGATACCTGGTACCAATGCAACGGCGTCCGCAACCACTGACGCACGTTCAGCTACGACCTGATCAAGCTTTTCAGGAGTGATTTGGTTTTTCTCGAGATCACCTACTTTTTGCTTCAGTTCTGCATTTTCAGTCTGCAAGGTATCAACCACTGCTTGTACAGTTGGCAATTCGTCACCGATGGCAAATTGTTTATCACCGACTTTGAGTTTTGCTGCTTTCAAGTTTTCAAGCTGGTCTTCTTGTTGCTTTACAGCATCTGCTAGCGCTTGGTTATCACCAATCTCAAAGCGAATACCGTTTACTTTAATTTCCATCTTTTTCCCCTTTGGGTTTGGTTTATGGTCACCGACGCGACAATCACCGCCACAGCGACCGTATTTCACCAGCGCCACGTGATTGCCTTTAAAATTGATAAATTTGGCTTGATACGGCGTACCATCTGGCGCCGTGCCTTGTTCAAGGACAAGATCAGCCGCGTAGCCCAATGAGATCTCAACGCGCTCATTGTTTTGAATAGCATTGATACTGTTCTGATCTTTGATGATCAGATCACCGACCAAGAAATCACCCTCTTGGCGCACGTTGAAGCATTCGCCAATGTGGTATTCCTTCCAATTGGAAGCATTGATTTCATTTTTAGGCGGGTGATAGTCCGTTGTGTCTACGCCGTCGAATCCTTTAATGACTTCAGGTTTGAATAGGTCCTCAGCTGCCACATAGACATTGATAACCTGATCCGCTGAATAGCCTTCCAAATTTGGAAATTCATAAGCGTAGTACTGACGAACTTGAGGTGCTTTGGCCAAACGCACATTGACGCATTTCAGATACCCTTCTTGAGTAAATGAGCGTGTACTTTCGCTTGGAGCAAAGTCACCGATTTTCAGTTGGTAAATGAGTTTCATGAGTTAATGACTCAGCTTTTGTAAGATTCCGCATAATAGAAGTGCACAAGCTACGATTGCTGCCATGTGTAATAAGCATTGACCAAACAATCCTGAGTCATTATTTGGCTCAGATGCTCCAATCTTTTCTAATGGTGGATGTGGCACAAATTCAGGCTTGGGCTCAGGCTGTTTTGCTGAATTTTGGGCATTAAAAAAGGGCTTTTTAGCCCTTATTTCTTCCGCTTTCTTTTGTATGTTATTAGCAATGATTTCTAAATCTATTCGATCCATACAATTACTAAAATCTGGATAAATTTGGCAGTCCGAATAACCACCCTGCATTACATCCCAATCCGTTTCTGACTTGGATACTGCTTTTTTGTTTTGAGCTTCCAGACGGCGATAAAAACGCTCCTTGGAAAATATCTTTTTACGCATGACATCACCTTTCTGTTGGCAATAAAAAACCCACCGAAGTGGGTTAAATTAGATAAAACAACAAGTGACTTTACTATTGATCTTTAAGCGAATTCATCATTACCGAAGCATCTGCTGCCCAACACTCTAAAGCACAATCTTTATCAAATTTACTTAAACCAATCCCTTCGCAACAATTTTTAGTCACTTGTAGAATTTCAATTGAATCCATATTCAACAGCAACTCGATATCGAAGTTCGATTCTTTAAAAACATCAAATAAAGGCTGAAAGTGGGGATCAACCACATCCATAGAAAGATACTTTCCAATCCATTTATTTGCTCTAGTTTTTACATCCAACAAAATATCTAGTTTTTGGTCTTGATGCATCTGTAATCCCCTGCATATCGAAAGATACTTTAAATCAAACTATTAAATCAGTCGATCAAAATATCCTCATAATTCGGCAAGGCGGTGCATCGACATCCAATCTTTTGACCAGGATGACCACCCTTAGGCGGCGTATCCCATCGAAAGGTTTTGCCATGATGGCTGGCACATAACGGACGAACCTTTTCATCCTTTGATGTTAAATAATCGTAAGTCGTTACACCTAAAGACGTCTGACGTTTCTTATTGATAGCGCCGTTGATCTTACCCATCTGATCGGCTGCAATCAGTCGTGCACGATTGTCTGTGCTATGACCGAGTTTTTTTATTTCCTGAGCCAGTTCTTGATTAGTTTGCCCTGTCTGCAAGGCATTCATCACCAACGCTTCAAGCTTATCAGTGTACTGACTTGGAATAGACTTAATCAGCGAAACGTTTGCAGCAATCTGATTATCGATTTCATCCTGAATATCAGCGCCACGGAAAAACGGCGTAAGGTCCACACCAAGAATGGTCTTGGTATGACTAGCAATCTGCTTATCAACATCTTTGCTGGTATCCATAACCACTTTAGTGGCCAAAGATACCGACACTTCCATGGTGTACTTGACCATCTTTTCACGTAACGCCGTGAATAGGTCTGTCACCCAGCTATCACCAATGTTTTGACCAACGGCTGGTAAAACAAAATCCTTGGTTTGGTCTTGGCAATATTTGGATATTTCCAAAAGCTGACGTGTATAGAAAAGTTCTACACGGCGATTGACCTTAACTGCCTTAGGCTTAGCCTTGCGCCCTTTCTTGCTTTTCTTAATCTGCTGAAGCTGAGGCTTAAGGATCTGTATGATCGTCGTCATTTGGCTTCACCATGGTTTCCAGCAATTTGATGTGTTTTTCATCAATGACTGAATAAACGCCGTCGATATTAAGCTGACGAGCGATCTGCGGTTCAGTGATGATGCCCATATTGAGATACTTCTCATCGCGCTCAGCATTGGCTTTTTCCACTTCCGCACGGACTTTAGCATCCAATTGCCAAAGCGGATTAAATACGACATCCAGCTCAGGTATTTGACGTCCAAATGTAGACTGACAGATCACAGCAAGAAATTTCATCAAGATCGGCTTAAGGTCCCATTCCTGCTTAGTAGCAATCGAGTCGTAATAATTACGAGTGTCATGCTCACCAGTGGCATTCATACCTGCGGGTGCCTGGCCAAACAGAATCGTATATGGGATATCTGCGGCACCCGCCGTCTGGACTGAGAATTCACGCATCATGTCAGGCAAGCCGCCGAAACTATACGTTTTTGATTCGTACTTTTCTTCAGCATCAAGGACTAACATACCGTTTAGGCTTTTCATCAGCCCCACAGACATGAAACGTTCCATGACGCCTTTCATATCCTCTCTAATCTTATCAACCAAGTTCGGCGTTTGAATGACATCAATCTTTGATTCATGAATAAGGCTAGCAGATCCACGCTTCACACTGGCATGATCCAGCAGATCCTCATAGACTTCTTGCAGAATGCTTTGAGGCTCTTCATTCACCACATCGGCATGAGCAATGCGAATTAGACGAGTATGGTGAATGCGCTTTTTCGCTTCATTCCCCATTTTCATTTCGTAAAATTCAGGCTGTTTCAGTAGTCCACAACATGCCGACGGCGGTAAATAACTGTTTTTATCCGCCGTGATATATTTCTTTTTAACGACCGTGAAGAATTCCAAACGGCCTTGGCCGAGATTGGAAATATCTAAAGGTTGGTCTAAGGCAGCGCCGTCAGCCGTTCCAAGCAGAATGTACACAACGCCGTAGAGGCGAGAAAGAATTAGGCCCGATAAAAGCACATGCTCTAAGTGAAACGCCTTACACGCTTCCTCAAGGCGTTTTAAATCATCACCTTGAATGCCTTCATAGAACCATCCAGCACGCAGCATGTCAGATGCAGGGCGATTGACAATACGGCGTGCAAGCCAATTCTGATACACCGCTTCAAGTTGATCATCGTCAATGTCTTTACGGACGAACTTGCCACCTGTGGCTTTGTCACGCTCGGTACCAATATTGGATACCAAGTTGGTATATGCACCAGCATCGCCAATGGCGTTGATTGCCTGTTTTACTGCATCTGCTACAAGCGTTTTAATTTTACCGCCTGTATCAGACTTTTTATCTTTAGCCATAAATACCTCTAATCAAATACAGTCGGCTTTTTCGCAAGTGAGTCATTAATCGCATCGATGGTAGGATCCCATTGGTCATCATGCTCATGTGTGAAGTCGGCTTTAAGACCCTCGATTTCTTCAACATAATTCAATAACCACGGCGCACTCACAGGTAGAACAACACGACGATCCTCGACATAGAACACTACATCCATAGTACGAGTCAGCTTGTCTGTATCACGCTGAATCGCTTTGATCGGTAATGTGGTTTCACGCGAAATGTTTTGAATCAGCATCGTTCCAGATGCTTTATCCTCGATGGCCATGTATCGAAGCTTGCCGATCTTGGTATTGCTTTCCTTATGCTTATTGATGAAAGCCTTAGCTTCCTTAATCAGCTCAGGTGCTTCCCATTTGCCACGGCGCACATCGATGATGTACAAGCGATTGTCATAACCAAGCCCTGCACATAAGAACACTGAATAGTCGTTATGCTCTTTGGTTTTTTGCGCCGTATCTGCCCATATCGCACGCCACTTGAGTACTGGTAACTCATGGTACCGATCGAACCATTCAGCCTTAACAAGGTCACCACCGAGCTTTTTAGGCTCTTGCTGGTACTGACTGCTGAACGTATAACGTGACACTGTAGCGCCGTCTTTATCCTGACCGCCCTTCTCTAACTGCAGTAATGACTGTAACGACTCTTTCAGTGGCCAATAACTCTGACGTCCTTTCTCATCACGCTCGACATCACGTGGCACTTTACGGCGTATATGCTCAGGCAAGGTATTGATGTAAGCATCATCAATCAGTGCCGGTATCGAGATCTGATGCCATTTCCCTGGCACGTTGCCAGTCATCACAAAGTTAGTCGGATCCTCAACGTGTAAACGCTGCATAATCAGAATAATCGGTGTAGATGATTTGGCTTTACGTGAGTTGACCGTGTTCAGAATCTTACGATTTGCCTTGTTACGTGCCGTCTTACTAAATGCATCTTCAGGCTTGAGCGGATCGTCCAGGATAATCGCACCGGTAAATCCAGCATCTGCCAAAGTACCTGCACGGCGGCCCGTAACTTGACCACCCATCGAAGCTGAATAAACATGTCCCGCTTCATATCCATCTACAGTCGTTTTCCAGCTTGCCTTAGCATCGGTACTGGTCGAGATCTTCACAGGCCATAAGCCCTGAAAATCAGCCGATTTCACGATGTTTCGCGCCGTAGACGACACATCCTCTACAAGTGACTGCGAGAATGACAAATATAAGAATCGTGAACGCTGATTCCGTGCGATACCACGTGCGATCAAATTGGTCAGTAGTTCAGTCTTACCTGAACCAGGTGGAACGTTAATAACTAAATTTTCGATTCGTCCGGCAATGACTTCATCAATGGCCCAAGCTATGTATTCATGGTGCCAATTGACTGAGAACTTAAACCCCATACGAGGCATGAAAAAACGGCGTGTGAAAAACAAATGTTCACGTTCGCATTTCTCACGTTCGATCTTTATCTCAAGCGGTCTAGTATTTACTTTCGAGTTCATCTAACACCTGCTTCACTAATTCAGGGCTAGCATCCACGTAGGTAACATTTTCGCTTTGTAATGGTCCACCACCTGCGCCAGTCAATTCTGTTTTATTGGTGTATTTGCCACCGACGTCTTCAGCCACCTGTTTAAGAATGGTCAGCTGTAAAATCGGATTGCGTTTGTTCTGTGGGTTATTCAGCAAGTTCTCATAATGACGTAAGCGCACGGCGAGATTCGCCAAGGGCATTTCATCTGTATTTTTACGGAACTGCTCCCGGGTTTTATAAAACTCGTCAGCTAATGCTTTACTGAGGTTTTGTCCTGTCCGTTTGGTCGGGTCGTATGCCTCACACTGCTGACGTGAAATAGTGATGCCAAACTCTTGTTGGACAAGCTCAACGGTTTCAGTAGGTGTATTCCACTGCGCTAAGCTACGTACGATAAAGAGTTTGTGCTTTTGATTTAGCGTTGCCATTGCTCTTTATCCGTCCAACTTCGTCCAACTCAATGGACAAAAAAATTTAAACGACCTTCAGAAAGCAAGTACCGCACGCATGGTAAATATCGGCTCTTGAAATTTCAGGTCGCTGTTTCGCTGCATCAATCATGTTTTGAACTTCTTCGCTTGCACCATAACGGCGTACCACACCAGTGAATTCCTCCACGTCATGCCCTTTGATCTCAAGCTTTGGTAAACCTGTTTCACGGTTAAATTGTGGGATACCCCATTCATCACGCTTATGTGCAATGTGGTAAAGCTCATGCTCAACCAGTGCACAAAAGGCAATATCATTCGCCACTTGGGCAAATTTGGAATCAACCGTAATGAGATATTCAGGAACTTGACCAAACCATTGTTCAAATTGTTCCTCTTGGCGTGCTTTCTTCCATCCACCCATATTGATCATGACTTTTTCAGCTTGACCAACGACAAAACGCCCCTGTTTGATAAATCCGCCGTTTGCCCACATCACGGCGATCTGTGGCCAGTAAAATGAGTCCAGGTGAATATGATCAGGGTTAAATACTTCAGAATGTTCATTTAGGAATACAGCTTTAATCCATGCCCATAGTTCTGGTGCTGGCATAAAGTTAGGTGTATCCAAATCGAATATTTCTTTTGGTGGGTATGGTCGAACTGGTATGGCTTGTCCGACTTCATTGCTCATTGCAGTACGTTCCGTAAGTTTCGGATGCGCTCCTTAAGCTCAATCATGATTTCATCAATCGCAATCATTTGATGACGCTTAAGACCTGAACGGCTGAGGTTTTGATATTTCGCCAGCTCCGCACAACAGAACTGTAAATCTTGTTTAGCTTGCACACGATCTGTCATATAAGTCCCTACCGCGTTAATACAATATTTCAAACAAAAGAAACCCCACTAACAATTACGTTAGTGAGGTTTAGTGCCGTAATAAGTTCGGCCAGTACTTCAAAAAGGGCTTGCTCTTACCTGCGAGCCCTTTAGGTTGGCATGGTGCAAATACATGCATGCGTTAGAAATTCAAGTTAGATGTTAAACATCCAGGATTATTGAAAGGAAAACGCAATTCCGTATTTCAACTTGAACACTTCCGTATTGCTTACGGTTACAACCCAAGATCACATTAACACCCCTTTAAACTTGAAAAATAAAGTTAATGTAAGGGAATTTATTTATCGCTTTAACTTGCTAATTCAATGAACGATTAATTATGTTAATAATTTAAATGGCAAAAAAATACCTCCTGAGTGAGGAGGTAAAATTGAAGAACAGGTTAGGTCCTGTGCATAAATAATATTCAATTTCTAAAAGCGTAGCATTAGCAATAAGTTACAATATTATATTAGAAGAATTCATTAACCTGAAGATTTTAATTCAAGCTGTCTATCATCTTGAGTAACCTTAATTTTAATATTTTGATAAGTACGCTTACTAGGATTCATAGCGGATCCCACCACCTCTTCAAAAAACCTTCTATCTTTCATTAACTCTGCATATAGCTTGTAGCCTATCAATATTCTTTCAGGTTTTTTATTATTCGCTAATGTTTCTTTAAAAATATTGTTTAACTGGTTTACATCTACCATAAATAAAAATTAGCTCTAAATTTAAGAAGCCCATTATGCCTTATTTAAAAGTACAAACAATGACAACTGCCTGTTATTAAAGCTTTCAGAACAAACAAACGTTTAAAACACTATACTTCGTAACTTTATCACCAAAAAAAGAAATATTGATAACAAAAAAGCCCACCATTTGGCGAGCTTTCCTTGATGCTTAAACCTATTTTTGACATTTCACGTTAAACTGGTATTCGTCTTGAGTAACCTTAATTTTAATATTTTTATATTTTCGCTTGTTTGGATCCATTGCCGAGCCAGCCACTTCCTCAAAAAAGCTACGATCATTCATTAGCTCGCCATACGCTTTATAGCCTAATAAAATCTTTTCAGGCTTTTCGCCTTCAGCCACTAATTTACCGAGAGTATCTTCTAGTTTTTTAACAGTTAAAATCGCCATTTCAATTAGAGCTCAAAAACAAAAAGGCATTATCGCTTATTTTCATGAACAAACAATGTCAAAAAAAGCCCACCTTTCGATGAGCCTTCTATCAGTAGTGCGACTTACTTACACTTCGCGCCACTATAACACAAATTTAACAGGTGCTTTCCGGAAGGTCAAGTTCTAATCACTTATATTCAATAAATTTATATCGGCAATGCAGTGCAGCCAACCCACACTTTACATCTTGTTCAGCCGCATACTTAGATCGCTCTTCGGTAACCATCTGCGACCACGAGTTCCCATAAAAATAACGGCAGATAATCGCATCCATCCATTCATCCATAATTTCACTTTGACCCTGCATATCTAATATTAAACGCTGTACGGCGCGTGCTTCATTATCATCAATCTGACACACAATTTTTGTCTGCTTTAATTTTGGTAATTGATAATCACCAGTCAGGAAGTCAACAATGATTTTTGATTCCTGTAGATTGGTCAGTTTTTTCTGTTTTCTTTTCTTAGTGGCATTATCCATGGCCACTGCAATCGGATTAATACTTTGGCTACATGTACCACTAACTGAATTCATCCATGCGCCGAATTGGTGTAACCATCCTTCTAAATCAAAACGTGACCAATCTATTGTTTGTAAAATATGTTGTTTCGTTGCCTCTGCTACAACCATGACTATTCCCCTACCATCTTCTCAATTTGTTGTATTGCTAAACCTGATTTCACTTGTTCTGTACTAAACCGTAATATCTGGTAACCCATCATTGTTGCTGCGTTGTATTTTTCCATATCGTCGATATAACCTTTGCCTCTAGTGTGTCTACCTCCACTCCATATTCCACCTTCAACCTCGATCAATATTTTTTTGCAGTTTAGATGGAAATCAGCTCTCCATTTACGTTTGGGATGAAACCTAAACTCTCTCTCAAATTCGATTCTGTGCGCCTTAAGTTGTAAAGCTAATATCGACTCTCCCATACTTTCAATTTGCTTATCACGGCGCGGAGATTTTGACTTAAGTACATTTTTACTCTTTGAGCCGTACAAGCTTTTATATTCAGCAAGGGAAATACTTGTCATACTGATTTTCCAAAAGCGATATCAGCAAATAATTCCCTTGCTGATTTGCTCAATCTGAATCCCTGCGGAGTTTGGCCATCCTTTTCCACGAGCCCCCAATTCGCTAGTCCATTCAAATAACGTTGCAGGCTACGGATTGAAATTCCCATGTTCGGTTGAATCTCATCGAAAATTTGTTTCACAGAGATTCTTCCATTCGTTGAAGACATAATTCTCAAGATCATCAGGTTTGTAATCGTGCGATCAGCTTCAGTCACGCTGCACCTCCCATTAGCACGCCGTTGAAACCTACTTGTTTCAAATAGGATTCCCACTTTTTCGCCTGTTCAGGTTTTTCAAGTTTCATTGAGATACGAGCTGCAAGTTTTTCATAGGACTCGCCTGGCTCAGCGTACTTACCAGCAAACTCTGGATGCTTAGCTAATTTCTGAGCAAACACCTGAATCTGTTTGTCAGTGAGGTATTTTGGTTCTGCAGTAGAATTTAATTTCTGATGGCCATTGGAATTTGAATACTTGGTGCGGTATGCGTTGATCAACCAATCTGCAAAATGGAAATTCATCAGTTCATCACAGAGATTCTTTCCAGTGTTGTATATTTCAAATGCACGTTTTTCACGATCACCCCAAGTTGCGTTCATGAGCATTTCAAAATCTAAATCAGGATCAGCCAAAAAAATTTCTTCACGAAGTTTTTTGAAGCAAAGCCACCCTTTTTTATTTTTAGATTCAAATGGGAGATTCATTGGGAGATTCTGTGTCCCAATTTCGGTACTGGTCTCGGTACCGTTTTTGGGACTGGTACTTGTTCCGTTTTCGGTACTAGTACCAATATAGGAACCTGTACCTAAATTGGAACTAGTCCCGTTTTTACCACTAGTCCCCTTTTTGGTACTGGTTGGATGATCTTCCCGACCGACCACACCCAGCAGTTGGTAGACTTTTACGCCGTTGCCGACGATCTTCCCTGTATATTTAATAAAGGCTTTTTTCTCTAGGTCGTCTAAAACTTTGATGATGGTTTTGCGGTTCATCTTGGTGTCTTTGACCATTCGCATAATGCTTGGGTAGCATTTGTGGTCTTCCCCTGCGCGGTCTGCCAGTGATAGCAATATGAGGCGTTGTGTAGAACTGTCTACATCCGCTCTCCAAGCCCAAATCGTTGCATCTAAACTCATATGGGTTACCTCTATTTGTCTTCTACGCACTGGTGTATTTGTGCATCCAGTTCGGCCAGTATTTCGTGTAGTCGGTGAATGACCTTAGACATGTCTATGGCTTCTCCGCGTGTGATACGTCCGTCAGCCATCATTGTTTTAAATAGCGTGTAAACATCTCCGCCCTGCATTCCAAAGCTCAGCACAAGATCAGTGAGCGCCGTATCTCGACACTCAGGGATTTGTGGCAGATCAATCGCAACCTTGCCTAGGTGCGCATTCATACTTTGCAAAATGCGGTAATCATTGGTGATGGCCATTATTTTTATGGCTTCTACCAGCGTAATGTGGTGTGTATCCGTGTTCGGATTCACTTTGCTGTTGAGCACGGCTGGGCTTTTAATGCCGAGTCTAGGTGCTAACGCCGTTGCACCACCCGGATAATCGTGGACAGTGTGATAAGCCGCATCGATGATGTTCATTGAAGGTCCTTTTGAACGTGTTATTAGATAACGGCTTCTTTACTATTTTGAGTAGAACGTACATACGCCCAATTAATGTCAGGACGTAGTTGCTCAGCTCGAACTTTTCCTTTCGTAAATTTCTCAATTGGAAGACAGCGGTCTTCTGGGATTTTGTCGAAATTCCATTTACTTAAAGCCCAAGGCGTTATATCCAAATTTCGAGCTAAAGCAGATTTACTGCCTGCGATTTTGATTGCTTTTTCAAAAGCGTCTTTTGGAGATGACATAATGCTACCAATAAAACTACTTAAAGTAGAAGATAATATACTACCAAAAATAGAATTGGTGCAACCTAAAATACGGGTTAATATTCTACCTAGCGTAGAAAATGAGAAGGTTTGTAAGGTGCAAACAGCCAAATACCAAGAATTTGCTTCACGGCTTAATGGCCTTATGCAGAAAGAAGGCTCACCAATAAAAAATGTAAACCAATTAAAAGATGCTATTCATGTCACTTATGAAATGGCACGACGCTATACGCTTGGGATTGCAAAACCTCGTGAAGAGAAAATGCAAATACTTGCTGAAAAATTTAATGTAGATATTAGTTATTTGGATCATGGCTCAGGTATAGAACCAAATATTTCTACCCCCTTTCCTCTTACTGGTCGATTGGTACCCGTCATCTCTTGGGTACAAGCTGGATCGTGGACCACAGTTGAATCCGTACCTGCAGGTACGCAATTTGATGAATGGCTTCCGCCTAACCCGAAATGCGGAAAGAACGGTTATGGCTTAACTGTTGTTGGCGAATCAATGCTTCCAGACTTCCGCCCTGCAGACAAAATTTATGTAAATCCTGACTTTCAAACAAATGATTTAAAAACAGGTGATTTAGTCATCGTCTCTTGTGAAGGCGATCTAGAGGCAACTTTTAAAAAGCTGATTGTTGAAAGCGGCAATATGTATTTGCAACCGCTTAACCCAGACTGGCCTGAAAAAACGATTCCATTGATAGATGGATGTAAATTGGTTGGTAAGGTTGTTGGGTTGTATAGGGACGTATAATAAAAGGACACAAATATATGAGTACTGAAACAAATCCTTTATACGCTCAACAAAGAGAGTACTCAGGTGCTCAAACATTTCATAAGTATTTATATCAATATAATTGGGCGATTTTTACAATTTTTGATTTATATAAAAATAGCTCTCAATATGTTGTTTTCCCAGAATTACACGAAGATATTGTAATTGGAAATTCAATAAAATTTGATGAAGTTTTTTTTGATTTTAATCAAGTTAAATGCATTGAAACAAGTAGTAAGTACACTTTAGCTGATTTGGTGTATAAAAGCCCGAACAAAAGTACGCCTTCTATCTTGGGTAAGTTGCTAGAGAGTAATAACTCACATACATATAGTTCTAGAATTAAAAATTTAAATCTAGTAGCAAGTTGTGGATATAATTTTAAAATAAAAGATGGAACAAAAATTTCTAAAATTAATATAAGTGATATTAACGATCCAGATGGGTATAAAGATAAATTAATGAGTGAAATGTCTTTAGAAGAACTTCCAAATAATCTAAATTTTATTGATCCAGAATTACCACCCGCAACACAGAGATATGCTGTTATCGGAAGAATATCCGATGTACTGACCGAAAAGCATCCAAAATCAAATTTCAATGCAACAACAATATACCAATCTGTATTTGATGAAATATGTAAAAAAGGAGAAAAAGTTTGTGACTATAAAGATTGGGATGAAGCTATCGATAAAAAAGCCATTTCTTCTGAAAAAATAAACAACTTAATCAGAGATGTTGTTATATCCCCAACTCTTGACACTACACAAATTAATGATTTTTTAGATGAGCTTAACTTAAAAGCAAGAATAAGAATAAAATATCATAATAGATACAGAGATATCCTAATTAGTAATAGTACAACAAGTCAAAAAAACATTTTTTTGGAGAAAAATTTTAAGCCAATTTTCGATAAAGCTTACAATTTATTTGAAGATACGAATGAGTTAATTAATTATATGAAAATTAACTCTTCAGATGGCTTACTTGATCAGTTCATAGATGAAATTGACTTTCATTGTACTGTAATCTTTTACATAATTGAGAGATTAAAAAATGAAAGATAAGAACTTTCGTCTATTGGTTAGAAATTTACGGGAAATTAAGAATGGCGAAAAAATTAGTATTAAAGAAGCTTACAATCTTGGCGACTACAGAAAAATCAGGGAATCAATTCACTTTTGGGAACGGTATAAATCTAATAACAAGCTCTGAAAATAGTGTTGGGAAAAGCTCTTTAATCAAAAGTATTCTTAGCTCTTTTGGAGCTGAACCATTTTATGATAAAAGATGGAGAGATCTGCAATGTAATTATCTCATAGAATTTTGCATTGCAGATAAGCACTATAAGATTGCCAGATTAAAAAATGAATTTTATTTATCTAATGATAGTAATAAATTCTATTATGATAATTTTAAGGATTTTTCAAAAAAAATATCAGAGTTATTAAATTTTAATCCAATCCTTAAGACAAGAGGTGATGATTATATTTATGATATAGCTCCACCAGCATACTACTTTATTTCCTTTTATATTGATCAAATTAAAGGTTGGGCAAAAGCTTTTTCCAGTTTAGATAAATTAGGTCAATATGAGAGTTGGCATAACCCTATTCTTGACTACCATGTAGGGCTTACAAATTCTAATATAATGAATTTTAAACTAAAAATATCAGAATACAAAAAATTAAATCATTCAGCTGAAAGAAAAAAAGAAAAAGTATTAGACTCTATTACCCTAGTAAGAGAGTTACTTGCTGACAGAGTAAGCAGTTTTGAAAATGAAATATTAAATGATAAATCAATTAGTACTACTACAAAATCATTAAACAACTCAGCTATAATTCAACCATCAGATAATTCAAAACTGTCAAATATTGATGAATTAAATGAAGTGAAAAAGCTATACGAGGAAACTCTTAATATTAGAAAAGAAAAATATGATCAACTTGCTTTGGTTAAAGAAAATTTAATTGAACTTAAAAATCAGTCTAAGTTTATAAATAGCAATATCATTGAATTACAGAATGATTATTATTTTTCTGTTGAAAGTCTAGATGATGTAGTTGAGTGCCCATTATGTGGCGTTAGTCATAATAATACCCTTGAAAATAGAACTGACATATTGTTGGATGCAGACAAGCTTAATAATCTATTGTCTGAAGTTAATTTAGAAATTGAAACTAAAGAAAAAAATGCTAGCGAAATTAAAAAATCTATACAGTTATTAGATAACCAGCTTTTAGAATATGATAATAGCATTAATTCTTTTAATAGCTTTGAGGATACAATTAATTTTTATTCAAATCAAATAATTGAGGATAAGTCACAAAGATTTATCAGTAAACAAATTGAAATTATTGGAGAAAATACTATTTCCATAGCTAGTCTTGAAGATGATTTAAAAAAATTAGAAGAGTCAATTGATAAAAAATCAATTAACAACTCTTTCAAAGAGGCGGTTCAATATTATTCTAATAAGCTATCTATCTCTATACCTGATCAGAGTATTCCGAGTTTTAAACAATATTCAAAATATGAAAAAAATGGTGGGGCCGCCGATAGTGCTAGGTCATTATTAATGTACTATCTATCACTTTATTCAGTAATATCTAAATATTCTGATGAAGTAATATCACCTTTGTTTATAGATACACCAAATCAACAGGAACAATCTGTTGAAAACTATTTACGGATTTTAAATTCATTCAAAAATGATCTACCAAATGATACCCAGCTTTTTTTAGGAGCAATGGAGCACCCATTAATAGATGAATTTAAAGAGTCTTGCTCTAAAATTTATGTATTGCAGGACTATCAAAAGCTTTTAAATACAAAAAACTATGATAATTTACTTACAGAGTTTAATTCATATATCTCAACTTTTGCATAATGAAATTAAATCACACACACTTTGGTATATTCACTTTTATTAGTGGTATTCCTTAATCGGCTTTATTGATACTAGATAGATTTAAGTTTTGCTGAAATCCAATAAAATTTCACTTGCAAGCTTTCTTTTATCCTATGATCCACGTACGAATAACAACAAGACAAAACCATGAAAAAAACAACCCTAACCGCCCTACTCCTTGCCCTGATCAATACTGGCTGTCAGAAACAGCCAGCTGCCCTACCTGAACAAGAACGTGCAGCTATAACAAAGCAGTTTGAAGAATCGGATGAAAAAATTAACGGTTATTTTGATTTATTGGAAAATCCAGGCACTTCACAAGATGTACGCAAACAAATCCTTTGCAAAGACTGGCCAAATGTCTATTACAAACAGTACGCTCCTGCCCTAAAGCAACTTTCACCCCAATATACCGATGAAGAATTAACTCGGGATTTAGATAGAGCCGTGGACTATTACAAAGAAAAATATGGGATTAGTTGTAATCAGTAAAGTAAAACTACTGTCATATCTAGTGACTACTATCTAACCAAGGTCAATCACACTCCAGACCTGTAATAACGAAGCAGCGCAAACTACCCCACCATTGCCTATCATGGTGGGTTTTTCTTATCTAATTTATTGATTTATAATCATAACCCGCTCTAAAAATATAGTAACCAAAACTTATATGCAAACAGACGCTTTCTTGCCTCAAAATTTACGTGACGACTTTCTTATTAGATTACTTTTCAATACAGCAGATGGATTTGAGTATGCGGGGATTCGTAAGGCTTATTTGGACTTTAATCGTACATTAAAAATTAATGACAGAGATTCGCATCCAAGTAATAAGATTAAATGTGAAGATTTTTTAAAAAGCCAACTGCTTGTACTTATTTCAAAAGAGCTTGAATCACAGAAAGATTTCGATTCACTACACCAAAAATTATGTGATTCCTTAATTGGTACTTGGAGCGTCTTAACTTATGGCCAGGCGCAAAAATGGATAAATATGACACTGAAATATTGGCTAGTATTAGGTGAACACAGAATTAAAAATATTGAAAAAAATGCACGTTTTTTTCATATTCCTATAGATAGTTATGTTCAGAAAGGCTGGTTTCAGGAAAAGAAGCCTAAAGCTTGGAGCAAAATCAACAGCTATGATGACTACATGGAATATCAAAAGAAGCACAGGGCAAGCGCTGATCCTAAAAGCCATCCTCTCCTTGAGGAATTTAAATTTTTTAATAACTATCGCCCTTAACAACAAGCCCACCCCCACGGTGGGTTTTCTTTTGCCTCCTATAAAACAAAACAACTAAAAGTAGAATTATTTTCTACAAAGTATTGACTTTAATTCTACTTAAAGTAGTATTTATTTCACTAGGCACAAAAAAGCACCCCTGCCTTCGAACTCATGGGTGCTTTGCATCACTGCGAGATCAATTATGAATTTAAATTTCACACCATTCAATACCGTCGCCGTAAGTTTATTGGTTTCTACTGTAACGATTGGTGCATTAGTCTTCACTAAACAACCTCAAGCGACAGATTTGAAGCTTAGCTATTCAAGCTATGTACCTAATCAAACATCTGTCGCAGCTCTAAAACTGACCTCTGAATCGACTGGTTACGCTGTAATACGTTTTGATGAATACACACTCGACGTGTCATTCGACTACGAAAAATTCACGAATGATTACGGCGTTCCTGGTAGTGAATTTGACGACGCAATGATTACATCTCTGACGATCGACAAAATTCACGATGTATTAGGTAATTCAGTATCAGATTTCACAGATCACAATGACCATTACAACATTAATCAAATGTTGATCACTCACATGCATAAGAATCGCATGTTAGGGGGTGTGTAATGGCCCTTCCAATCATTGAAGCGAACCAAACACTATTGGTTCAAGCCATCATTGTTTATCTCTATGCGGATCCAGGACTTGGCAAAACTTCAATTGGATTTACAGGTGATAAAGCAATTTCCTTTGACTTTGATAAAGGTGCACATCGTACAGGTGAGCTTCGTCGTGGTGCAGTAGTTCAAGTTCAACAATGGTCGGATGTAGCAAATCTCACACCTCAAGATTTAGCACCATATAACACAGTGGTTATTGATACTGTTGGCGCCATGCTTGAAAGCATCAAGACGCACTTGGCCTTAAACAATACCAACAAACAAAAAGATGGTTCACTTAAATTAAAAGCTCAAGGTATAGCGAACAATATCTTCAAACAATATGTAAATACATTGATTGCATCAGGCAAGGACGTAGTTTTCATAGCACATGCTTCTGAAGATCAAAACGGCGACCAAATTGTATATCGTCCTGATCTAGGCGGTAAGAACCGTAACGAGCTTTATCGAATAGCCGACATTATGGGCTATTTAACGACTGTGACCACTGGTGAAGGTAAAAATGCACGTGTCATTAGCTTTAAGCCTTGCCCTACTCATCATGCAAAAAATGCTGGTGGCTTAGGTGGTGAAACTGGTGAGGTGTGGGTACCTGACTTAAAACAGAATCCTACATTCTTGGCTGATATCATTAAACAAGCGAAAGACCATATCAACAGAATGACACCTGAGCAGTTGGAAACCATCAAAGCGGATGAAGACATTGAAAATTGGAAACAAAGTTGCACTGAAGCTCAACATGCTGGGGATTTAAACCAACTCACTGAATCATTACCTCAGGGCCATCGGTATGTAATGGATATGTGGTACGCCGTTCAGCGTCGGGCTAAAGAACTAGGCTGTCCATACAACAAAGATGAAAAGAAATGGCTCAATTCACCTGAATTCAATGGCATTTCAAATGAACAATTATCTCAACTTCAAGACTTTATTGCAGAACGAGGCTTAGACACGAAAACGGTTTGCGAATACTTAGGCTTAGATGCCTTGGCACAGATTGAACTAAGCCAATTAGTTGCAGTTAAGAAAGACATTGATAAATTAGCAAAGGAAACAATAACCGCATGAAAGCAATAATTTTAGATACTGAAACTCACACTATTAATGGGTATCCAATTGAAATCGCTTACGGCCCTTGCTCATTCGAGCAAGGTGAGCTGTGGTTTGACCAGGGGCAAGTATTTGACGAGTTTTTTTCTTGTCCAGAACCAATTTCATACGGCGCTATGGCTGTGCATCACATTCTTGAATCAGATATTGCTAGCAAGCCAAGTTATGACACGTTCCGTTTGCCAGAGGGCTTTGATTACATTATTGGCCACAATATCAATTACGACATCGAAGCAATCAGCAAATGCAATTCACCTGTACCTAGTAAGTCGATCTGCACATTGGCGTTGGCTCGTTTCGCATGGTCAGAACTTGAAACACATACGCTAAGTGCCTTGTTCTATTTCCTTGCAAAAGATAAAGCTGATGCACGTGACCGCTTACGTAGTGCTCACAATGCAAAGTACGACATTTGGTTCACATACATCATATTGAAAAACATCTGCTTAAAACTTGGCATCAAAGACATGAATTCTTTGTATTTGCTATCTGAGCAAGCACGCATGCCGACTGAAATGCCATTTGGTAAACATAAAGGCATTCCATTAAAGCAGGTGCCTAAGGACTACATTCGCTGGCTATTAGGTTCAGGTGAAATTGATCCATATCTTCGCAAAGCATTGGAGTCGGTATGAGCAATAAAACCGTCGTTAAACAGAAAAATCTTGAGGCATTTAAACTTTGGTTTGGTCATCTCGGTTATGAAGTCAAACCATTTGGAAATAAAGGTTTCATTGCTTCATCTAATAGCAACATATTCAAGAATAATCAACGCTATGTTCGCGTTGATGAAAACTTAGGTGGCAACCCTGCTGCCTTCGTACTGGGTGAAGAGTTTGAAAATCATTTAGTTGGTCCATTGGACGTGAATTTAGCGAAGGTGGCGTGATGGATTTACTACCTCACGAACTCATCATAGATAATTTTGCTGGTGGCGGTGGCACAAGTACGGGGCTTGAGCAAGCATTTGGCCGTCCAGTTGATGTTGCTATTAATCATGACCCAAAAGCTTTAGCAATGCATCGTATTAACCACCCTAATACAAAACATTATTGTGAAAGTGTTTGGGATATTGACCCAATTGAAGCGACAAGCAATCAACCAGTTGGTTTGGTGTGGCTCTCGCCTGATTGTAAGCATTTTTCAAAAGCGAAAGGTGGCAAACCAGTTGAGAAGAAAATACGAGGTTTAGCTTGGGTAGCTTTGCGATGGGCTGCAAAAACTCGCCCTCGAGTAATAATGCTCGAAAATGTAGAGGAATTTAAAACCTGGGGTGATCTAGGTGCTGATGGTAAGCCATGTCCTAAAAATAAAGGTCGCACTTTTAATACCTTCGTTAATGCACTCAAAAGACAAGGTTATGTTGTTGACTGGCGTGAACTAAGAGCATGTGATTATGGATCGCCAACAATCCGTAAACGCTTTTTCTTAATCGCACGTCGTGACGGGTTAAAAATTCATTGGCCAGAACCTACCCACGGTCATCCCGATTCAATCCAGGTGAAAAAAGGTATTTTAAAACCTTGGCGTACTGCTGCTGAATGTATTGATTGGTCTATTGAATGCCCTAGTATTTTTTCTCGCAGTCGTCCGTTAGCTAAAGCAACTATGGATCGTATCGCTGCAGGTATTCATAAATTTGTCATTAATAATGAATCACCATTCATTGTTAACAGTATGGCACCTGTTTTAACCGAATGTGCTAATGCATCCAATAAGCGCTCGATGCCTGCAGATGAGCCATTAAGAACAATTTGTGCTCAGACTAAGGGTGGTCATCATGCATTAATTTCAGCACATATAGCTAAGAATTTCACAGGAGTTGTTGGTAGTGATATCACAAATCCTATTCATACCATTACAGCAAAAGATCACAATTCTTTAGTTGTGAGTCATTTGCAGGTAATGAAAAAAAATAGTGTTGGTCAAAATATTGATACACCCCTCAATACCTTAACTACCGTTAATGCATTTGCAGAAGTTCGTGCTTTTTTAACCGCTTTCTATGGGAATGAAAAAGATGGAAATAGTGTAAATAGCCCTTTAAGAACAATTCCCACGCGTGATCGATTTGGTCTTGTGAAGGTTAAGGGACAGGACTATCGAATAACTGATATTGGCTTTCGTATGCTCCAACCGGTTGAGCTTTTCAAAGCTCAAGGATTTCCGGAAACTTATATTTTTGAAAAAGGAATCGATGAACACGGAAATGAAATTAAATTAACCAAAACAGAGCAGACCCGCATGGTTGGAAACTCTGTATGTCCGCAACTGTCACGCGCTTTAGTTGAAGTGAACTTTAAACATGAATTGAAAATTGGAATGGTGGCATGATGGCTTTAAAAAGTTTTAAGAATATCAGTGAAGATGAACGTTCTAAATTATTAAAACCATTTTTAGATGCACCAGACGATCAAAAGTTTGGACAAGATTTGGTAGCGTTGTATTTAGATTGTTCCCCGTGGACATTGGCTAGAATGCGCTGTGATGGGTCTGAACTTCCCTACACCAAAATAGGTCGACGAGTTGCTTATAGAAAAGCTGATGTATTAGCATTCGAAAAAAGCAGAACCGTCACCTGCACAGCTCAATACGCATAAGTTAAAAAGGCAGGTTTACCCTGCCTTTAATTGCTTAAGTCTTTCATCCCAGACACTTTCATAATTAAAACAGTCAATTTTGCCCTGATAAACTGCTTCTACCATGTTCATTGAAGCCCTGAGCTCTTCCATAGGAATTTGCACATATCCACCAGTCACATCAACACGTGGCCTCGCAGTATGATTCAGTAATCGCTTGGTCACGTAAATATTGAATCGAAGTAAATTGCAAATCGTGGCAAAAGTACGCCGAAAATCGTGCATGGAAACATAAAAATCTACCTGATCGCCTATGACTCTTAGAATCCGATCAACACAGGTGGCATGGATGTTTGCTGACGTTGGTATTTTTGTCGCAGGGAAAACCCAATCGTTCTCACGCAATAAATAACGGTCTTTCAGGATTGATAATAGATGTTCACCTATTGGAAACCAATGGTCAGCGCCATTTTTTGTATCCCTAAACACAACAGTTCCATCTTTAAAATTGATGTCAGTCCATTTCAGCTTACAAACTTCCTGACGACGGCAACCCGTATACATTGTGAATAAAAGTATATCTCGATGTGTGTTAGATCGAGCAGTATTTTCTAAATTCAGTTCATCCTGATAATTCAGAACGGCATTGTAATATTTGTGAATAACATCTTTATCCAAGTGCCTTTCACGACGCTCAATTTTATTCCACCCCTTGGTTACAGCAATAACATCAACAGGATTAGTGCGCAGGATTGGATCCTCATCACTTGAGTACAGCACATGCATGTATTTCCACAACGTACCCAGTAGCGATACAGCACCATTTGCAGATGAAGGGCTTAACTTAGTCACTTCAATAAATTTATCCAGGACTTCACTTTTGGTGATTTCAAATAATTTTCTATTAGACCAACGCAAATACAAATTGAAGTACTTATTATATTGTTTGACTGTTTTTGGCTTGAAGTCATTTTTGCTTAGATAAATATCCAATGCTTCTTGTACTGTAATATCAAGTGGATTATTAACAACTTGTTTTTTAGATGGCTTTACATACTCACCATTGGCAATTTTAGCCAAAATGGTTTGTGCTTTAGCACGAGCAGATAAGGCAGAAATTTCATTAGTTTTACCTAGAACTACCCTGTACAACTCCCCAGCATTTCGTCTTTCAATAATATAGGATTTTGATTTGGTGGTAGCACGGACAGCAAAGCCAATTAACTCACTATCCCGATAAATTTTTTGACCTGACGTCGTCAATGGAATAGCATCAACATTGGACTTGTTGAGTTTCATATTTAATACCAGATACCTTAGACAGTACTGATTTAAGCATGTTTCTCAACAGTCTACAAATAATCTACAAGTAAAAAAGTGACACAATAAAACCTGCAAAATACCAACATAACAACTTGTTTTTATTGGATTTATAAAAATAAACTTTCCACAATGATTCTATAGAAAAAGTAGAATCCACCTAACCTACTTTGGATTGGGAATGTTTGGTGCATATTGAACCGTGCTTAATTTCGAATAGAACTATATTATAAAATAGATAATGAATAGTGATGAGAATAAGAAAGGCAGCTCAAGGCTGCCTTTAAATTAATTCAGTGCGATGACTTTAACTAAGATTGTTTGTGATTCTTCAAAGTCATCAAATATTTGCTTTCGATTAAGTTCTTTTGACTTCACTTTAAACTCATGATTCTGGTACTGAATGACTGATGGAATTGAATCGAAATACGCATAGTCTGCCTCGATGGTTTCTTCAAACAATGGAGTGCCCAATTGATAGTCTTTGCTCTTCAGCACCACATATTTCACAGTCGTTTTCATTTCATACTCTTTTATTAACGCTTTATTTTTAGTTATATCACCTTTTGAAAAGTGTTCAATCAAAAATAGAAACGTTTGACCATAATGGACTCAATCAATTATTTTTTACCACCTTTAAACTTAATTCAAGCAACCTGACAAGCATCACAAAAAGAAAAATAGCAAAACACCACAATAAATATATATTTTTTGATAACTGGTTAACATTTATATGGATTGTATGCTAAATTTAGCATATACAAAAACAACATCTATTTAACTGGTTGATAATAATGAAAGTTCAATTTATATCTATTCTTACTGCTCTTTCACTGAGTGGGTGTATCGTTGTATCCAATAAACCAAATGCAAGTTCTGCAAAAGCTTATGCATCTAATGTTATTGATTTTAAACCTTCAGAAAATGCCAAGCGAATTGAAACACGTGGTCAGGTGATTTGTGAACCATCAAAACCATGTACTGAGTTAACATTTGATTGGAAACAGCAGAGCAATAATTTATTTAGAGTACATACCAATCTATTTGATCGAAAATCTTTTGATATCAAGCAAGTGATTTTCACGCTAGATGGTCAAACTTATCCTTACACAACTTTAACTCAAACCAATACACGATCAGTCAACAATTCCGATCTCATTAACTCTACAAATTACATTGATGTACCAATGAATTTTGTCGTTATGTTTGATCAGTCTAAATCTATCGATATTGCTGTAGTGACAGATCAAGGTGCTATTACGCATAGCATTTTAAAAGATGGGCATGCATCGTTTGCCTATCAAACATTTAAAAGTGGCTACCAACAATTTAAGCAAAAGTAAAAAAAGACCCACTATGGGTCTTTTTTTAATCATCGATACAAAACTGCAACGTGTAATTAGACTGCTAGGCATTTCATTTTTTAGAATTTTTCGTTAGATTTAACAAATTGTGTACACAGTTATAATAAACAAGACAATAGGTAAAATCATGAAAATCAAACTAGCGCTTATTTCAGCATTGGTTGTATTAACAGGTTGTGCAGGAAGTTATCCAGAACGTGTTGAAACCAAAGGACCTCTCATCTGTGCTACTGATGAAATTTGCCCTGAGCTTGCACTCCGTTGGAATGATGAAAAGCGTAATGGTTTTAAAATAACTGCAGATGTAAATGACACTATACAGCACGATATAAAACAATTGAACTTTATTGTTGATGGTCAGCCTTATGTCTATTCAACAATTCAACCAACCCAATATGCAACTGCAGCTGGTGTAACGAATTCATCTAATTTTATTGTCGTTCCTGTAAGTTTTTTAAACTCATTTAGAGATGCAAAACAAATTGATCTAAAAATCGTGACAGCTAACGGCGAAGTGACTCGTCCCATCCTGCAAGCTGACGGTCAGAAGTCTTCTGCTTACTTAACATTTATCAAAGGTTATACAGGTCAAACTATCGAATAAATGAATTATTCACTAAAAAGCCAGTTCGTTGAACTGGCTTTTTTTTAAGGCTTACAACTTTTTTGATAACTTGTTCCTAAATCTTGGAATGATAACTCAAAAGAATTTCTCATTTTTTTTGCAAATAATGCTTCTTCTTTTGCTTTAGCCATATGAATATTCTTTTGTGCTATTCGCTCTAAAGCATTTAATGCATCTGCATATTCACAAGCTCTTTGAATGATCAACGAAATATTCTGCTTACTATCGACCGATTGATGTAGTCGAATTTGACTCGCTTCAATTTCGTTATAAATTGACTTCACTTCAATATCAAACTGAGATTGTGTTAAGCCATTCGCATAACTATACGATAATCCGAATAAGACCATCGCCCCAACCAATATCCTTATTTTCAATTGAATTCCCCATAAAACGTTCAATTGCAATTTTAAAATTATATTAAAAAGCCAGATCAATCATCTGGCTTTTTACATCATACGCTTTTTTACTTTGGTTAAATTGGCTCAAATGGCGCAACAACGTCGGCATTTTGGGCACGATGACGCATAAAGTGATCCATTAACACGATTGCAAGCATCGCTTCAGCGATTGGTGTCGCACGAACACCCACACAAGGATCGTGACGACCTTTAGTAAGAACATCCGTATCTTCACGATTAATGGTAATCGTTTTGCCTGGTGTGGTAATAGAAGCAGTAGGTTTTAGTGCAATTGATACACGAATATCTTGACCACTTGAGATACCACCTAATATACCACCAGCGTGATTCGCTAAGAAGCCATCAGTTGTCAGTTCATCACGTGTTTCATGACCAAATTGTTCAGCCACGCCAAAACCATCACCAATCTCTACACCTTTAACCGCATTAATTGACATCATCGCATGAGCGATATCAGCATCTAAACGGTCGAAAACAGGTTCTCCCCAGCCTACGGGTACTTTAGAAGCAATAATTTCAAGTCGTGCTCCACAGCTTGTTCCTTTTTCACGCAATGATGTCACAAGTGCTTCAAAGCGTGGTACGGCATCAACATCACCACAAAAGAATGGATTATTCGGCACTTCATTCCAATCTAATTTTGCTGTTTTTTCAGTTCCGATTTGAGTTACATGCCCACGGATTTCAATACCAAATTTTTCAAATAAGAATTTTTTAGCAATTGCACCCGCTGCAACACGCATCGCTGTTTCACGTGCGCTTGAGCGACCACCACCACGGTAATCACGGAAACCATACTTTTGTGTATAAGTATAGTCTGCATGACCTGGACGGAAAGTTTGTGCGATATTACCGTAATCTTTAGATTTTTGGTCTGTATTACGAATTAAAAGACCAATGGATGTCCCAGTGGTTTTACCTTCGAACACACCTGAAATAATTTCAACTTCATCTGGTTCTTTGCGTTGTGTTGCAAATTTAGAGGTACCTGGTTTACGACGATCTAAGTCTATTTGTAAGTCCTCAGCTGATAACTTCAGACCTGGTGGAACTCCATCTACAATCGCCATCAAACCAACACCGTGAGATTCACCACAAGTTGTTACACGGAACAATTGTCCAATACTATTGCCAGCCATGTTCAACAACTCCTTTAAACTTGAATAGATTGAATGAATAAATCACGATATTGACGGCATTGTGCTGCAGTCAGTGCAAAAATACCTGATCCACCACGTTGGAATTGCAACCAGTAGAAATCAACAGTATTAAAGTTTTGCTTCATCGCCCATTCTGAGTTGCCCACTTCAATGACGATTAAACCATCTTCAGTTAAATAGTCTGCGGCTTGAGCCAGCATTTTACGCACAAGATCCAAACCATCTTGACCCGCTGCCAATGCCAATTCTGGCTCGTGATGAAACTCATCTGGTAAATCTGCCATATCTTCAGCATCGACATACGGCGGATTAGAAATAATTAAATCGTATTGATTTTCAGCAGGTATTTTAGCAAAAAGATCAGATTCCAATAAAGCGACTTGATACTGTTTATTGTGATGCTCACAGTTGATTTGAGCAACCTCAAGGGCTTCTTTTGAAATATCAGTAGCATCGACTTCAGAATCAGGGAATGCATATGCCAAAGCAATTGCGATACAACCAGAGCCAGTACACATATCCAAAATACGCTGTGGAGTTTTAGGATTTGGATTCACTGGCAAATTATTGACCGCTTCTCCCATTTCACCATTTTCAGTCAAACAATAAGGTGCAAAACGATTTTCAATTAGCTCAACGATTGGTGAGCGTGGAATCAGTACACGCTCATCTACATAAAATGGTTTACCAAAGAAATAAGCAAGATTTAATAAATATGAAGTAGGAACACGGTCATTGATACGACGTTCGAGTAAACTCAAGAATTCCGCAACTTCGCTTGGCAGCAATTTTGAGTCTAAAATCTCAGCATCGGCATTCCAGTCTAGTGACAAAGTTTGTAAAACTAAAGCAGAACTTTCAGCAAAATAATCTTCAGTACCTTGACCTAAGTGTGCATCGTATTGACGTAATGCTGTAACTCCAAAACGAATAAAATCTCGAATAGTTGTTAAGTTTTCAGCGGCTTCCTGTAGATGTTCAGGGCTAATAGTCGGTCGATCCACTTAAGGCGTCTCCAAGGTCAATTTTTTAAAAACGCTCTATGATACCTTGTTTTATCCTATTAATAAAAAGTTCTATCGGTGTTATTCGGCAAATTTGTATTGAAAATTTGAATAGTTAGAATTATCCATTGAATAAGGTCTACTCATTCAGGTTTTAAAATAGCGAGAAAGTTGATTAAAACTAACGATATTGAAAATAATCGTGTATACTCGAAGCCAACTAGAAAATTTATGTTGTTTCATTAAATCTTTTATTTCGCAGTGTTAGTCATAATCCTACGTTTGGTTTCAGATTTTAAGTTTCATTTTTTTTCCAAGTTACATCATTGAGTTCAAACTCATAACATTAAAGTTTTATTAGGATTCCTATTATGTCTAATACTGTTAAAGGTACAGTTAAATGGTTCAACGAAACTAAAGGTTTCGGTTTCATCCAACAAGAAAACGGTCCTGACGTTTTTGCTCACTTTAGCGAAATCAAAGGTTCAGGCTTTAAAACTTTGGCTGAAGGCCAACAAGTTGAATTCAGCGTAACTCAAGGTCCTAAAGGTCCTAACGCTGTTGACATCGTAGCAGTTTAATTAACTGTTAAAAAGAAGCGGGCTTTGCCCGCTTTTTTTGTCTCTCGAAAAGCTCACCAGACTTGAAAAAGAAAATTTAGACTCAAACTAATAAAAGTTAAAGTGAATTTCAAAAGTTAAAGTATGAGTTATAAACACAATAATTTAATGGCAATGCGTCAAAATTACTGGAGTGATGATTCTTCCCCTCGTGTCACAACAGAAAAACAATTTCTTAAGCAATTTTTGATGGATCATCAAATTTTTGAAAATCCAAGTTTGGATGATGTTAAATATTTTTTCTTCAGCTTACCTAGCGTCATTATTATCAAAGCATATGCCCTTGGATTTATTCATGAAACTGTTGTCAACTTAATGAAGTTATTCATCTCTGAGTATCGCGTGTCTCTGTCTACTCGAGCTCAACTCCCAGTTAAATATCGACTTTAAAAAGCTTAGGCTATTTAAGTTTGAATAAATTGACCATTTATACACCTGATATTGAAATACTTGAACTATTTTAATACGTTCATAACATGTAATATTCAATACAATGATTTCTCTGCGCGATTCGCTTAAAGGACCTAAACTTCATGTCAGATCAGAATGAAAAGCTTAAACAATTAAAAACTTCTTCAATGGATCGCCGTCTTTCGATTGCGAAAGCTTCTCTACTGGCTGGCACACGCTGGGCTGCTTCAAGTGCGAGTTCTATTTTTTCAAGCGAAGAAGAAAAAGAAAAAAAACGTAAACAAGCGATGAAAGAACAAGCTGACTATCTCGTTGCTGAAATCGGTAAATTAAAAGGCTCTATCGTCAAAATTGGTCAAATGATGGCGTTATATGGTGAGCATTTTCTACCTGAAGAGATCACGCAAGCTTTAAACACTTTAAATAATCAGACCGTTGCCCTCGCGTGGCCTGCGATCCATGAGCAACTGCGCAACCAACTTGGCTCTAAACTCGATGATCTCACTATTGATCATGAGCCTTTAGGCACCGCATCATTAGCACAGGTTCACCGTGCAACACGTAAGTCTGATGGTCTTGAATTGGTGCTCAAAGTTCAATATCCCGGTGTAGCAAGCGCAATTGACTCAGATATGAGCTTGTTTAAGAACATGCTCAAACTTACACGCATGGTTCCTCAAACTCGTGAATTTGATCAATGGTTTGATGAGGTTCGCGAAATGATGCACCGTGAAGTAAATTACATAATTGAAGCTGAAACAACACGTCGTTTTAGAGCGCGTTTAAAAGATGATCCGCGTTATGTTGTTCCACAAATTATTGATCAATATTGTACAGATCAAGTGCTTTGTATGACTTTTGAGCGTGGTGTTCCGATTAATAGCCCAGTCATGCTTTCACTCCCTCAGGAACGTCGCAACAAATTAGGTGAAGCATCGCTTGAAATTGCCGTTCGTGAAGTGTTTGAATGGGGCGAGATGCAGACTGATCCTAACTTTGGTAACTACCTAGTACGCTTAGGTGACGGCGCGCAAATTGAAGATAAAATCATTCTTTTAGACTTCGGTGCGATCCGTCAATTTGATGATCAACTCCTCAAGGTAGCTCGTAATTTAATTACCGCGGGCTATCATCATGATGCTCAAGCCATGGTCAATGCTATGACAGGTTATGAGTTTTTCGATGCAATGCCATTAAGCATTAAACCTGACATGGCAAAAGTGTTCCTTCTAGCTACTGAAGCTTTTAGTACTTATAGCAATAATCCAGACCTACCAACAGGCATTATGGATGAACAGCAGCGCTATGATTGGAAACAAAGCCAACTGCATAGCCGTGTGATGCAACGAGCATCCAAGTCGATGGCATCGCGCTATTTTTCAGTTCCACCGAAAGAATTTATGTTCATCAGTCGTAAGTTCATAGGTGCATATACATTCATGACTGTGATCGAAGCAAAAACAAATGTGCGCAAAATGATCCAATCATATGTTTAAGGAACAAAGACCATAGTGATCTATCGTGTCACTATGGTCAATTTATTAAATAAAAAATTGAATTACTAAAAAGAATATATCTTAAATTTCATTAGAATACCTATTCAATTACCATTTATCTGTTTGGTCAAAAAAGTCTTTTAAGCTAGTCATTTTCGACATAGTCATTTCACTAAACACATGTCACGATCTTGTTGTATAAAAAAACCATCAGGGAATTTACAACAATGAATGATATCGCAAACAAAGCGCAAGGTTTAGGCTTAGCCTTGATCACTAAGCTCGCAGGCAGTGATTTAATCGATCAATTAAAACTAAGAAAAATTATCGAACGCTCACTTTATCAAGGTTCTAAGGCTGGATTTAAAACCTTGGGCTCTACACAGAAAATTTTTAAACAAAAATCCAATACTCCGACTCAACGTCTATCCAATCAGCAAAAAGGGTTATTTGATCTCAGCCTTTCTGAAGAACAACAGATGACTGTTGATGCGATGCAACAATTTGCTCATGAAGTTCTCTACCCCCTAGCACATACAGCCGACCACCAAGCTACTTTTCCAGAAAACTTATGGGCTCAATTTAAAGATTTAGGTGTCAATTATTATGCATTGCCTGAACAATACGGCGGCGTTGCTTCAGAAAAGAATGTGGTTACAAATGTGCTGATCGCAGAGCAACTTGCACAAGGTGACTTCTCATTAACAGCTACATTACTCTCCACGTTCTCAGTCATTAATGCAATTACACAGTGGGGTTCAGCAGAGATTCAAAATAAGTATTTGTCGGCATTTAGCGAACAAGATGATCTATTTGCAACTTTTGCTGTTCAGGAAAATACACCTGCTTTCAACCCTTTCCAATTAAAAACAAAAGCGACACGCCAAGGCGATCATTTTGTCATTAATGGTGAAAAAACTATCGTTATTCTAGGTGAGCAGGCAGATCTTTTATTGGTTTCCGCAGATTTAGATGGAACAGCTCAGGTTTTCATTGTTGAGCGAAATGAAACGATTTCATATAAAGCAAATCCAGCAATGGGGCTGAAAGCAACCCAATCTGTAAGCCTAAAATTTAACAACACACCAGCATTTAAACTAAATGAGCAAGATTTTGATTATTCAGCGTTCATTGATCTGGGCAATTTAATGTGGTGTGCAATGGCAGTGGGTACATGCCAAGCGGTTAAACAATATTGCATTCAGTATGCCAATGAACGCACTGCATTTGGTGAACCAATATCCCACCGTCAAAGTGTTGCATTTATGATCGCGGATATGGCTATTGAAATTGATGCTATGAAAATGTTGGTTTTGAATGCTGCAAGCCGCGCAGAATCAGGTTTAAGTTTCCATCGTGAAGCATACTTAGCACGAATTTTGTGTGCAGAAAAATCAATGAAAATTGGCACTGATGGCGTACAACTCTTAGGTGGACATGGCTTTACCAAAGAACATCCAGTTGAACGTTGGTATCGGGATTTGCGTGCTACTGCCATTATGCATTCTGGTTTACATGCTTAATCAAATAATAAAAATTTAAGGACAAAGATGATGAATTTAGAAAATCCGAAAAAATTTAAAATGCTTGTTGATCAAGCTCATCAGACAGCGTTAAACGTGCTTCGCCCTATTTCACGCAAATATGATAAAGCTGAACATGCTTATCCCAAAGAACTCGACATGTTAGCATCCCTATTGGATGGTATGAATGAAGGTGGCGATGGTATGAATGCTGGCGCTGCCGTCAATAAACGTGGAGATACGACTCAAGGCAACAAAAATGGCGTGAACATGTCTACTGCTTTGGGTGTAATTGAGATGTGTTATGGCGATACTGGTTTATTACTTACCATGCCTCGCCAAGGATTAGGTAACTCTGCAATTGCTGCTGTAGCCAATGAAGAGCAACTTGAACGCTTCAAAGGAACTTGGGCTGCGATGGCAATTACCGAGCCAGGCTGTGGATCTGATTCTGCAGCAATACGCACCACAGCGACTAAAGATGGTGATGATTATATTTTAAATGGCGAGAAAATTTTCGTCACTTCTGGTGAACGAGCTGATTCAGTCGTGGTTTGGGCAACACTCGATAAAAAACTTGGGCGTGCAGCAATCAAATCATTTGTTGTTCCTAAAGGCACGCCTGGCATGACCGTTGAACGTCTTGAACATAAACTCGGAATTAAAGCTTCAGATACTGCTGTCATTCGCTTTATCGATTGTCGTGTCCCTGCTGCAAATTTATTAGGCAATGCTGAAATCGATGTTGCAAAAGGTTTCGCTGGCGTCATGGAAACTTTTGATAATACACGCCCTCTTGTGGCCGCAATGGCAGTTGGGTGCTCTAAAGCGTCTTTAGAGCGTATCAAGGAAATTTTTAAAGACCAACTAGATGCTGAATATGCCACCCCCTACCTTCAATCCTCAAATATTGCAGCTCAGATTTATCGTATGGAAGCAGAATGGGAAGCTGCTCGTTTATTAACCCTAAAAGCTGCATGGATGGCTGACAATAAAAAGCCTAACTCGCGTGAAGCTTCAATTGCAAAAGCGAAAGCTGGACGAATTTGTAATGAAATTACATTGAAGTGTGTCGAACTTGCTGCAAGTGTAGGCTATACCGAAGATGAGTTGTTGGAAAAATGGGCGCGTGATTCCAAAATACTAGATATCTTCGAGGGTACACAACAAATTCAACAGCTTATTGTTGCGCGCCGTGAACTTGGAAAATCATCAAGCGAATTGAAATAAATCACGTTGAATTAAACTCAACTCCGATGAAACTTAGATATACTCTGTGAAGATTTACTAAGTTTCATCGATTATGTACTTTATTCGAACTATTCAACCCCAAGATAATCCCCATATTGCAAAAATCATTCGTGAAGTCTCTGTGGAGTTTGCTCTCGCTGCTGAATCAGGCTTCGCAGTAGCAGATCCAATTCTAGATCAACTCTATGACGTTTATACAAAACCTCACTCCATATATTGGGTTATTAGCAATGACCAACACGAGGTCTTTGGTGGTGGGGGCATTGCACCTTTGCTGGGCCACGAAAACACCCTAGAGATACAAAAAATGTATTTTATGCCCTCAATACGAGGTTTGGGTTTTGCAAAACAAATTCTAGAAAAATGTATCCAATTTGCACGAGATCAGGGTTACACGCAAATTTATCTCGAAACCACAGCATCTCTCTGGCAGGCTGTAAAATTATATGAAAAATTAGGTTTTCAACATCTACAACACCCATTAGGAAATACTGGACATAGTGATGCATGCGAAATACGCATGTTAAAAGTATTATAAAAAAACCGACCCATGGTCGGTTTTTTTATTTTTGAGTGTTAGCCCAATAATTTATCAATAACACCAAATTTTTTAAAAATTTTTGCTCGTCGTTTTGGATGAATATTGGCTTTATTTAAATCGCCACCATAATGGTCAAATACGCGCTTATCCATAATTTTAAACCATAACTTAGGTATTAAAACTGGGATCAACATCGTCGCATATCCACTTGGCAACACTGGCGCTTCTTCAAAGTTTCTCAATGCTTGGAATGGTCGTGTCGGATAAGCATGATGATCCGAATGGCGCTGCAACTGGTATAAGAATAGATTGGTTGTGATGTTATTATTATTCCAACTATGTTCAGGCATAGTGCGCGAGTAACTTCCATCCTCCTTCTTTTCTCGCAATAAGCCATAGTGCTCAAGATAGTTGACCATTTCGAATAAAGTCACACCATAAAGTGACTGAATAGCTAAGAATGGTAAAATTTTCTTACCATACAGTTTTAGCATCGTTGCGTGAAAAGTTGCACTAATGGCTGCGCCGTGAAATAGCTCATTTTTCAGTGAAAAGAACGACTCACCCTTACGATTTAATCGATGTTTTTCAATCTGTATTGCTGACTTCAAGCCACCGCTAATGGTTCTTGGAAGAAACTCATAAAAGGTCTCACCCATCTTAGAGGTCGCTGGATCTTCTGGAGTAGCTGCGCGCTTATGATGCCCATATGGGTGCTCAATACGGAAATGATTGTATCCAAGTGGTGCTAGTGTCACGTGTGACCAATAATGATCTGCACGCTTCGGTCGATGGCATAGTTCATGGGCAGTATTCACACCAATACCATTGATCAACCCCATAGTACAACCAATCAACAACTGATCCAACAATGGGGTTTCTTTACGAGAGACCACATATCCAGCAAAAAAATTGGCTGCATATTGTAAAGGCACAAACATTTTTACTATACGATCATAGTAAGGATCACTGACTAATTTTTTGATCTGCTCATCACTCGGATTATTCTCATCAGTACCGACCAAAGCATCAATGGTGGGAATAATTACGTGTAATAATAAAGGTCCACCTAATGCAAACAATTTTTTAGTTGCTTTAGGTCCGTATTGATATCCAGCCAAAAAGCCCATCCCTAATACAGGTAGTGCTGGACTAAGCAACCATAAGTAACGCTTCTTATCCAGTTGTAAGCCTTGCGCTATCGGGTTCTGACTCAATAACTCTTCAACTTTTACCTTTGCATTCACTTGCCATTTTCCTTTTCTATTTCTTATTTTTATCTTTGTTCATTTCAAATTTCAAATACAGTCGTAATCGTCCAAAAAAGCTATTGAGTCGTATTTCCACAACGATTTTGAAGCTAAAATACATTATAGAAATCTTTACACATGTTAAGATTCAGCAATTGTAAGCGTATAGGGAATATACGAAAAACATGGATGCCCTCAGTCAAGTTTTTGAAGATATTCACCTCAAAAATACGGAATATCTCTACCTTCAAGCACAAGGTAAATGGGCTTTTGAGTTAAGTCATCAAACAGCCATGATTACCTATATTTTATTATACGGTGAAGCCTTTTTTAAATTTCAAAATGGCGAACAGCTACACTTAAAAGCTGGAGATATGGCAATTATTCCTTCTGGAATGTCACATCAAGCCTATAGCCATCAAGAACAAAGATTAGTCAACATTACTCAAATAGAACATTTATTTAAAGGTTTAAGAGATGATGAAATTATCCTCGGTGACGAAGATGATAAATCTGAGAAATCTCTCATCTTCAGTATACGATCTAACATGGACAGTATTATGGGTGGACCATTGATTCAAGCCTTACCCACTTATATCCATTTAAACAATGCACTGAATGCTAGAGAGCCGGAGTGGTTAAGGATCGGGCTTTATTTCGTGGCTGATGAAACCAAGATGAACCGACCTGGTCGCCATAAGATTATGGATCACGTGGTGAGTATTATGTTAATCGAATGCGTGAGAGATTACATTTCCACGCTTACAGATCAGAATAACTGGTTAAATGCACTTACTCACCCAGAATTGAGCCCTGCATTTTCAGCGATTCACAGCCAACCAGAACGAAACTGGACTGTAGAATCATTGGCAGAAACTTGCTTTATGTCGCGTTCAAAATTCGCTCATTTATTTCAAAATATGGTGAATGAAACACCATTAGCATACTTACAGAAACACCGTTTAAGATTAGCCAGTCAACTTTTACGCTTGAGCCAGCTTTCAATCCAACAAATCGCACACAAAGTTGGTTATTCATCAGAGACTGCATTTAGTCAAGCCTTCAAAAAACATTATCTATGCAGTCCAAGCCAGTATCGGAATACTTATTTGAATTAATCGAATTGAATAAATCATAGCAAAATAAAAAAAGCACCGAAGTGCTTTTTTTATGAAGATAGAATTACTGGTGAGTTACTTAAGTTTTGCAACTGACTTTAAATACTCAGTGTAATCTTTAAGTAATTGTGTACCACGATAGTTTTGATAAAGCTGTGCAAGTTGCTGTTTTTCTTCAGCCGAAATCGAATCCATAGATGGTTTTTTTACCTCAGCCACACCGATAATTACCATTTCATTTGGTAATTGAGCTGTAGTCACAGACCACATTCCTGCTTTAGGTGCAGGCACACTAAATGCAGCACGTTCAATTTCTCGTTTAAGACCTTGAGAACGAGTAAAAACACCAGCATTTACGAAAGATTGCTGATGCTTAGTTAAAACCTGCTGTGAAGGTAGTGTTTTAAAATCCTTTAACATTGCAGCAACTTTTGCTTGAGCAGCTTCATATGCCTTTTGATTCAACAGCTTTTCTTTAACCTTTGCTTTGGCTACTGATAAAGGTTGAACACCAGCTTCACGGTATTCACGAACTTTCAACCAAACTGTATCACCATTCGCCAATTGTATATTGCTGGTCGCATTACGATCACCATTTTTTACATCTTGACTAAAGATCTTAGCTTTTACAGCAGGATCCGCTAGGACTGTATTTTGAGTGGCAAGAGTTACATTATTCGCAGTAACCAATTTAGCCGATTTTAATTCCTGAGGGACTACATCTAAAGCATCGCTACTTACAACGAGCTCATTCAAACCATTTACTAGATCAGAATAAGCATTGGCATTTTTAGATTTTAATAAATCAGCTTCAATACGTGCTTTTTCAGACTCAAAACTAGCAACATTCACTTGAGCAGCTTTAGTTTGAATAATATGTACACCAAAATCGGTTTTTACTGGCTTAGAAATCGTACCTTTTGAAGCTTGAACTGCATTATCAAAAGCATCACCGAATACACCGGCTTCATAACCATCAACTCGACCCGCATTATCTTTGGAACTAGAATCCTCAGAATACTGTTGAGCAGCCTCTGCAAAAGATAATCCTGATTGAATTTTTGCATAGACATCATTGGCTATTTTTTCAGCCTCAAGCGCAGTACGATTATCTGTTGTAATCAAAATATGTTGGACTTCAACTTTAGCATTTTTATTTTGTTGAGTTACATATTGATCATAAGCTTGTTTTAATTCTGCATCTGTAACAGTTGTTGTGGCATTTGCTACCATAGCAGGCGTTACCAATACATAATCAAGATCAACTGAGGCAGGTTGCTTAAACAGCACTTTATGTTTTTCATAATAAGCAGCGACTTCAGCATCAGTTATTTTTAAAGACGTTTTGTAATCATCCAATTTTACAGATGACATAAATAACGTACGTTGCTCACCTTGAAGATTTGCGATTTGCTGAATATCACTTTGGCTTACCAAAGAATTATCACGAATGCTTGAAACTAACATTTGAAGCGCATGATCTTGTCTTAAATTTTGGATTAGACCCTGGCTCGTCATATTAATTGATCGAAGATAGTTTTCATAAGCTTGTTGTGAAAATTTACCATCAACCTGCAGACTTGGCTGTTGAGCAATCATTTGTTCAATCTGAGCATCACTTAAACTGATGCCTAACTTTTCAGCCTGCTGAACCAATAAAGCACGATCAATTAAACTATCTAGAGCCATTTGTTCAATATACGATTGATTCAGAAGTGATTCATCACCTTGAACCATTTGTAAGAATTGATCTTTATAATTCTTCGTTTGAACTTCTAGCTCTTTATTAGAAATTTCTAAATCATTAACGGTTTTAGCAATCCCATCTTTGTTTCCACCACCGAAATAGCCTTCAATACCGACCAATGCCAATGGTGTCAAAAATAATACTAGAAGGACTTTGCCGAGCCACCCTTTAATGAGTTTACGAAACGATTCCATAGGTATTCCAATATTTTATTTCAAAGCGATTCTAACTGATAATCCAAACCGAATATATCAGATGAAGCCATAAATTTTCTTTTTAATAAAAAACGCGCCAAGTCGGCGCGTTTTGGACTTAATAAGAATTAAGCTACAGAATCTTTTAAACCTTTACCAGCTTTAAAGCTAGGAACTTTGCTTGCTTTAATTTGTAATTCTTCGCCAGTTTTCGGGTTACGACCAGTGCGTGCAGCACGATCTTTAACGCTGAAAGTACCAAATCCTACTAAAGTAACAGAGTCACCTTTTTTCAGCGCTTCGCCAATAGAAGCAATAGTCGCGTCCAATGCCTTACCAGCATCAGTCTTAGACAATCCCCCTTTCTCTGCAATTGCATCAATCAATTCTGATTTATTCATGAAGATTACGTCCTCTTATATCGTTTGTTTAAAATCCAAGGCTTGTATTTTAAAAGGCCATGACGACTTTATAGCAATGCTTTGGGGGGAAACGCAATACTGCTCGACCTGTTTTGATCAAAATAAGCGACAAAAAATACCAAAATTACAGTTTTATCTCTAAATCCATCATTTTTTTTCGAGTTTAGCTCGTAAAGCTTGATTTTCAGCAATGAGCACATCTAATTTCTGGTGAATATCTAAAATCATATTCTCAAGATGTTGTACATCTTTAGTTGAGACGAGCCCAATACGATTAAGCGAAGTACTCACCCCGTGATCTAAAAGTTTTTCCACCTTATCTTTTTTATCCGTAACAGACTCTTTAGTTTTTTCCGCAACTTTGTTTACTGTTTGATCAGTAAATTCAACCGTTTTAGATTCAAGCTCTTCACCAACTTTGACTAAAGAGTCAAACATTTTATTACCTTCTTCCTCTGCGCGAGAAAAAGCACCTAAACCAGCAAGCCAAATTTGTTTAGTATATTTACGAAAATCAAGTGTGGACTTGCGTTGATGCTTTGTTTTACGTGAGTTTGCAGGTTGTGAGTTGTCCATTAATTCCTGTTCTTTATTGTTATTTACATCTTGATCCACCGTTACACTCCTGTATATTTTAGCCTCTAAACTGACTATTCGTGCATAAAATACATTGATAATATCAAATATCGCTATTGAACCTTGTTCAAAACTGTTCTACAAAGCAATGATAAATGATGTAATCTTAGACTTAATTTAAGTTTGTGTTAATAGAACTTTTTAGATTTATTAAATTTGAATAGGATTTATTTATGAGTGAATCGCAACAACAACAAGGTCATACCCGTTTGTTGCTTAACATTGTTATGTTAGTTTTAGAGACATTCTATTCTTTCGTCTTAAAACATGACCGTGTTGTTCGCCTTCAAGCAAAAAAATTTGTAGAACAACAAATTACAATTAAAATGAATAGCTATATCCCCTATTTTGACTTTTATATCCAATTTACGGATAAAGGCATATTATTTGACCTTCAAGCGCCAGAAAAAGAACCTGACCTCAAGGTAAGTAGTACTTTAGTCGATATCATTCAAATTTTCGGGTTCGCAAACCGCAGAAGTTTGAAAAAAATGCGTATTGAAGGTGATCAAACCCTTAAAGACGAATTCAGAGATTTAGCATTGTATCTCTCAACACCGAAATTACTTTCAGATTGGAAAAATTGGTTAACAACAGCTTCTGAAGACCAAGATACAAAGGCTTCGAGAAAACGCATTGCACCATTACTTGAAAAAATTGACTTACAAAGATCTAAAATCAATACACTTCAAGTAGAGGTAAAACAATATAAAAATCGTATTCGTCGCATGCAATCCAACCAAAAACGTATCAACATTGCATTCGGGATAGTTTCGGTTCTATTCGTGGCTTTAATCGTGTATAATTTATTGAATATTTATTAAAATAATAAAGTTTTATCTGTTTGAATCCTCGCCATATTTAATTCCGATTAATTTAGTTGGTTTTTAGAAAAAATACTTGACTAAATTAGTCGGAATTCATAAAATTTCATCATCTAGCCTTTTACACGTGTATCGAATCATGCGCTTAACCACTCGCGGTCGCTACGCAGTGACTGCATTACTTGATCTAGCTTTGCAGCCGACTGAACAAACCATTACTTTGGCAGAAATTGCTACTCGCCAAACTATTTCTGTGGCTTATTTAGAACAACTATTTGCTAAATTAAAGCGTCATGGCTTGGTTTCGAGTGTACGTGGTGCTAATGGTGGATACCATTTAGCGCGTAATGCTTCTGATATTACGGTCTTAGAAATTATTGAAGCTGTAAACGAAACTGTTGATGCAACACGTTGTGACCACAAAGGTAACTGCCAAAATGGCGCAATGTGTCTAACTCACGATTTATGGCAAGAACTCTCCCTCCACATTGCCGATTACTTAGCTAAAATCTCTCTTGCTGATTTAGTTGCTCGCGATAACGTTCAAACTGTTGCGATCCGCCAGAATACAGCTCCATTAGATTCAGCCCTTTTATCGGTTACAGGTATTTGACATGAAACGTCCAATTTATCTTGATTATGCTGCAACGACTCCAGTCGACCCACAAGTTGCTGAGCGCATGATGGAATGCCTTACATTCGATGGGACTTTTGGTAACCCTGCATCACGTTCGCACGCATATGGTTGGCAAGCTGAAGAAAAAGTTGAATACGCTCGTGAGCAAGTTGCAAATCTTGTAAAAGCAGATCCACGCGAAATCGTTTGGACATCTGGCGCTACAGAATCTGACAACCTTGCATTGAAAGGTGTTGCACAGTTCTACGCTTCAAAAGGCAAACACATCATTACGAGTAAAATTGAACATAAAGCAATTTTAGATACTTGCCGTGAATTAGAACAAGAAGGCTTTGAAATTACCTATCTTGAACCAGAAGCTCAAACAGGTCTAATTACTCCTGAAATGGTTCAAGCCGCTTTACGTCCAGATACAATTCTTGTTTCATTAATGATGGTCAATAATGAAATTGGTACTGTGACTGATGTTGCCGCTATTGGTGAATTAACTCGTGCGAATAAGACATATTTCCACGTAGATGCCGCTCAAGCTGCTGGTAAAGTTGAAATCGATTTATCAACCATGAAAATTGATTTAATGAGTTTCTCTGCTCACAAAATTTATGGCCCTAAAGGTATCGGTGCACTTTACGTACGTCGTAGTCCACGTGTGCGTCTTAAAGCTCAAATGCATGGTGGTGGTCATGAGCGCGGTATGCGTTCTGGTACGCTTGCAACTCACCAAATTGTTGGTATGGGTGAAGCATTTGAACTTGCAGGTAAAAACCTAGTTGCTGAACAAACTCGCTTACGCACTCTACGTGACAAACTTTGGAATGGTCTACAAGATCTTGAACAAGTTTTCTTAAATGGTCATCCGACTCAAAACGTAGCAAACTACTTAAACGTAAGTTTTAACTTCGTTGAGGGTGAATCTTTAATGATGTCACTTAAAGATGCTGCTGTTTCATCTGGTTCAGCTTGTACTTCTGCAACATTAGAACCTTCTTATGTTCTTCGTGCATTAGGCTTATCTGATGAGTTAGCACACAGTTCAATTCGCTTCAGTTTTGGTAAATATACGACTGAAGAAGACATTGATCACGTACTAGAAGTGACTAAAGCTGCTGTAGAAAAATTACGTGACCTTTCTCCACTTTGGGATATGTACAAAGAAGGGATTGATCTGTCGAAAGTTGAATGGACAGAACACTAATTTAAACCAAACACATGCATCTTATTAAGCTTAAATATTGAAATTTAATAAGATGCACCCATATTAAATATTATCAGCCGACCCTGAGGTTTGGAGACGCATCATGGCTTATAGCGAAAAAGTGATTGATCATTACGAAAATCCTCGTAATGTTGGTGTTTTAGATAAAAACGCAGAAAACGTAGGTACAGGTATGGTCGGTGCACCAGCTTGTGGTGACGTTATGCGTCTTCAAATCCAAGTGGATGAGAATGGTGTAATCGAAGAAGCTCGCTTCAAAACTTACGGATGTGGTTCTGCAATTGCTTCAAGTTCACTTGTAACTGAATGGCTAAAAGGTAAAACTTTAGACCAAGCACAGCAAATCAAGAATATTGATATTGCAAATGAACTTGCGCTTCCTCCTGTAAAAGTACACTGCTCTGTACTTGCAGAAGATGCAATTAAAGCTGCTGTAGAAGACTACCGTAGCAAAAAAGCGAAAGCTTAATTTAGCGCTTGATGATTGAATGGAGTTTTCATGATCAATTTAACTGAAAATGCTGCAACTCATATCAGCAATTATTTATTGAATCGCGGTAAGGGTGAAGGTATTCGCGTTGGTGTGAAAACTTCAGGTTGTTCTGGATTGGCTTATGTTCTCGAATTCGTTGATGAAGTTGACGAACATGATCAAGTCTTTGAACAGTTTGGGGTTAAAGTTTTCGTTGATCCGAAGAGCCTTGTTTATCTAGAAGGTATGGAAATGGACTATGTTAAAAATGGTCTAAACGAAGGTTTTGAATTCAACAACCCAAACAAAAAAGGTGAATGTGGTTGTGGTGAATCTTTCACTGTTTAAGATAATCATTCTCTTTTTACCTGATTAAAACAGTGCCCTGCACTGTTTTAATTCTATTCAGCGCCCACTTTTATTTTTCACTATTTTGGAATTTCCAATCCATGAATCATTTTGAGTTGTTTAATCTCCCTGTAGCACTCGATATTGATTTAGCAACTTTGAAAGCTAACTTTCTAAAATTGCAGCAACAATATCATCCAGATAAAGCTGAAAATAAAGACCAAGCCTTGATCAAATCTAGCGAAATCAATCAAGCTTATAAAGTTTTATCTCAAGTTGACAGCCGTGCTGGATATTTACTTACACTCAAAAAACAAGACTATCATTTAGATCAATCCATCAATGATTTCGAATTTTTACAATCTGCATTAGAAATTCGTGAACAGTTAGATGAAGCTCAAAGTTCTGAACAACTTTCATCTTTAAAAACTGAAGTGCAACAATGGATTGATGGTTTAGTTCGCGAATTCAAAATAGACTATGAAGCTGAAGATTGGGCTGAGTCTCGCGATACTGTTCGAAAATTACGTTTCTTCCAAAAAGTGATGAATGATATACATCAAGCTGAAGATCGTATTCTCGATGATGAAGATTTTGACTTAGATGACGAATTCTAATTTTATTTTTTTGTTTTATTTTCAAGGGATTTAACACATGGCACTCTTGCAAATTGCTGAACCTGGACAATCAAGTGCGCCACATGAACATCGCATTGCTATTGGTATTGATTTAGGTACGACCCACTCTCTTGTAGCAACTGTGCTTTCTGGCAAACCTAAAGTTCTAAATGATGAACAAGGTCAAGTGTTACTTCCTTCTATCGTACATTATGCTGAAAACTCTACTGTGCTCGGCAATGACGCAAAACCGTTTATAACTCGTGACCCGCAGAATACTATTGTTTCTGTAAAACGTTTTATGGGACGCTCAAAAGCTGATATTAAATTTCAACACCCATATCAATTGGTGGGTGAAGACAATCAGATGCCTGCTTTTGAAACAGCGCAAGGTCGTAAAACACCTGTTGAAATTTCTGCTGAAATTCTAAAAAATCTAAAAGATCGCGCTGAAGCAAGTTTAAAGAATCCCATAAATGGTGCTGTCATTACAGTACCTGCCTATTTTGATGAGGCACAACGCCAAGCAACACGAGACGCTGCACAACTCGCTGGTTTAAACGTACTGAGATTATTAAACGAACCTACAGCAGCAGCTGTAGCGTATGGTTTAGATCAAGCAACAAATTTAAGTACAGATCAAAATTATGTGATTTACGACTTAGGTGGTGGTACTTTCGACGTATCCATCCTACGTTTCTCACAGGGTGTATTTGAGGTACTCTCTACAGGTGGACACACTGCACTTGGAGGCGATGATTTAGATCGTCTTATCGTCAAGTGGGCTAAAAAATCACTCAATATCGAGACCTTAGATGATAACGAGTATGCACACTTCCTTGTTGCAGCACGTAAAGCGAAAGAAGCTTTATCGGATCAAGATCAAGTTAATCTTCAGCTTTTAGAAAACGAATTAACTTTGGATCGTTCAACGTTTGAAAGCATCATTAAAGTTGCTCTAGATAAAACGATTTCAGTGTGCAAACGAGTATTACGTGATGCTAAATTGGAATTAGACGATATTAAAAATGTCGTTTTAGTTGGTGGCTCTACTCGCTCTTATGCGGTACAAAAAGCTGTAGCAGAAGTATTTAGTCAAGAACCTCTGTGTACCATTAATCCAGATGAAGTCGTTGCAATTGGTGCTGCAATTACTGCCAACCAATTAATTGGTAATAGCACCGATGGTTCTTTACTACTTGATGTAACACCGTTATCACTTGGTATTGAAACCATGGGTGGATTAGTAGAGCGATTAATTTCACGCAATACTGCAATTCCTGTCGCTCGTCGTCAAGAGTTCACCACGTATCAAGATGGTCAAACTGCGATGTTAATCCATGTTGTCCAAGGTGAGCGCGATTTAGTAGAACATTGCCGTAGTCTCGGACGTTTTGTTTTACGCGGCATTCCACCGATGACTGCTGGTCAAGCACGCATTGAAGTGACTTATCAAGTCGATGCTGACGGTCTCTTATCGGTATCTGCTCGTGAAACAACATCTAACGTCTCAGCTCAGATTGATATTAAACCATCATACGGTTTATCTGATACTGATATGGAGCGCCTACTGGTTGATGGTTTTAAATTTGCAGCAGAAGATAAAGCCCTTCGTCATTTACATGAAACTAAAGTTGAAGCTCAACGAGAACTTGAAGCTCTTTCTCAAGCGCTTAAAGCTGATATTAAACTCTTGACTGAACAGGAAGCTCAGGATTTAACTTCTGCACAAACTCATTTGGCTCAACAACTTGAAACTTCTGATATTGAAGCAATTGAAGCTGCTGTTGCTGCGTTAAAAGTTCATAGTGATGCATTTGCTGCAAAACGAATGAATCAACATATTGATCATGCTCTCAAAGGCACTAAGCTTGACGATTGGGCAAACTCAAACTAAACATAGGTAAAAATTTATGCCACGTATTAAAGTTCTTCCACATGCGCAAATTTGCCCTGAAGGTGCTGAGTTTGAAGTTGAGCAAAATGCCAATCTTTGCGAAAGCCTTCTAAAAAATGGTATCAAAATTGAACATGCTTGTGATATGTCTGCAGCTTGTACGACCTGCCATGTCATTGTTCGTAAAGGTTTTGATGGTCTTGAAGAAATGAATGATGTAGAAGCAGATTTACTCGATCGTGCTTGGGGTCTAGAGCCAGATTCACGTCTTTCTTGCCAAGTAAAAATTGAAAATGATGATTTAGAAGTTGAAATTCCGAAGTATACGATTAACCATGCTTCTGAAAATCATTAATCATTTGTAAAACCATATAAAAAAGGTCACTTAAGTGACCTTTTTATTTATATAGATATAAAATCCTAATTTAGATATTTTACTTCATCAGATAGTTTTAACTTCACAATACCAGAAGAGTTGGTTAAATCCTGCTGAAGTTTAATACGTTCAATCATTTTTTCTAAAACTGCGATTAATTCAGCATATTCGTAATTTTGTACTTCTTCCATATTCAGCACCAGTTGAAACCCTTTGTACTCGTAATCAAACCAATGTTGATGGGTTTGCTTGGTGCTATATTTTTCCATGACCTGCCAACTTTTAATTGAACCATGAATCCCTTTCAGCTCTATAGGTTCCTGAGGTGCACAAAGATAATAGTTTTTAACTAACTTATAAGTCTCATCCGAGATTAAAATTTCATCAATTTCTGCAGCATTTTGAAGTCTTGCAGCTAAATTTGCATCCCGCCCTACAATAGTATATGCCATTCGATGAACTGCGCCATAGTTACCAACGTGACAATAACCTGTACTAATGCCCATACGTATATGCAGTGCTGAGTATCCCATTTTCACCCAGCGTTCACGCAAAAATTTCATTTGTTGACGCATTGCCATCGCCATATCGATGCAATTTTTGGCATCCTGCTCAACCCCTTGCGAATCTGGATCTCCAAAGAAAATGAGAATCGCGTCTCCCATAAACTTGTCAATTGTTCCACCATATTGCTTGGCAATTTCAGTCATATGGCTCAGATAGTCATTCAAAACAAAAGCTAAGTCATCTGGAATAAGAGTCTCTGAAAGCTCAGTAAATCCCTGAATGTCAGAGAAAAAAATCGTAATTTTTTTTCGTTTATATTCAAGTTTCGCTTCAGTTTCACCACGCATGATTGATTGCCACAATTGAATTGGTGCATAGCGGCTTAACTGATTCGATAACTCAATATATCGATTCATTTCTTTAAAATAAGTTTGACGTTGAACATCTAATTTTTTTACACGTCGATTCTGATAATAATTAGCAAAATTCACAAAAAGAATCGCACATATACACGAGACTACGGACAATTCGATTGAAGTTTGCTGGAAATAATCTTCAAAACCAAAAATAAAAATTGTACAAATATAAAAAACAATGATCGCAACTAAAATTGCAATCGAACTCACCATCATCGAAATTTTATTATTAACGGCAGTAAACACCAATCCAAACAGGAAAACAAATGTTGGCAACAAACTTAAATGCACTGCTGCTAAGGCGGTAGCTACAACAACAACATCAATAATAAAGAACGCAAAACGTCTGGTTTTACTACCATAACGATATTGGATACTGTGTGAAATTCGGGGTGCCAATAGAATCAGCAAGAAAATAAATAGAGGGTATAAAATCTGATAATTTTGGTTTTGTGAAGTGAAATAATAGATCACAACAAGAATCGCGATCATCACATACCCCATCATCCTGAGGAGTACTTCAAATTGCTGTGGCTCTTTATCCAGCATTCGTTCAAATGGCAATTGCTATTACCTCAATTCACATTATTTTTATTCTTCCTTGAAATTGACGTATTTACTCCATACGCCAATCGAAAGGCATGTCACCTTGACCACGTAGCGCGAGCATGAGCGTTTGACGCATATGCGCTAAAACATCATTACTGTAAGGAACTGCAGGTGAAGCACCCCAAACAGGCTTAGGCCATGCAGAATCATTCTGATAACGAACAACATGATGAAAATGAAGTTGAGGAACCATATTTCCTAGTGCTGCAACGTTCATTTTATCCGCACGGAAAACTCGAGATAATTGACTAGATAACCAGCTAGATTCTCTTAAAAATTGTTCTTGGTCTGCTTGGCTTAATTCATATAATTCAGTTACACCAGGAACACGCGGTACCAAAATCAACCATGGAAATTGCATGTCATTCATTAAACGACAAGTTGAAAGTGGAAAGTCGCCAACAAAAAAAGTATCTTGAGCAAGTTGTGGATGCAAACTAAACATATATTTATAAATGACGCAAAAATTAAATGGATAGCTAATACTAACACAACAGTTTTAGACTGAGTATTATTAGTCATGTGTTTCGATACAAAAAAATATGTATTTCATTGATTTGAATCTCACTCATTCATTACAATGCATCGCTAAAAAATCAACCTATAAGGTTGACTGTCAGCCAGTGCATTTTGAGCAATGAACAAGTCTCGATTCAAGCCCAACTTAGATCAGTTGAGCCCTCTCATCAACTCATCTAAAAGATCATTAATAAACTGAATTCTTTTGTCATTTTCCTCAAGCATAACCATCACTTTCAGACGTTGACCACCGTCCATTCTAAAAAATGTCGGATGTTTTTGCATCATTTGGATAATACTCATCGCTTGAACAGGAGTATCAGGTGAAAATTCAATTTGGCCACCCTGCTTACTCAAATCAATCTTGGTAATACCTAATTTTTCTGCTTTTATACGCACCTGATGAACAGTAAAAAGATATTTCACTTGTTGAGGTAGCACACCAAAACGATCGATAAGCTCCATACGGATATGATCGAGTTTTTCTTGTGTATCCGTATTACTAATTCGCTTATATAACAATAAACGCTGATGCACATCACCTAAATATTCATCTGGAATTAATGCAGGCATATGTAAACTAATTTCTGCGGTGAGTGACAAAGGTGCATCAAAGTTAGGAGTCTTACCATTTTGGATGGCTTTAGTCGCTTTCTCAAGCATTTCCATATATAGACTATATCCAATTGCATGCATTGAACCACTTTGCTGCTCACCTAGAAGCTCGCCTGCTCCACGTATTTCTAAATCCTCTGTCGCCAATACAAAACCAGCGCCTAAAGTAGAAGCACGCTGAATGGCATCAAGTCGTTTTTCAGCATCACCTTTTAAGCCTTTAATAGACGGAACCATCAGATACGCATAGGCTTGATGATGAGAGCGCCCCACACGACCACGCAGTTGATGAAGTTGTGCTAAACCTAGCTTGTCTGCTCGCTCGATGATAATTGTATTGGCATTTGGTACATCAATTCCCGTTTCAATAATGGTCGAACACACCAATACATTATATTCTTTATGATAAAACTGCTGCATGACCTGCTCTAACTCACGCTCACGCATTTGACCATGCGCAACTGCAACCCGAGCTTCAGGAACTAACAACCGAATATTTTCAGCCGCTCGTTCAATGGTATCCACTTCATTATGCAAGATATAAACTTGACCACCACGTAATAGCTCACGCAAAATCGCCTCTTTCATTGTGGCATCGGTCTGCTCATTGACAAAGGTCTTAACAGCAAGACGGCGTGCAGGTGGTGTAGCAATAATTGAGAGGTCACGCATACCTGAAAACGCCATATTTAACGTACGCGGGATTGGCGTAGCGGTTAGCGTCAGCATATCTACATCGGCACGCATCGCTTTAATACGCTCTTTGTCTCGCACACCAAAGCGATGTTCTTCATCGACAATCATCAATCCAAGTTGTTTAAACTGGACATTTTCCTGCAAAATTTTATGTGTTCCAATAACGATATCGACTTTACCATCTGCCAAATCTTCGATCGTTTTTAAGTGTGTTTTATTTGAGCCAAATCGAGATAACACTTCAATACGGATAGGCCAATCAGCAAATCGGTCTTTGAAAGATTCATAATGCTGTTGCGCAAGTAAAGTTGTTGGAACTAAAACAGCAACTTGCTTATTGTTCTGTACAGCAACAAAAGCAGCTCTCATCGCTACTTCTGTCTTACCAAATCCAACATCACCACAGACTAAACGATCCATTGGTTTAGCTTGTTGCATGTCGTATAAAGTCGCTTCGATAGCATTCGCTTGATCAAGCGTTTCTTCATAAGCAAAACCACTAACAAACTGCATATAAGTAGTGTGATCTAATTCAAATTGAATACCTGGTTTTGAGTGGCGTCTTGCTTGAATATGAAGAAGTTCGGCTGCAACATCATGTATTTGCTCTAGTGCTTTGCGCTTAGCTTTATTCCAAGCATCAGTACCAAGTTTATGCAGTGGTGCTAAATCAGGATCACCTCCACTGTATCGACTAATCAGATGCAAATTGGTGACAGGAACATAGACTTTGGCATCATCAGCATAATTAAGTTGCAAAAATTCGTGGTCTTGCTCATCAATACATAAAGTCACTAATCCCGCATAGCGACCTACACCGTGATCAATATGAACTACAGGAGCACCTATACTTAATTCAGTTAAACTTTTAACTAAGAACTCTTCAGAAACTTCATGCTGGCGTTTTCTACGGCGTTGTACAACACGATGCTCATAGAGTTGATTTTCTGAAATGACAGATATTTGTCCTTTAATCTCCAAACCACGTTCAAGTGGTGCATGCGTTACTGCTACTGAATATTGTTGATTAATAAACTCCTGATAATGCTCTACAACAGGAATTTCACCCATACTTGCTCGCAAGGAGTCCTTTAACGATTCACGACGTCCCGCACTTTCAGCAACGAGTAAGACAGGGTGTTGCGCAGCATCAATAAATGATTTTACAGCATGAAATGGCTGTTGATGTTTAGGCTCTACCGCTAAACGAGGTGGCTGTTCAGCAGAGGTATTAATTACACCCGTTTTAGGTTCAAAAACTTCGTCAGATGCGATAATACGAGGAAACTGATTGAGTTGTTCAAAAATTTGATTTTGTTGAAAGAAGATTTGTTCTGGAGCTAATAAAGGTTGATCAACATTATGACGTCGGTCTTCATAACGCTGATAAATATCTTTCCAAAATTGAGTTAATTCACTTTCAATATTTCGATCTGTAATGACAATGGAATGATTTGGTAAGTATGATGAAATACTACTTTGTTCTAGCATTTCTTTTTTTGAAAAGAACAGTGGAAAGTAATAGTCCAATCCTGGTGAAGATATCCCCTCCATTACATCCTGATAAATTGGATTTTTTTTCGGGTTCGCCGTTGGAAACTCTTCAGCATAACGGTCTCGAAATTGAGCTCTACCTTCTTTTAAAGGAAACTCTTTAGCTGGTAAAACCTTAAAATGTTCAAGTTTCGTCGTGGTCCTTTGAGTTTCTGGATCAAAAAATTTTAAAGAATCAATTTCATCATCAAACAAATCTATTCGAATTGGAGCATCTTGCCCTGAAGCAAAAATATCAACTAAACTTCCCCGAACAGCAAATTCTCCATGATCATATACAGTATCGACCAAATGATAACCAGCCTGAATCAGGCGTTGTTTCTGCTTTTCTAAATCAAATTTTTGCCCAACGCTAATATCAAAATGCTCACCTAACACCCAAGACGTCGGCGCAACACGTTGTGCCAAAGTTGTGCTTGAAATGAGTAGTATCCCTTTTGTTGGCATATTAGAGAGCACTGATAATCTTTCTGAGACAATATCTTGATGCGGAGACAACCGATCGTAAGGTAAGATCTCCCAATCTGGAAAGATGGTGGGCTTCACACCATAAAATTCAAGTTCACTCTCAAGTTGAGCTAAATGTTGATTATTTCTAGCTACCAGAACAAAGAGTCGATCAGAGTTTTGACTTATTTCTTTTAAAAGCAAAGCGATGGCAGAGCCTTTAAGCGCCCCTAACCATCTTTTTTCGCCAGATTTTATTTGTGATAGATTAAGTTGAGAAATTTCTTTTTGGAACATGAAGATCGCTTTAAAAGTCTGGTAGGACATTGCACTATTTTATCATGTTCAAAATCGAGAATGAGTTATTTTTAGATATCGCAAACATTAGCGCTCACGTTTGAATTCACGATAATAATCATTGAGCAATATCACGAATTTTTTTAACTGTTCTAGATTCTGTTGATTATTACCTAATCTCGTTGTAAAACGACCTGTATTCAACTCGAGATCTATTTTCTCTTTGATCAACATTCCCCGATAAAATAAATTCTCCAAATCATCAAAACGAGTAACCTTTCGGTTCGAAAAATATGACAATCTTTCATTTAGTTCATTCAAAACAACGTCATCGATAATATATCCTAATTCAGGATCATGACGAATTTGATGAGTCTGTAAATAAACTTGCTCAGCCGATGGTTTTTTTTGAAACAAATCAGAAATTTTTTTAAACATAGTTTGGGAAGAAAAGCTGAAAACTCAAAATGATGGTCTATCTTAGCATCTGGTCACGAATACACCTATATTCATGACCAAAAAGCACTCAAACTAAAATTAACCGTAATTTTTTCTTAAATATTCTACAATCTTCTTCGATTCGAACAATTTTACGCCTGTGTTAGGATCAACTAAATACGGGACTTGTATATCCTGCTCCTTGCGATTCATTACCTTTACAACCTGCTCGCGTTTACCGCCAGCCAAAGGAATATATTTCCCAGGCTTCAATCGTAAAATCGCTGGTCCTTGATCCTGCCAACGCTCTTTAGCGACATTATGAAACTTAAATGGTAATTCAAGTTCTGTGAGTTCAGCGCGCACGATTCTGGTGTATGGACTCGCTTCAAACCCCCACAGCTCAATTAAATGCTCGGGTTGTGGTCTCTGCTTAATCGCTTTATTTATAAAAATCCCACGAGCACCATTAATCAGTGTTCCAGCTAGAGCAACTACAGGCAATTTGGGGTAATGTGAGAATTGCTTCGGTGTTTGACCTGTCTCACCATAATGCTTAAAAAGATAGTGAATAATATCCTGAGACTCGTAAAGTTTAGCCCCAGTATTTTCATCAATTAAAAAAGGAAATTGAATCTTACCACCAAGTGTTTTTACTTGATCTCGATAGACCCTTCCACCTTTCGGACAAGGATACACTTCGTAGTCAAGATTAAGTAAAGTCAACACCTCTCTTACACGACGACAGAATGGTGATCCTTCAAATTCGTAAAGCTTTAATGCTTTTTCTGGCTGTTTAGGAAACGGTGTACCTGAAGTCCCACGTCCACCTTCTGCAACAGCTGAAGCTAGCGCCTGAGCCACTTTTAATTGATGAATCACCATACTGATTACCTCGTTTTTGTTTTATTTAAATTAATCGACTAATTTTGTCTTGGACACAATAATTCCATTATTGTCTGCATAGATATAATCACCTGGTTGGATTGTGATATTTCCAATTTGAATCGTGATATTGGTTTCGCCCACCCCTTTGCGATTACTTTTTTGAGGTATAGCCGCAAGTGCGTGCACGCCTAGATTTAAACTCGCAATGGCATCAACATCTCTAACACAACCATTAATAATGACACCACTCCATCCATATTTAACGGCAGACTCAGCAATCATATCTCCCATCAATGCACAACGCATGGAAGAACCACCATCTACAACTAAAACTTTGCCTTGCCCATCTGTAGCGAGTAACTCTTTTACTCGTGAATTGTCCTCAAAACATTTAACAGTGACAGCTTCACCCCCAAAGCTTTTTACACCGCCGTAACTTTTGAAGAATTTTCCATCAATAGATGGATACAATACTTGAATATCTAAATCAGGATGGTCATCCAGTAAATCACACGTCACAAATGTTGGCGTTGTCACTTTTTATACCCTCAGTTATGTTTTTGAATCTCTAAATTATCATAAATCTTAATTTTTTCATTTTGAGTTCTTGCGCTCACGACCATAGTATTAGCGACTTGCTCTGCTGTCACTGGCTTATATTTGAATGTATTTGGCAGAAATTGCGATACTCGCTTGAAAATACTCTGAGAAATATCTTCGAGTGTCCTTGTTTCAGCTCTTTCACCAATTAAGAGTGAAGGTCGAATGATCGCCAATTGATAGAGTGATAATGATTTTAGATAATTTTCTAACTTTCCCTTCACTTGATTATAAAAGAATGGAGATCTTTCATTCGCACCTTCCGCACTTACAATTGCAAAAAAAGTATCGGTATTCACGAGCAAATCAGCAAAATGAGCATTTATCTCAAAATCGATATTGTAAAAATTTTCTTTAGAGCCTGCTTTTTTAATTGTACTTCCTAGGCAACTAAACGCATGTGAGAATCCAGAAGCGTCCTCATCATTTAACATTGAAAAGTTATCAATGACCAACTGATCAACTTTAGTGAACTTTTCAAATTGTTCATCATGCTTACGAACAACTACGACAATTCTTTCGCAATCTACCAATTGATTCAAATGATTTACCAAAGATCGACCAACTAAACCAGTTGCCCCTATAACTATTGCACTTTTAATATTTTTAATCATTTTTTCGCCATTCCTTCCAATATTCATATAATCTAACGCGCTAACCGCATTTTATCTGCATCAAAAATGTTGTCAAAGCATGTCAAGACTTGACTTTGCCGCATCATTTAATCACAATATGGCACTTGTTTACGGGCTGGTGTAAATTCTTCTAATGTTTGTATTTAGTTGAAATTTCAGCCCGCCCAGACCAATCAATTTCAAGGAGTGCACGAGTGGCAAACTCTGCTCAAGCAAAAAAACGTGCTCGTCAAAACGTTAAAGCACGTAAACACAACGCAAGCTTACGTTCTATGGTTCGTACTTACCTTAAACGCACAGTAGCAGCGATCGCTGCGGGTGACTATGCAGCAGCTTCTGAAGCTTACAAAACTGCAGTACCTGTAATCGACCGTATGGCTGACAAAGGTATCATCCACAAGAACAAAGCTGCTCGTCATAAGAGCCGTTTAAATGCACAAGTTAAAGCTTTAGCTTCTAACTAAGTTGCGTTAAAAAAAGCCCTTTAAGGGCTTTTTTTATATCTTAAATTTATCAACAATACTTAAATAATATTAAAATTACTATCTTTCTTGCTCTACAAATTCACGAATAGACAGCTCATTACGTTCACCACGCCATATCCATTTCAATTTTGCATCTATGAATGCTTCACCTTCAAACCAAACAAACAAACCTTCCATCATTTCTGGCCAATCCTGCTGAATAATCTGTGTTTTACCTGAAATCACAGCCAGAATACCAGCCAGAATAGTGTCATGGCTAACCGCCAAACTTAATCCATGATTCTGTTGAGGGTGAGTTTGATAAAGCAAATGTAAAACATCAATCACACCTGTAATTGGCTGCTTCATCCCAGGTAAAGTATTGTTTACAAAGCTATTGATAAATCCCAAAGCACCTTGTTGCTTAAAATATGGCGCAGCTTGCTCGATATCTAAAACGAAGCTACCAGGCTCGACCAAAAGCCCCTGCTCAACAATTTTAATATGATGGGTATTTGACTTAGGATTGATTTGATCAGCACCTTGAATCATCAGTGCTGCAGTATCAATACAACGTTGAATTGGACTAGAAATACAGTGTTCAATCACACGATCTGTTTGATCAATAAGATAAGCCCCCCAAGCCTGCGCCAGATCCTTACCTTGATCTGTTAATTGCAAATCATATCCAGCGAGTCCTTGACCCACTACCATTTCACGAATTGAGTGGCGAGTAAATAGTGTAACAGGCACAGCAACATCGGGCAGTAAATCAACCGCTCTGAGCATACTTGGAGGAAGCAACTTCAGCGACATAATAATTCTAATAAATGAAATTAATTTGACTATAACACGATGAAATTATAGTTCCACTCCCCTAAAGTACATTTGACAACGCATCTAAAGCCAATTGCCTCATTTCAGGATCACGATAGGCGATAAAACCATTATTCAAAACAGTATCACGCTGATTATAGGTAAATGGCACAGAATCCAAGGTCAACAAACCACCTCCTATGCTCTCTAGCAAGCCTTGTCCAGCACTAGTGTCCCACTCGGAGGTTGGATGAAATCTTGGGTAAATATCTATTTCACCCTCAAGCATCATACAAAATTTATAAGCACTTCCAGCTTCACGACGTATAACCGGTATTTCTCTTTCAATATAATCAATATAGTGTTGATACTTAAGATTTTTACTACTATGACTCAGCCCAATTTGGATGGCATCGACTGGTGAGGCTTTAAATTTGCAATATTTTTCCCAAATATTGTTCATAAATGAATATTTATAAGGAAGATCCGTCAAATAGCCCATATACATAACTTTCTCAGTCGGCACGACTATGACTGAAAATACAGTTTGATGGTTCTGAATAAGACTCAGATTAATTGTAAATTCATCACGTTCATGAATAAACTCCTTCGTACCATCCAAAGGGTCTAGCATCCAACATTGAGGCCATTCATGTCGCTCTGAATAATCACTTTCTTCAGAAATGATCGGAATATCAGGTGTAAGTTTTGCAAGCTCTCTGAGCAGATATTGATTGACCTTTAAATCTGCTTGAGTTACAGGAGAATGGTCATCTTTTTCGTTGATTTTAAAATCACGTCCAGCACAATAGTTTTGATATTCTTCTAATAATATTTGGCTTGCAACAGCCAAAATCGGAACCAAATTTAACATTTGTTGATCTTGGGGAGCATGCGTTGTGATAAACATGGATAAAACCTATTTTTTCTGGCGCTACACACTCTAAGCACGACGATCATATTAAGAACCTCAGCCTAAAATGCAGCGTGATTTAATTTGCATTGTTGGATTTATATTTATAGTAGCAAACCTATAAAATATAACCACTTTGAAACACATAACCCATTTCAATCATAAGAACTCTAACACTTTTAAAACAAAATCCGAAGCGTGATTGCCAACAACCCTCAATACATCTTAAATAACACCCGCAATAGTTCCAAAAATCAGAGCGCGCCTTAGAGTCAGTATCAACATAAAAAAACAAGCCTTCTTAAAGAAGGCTTGTTTTTTATTTTTGCTCTTTGACTGGACTTTCAGGCTGTTCATTCGGTTTTTTTACAGGCTCTTTATTTTTAAAAGAGTCCTGATTCCCTTTATCCTCATTAGATTCTTTGTGTGGTTTCGAACTATTATCATGTTTTGTCATACTTAAAACTCCTATGCACCATTTTCAAAAAATATGATGCTTTCATAGCGACTTCTATACTATTTTTGTATTCATTATCAAGATCTAAATTTGTGACCTCACACATCTAATTCGATATAATACGAATGGAATGAAATATAGAAGTCACCACGCACACCCATTCTTGAAGTTCAATTTTAAAATGCTGATGCGAGTCCAACCTTTTGCATCAAATGATGGTGTAAATCGATATTTAAATAACACCCATTTTGTTGTTTTTATTTGTGCTAAATTGCAACAATACCTGAGGAAAGATGAATGAATAAACCCATCATCATGTTCGACATGGATGGAACCCTACTCGATCTTGCTTTTGACGATTTAATTTGGAATCACAAACTCCCTGAGCGACATGCCAAAACTCATCAAATCAGTTTAGAGCAGAGCAATCAAATTCTATTTAAATTTTATCAAGATCATAAGCACACGCTCGATTGGTATTCTACGCGCTTTTGGACAGCCAAAGTCGGCGTTGATACTTTTCAGCTTCAACACGATCACAAAGAATTCATCAAGCCGAGACAGGGATGCATTGCGTTATTATCAAGCCTTAAGCAAGCTGGATACCGAATATGGTTAGTCACCAATGCTGATGAAAGAGGTTTGGCATTGAAAATGAATCAAGTTGACCTCACCTCTTATTTTGAAGTGATGATCAGTAGTGAAACAATCGGTTTTGCTAAAGAGCGTTTTGAATTTTGGGATCAATTACAGCAAATGCACCCATTTGAACCTCGTCACTGCGTTCTCGTTGATGATACTGCGGTTGTACTCGAAGGTGCTAAATCTTTTGGTATTGAGCATCTAATCACAATTACCCAACCATCTAGCGCTCAACCTGAGCGCGAAAGGTCTAAACTTCAGTATCCTGCAATTAATGATCTAAGATCATTAATCCCCTATTTAGACCAAATTAACCATGAGAAAGAAATGAATGTCAAAACAGCATGAAACTAAAATCACTGATTCAATGCGAATTGATAAGTGGCTTTGGGCAGCACGCTTTTTTAAAACCCGCTCAATTGCCAAAGCAGCAATCGAAGGTGGTAAAGTTCATCACAACAATGATCGTGTTAAAGTTTCCAGAGAAGTACGTGTAGGAATGGAGTTAACGATTCAGCAGGGATTTGAAAAGAAAACCGTCATTGTGAAAGCATTATCATCTGTACGAGGCGGGGCACCTACTGCACAATTACTCTATGAAGAAACTGAAGTCAGTATCGCGCGTCGTGAGTTGCTTTCTGCACAAAGAAAATTGCATAATCTTGCACGACCAGATCATCGACCAAGCAAAAAAGATCGACGTGATATTACAAGATTCCGTCAACAAAATGGTCAGCAATATGACGAAGTTTGGTCATACGATGATGAATAAGTTAAAGCGACAAATACTGTCGTTTTGAAGTTTAAAATTATAGAACAGTTCGATTTTTTCTGTCACTATAAATGCCGTGGACATTAGACTTAATTAAAGACATCCACTTAAGTTATCAGTGATTTACATCGTTTTGAGGTTATGAGATGGATGATAATAAAAGCAAAGCACTGAGTGCTGCTTTAAGCCAAATTGAAAAACAATTTGGTAAAAATACGGTAATGCGCCTTGGTGACAATACTGTTCAAGCTGTAGAAGCTGTATCTACAGGCTCTCTTACATTGGATATCGCACTAGGTATTGGTGGTTTACCTAAAGGCCGTATTATTGAAATTTATGGTCCAGAATCATCAGGTAAAACCACCATGACACTTCAAGCGATTGCGCAATGTCAAAAAGCTGGTGGTACTTGTGCATTTATCGATGCTGAGCATGCTTTAGATCCTCAATATGCTCGCAAACTTGGTGTAGATATCGATAACTTATTGGTGTCACAACCTGATCACGGTGAACAAGCACTAGAAATTGCAGATATGCTGGTACGATCTGGCGCTATCGACTTAATTGTTGTCGATTCTGTAGCAGCCTTAACCCCTAAAGCCGAAATTGAAGGTGAAATGGGTGACTCTCATATGGGTCTACAAGCACGCTTGATGAGCCAAGCATTGCGTAAAATTACAGGTAATGCAAAGCGCTCCAACTGCATGGTGATCTTCATTAACCAAATTCGTATGAAAATTGGTGTCATGTTTGGCAGTCCAGAAACCACTACTGGTGGTAATGCGCTCAAATTCTATGCTTCTGTACGCTTAGATATTCGCCGCATTGGTCAAGTGAAAGAAGGCGATGAGATTGTTGGTTCTGAAACACGCGTTAAAGTGGTGAAGAACAAAATGGCACCTCCTTTCCGTGAAGCATTATTCCAAATCATGTACGGTAAAGGTACAAATCAGCTTGCTGAATTGGTCGATCTCGCTGTACAACAAGAACTTGTTCAAAAAGCTGGTGCTTGGTATTCATACCAAGGTAACAAGATTGGACAAGGTAAGAACAACGTGATTCGTCATCTTGAGGAAAATCCTCAACTTGCACAAGATCTTGATCGCATGATTCGTGAACAGTTGTTAACCACAGCGACTCCAGCTCCAACCGAAGAAAATGACGAAGAAGCTGATTTATTTGAAGTATAATTTTTAAAAAAATTTGAAATCGAAGCGCCCAAATTATGGGCGCTTTTGTTTAAGAGCATGGATTTAAAATGTCAGAGAAGTTTCCCAAGTTCATTCATTATGAGGACTTAAAATCAATAATGAATGAAGATGAACCTCAACATCTCATCAATGATCAACATGTGGCTAGCCAACACCCGAAAAATCAAGCATCAGATGAATGTGATTTAGATGACAACCATTCATCAACTCTAGCACAAAATAAAGGCTTAACAGGAACTCGTTTGAGATCGTATGCATTTGCAGTCTTAACTCGCAAAGAATACTCAAAAAAAGACTTAATCGATAAACTTGCTTTGTATGCACAAAATAAGGAAGAGGTTTTGAGCTTAGTTGATGAGCTAGCGCGAGAAAATTATCAAAGTGATGCTCGCGTTGCAGAAATGACGGTACGCAGCCAATTACGTAAAGGAAAAGGTCCAAATCGAATAAAGCTAGCGCTTAAAAGCAAACACGTTGATAAAGCCTTGGCTGAACCAGAAATGGAAGAAATAGATTGGTATGAACAAGCATACTTATTGAAGGTCAAAAAATATGGCTATGAAGTTGCTCAGGACGCAAAATTAAAAGCAAAACAAATTCGCTTTTTACAATATAGAGGCTTTGAAATGGATGCGATTATGAAAGCTATAAAAAGAAAAGAGAATGAAGAATAAGAAATAAAATTATTATAATGGTGGCAACCCTACTAGCAAAACTCCGGCACATCATAGTTCTGATACCGTTGCTACCTTCCGGTCCTGGCGGGGTTCTCAGAGTACAATTGCGAAGCCACCAGCAGGGCTACCATTGCAAGAACAGAGTATAGAGATTTTTAACGATCTTGCAAGACCATAATGGGCTTTAAAGGCACTAAAAAAGTTCAAGTGAATATTTACTAATCTATTAACAACAAACTTGATATTTTTCATCTAAATAACTTCAACTTAAATTTCTTCATTTATACAGTTTCATTGTAAATTTATATTGATTTTAAATGCTATGACGTTTTTAATGATCTGATTATTAAGAATTGAAAATACTCAAAGTTCAAATTTGAGTATGGACACAAATGGAATAATGAACATGCTCAATAAGCGTACTTTTCTTGCACTAGCATTGATGAGCTCAACATCAGTTTTTGCCAATATTCCTATCGAATCAAAAGGATTAAGCCAAAATTCGAGTTTGAACCAAACAGCAGTCGCAGCGAATAACACCGCTACAGCCCCTACCAACACCAGTTGGCAGCTTATCCAACAAAGTCAACGCTTAGAAAATCAAATTCGTGCACTTCAAGGCAAATTAGAAGAACAAGAACATCAAATTAATCAACTGACCAACGAATTAAAAAATCGCTATACAGATCTAGATCAAAGATTAGAACTCCTTCAACAAAAAATTGATCCTGTGGAAGAGTCCAATATCGAGGATCCTAATGCTGCACCACCCGTTCCTAATGAGTCAACTGCACCAAGCACTAGCACTAACTCAAATACCACAGCATCACAAAATGCAACGAACTTGAATCAAACCAACCAACAAGAACTTGATAAAGCAGCTTATACAGTTGCCTTAGATGCATACAAACAAGGTGGCGCAAAAAAAGCCATTGCACCTATGCAAAACTTTGTACGTAATAATCCAAATAGTGTGTATACAGGTAATGCCTATTTTTGGTTAGCTGAATTCAATTTAGCAATTGAACCACCCAATTATGAAGAAGCAAGAAAACACTATGAAACTGTCGCTTCGAAGTTTCCAAACTCAGGAAAAGCACCGCGATCTTTATATCAGCTGTATAGCATCGCGAAAGATGTAAATAAAAACGCTCAAACTGCTGAAATTTATAAAAATAAACTACTAAGCACCTATCCTGACTCAGAAGAAGCTGGATATTTCAAAAAAAGTTAAATAAAAAAGACATCATAAGATGTCTTTTTTTTGCTAGCAAAAGCTCTTAACGAACAATACCGCGCTTAGATTCATTTAGAGAATCTATGAGGAGCTGAGCTTCAGAAACATTTGGTAAAATTTCAGCAGTAATCTGCTCAATGGCTTGTTGTGTCGTCAGACCACTTTTATAAATCAACTTAAATGATTCTCGTAAACCATTGATTACATCTTTGGACCAACCCTTACGACGCATACCTTCTACATTCATTCCAAATGCATGCGCCGGATTACCAGACACCATCACATAAGCAGGAACATCCTTCAAAATCAATGATGCTCCACCAATCATGCTGTATGAGTCGATTTTACAGAATTGATGAATACCGGAGTTGCCACCGACAACAACGAAGTCACCAACATGCACATGACCTGCGACACCAACATTGTTTGCAAAAATGTTGTTATTACCCACCACACAGTCATGCGCAATATGCGTATTGACCATCAACAGATTATTACTACCAATTTTAGTAATACTTTGATCCTGCACTGTACCGCGATGCAGACTGCAATGCTCACGAATTTTGTTGTTGTCGCCAATCTCAAGCCAAGTTTCTTCACCAGCATACTTAAGATCCTGACACACCTCACCCACACTGGCAAACTGGAAAATTTCGTTTGATTTACCGATGCGAGTATATCCACCAACCACCACATGAGAATGTAACACTGTCCCACTATCAATCGTCACATGAGGACCAATAATCGAATAAGGACCAATTTTTACATCAGAAGCAATCGTTGCCGTAGGATCAATAATTGCTGTAGGGTGGATTAAATCACTGTTACTCATGCTTGCTCTAATTTCTGATGAGAAATAATAATTTCAGCTGTCGCTGCAATTACACCATCAACGCTCGCACTACAAAGATACTTGTAAATACCACGTTTCTGCATTACAAGCTCTGATTTTAACACGAGTTGATCACCAGGAACGACTTGTTTTTTAAAACGAACTTTTTCAGCGCCAGCGAAAAGAAAAAGTGAACCCGGTTTGGGTTTTTCATTGTTCATAATAAAGCCAAGAACGCCAGAAATTTGTGCCATCGCCTCAACGATTAAGACACCCGGCATGATTGGATAACCTGGAAAATGACCTTGCATAAACTCTTCATTTATGGAGACATTTTTAAATCCGACAATTCCATTCTCAGTCACTTCTGTAACACGGTCTACCAATAGAAATGGATAACGATGCGGCAAATATTCACGAATTGTTTGAATATTCATCGGCAATTCAGGAATTGAAAAAGATAAAGTAGACTCTGTCATATTATTTACGCAATTTTAAAGTTGATTCGATTGACTCTAACTGAGCCTGCATATCATCTATTTGTTTGACTAATTTGGTCAATGGCACATCTGCTAATTGTCTTAGACGAACAACTGTCCGTTTCCAACGAGAATTTTCGAGCAATCCCATTCCTGAAGAATATGTACCAGCTTCTAAAATGCTACCTGTGACCATTGACATTCCAGTTAGCGTCACATTATCTACAATTTTTAGATGTCCTGAGATACCACAAGCACCTGCAAGGATACAGTTTTTGCCAATCACAGTACTGCCCGCAATACCGCATTTTGCAGCAATTGCAGTATTTTCACCGATTTGAACGTTATGTGCGACTTGCACAAGATTATCAATAATCACACCATCATGAAGTATAGTGTCATCTAAAGCGCCACGATCAATACTACAGTTAGAACCAATTCTGACATCATTTCCAATTTGAACAGACCCGAGTTGAGCAATTCGGTTCCACTTACCTTGATAAGGAGCAAAGCCAAAACCCTCTCCTCCAATTACGGTATTCGCATGGATACGAACACGTTTAGCAATTTTAGATCGACCCGTAATCGTGACATGCGAATCAATGAAACAATCCTCACCGATTTCAACATACTCATCAATTTTAGTTTGCGAATGAATTACTGTATTTGAACCAATCACGGCATGTGGGCCAACTACAACGTAATGACCAATGTATACATTATCTCCAATCATAGCACTCGGATCGATTACTGCGGTGGCCTCGATTCCACGTTGCACAGTTTTAGATTCGAACACATGAGTTAAAATCGCGAAAGCAAGATACGGATTTTGTACGACAATAAAATTATTATGCTGATTAAGCTGAGCCTGCATCTCAGAAGTGACAATTAAGGCACCTGCTTGAGATGAAATCGCTTCGTCTAAATACTTATCAGAATTTACAAAAGAAATTTGGTTTGAGTTCGCTTGAGTTAAACTTGCAAGACCCTCTAGCAACAGATCTGCATCACCAATAACTTGGCCTTGTACAAGTTTGGCCAAGTGATCGAGACGAAATTGATTTGATTTCATTGACTATTTGATTGCATTAACCTTTTGAATCATTTTAGCAGTTAAATCGTATTTTGGGTCATATGCCAAGGCAGCATTTTTATTTAAAACTAAATCAAGATTATTTTCTTTGCGCAATTGTTCAGCAACTTGTTTAATTCTTGAGTCGAAAACTTTATTTGTATTTTGAATGGTGCTTTGAACACGTGATTGAACAGTCTGTTGCAAAGATTGAAATTCGTTCATCTTCGTTTGATATTGAGAGGATAGTTGCTGGGCATTCGATTGATTGGCTTGAGCCGATTTAGCCAACGCTTCAATTTCTTTACCCAATTGTTCTAATTTTACCGTTTGCGGTTTAATTGTCTGCTCAAGCTGAGTATTCTGCTGTTTTAAGTACGTGCTATTTTCAACGACTTTTTCTAAATCAATTACTCCATATCCTGCTGCATGCGCAAAGCCAACTACAGATGTGAGTAAAACCGTTGAAATCGTTGTTTTAAACATATTCATTATTATTCCTTAAAGGCAAAAGGCCGTACTAGAAAGTACGACCAATTTCAAATTGAACAGACTTAGTTTCATCACCAGGCTTATCATTCAGTGGGTACGCATAGCTTAATGATAGTGGACCAATCATCGTAATCCATGTGAAGCCTACACCAACACTATATCGCATATTTCCAGCATCGAAACCAAAGTTGTCTTTACAGTATTGTCTAGCATCGAATGCAGTCGAATTGGTTGCGCCAAAATAAATATTTCCAGTAGGTACGTCACATTGAGTGTCGAACACTTGAGCACCTTCTGCAAAAATAACAGGACGGACCTGTCGCGCCCAGTCGCCTTTAAAAGGAACTGGTAAGATTAATTCAGTACCAAATTGAACTAATGCATTACCCCCCACCTCTTCAGGGTTTCTATCTTCTCGAGTTAGAGCAGCATCTGTAATACTCGGATATTTTGGACCTAATGTACTATTATCATAACCACGAACAGACCCATAACCACCAGCGTAATAGTTTTTATAGAATGGTAAATCATTACCGAAACCTACCTTACCATAACCACGCCATACAAAATCCTTTCCTAAAGGAATAAAGGCTTGAGTATCGTATGTTACCTTCTGATATTCAACATCACTACCCGGCAATGCAATCTCTGCATTAACACGATGAGACATACCCGACGTTGGGAAGCGTGGATTATTTAATGTGTTATAAGACCAACCTAAATTTAAACTATAAGTAAAGAAATCACCTTTAAACTCATTACCGTACTCAACTTCAGGTTCAGAGCAAGGTTCATAACCAATTACATTACCGTTATCATCTTTAATTGGCTCTAAGTCGACTGGACAATACTTACCAGTACTTGTTTCCCTACCACCATTGGCAAGTAAATAATCACGCACATAAGTAGAAACAAATGGACCAGTCGTTACTTCAGTTTGATCAATATTAATACCAGCACTTAAGCTCTGATTCTCATCAATTGGGTAACCAAAGCTCAGACCACCACCGAAGCTATCTGTAACATAATTGTTAACGTTATAGTCTTCGTCTAATTTCGTCTTACGATAATAGAGATTGTAACCACGGCTGACACCATCAATTGTAAAGTATGGATCAGTAACACTTAGGTTATAATAATCTTGTGTCTCAGAACGAGAAAGATCAATCGCTACACGGTTACCTGTACCTAAGAAGTTAGTTTGACTTAAACCTGCTTGGAACGTAATACCCCCGTTTTGCGAATAACCCACAGCTAAAGTACTTGATCCTGAGTGTTGTTCTTCAACAGCGATATTCAAATCAATCTGATCAGGCGCCCCCGGAACACGTACCGGCTTAACATCTACTTTACTGAAAAATCCAGTACGCATTAAACGGACTTTTGAAAGATCAATTTTTTCGTTACTCGCTAATGCACCTTCCATCTGGCGCATTTCACGACGTAAAACTTCATCAGCAGTCTTGGTATTACCTGTAAAATTAATACGTCTAACCGTAACTTGCTGACCCGGATTGATGTAATAATTCAAATTAACTTTTTTTGTTTCATTGTCAATTTGAGGCACAACATTAATTTCAGCATAGTAATAACCAGCATTACCATACTTACGCTGTAACAACTGTTTTACTGCATTCACCAACTCTTGTGAGTAAGTTGCATCATCTTTATAAATCTTTAGTGCACGAAGATCTTCGTCTTTATATAAAGCATCACCTAAAAATTTGGTTTCACCAAATTTAAATTGCTCACCCTCATTCATTGAAACTTCAATGAAAATATTTTTTTTATCTTCACTGATATTCAAATTAGAGTTGGTAATTTCAAAATTGATATAACCTTTATTAAGGTATAAAGCTCTTAATGCTTCAAGGCTTGCTGCCATTTTTTCACGCGCGTAGCGATCATTTCTGGAAATGACAGATAACCATCCGCTTTCCTTGACAGCAAAGACTTGCTTAATTTCATCGTCTTTAAATACAGTATTACCAATTAAATTAATTTCAAAAACTTTAGCTGGTTTACCTTCAATGAAATTAATATTGACATCAACACGGTTATTGGCTTTTGCAACAGTTTCGACCTGAATATCCGCATTATAGCGACCTTGTTGTGAATACTGCTGTTCAAGCTCAGTTTCTAGCGTCTGAAGTGCAGATTTAGTGAGCACCTCACCTTCAGCTAGACCCATTTTCTTCAAGCCCTCTTCCAAGGCTTCTTTTGGAATGAGCTTATTACCCTTGAAATTGATTTTAGAAATAATAGGACGTTCAACGACTTTGAAAACCAAAACATCGTTTTCTTTGAAAGCTTGAATATCATCAAACGAATTAGAGGCATACAACGCACGAATCGCATTCGCAATCACTGGATCATTAATGCGATCCCCAGCATTCACCGGTAACATTGCGAGTACATTAGCTTGCGTTAGTCGAACTAATCCATCAACACGCACATCCCGCGCGATAAACTCGTCTGCTGCATATACTTGTTGTACTGCTGCCATTGCGCTAACGAGTGCCAATGGCATAAATAAATGTTTGTGCTGCATGCCTATTGTTTTCCAGTAAGTTAATTATCCATCTATAACGCTTATAAACGCATAAAATCATTAAATATTGCGAGAAACATCATACTTCCCAGCAACACCATACCAATTTTTAATCCAACCAATTGTATTTGTTCAGAAACAGGTTTACCACGAATTAATTCAATTATGTAATAAACTAAATGCCCACCATCCAACATCGGAATCGGAAGCAAATTTAATATCCCCAAACTTACACTCATTAATGCCATAAATGAAATGAAAGTTTGCCACCCCATTTCAGCACTTTGACCTGCAACTTTAGCAATCGTAATTGGACCCGAGAGATTATCCAACCCAATCAATCCTCGAATCATTTTGACAATTGAGCCAAGGATCATAGAAGATAATTGACCCGTTTTTTCAACCGCTACCACGAAAGCTTCCGCTGGATTATATTGAATTGTATGCTTATATTCAGCAGGAATATTGATCTGACCAGATTGAGCTTGCACTCCCAACATTCCTGTCGTATTGCCCATATTGTCACGCTTTCCTTGCGGCATGACGTTTAATTGAACAATCTCGCCTTGACGCATCACTTCGATATTCAATAGTTTTTCTGGTGATTTTTGTACTATATCAACAACTTCAAACCAATCGTTAATTTTTTTATTATCAATCGCGACAATTACATCACCTTCTTTCATCCCTTGGCGTATAGCAGCACCATCTTCAGATAATTTATGTACAACTGGTTGAATATAAGGTCGATATGGTAAAAACCCCAAGACATCCAATGGTGATTGAGACTGATCTTTTAAAAATTGCTGAATCGGTAAATTAAAAGTTTGTACCTGACCATCACGATCAGCTTGAATTTGAATCGTACCAGTTTCACCTACGCGATCAATCAGCGCATAATTCAATTTTTCCCAAGTTGGTGTCGCAGTTCCATCCACTGCTATGATTTTATCACCAGAACGCATCTCTACTTGTGCGGCTGGCGTATTTTTAATCACTTTACCAACTCGAGTGTTTAATTGTTCCTGAGCTGGTAAGAACAGAATCCAAAAAAGTAAAACAGCAAAAATTAAATTAACAAGTGGTCCCGCAGCAACGATTGCAATTCGTTTTAAAGGGGATTGCCGATTAAACGCATAAGGTAAATCTTCTGCACTTACATTACCTTCACGCTCATCTAGCATTTTTACATAACCACCTAAAGGCAATGCAGAGAGCTGATATTGAATGCCTGACTTTTTAGAGGTCCACTTTAGAACTGTTGGACCAAATCCAATTGAATACACAAGAACCTTAACGCCAAGTTTTCGTGCTACCCAGTAATGTCCAAATTCATGAATTGCAATCAATGGACCTAGAAGCAAAATAGCCGCGACGATAATGAAAAGTATATTCATCTTAGGTACTCAGTGAATTCGTGAGTTGAATAGCATAACGACGTGAAAGCGAATCAGTCTCTAGGATTAGCTCTAAAGAATCAGCATTTGAATTTTGAATATGGTTCAAAGTTGATTCAACAACTTTAGGAATATCTAAAAATTTGATTTTATTTTTTAAAAATGCTTCAACCGCGATTTCGTTTGCAGCATTTAAGATCGCAGGGGCCAATCCTCCAGATTTCATTGCTTCACGAGCCAATTGCAGCGCTGGAAAGCGCACAGTATCAGGCTGCTTAAAATTAAGCGTATCGTTTACAAATAAATCTAGCGGAGGAACATGTGTTTCAATTCGATTTGGCCATGCAAATGCATGTGCAATCGGCGTACACATATCAGGATTACCCATTTGAGCCAAAGTACTACCATCAACATACTGAACCATTGAGTGAATAATACTTTGTGGGTGCACAACCACTGTAACAAAATGTTCTTGAATTGAAAATAAATGACAGGCCTCGATCAATTCGAGACCTTTGTTCATTAGCGTTGCCGAATCAACTGATATCTTCTGCCCCATAGACCAATTAGGGTGCTTACAAGCCTGTGCAGGTGTCACCTTACTGAGCTCATCTAGCGTATGATGCAAAAATGGCCCCCCAGAAGCAGTCAACAAAATTTGTGAAACACCTAACTGGGGTTTACCACCTGTATCTAATTGTAAATAATTTTGAGGCAGGCACTGAAATATTGCGTTATGTTCAGAATCTACAGGTAATAATAAGGCTTTATTCTCTTTAGCGGCCTTCATCATGATGTCACCAGACATCACCAACGATTCTTTATTTGCTAGAAGAACACGCTTACCAGCTTGAACAGCAGCGAGTGTTGGCAATAATCCTGCCGCACCCACTATCGCCGCCATCACGATATCAACCTGAGGATGCTCAGCAACAGCGATTAAACCCGACTCATCAGAGAGAATTTCGGTTGAAGTGATATTTTTTAATTTGAAAAATTGATGTAGTTCATCCACCTTGCCTGAAGGTACAACAGCATACTGTGGATGATATTGTTGACATATTTCGCTTAACTGCTCTACACGACTAAATGCAGATACCGCAAAAACATTGTACTTCTCTGGATGTCGATCAATGACTTTTAAGGTACTTTGTCCAATTGAACCCGTTACACCTAATATACATACTGATTGAGACATCTATAAATCTACACCAACAAGTTTTAAAACAAATATTCCCGCAGCAAAAATAGGTGCGGCAGCAAGCAATGAGTCAATGCGATCTAATACACCACCATGACCAGGCAAAATACGACCTGAATCCTTAATACCTGCACGACGCTTAATCATTGATTCAAATAAATCACCTTGAACTGAGCTAAATACTGTCAGCACAGATAGGAGTAAAAATAGAATATGCTCTACTGCGGTTAAATCTAAATAGTTAAATTGTACAAATAAGATAACAATGATGACTGTAATTACACCACCGATTAACCCTTCAATAGATTTATTCGGGCTCACCTCAGGTGCAAGCTTACGCTTACCAAGCTTCCTACCTACAAAATACGCCCCACTATCAGCACCCCACACTAAGAGGAATAGATACATGAGCCACCAAGGTGAACTTATCCAGACTTCGTATATTGCCGATACTGCAGCGCTAATAATCACTACACCAATCCAATTCAGTGAAGTGTTATACCACGCATCATAAAGAGGATATTGCTTAACCCAATAAATGGTAATAACCCAAGTAATAATCGAAGCACTCCACAACAGCAGTACTAGATCATCAAAATAAAGCGCAATTGCAGAAAATACCGCAGTGATTACACCAAAGCATCCTGCTTTAAATTTATTCACTTGATCAGTTTGACGAGGCATGAGTTTAAACCACTCATAGCCAGCCCCCCCGGCAGCGATAATCATTAACGCTAACATTGGATAAATGGATGTAGTTGCAAACATACAGCTCAAGACTACAGCCACTAAAATCAATGCGGTAATTATCCGCTCTAACATTATTAGTTCTCTATTTTCTCTTGTTGGACCTGCTCAGAGGTTTTTCCAAAGCGCCTTTCACGCCCTAAAAACACACCAAAGGCATGATCCAATTCTTCTGTTGTGAATTCTGGCCACAACGTCTCAGTAAAATACAACTCAGCATATGCAGATTGCCATAATAAAAAATTAGACAATCGATAATCACCACCAGTACGAATCAATAAGTCGACTGGAGGTAAGTCACCTAAACTGACATGCTGAGCAAACAAATCAACATCAACTTGATCAACATCAATTTTTTGTTCTTTGACGAGTTGTGCGATTGTTTTAGCAGTTTGTGCGATATCCCACATTCCACCATAGCTCACAGCAATTGTGAGCGTCATTTCTGTGAAAGTAGCAGTCCTTTGTTCTGCTTGCAACATTAATTGTTGCAATTCTGGCGATAAACGAGAGCGATCCCCGATGAATCTAAGCCCAATCTGAAACTTTATCATTCGAGGAATTTGTTCATTAATCGTCTCTTCCAACAGTTTCATGAGCAAATCAACTTCGTATTGAGGTCGATTCCAGTTTTCACTTGAGAAGGCATAAACAGTAAGTGCTTTTACACCCACTTTACGACAATGCTCTACAATCGGATCAAGGACATTTTTTCCTTCACGATGTCCATCACCTTTTTGTAGATGTTTCTTTTTTGCAAAACGATTGTTGCCATCCATAATGATGGCAACATGTTGAGGCAGAAGCTCTGCTGAGATGGTCATTATATAGCTTAGACCTTCATCAACTCTGCTTCTTTTGCTGCTAAACGCTTTTCAACTTCAGCAACAAATTTATCTGTGATTTTTTGGATTTCATCGCCAGCACGACGCTCATCGTCTTCAGAAATTTCTTTTTCTTTCAGCAACGCTTTAATATCACCTAATACATCACGGCGAATATTACGAATCGCAACTTTTGCATTTTCAGCCTCGTTACGTGCCACTTTTTGCATATCACGGCGTGTTTCTTCAGTTAATGCCGCCATTGGTACACGAATTGAATCAGCAGTAATTGGGTTCAAACCTAAATCTGACTCACGAATTGCTTTATCAATTGCAGCAACCATGGTGCGCTCGAAAGGTTGAACAAGCAATGTACGCGAATCTTCAACACCAATGTTAGCAACTTGGTTTAATGGCACATCAGAGCCATAGTAAGGAACCATTACGCCGTTAAGAATTGATGGATGTGCACGACCTGTACGAACTTTAGCAAAACCATGCTCTAATGAGTCCAATGATTTATTCATGCGCTCTTCAGCATCTTTTTTAAGATCGTTAATCATGTGATCTTCCTTACCTAATTCTCAAAATTTAAATCAAAATAGTGTTTAGTATAAATAGCTTTGAAAGCCACGTACATCAATTAGTAACGTGAGTACCTTCTTTTTCACCCATAACCACTGACAATAACGCACCTGATTTATTCATATCGAATACTTGAAGTGGAACATTATGGTCACGGCATAAGCAAATCGCGGTTAAATCCATTACACCAAGTTTCTCATCTAAGACTTGGTCAAATGTCAATGCATCATATTTAACAGCATCTTCGTATTTGCTTGGATCTTTATTGTAGACACCATCTACCTTCGTCGCTTTAAGAATTAAGTTGGCCTCAATCTCAATACCACGTAAGCAAGCAGCGGTATCTGTCGTAAAGAATGGATTACCAGTACCCGCCACAAACACACAAACTTCACCATTATTTAAATGACGAATCGCATCACGGCTAGAATATGATTCTACAACTGTACCGATTGGTAATGCTGACATTAAACGGGTTTTAATATTACGACGTACCAATGCATCTCGTAGCGCCAAACCGTTCATCACAGTTGCTAGCATACCCATTTGATCACCTGTTACGCGACCAACCAACCCATCTTGCTGTAATTGGCTACCACGATAAAGGTTACCACCACCCACAACGATACCAACCTGCACACCTAGACCAACCAAGTGAGCAATAGATAAAGACATTTGATCAAGCACTTGTGCATCGATACCCATATCTTTATTGCCTGCTAGCGCTTCACCCGAAAGTTTTAGCAGAATACGACCAAAGCGTGGTTTTTTAGAATCTAACATTACAAACTCCAATATCCGAATTCATTTATAAGTATTTCTTCAAACAATTATGCGGTTTTAATTTCAATCAATTCTGCATAAAGGTCGTATTCATCCGCATCAGTGATTTTAACAACCAGTAAATCACCTGCTTTAATCATGCTCTTATCAATATCTTCCACAAAGACATTTCCATCAATTTCAGGGGCATCTGCATAAGAACGCGCCACTGCAACTGGAAACTCTTCTTCTAGATCATCAACCAGCACAGTCATGGTTTGACCAATACGCTTTTGTAGTTTTGCAGCAGAAATTTCTTGCTGAACCTGCATAAAGCGTTCGTAGCGTTCCTGTTTAATTTCTTCAGGCACATGATCTGGCAGATCATTTGCAGTTGCACCTTCAACTGGAGAGTATGTAAAACAACCAACGCGATCGAGCTGAGCTTCTTTCAACCAATCTAGAAGTTGCACGAAATCTTCTTCAGTTTCACCCGGGAAGCCAACAACAAATGTAGAACGAATGACTAAATCAGGACACTTTTCACGCCAAACTTTTAAACGCTCTAGCGTGTTTTCACTATGCGCTGGACGCTTCATCAGTTTTAAAATTTTAGGGCTAGCGTGTTGGAATGGAATATCTAAGTAAGGCAAGATCTTACCCTGTGCCATCAAATCGATAACCGCATCAACATGTGGATATGGGTAGACATAATGCAGACGCACCCAAATACCCAATTGACCTAATGCTTCACACATATCATAGAACTTAGTTTTTACAGGCTGACCATTCCAAAAATCAAGCTTGTATTTTGTATCTACACCATATGCCGAAGTATCTTGAGAAATAACCAAGATTTCCTTTACACCAGATCGTTTTAAAGCCGCCGCTTCTTCTAATACAGAACCAACTGGGCGAGATACCAGATCGCCACGCATACTTGGAATAATACAGAAGGTACAACGGTGGTTACAGCCTTCAGATATTTTCAAATATGCATAATGTTTTGGTGTTAATCGAATACCTTGTTCTGGCACAAGATCAATAAACGGATTATGTTTAGGAGGTTCAGGAACATATTGATGCACAGCTTCCATTACTTCTTGATAAGCTGCTGCACCAGTCACTTTAAGTACGTTTGGATGCATTTGACGAATTTTTTCTTCATCTTTACCCAAACAACCTGTTACGATGACGCGACCGTTCGCACTCATCGCCTCGCCAATCGCGTCTAATGACTCTTGTACTGCAGATTCAATAAAACCACAGGTATTAACAACAACTAAATCAGCACCGTCATAATCCGACGCTACATCATAACCTTCAGTTTTTAACTGAGTAAGAATTCGCTCGGAATCTACCAATGCCTTAGGACAACCTAAAGAAACAAAACCGACTTTGGGGGATTTCATGAATCTGCGCTCCACTAGAATCCGCGTATTGTATGTCTTTTCAATTCATAAAAACAGTTGAAAACCCCACTCTTTGCATAACGCACCAAAATATTCCTATAAATTTTAAAAAATATTGCAATCGCACCAATATGATGCATTATTAAATAAACCCAACTTTGCATGAATATTTTGCAATCGCTTCGCGCTTTTTTTCTTAATAAATGAGTTCATTTTAGTTGTATTTAACGATTTCAAACAAAGTTGGCTCATATTTTGCTTTATTTGAGGACGTTAAAATTAAATAACTCCCTCTTTGTGAGCAGTGATGGAAAAACTCATAGATGCAATTGCTCTATTTTAAGACAGGATTTTGAGGTTAATGAATCAACAACCAACGATTGATTACCGTTTACTCGTAGACAACTTGAGCACTGCGATACTTTTAGTCGATAGTGAATTAAATATTTTTTATTTAAATTCCTCATGTGAAGCACTCTTTGATATCAGCTTATTAAGAGCATCAGGTCAATCTGTGCTCAGTATTTTACAATCTCCAGGTGATTCATTTAACACAGAAGAAGCACTCACGAATACATTACTCACGGGGCAAGCTTATACCCGCCGTGAAGCGACTATTATTGTGAACTTTAAAGATGTACATGTTGACTATTCTGTTGCCCAACTTAACACTGGCAAAAGTTATCACCCCCTCCTTCTGATTGAACTCAATCCAATTGATCGAATGTTGAAAATTTCTAAAGAAGAAAATTTTATTCAACAACATCAGGTCGCACGCCAATTAATCAGAGGTGTCGCGCATGAGATTAAGAATCCATTAGGGGGCATACGTGGCGCAACTCAATTATTGGCACGTAGTTTAAATGATCCTGAATATAAAGAATTTACGGACATTATTATTAGTGAAGTAGATCGCCTGAGAAATCTTGCTGACACAATGCTCGGTTCTCGGCAGTTACCAAGCTATGAACCTGTAAATATTCACGAGCCTTTGGAACGCGTTCGTTCTCTGATTGTGAACCAAACAAAAAAGAAAATTAAAATTACTCGTGATTATGATCTTTCTTTACCTGATGTTGAAGCAGATCGGGATCAACTTATTCAAGTGATGTTGAACATCAGTGTAAATGCTATTCAGGCCATGACTGAAAATAAAGAGTTTTTTCAAGACACTCAACCTGAATTAACCCTGCGTACACGTATTCATCGCCTTGTCACGATTAACGGAACTTTACATCGCTCAACTGTTCGAATTGATATCGAAGATAACGGCCCTGGCGTTCCAGAGGAAATTTTAGAGTCCGTATTTTATCCATTAGTCACAGGACGCGCTAAAGGAACAGGCTTAGGTCTGAGCATCGCACAAAATATTATGCATCAACACAATGGAATGATTGAATGCCAATCTGTTCCAGGCAAAACCGTATTTAGTCTTTATATACCTTGGGAGTTAAACCATGTCGCGAAATAAAATTTGGGTAATAGATGACGATCGCGCCATGCGTTGGGTTCTAGAAAAAACATTTAAAGAAGAAGGTTTAGATGTTACCAGTTTCGAAGAAGCTCAATCTGCACTGGATCAGTTACTTGATGATACACCTGATGTAATTTTGACAGATATACGGATGCCAGGAATTGATGGTCTTACCTTTCTCGCTAAAGTCAAAGGTCATTATCCTGATCTACCTGTGATCATCATGACGGCACATTCGGATCTAGAGTCAGCAGTATCAAGCTATCAAACGGGTGCTTTTGAATATTTACCAAAACCATTTGATATTGATGAGGCTTTAGCACTTGTCAATCGTGCCATCATGCACATTAATAAGCTCCAACAACAAGAATCTGCGAAATCATCCGTACAGCCAATTCAATCAACTGAGATCATTGGAGAATCTCCTGCAATGCAGGAAGTCTTCCGAGCAATTGGACGTTTGTCGCAATCACACATTACGGTATTAATTAATGGTGAGTCAGGTACAGGTAAAGAGTTAGTCGCTCATGCATTGCATCGTCATTCACCACGTAGCAGCAAGCCATTTATTGCGCTTAATATGGCTGCCATTCCGAAAGATTTGATTGAAACTGAATTATTTGGTCATGAAAAAGGTGCATTCACTGGCGCTAATACTCAGCGACAAGGTCGTTTTGAGCAAGCCAATGGCGGTACATTATTCCTCGATGAAATTGGGGACATGCCATTCGAAACCCAAACGCGTTTATTGCGTGTTTTAGCTGATGGCGAGTTTTATCGCGTCGGTGGACACATTCCAGTGCGTGTTGATGTCCGCATTGTCGCTGCGACTCACCAAGATCTAGAAAAATTAGTACATGATGGACGCTTCCGTGAGGATCTTTATCATCGTCTGAATGTAATTCGTATTCATATTCCTAAACTTGCTCACCGCTCGGAAGACATTCCGATGCTCGCACAACACTTTCTCGCACGAGCAGGTAAAGAACTTGGTGTTAGTCCAAAGATTTTACGTACAGAAACTATTGAATACATGAAACAGTTACCTTGGCAAGGTAATGTACGTCAACTTGAAAACACATGTCGCTGGCTGACAGTGATGATTACTGGAAGAGAGGTTTACCCAGAAGATCTTCCTTCTGAGTTAAAACAACTACCAATCCAAAAATCTGATGATCCAAATCATCCACACAATCAAGCAGATCGTATCGCTATTCAGCATTGGGATGAGTTGCTTAGTCAGTGGGCTGTACAAAAACTCAAAAATGGCGAAATGAAATTATTGGATATCGCCACGCCTATGTTTGAACGCACCTTAATTAATGCTGCACTACAACAAACTCGAGGAAGAAAACGCCATGCTGCTGAGCTTTTAGGTTGGGGTCGCAATACCTTGACTCGTAAGCTAAAAGAATTAGGAATGGATACTGCTGAAGATGATGAAGATGAAGTTGTAAGCACTACTGCCGAGTAAACTTCTAGATTTAGGTTAATCAACACATTTGATTAACCTATTCTTCATCATAATTCTAAAATTTTAAATCATGCTCAATATAAAATACAAAAAGATGAGTCCAAATGAACAATAATCACTTAAAGCATAAAACTTATCTAGGTATCATCTTCTGCCTTATTTCTTCACCCTCCTTTGCCACAGTCGGCGGTCCGGAGACAATAGAAGTACTAGGTTCAGATATTAAAGATCAGAAAATATATTATTTACGCCATTACCATGATGAATCTGGTCGACTACCAACACTTTATTATTATTTGCTCAACAGCAGAAACCCACATAAAGCGATTGAGGTTCAATCCATTTATACCCCATTAAATAGCCGAAATCACATTACTGAAACTCAGCATACGCTTCGCAAAATTCAAAGTATTCAAGCTCGCCTTGTCAAACCAGCGCCATTAAGCCCTAAGACTGCTAACCTAAAATTAAATAAACAAAGAGAACAGACTGGAAATTTTTGGTTAAACGTGCCTGAAATTAAAGTAAGTAAATTCCAATCTCAGGTACAACTCAGCCAAAGTTCTAAACCTTCAATGTATAAAAGCCAACAATTCGAGAATATTCGATATCATCGTAATTTACCTCAGATCAAAAAACTTTACGCATTTCCTCACACTTTCCCCAATTATCGCGTTGCAGTTATTAGTTATATGGGTATTCCTACTGAAACAGGCTACGAAAAACAAGATGCCATTTTACTCTGCTCAACAAAATAAAAAGCTCCCGAAAGAGCTTTTTATTATGCTTTTCAAGCACGCTGTTCAATTGGTACAACTTTGCGTAATTCAGGTCCTGTGTAATCTGCACTTGGTCGAATAATACGGTTGTCCGCACGCTGCTCCATCACATGTGCCGCCCATCCTGTTACACGAGACATCACAAAAATTGGCGTGAATAGCTTCGTTGGTATACCCATAAAGTGATAAGCAGAAGCATGGAAGAAATCAGCATTACAGAATAATTTTTTCTCTCGCCACATGACTTCTTCACAACGTACTGATACTGGATATAAAACAGTATCTCCTACATCCTTAGCCAAGCGCTCAGACCATACCTTAATAATCCCATTACGTGGATCATTGTCTTTGTAAATTGCATGACCAAAGCCCATGATTTTTTCTTTGCGTTCGAGCATACCCAGCATTTCGCGCTCAGCTTCTTCAGGAGATTTCCATTGCTCAATCATATCCATTGCCGCTTCATTTGCACCGCCATGCAGTGGACCACGCAAAGAACCAATCGCACCTGTAATACACGAATGTAAATCTGATAACGTCGAAGCACACACACGTGCCGTAAATGTTGAAGCATTAAATTCATGTTCTGCATAGAGAATTAAAGAAACATTCATGACTTGTTCATGCAATTCATTAGGTTTTTCGCCACGCAATAAATGCAAGAATTGAGCACCAATTGAGTCGTCATCAGTATTTTCTTCGATACGAACACCATCATGGCTATATCGATACCAATAACAAATAATGGCTGGCAATGTTGCCAAAATACGATCAGCTATATCTTGCTGTTCACCAAAGGACTGTTCTGTTTCTAAGTTACCCAACATAGAAACACCTGTACGCATAACATCCATAGGATGTGAATCTGCTGGGATACGTTCAAGCACTTCTTTTAATGCTTGCGGTAACGCTCTCAGTGATTTTAGTTTTGCTTTATAGTCCGCAAGTTGTTGCGCCGTAGGTAGTTCACCAAAGAAAATTAAATATGCAACTTCTTCAAATTGGCAATTTTCCGCCAAATCCTGAACATCATAACCACGATATGTTAAGCCTGCACCACTTTTCCCAACGGTTGAAAGTGCTGTTTTACCTGCGACTTGTCCACGCAATCCTGCGCCAGTCAATACTTTTCCTTCAGCCATTTTTTTATTTCTCCTGAGTGAATAGCTTATCTAGTGTGTTTTCGAAAGTATGATAATCAAGGAACTCGTATAATTCTTTTCGTTGTTGCATTTTATCAATAACATTCACTTGCGTGCCGTCTTTACGGATTGAATGCATCACTTCTAATGCTGCTTTCTGCATCGCACGTGTCGCAGACAATGGGTATAACACCATTGAAATCCCCTGTTCTGCTAGCTCTTCGGTAGTATAATAAGGGGTATCACCAAATTCAGTGATATTCGCTAGCACAGGCACACCAACAGCATCACAGACTGTTTTATACATCGTTATGTCAGTCATCGCTTCCGCAAAAATAGCATCAGCTCCAGCTTCAACACATGCACATGCACGATCAATGACAGCTTGAAGCCCTTCTTTTTGCAGTGCATCCGTACGTGCCATGACCACGAAATTAGAATCAGTTTTTGCATCAACAGCAGCCTTAATACGGTCTACCATTTCTTGTTGTGACACAATTTCTTTATTCGGACGATGTCCGCAGCGTTTTTGCGCAACTTGGTCTTCAATATGAACAGCAGCAGCTCCAGCAGCGATCATTTGCTTGATACTTCGTGCAATATTAAATGCACCGCCCCAACCTGTATCAATATCCACAAGCAAAGGCGTATCTACACGTTCAGTGATACGACGAACATCTTCAAGCACATTATCTAAACTCGTCATTCCCAAATCAGGAAGACCATAGGAATAGTTTGCAACACCTGCGCCTGATAGATAAATTGCTTTATAGCCAACTTGTTTTGCCATCATTGCTGCATATGCATTTACAGTTCCGATGATTTGTAATGGCTTTTCCACTTCTAATGCTTGTCTAAATCTTAAGCCTGCAGACGATTGTTCTGTCATATTCCTTTCCACAGTGTTTACTATAATTATCGAGTTTTTAGTATATCTATAAATTTAGTTTGATATATGACCGTTTAGTATTTTTGCTCTAAAACTTTAGTCATATAAAAATGAATTATCATTCATTTTTTGATTTTGTTATTATTTTGAGTGTCAGGCGTTAAGTGCTTTAATTTGTTATACTCCATCTTCAATTTCATTTTTCGCTATTGTTACTGCATGCAACATCCATTTCCGCATATTGAAACTTCTGGTTGTGATATGCCCCATACTCGCCGTGGTCAAGAACGACGTTTAGCATTATTGCTAAGCGCCAATACGCTATTCTTGGAACGTGGCTACGATGCTGTGTCTTTGGATGATATTGTTCAACATGCTGGAGGCTCCAAAGCATCTATTTATAAATATTTTGGCGGCAAAGAAGGCCTTTTTACTGCTATATGTGATTATCGACGTGAACTCTTTTTTAAAGATATCTGTGTTGCATATGATCCAGATCATGGCGATTTTAGATCTTATCTGATACATACACTACTTAACTTTCATCGCCACATTAAAAAAGAAGATCATACCGCCTTTATGCGCCTCGTGATTGAGCAATCCCAAAAAAATCCAGAACTTGCTCTTTATTTGCACGAAAAAGGCCCTAAACATATCCAGTTAGCGATCGCAAATGCATTAGAAAATGCGCATAAACTTGGTGTGTTAAAATGTGAAAATCCTTTATTTTCTGCTCAATTATATTTTGGAATCTTAAGAAATTTAGAATGGAAAATTTTAATGGGGATACCAGTACTTGAAACCGATCAAGAAACCATCGAATACATCAGCTATTCTGTCGATCGCTTCCTAGATGGGCACCAAAAAGTCTAGTTTTTTTGCAATTCTCTTTACATATAGTATATTAGTCGATTCTCGTTTTTTTTCATCAACCAACAATTATTGGTCGTCTCATTCACTATTTTGACGAAACAATGATTGTGGAGTAACCATGGCTCTACGACATTTTCTTACTTTACGTGACCTTTCAACTGCAGAATTAAATCGCATTATTGATCGTGCTATAGAATTAAAACGCATGCAGCATAATCATGAAGTCTACCAACCCTTTGTTGGTAAAGTAATGGGAATGATTTTTGAAAAATCGAGCACACGTACCCGTGTTTCTTTTGAAGCTGGTATGACCCAATTTGGTGGTAGCGCAATTTTCCTCTCGTCCCGGGATACGCAATTAGGTCGCGGCGAACCGATTGAAGATTCAGCTCGCGTTATTTCAAGCATGCTTGATATTGTTATGATTCGTACTTTTGGCCACGATATTGTCACACGTTTTGCAGAATATTCTAAAGTCCCAGTTATTAATGCACTGACCGATGATCACCACCCTTGCCAATTGCTTGCTGATGTTCAAACATTCGTAGAACACCGTGGCGCTATCCAAGGCAAAACCGTTGCGTGGATTGGTGATGGTAATAATATGTGTAACTCATATATCGAAGCTGCACATATGTGGGGCTTTAAACTTAAGATTGCATCACCAAAAGGTTATGAACCAAAACCTGAATTTCTCTCTGAATTCGCGCACTGCGCCGAAGTTGTAGACTCTGCTGAAGATGCTGCAGTGAATGCCGACCTTATCGTTACTGATGTTTGGGCCAGCATGGGACAAGAAGAAGAGCAAAAAATTCGTGAAAAAGCTTTTGCTGATTTTCAAGTCAATGAACGTCTAATGGATCTTGCTCATCCAGACTGTTTATTTATGCACTGTTTACCTGCCCATCGCGGTGAAGAAATTTCAGAAAATATGCTCGATCACAAAAATGCTGTGGTATGGGATGAAGCTGAAAACCGCCTTCACGCTCAAAAAGCACTTGTTGAGTTCCTCATCAATGAAAGCTTAAAAAAAGATTAATTTCATCCACTAAAAAAGCACCCTCGGGTGCTTTTTTATTTTCTAATTCTTAATGATCATCTTTTAAATATTTAGGTTCTTTGGGAAGTTGCCAACTACAAAAGAAACATACGATTAAAATAATGATCACGTAAATAAAAAATGAATTTTCAATTCCTGCGGCCTTAAACTGCAAGGCAACAGAAGGTGCAGAACCACCAAATACGGCATTACCTATCGCATAAGAGAAACCTACACCCAACGCACGTACATGCGGAGGAAACATTTCAGCTTTTACAATACCGCCAATAGAGGTATACAAACTAAGCAATAGCATCAGGAAAATCAGTAGCATCGCGACAATGAATGGAGTTTCGCTGAAATATCTCATCCCGATTGCCATGACTGGATAGATAAATATAGCCATCAGACCACTAAACAACAGCATAGAATTTCTGCGACCAATACGATCTGACAATGCACCAAAGAATGGTTGCGCCACCATGAGTACAAAAATGCAGGCTGTCATCATCAACCCTACCGTTTTAGGATCTATTCCAATATTGGTAAGGTAAGTTTTTGAGTAAACTGTAATCACATAGAAACTAAGAGAGCCTGCTGAAGTATAACCAACTACCAAAAGGAAAGTTTTCCAGTGATTTTTAAAAAGCTCACGAAGTGTACCAGAATCTTCTTTATCACTTTCATCACTGGATAAAGTCTCTTCTAATCTACTTCTCGCTAATAAAGATAAAATTGCTGCAACACCACCAATAATAAATGGAATTCGCCATCCCCCATCATAAAGCTGCTGTTCAGACATAAAAGCTAAGAATATTACACCCAATAAACTTGCAAGGAGTTGACCACCCGTGAGCGTTACGTATTGAAATGATGAAAAAAAGCCACGTTGACCTTTTAAACCCAATTCACTCATATAAGTCGCCACAGCACCATATTCACCACCAACGGATAAGCCTTGAAGCAATCGAACCATTAATAATAAAAACGGTGCAGCCATACCCACTTGCTCATACGTTGGTAACGCTGCAAACATGAAAGAACTTATAGCCATCAATATAATTGAGATGACCATTGATTTTTTTCGACCGTGTTTATCTGCAATTCGACCAAAAAGCCAACTACCGATAGGTCGCATAAAAAAGCTTGCTGCAAATACACCCCACACATAGATGGCTTGGGTAGAACTATCCATATCTGGCGCAGTTAAAGCTTGGGTAAAATATACAGCAAATACTGCATATATATAAAAATCAAACCATTCAACTAAATTACCAGAAGCTGCACCAATAATTCCTTTGATACGGCTGGTTTTTTCTTGCTTGGAATATGTTGTAGACAAATGAAAAATCCTTATTCTAATTACATTGTTTATTGTCGAATAATGATGAAACTCTGAAGTATTTCAAAATTATAGGCGGAAAATATATGCCTATTTCATGCCAATTTAAAAAGCCTTTATGTAAATTTTATTAAATAGGCTTCTAAATTTTTATCAAAAATATTCAAGGTCGATTTATTATTAATTTAATTAAACAGACTTTCTCCTATAACAGCTCACCGAATTAAGCCTTGTGGCTGTAAAATGATAATCAGCGCCCCGAAAATAACCACTCCGCCACCAATGATATCCCATTTAGTAAGATCCATTTGATCCACAAACTTTAACCACAACAATGCCGAACAAATATAAATACCTCCATATGCAGCATATATTCGACCTGATGCTGCTGGATGCAAAGTCAATAACCACACAAAAGCAGCGAGTGCGACAAAAGTGGGTAGCCACAACCAATGCGAACGCCCTTGATTTAGGATCAAATATGGAAAGTAACACCCTAATATTTCCATCAGTGTTGTCAGAAAAAATAAAGCTGTCGTAGATATTACTTTTGTAACTTGTATGTCCATACTTTCACCCAAAAATTAAAGCCCGTTTAAATAAACGGGCTTTAATACAATTAATAACACACTATGCTGGTTCAGCTGCAGAATCTTCAAATACTTCCAACTTTAATCCAACAGCTTTGCCATCTTCTTTTTTAACTGTTACTGCTACATTACCGCCGTTTTCAGCCAGCTCACCAAATAAAATCATTTCAGCAAGCGGCTTTTTCAAATGCTCTTGAATCAAACGCTGCATTGGACGAGCACCCATCAGACGATCATAACCATTTTCACTTAACCAATCTCGTGCAGACTGATCTACTTCTAAAACAACTTTTTTGTCATCAAGTTGAGCTTGAAGTTCTGTAAGGAATTTATCTACTACAGAATCGATTACTGTCGTAGGTAGAGCTTTAAATTGAATAACCCCATCTAAGCGGTTTCTAAACTCTGGTGTAAATGCCTTCTTCATTGCTTCCTGATTATCACGACTATTATCTTGCTCTGTAAAACCAATACTTGTACGGGAAATACTTTCAGCGCCAATATTCGTTGTTAACACTATAATGACATTTCTGAAGTCTGACTTACGACCATTATTATCAGTTAATGAACCATGATCCATGACTTGCAGCAATAAATTAAACACATCAGGATGTGCCTTTTCAATCTCATCCAATAACAATACACAATGTGGATTTTTATGTATTGCGTCAGTCAGTAAGCCACCTTGATCAAAACCAACATAACCTGGAGGTGCACCAATTAAACGTGAAACCGCATGGCGTTCCATATATTCAGACATATCAAATCTGACTAGTTCAACACCGAGTAGTTTTGCAAGTTGTTTTGTTACCTCAGTTTTACCTACACCAGTAGGTCCTGCAAATACAAAACTACCAACTGGCTTATCTGGTGCTTTAAGCCCAGCTCGTGACAATTTAATTGCAGAGGATAATGCGGTAATCGCCTCTTCTTGACCAAATACAACTCGTTTAAGATCACGCTCTAAGTGCTCAAGTACAGATTTATCATCTTTAGACACAGTTTTAGGTGGAATTCGTGCAATTTTCGAAACAATATCTTCAATATTTTCAACTGTAATCAAAGTGTTATCTTGATCAGCTCTCAAACGTCGTTGTGCCCCTGCTTCATCTATTACGTCAATCGCTTTATCTGGGAGGAAGCGATCATTGATAAATTTAGCCGATAACTCAACTGCAGAAACAAGAGCTGCATCATCATATTGAACTTTATGAAATTCTTCAAATTTAGACTTGAGTCCACGAAGAATATCAATTGTTTCATTAATTGATGGCTCATTAACATCAATTTTTTGGAAACGGCGTGATAATGCATGATCTTTTTCAAAAACTTGACGATATTCTTGAAACGTTGTTGAGCCAATGCAACGTAAAGTACCATTTGCCAATGCAGGTTTGATTAAATTCGATGCATCCATAGTGCTACCCATACTTGAGCCTGCACCAATGATCATATGAATTTCATCAATAAACAAAATTGCTTCGGGCTTCTTCTTTAGGGCATTTAACAATTGCTTTAATCGTTTCTCAAAGTCACCACGGTATTTTGTACCTGCAACAAGTGCACCGATATCTAAACTATAGATTTCCGCATTCAGCAGTGGCTTTGGTGCTTTATGGTTAACAATCAGCCAAGCCAAACCTTCTGCTATGGATGTTTTACCCACACCTGGATCACCCACCAAAAGCGGATTGTTTTTACGACGTCGACATAGAATTTGAGCTGCACGCTCAATTTCTTTTTCACGACCAATCAAAGGATCGGTTTTACCCTTTAAAGCTTCTGCATTGAGATTTAGGGTATAAAGTTCTAATGGACCTGCATTTGCTGAGGCTGAGTTTTCACCATCTAAGTCATCCGTTTCTTCTTCAGCTGGAACATCTTCCTTACGCGCACCGTGTGAAAGATATTGAGTTAAAGTAAGACGATTGATTTGGTGGCGTTTTAGCAAATAAACCGCAAATGAATCTCTTTCTGAGTACATTGCAACCAGTACATCTGCACCTTCAACTGTCCGATCTCCACCACTAGACTGAACATGGAAAATTGCACGTTGCAATATACGATCAAAGCTTTCTGTAGGATGAGGCGCTTGCTCAGCATTATCGCCTAATTTAGGCGTATGTTGCTCTACATACTCTTCAAGTTCTTTACGCAAACTGACAATTTCTGCACCGCAGGCTTTTAGTGCATTCACGGCAGAATCATTATCTAAAAGTGCGAGTAACAAATGTTCAACTGTAAGAAACTCATGTCTCTTTTGACGAGCCATGCTAACAGCCAAACGCAGTGATACTTCTAATTGACGACTGAGCATGTGATCCCCTTATTCTTGTGGCTCGATCTGGCAAAGCAATGGATGACTTTGAGAGCGCGCATAATTGTTGACTTGATTCGCCTTGGTTTCAGCAATGTCTCTAGGATAGACACCTGCGATACCTTTCCCTTGATAATGTACTGTTAGCATTACTTCGGTAGCTTGGTCAAGATTCAATGCAAAGTATTGTTGTAAAATTTCAATTACAAAATCCATTGGCGTGTAATCATCATTCAACAATACCACATTGTATAAGGGAGGTCGCTTAAATTGCGGTGGTGCTGTTGCTACAGCTAAATCGCCATCGGCTTCATCATTTTGTGCATCACTCAATCGTGGATTGAAGTGCCAATCCACCAATCCAGATTGTTGAAATGATAATTTAATGTCATTGAGACATTTATGACGTTTATTACTTCGCATAGCACTCTATAATCTATTATTGAGAATTTGCCGCAGCTTGCGGTACTTCAGCTGCAAATGCAGCAGTTGATTCGATTGCTTCACCACGTTGCCAACTAAAGCGCTTGGTTTGAGCACTTGAGCCTTTTACACGGATTTCAATAAATTGGGGCGTAAAGCCTTTTGGCATCGTCCAACGACCAGTTAATCGCTGATAATGGTCGAAATTGAATGATTTTTCTGAAATTGGAACAACCAAGACTTCCGTACCTTGAATTAATCTGATTTCAATTTCACCAGATGCTTTACGTTTATTCGGACTGACTTGAACTAAATCAACCTGATATTCATATACATTTTCTGGAAGCGACTTAACAGCTAAATTTTGCACTGTTAAACTTAATCCACCACGTTGTCTCAGCACTTCTCGGAAAATCGCACTCTGACCTTCAATTTGAAGTTTTTCAGCGTTGGCTTGATTTAATGCAGCATACATATCATTTGAGTTAGTTACAGCAACATCACGTTCTTGAACTGAGGTATTTAATTTCTTATTCAGCTCAGATAATTCTTTTTTTTGTTTTTCGACAACTTCAACCAATTGTTCCGCGTCAGCATCATAACCAACTACAGTTAGACCTTGACGATGACCAACCGTATAGCCCAGAAGTAAACTGCCTGCACATAAGATGATTCCACCCGCCATAAGGGGTTTATTCGATTGAAAAAAACCGATATTTTTTTCATCTTTATGCTGTGACGTATTATTTGATTCTGAGTTTTGCATCGTCATCTCTAATTTATAAAATCAAAACACACATTTAACTGCAAAGTTAAATGTGTGTGAAGTCAAAAAAGGTTTTTTATGGTAATAAACCAATCACGTTAAGGCCTGCATTTTCCGCAAATCCAAACATTAAATTCATGTTTTGAACAGCTTGTCCTGCTGCACCTTTCACCAAGTTATCTTGGGCAACTAAAATGACTAACTTTGTTGGTTGTGGTTTATACAACGCAATACGTAAATCATTTGATCCACGAACAGAACGAGTTTCTGGTGAACTTCCTGCCGGCATAACATCAACAAACTGCTCGTTTTGGTAGAACTGTTCGTAAATTACTTGCAAATCGGCTTGCTGACCTGCTTCTGTTAAGTCGATATATATTGTAGATAACATGCCACGAATCATCGGCACCAAATGCGGAACAAAAAGGATATTGTCAAATACACCTTTCTGTCCCGATATATTTTCAAGCGCTTCAACAATTTCAGGATGATGGCGATGCCCTGCAACACCGTAGGCTTTGAAGTTATCAGCATTTTCAGTATAGATCATGCCTAAACTTGCTTTGCGTCCAGCTCCAGATACACCAGATTTTGCATCAATAATAATACTTTCAGGTTTTACCAATACTTCTGAAGATCTCAGTACAGGCGCCAAACCAATTTGAACTGTCGTTGGATAACAACCAGGATTACCAATCACTTGAGCTTGTTTAATTTTTTCACGATTGAGCTCAGAAAGCCCATACACTGAATTTTTAAGTAGATCTGGACAAGCATGCTCCATACCGTACCATTTTTCAAATTGCGCTAAATCCTGCAAACGAAAGTCAGCGGCTAAATCGATTACTTTTGTATTCGCTGCTACTAATTCTTCAGCGTGTTTCATCGCTACACCATGTGGTGTCGCAAAAAACACAACATCGCAAGACTTTAATAAATCTAAGCTTAAATCTGAAAACTCTAGATCGGTATGACCACGTAAACTTGGAAACATATCATCGACACGACGACCAGCCTCAGTACGAGAAGTCAGTGCTTTCACTTGAACATTTGGGTGTCGCAGCAAAAGACGCAAAAGTTCAACGCCTGTATATCCTGTACCACCAACAATACCAACTGAAATCACGATATCTACCTCTAAATGACTGTATTCGTTACAGGCAGTAGTATGACAGGAACTTGTGACTTTCTGAACCCTTTCATATGGTAATGCTGTTATTTTATAAGTTTAATAATTTAGATGGCTCTGTTAAGCATCTAATAAAGTCTATCATGTGACTTCATTGATTTACCTGCCAACTCAAATAGCATAAATACAGTGCAAATATAAACCCTGGGAGAGCAAGAAATACGATCGGATCCTGTTTCACAACAAAAGGAGTTACTCCCCATACCGAACATAACCCTCCACTCACGGAAAGCAATTTAGAAATCTTTTTTTTGATTTATCTATAAAATTGCCATGATCAATAATATCAACCACGCTATAGCCCCGCCAAAAAGCGATAAATAGTTCGTCCAATGAAAGTGAATAGGATTACTCGGGTTCAGTAGAATATACATGAGGATGCTATAAAGCATTAAAGCAGGTACAGACAAAATTAGAATCAAAAAAACACACACCAATTCGTCTTATGAGCATATTAGAGACAAACTAACCAAACAGAGCAATCATGATAGCCAAAATTTAGAATACCAGTCGCCAGATCAGACTAATTGACTAGCGCTAAACAATTGATTTTTTAATATCGACAAAGCAATCCCAGCATAATAATTAATTATGCATCCACCAATATGGCAACGGCGTTATTTTTAATTTTTTTCGGTTAAGTTTAAAATCTGGATCATACTTCGCCACTTCCGCCCAAAACTGAGCACTATGATCAAAATGCTTTGTATGTGCTAATTCATGCACACAAACATAGCGTGTTATTTCCTGAGGAAAAAGCACCAAAGCACTATTCAACATAATGTCCTGACGTGCTGTACAACTTCCCCACCGCGTTTTTGGCTGACGAATCTTACAGCCATGATAAGCTAAACCACACTGATCAGATACTTGAGCCAGATATACAGGCAGATGCTGTTTAGCATAATCAATAACAAAGGCTTTTAAATATTGTTGAGGCTGACGATCACTCACACTCAGCTCATTCATCACTGAATCAAACTTATAGTTTAATTTCTGCTGAATATATTGAATTTTAATAGAATTTTCTAAATTAAATAACTGTAAAGATAAAGGTAAAACGCGATCAATCTGTTGAATTTTACTTTGTTGTGCCTGCCAAGTTTGAACGATCCAAGCTTCTGAATCTTGAACAAACTGTTGTATTTGTTTATGGGTACAAAACCATGGCGCAGTCACACGAATTGACGTTCCATCTATACGTAGACGTAGTCTTTTCGATCGAATACTTTTGGTGATTTCAATATCAGGAAGGTCGGATAAAGTCATTGTTATTCTTTAATTATTAAATCCCCATCTCCCCCTTTAAGAAAGGGGGAAGAAAAGCCCCTCTATTTAAAAAGAGGGAGTTTAGGGAGACTAGCTCGTCAAGGAGTTAAAATTAAATCGCTGTACGCTCTTCAATACCGTTGTTGGTCGCAACAATCGCAATGTCTGCTTTATTCAAAGCAAAGATACCGTTGCATACCACACCAGGGATATCATTCAATGTTTTTTCAAGCTCAAGTGCATTTAAGATATTTAAGTTATGCACGTCTAAAATCACGTTACCATTGTCGGTCACTACACCTTCACGGTACGCTGGGTCGCCACCTAAAGAGACAATTTTACGAGCAACAGCAGAACGTGCCATTGGAATCACTTCAACAGGAAGTGGAAAATCACGCCCCAACTGATCTACCCATTTAGAATCATCTACGATACAGACGAATTTTTTTGCAATCGATGCCACGATTTTTTCACGTGTCAATGCCGCACCACCACCTTTGATCATGTGCATATGACGATCAATCTCATCTGCACCATCTACATATGCATCAAGACCACCCACTGAGTTCATATCTACCACTTCAATACCCAGCTTCTTCAAACGCTGCGCAGTCGCTTCCGAACTTGCAACTGCAGCTTCTAATTGAAGTTCAGGAAGTAAATCAATCAAAAAGTTAACAGTACTGCCTGTGCCTACGCCTAAAATGCCCCCTTTCGGTAAGTGTTTTAAAGCTGCTTGTGCTGCTGCTTGTTTTTTCTCATCTTGGGTTGCATATAGACTCATGACTTCACTCAACTAATTTGGACTTTTGCAGTTATTTTAAACCGCTAAGCCTTATGGTTTGTTACAATAAGCGCCTATTTTAAACTGTTAGATGGAAAATTAACATGCTGTCTCGTTTGGTTCGACAAATTTTACAAGCAACGGTATACGACGTTGCTATCGAAACCCCACTCGAAGCGGCACCACGAATTAGTGAACGTCTTAACAATAATATTCGTTTTAAACGTGAAGACCTACAACCCGTATTCTCCTTCAAACTCCGCGGTGCCTATAACAGAATCAGCCAACTTCCTAAAGCTCAACTAGAACGAGGTGTCATTACCGCTTCTGCTGGTAACCATGCTCAAGGTGTAGCACTCTCAGGAAAAAAATTAGGAATTCGCGCGATTATTGTGATGCCTAAGACAACACCAGACATTAAAGTCCAAGCTGTAAAGCGTTTGGGTGGTGAAGTCGTACTTCATGGTGATTCTTTTGACATCGCAAATAAATACGCAATTCAACGTGCGCAAGAAGAAGGAATGACTTTTATTCCGCCTTATGACGATGAACTCGTTATGGCTGGTCAAGGTACAATTGCCAATGAAATTTTACGTCAATGGCGAGATGTGGATTATGTATTTGTTGCCGTTGGTGGTGGAGGTTTGATTGCAGGTGTTGCTGCTTACCTTGGTGATGTAGCACCGCATGTCAAAGTTATTCCTGTGGAATATGACGAGTCAGCTTGTTTAAAAGCTGCTTTAGAAGTAAATGAACGTGTGATTCTGCCTTCAGTTGGTTTATTCGCCGATGGTACAGCCGTGGCGCAAATCGGTGAAAAACCTTTTGAAGTGATTCGTCTGCAAAAATCTGACAATTCAGGTCCAATCGTAGAACCAGAAGTTGTTCTTGTGAATACTGATGAAATATGCGCAGCAATTAAAGACACCTATGATGAATGCCGTAGTATTGTTGAGCCGTCAGGTGCGATGGCACTTGCAGGGATTAAAAAATATGTGGCTGAGCACGGCTTAGAAGGTAAAAACATCGTTTCAATTGTATGCGGTGCAAATATGAACTTTGACCGTTTACGTTATATTGCAGAACGAACTGAATTAGGTGAACGTAAAGAAGCTATTTTTGCTGTTACGATTCCTGAACAAAAAGGTGCATTCCTCAATTTCTGTCGTGCCCTTCAAGGTCGAAATATTACTGAATTCAACTACCGTGCAAGTAGTGCGACTGCAGCGCAAGTATTTGTTGGAATTAGTTTAAAAAGCGGCGAAAAAGAACGTCAAGAAATATTCGAAACATTAAAGTTTCAGTATGATGTGGATGACTTATCTGACGATGAAGTTGCCAAATTACATATTCGCTACCTGATCGGTGGTCATGCTGATATTGAAAATGAACGTTTATTCCGCGTTGAATTTCCTGAACGTCCAGGTGCATTATTAACATTCTTGGAACGTCTTGGTCCAACGCATAACATTACCCTGTTCCATTATCGTAATCATGGTGCGGCTGAAGGTCGTGTATTGGTTGGACTCGAAGCTGAAGATGCACAACAAAACCCTGATGGTTTAGTTGAAACGTTAGAAAGTATCAATTATCCATACGAAGAAATTACCAATAATCTTGGTTATCAACGCTTCCTCAAATAAAATCAATACAGCCTGTCATTTTGACAGGCTTTTTTAATTCAATAATTGATATACAATTAAAATCGAAAGATAGAAAAAACGATCACTTTAAAATTTTAGATATTAAGATAAATCATGCAAATATGGTTCAGTTTTGTAGTAATTCCTTTTCTCATGTGGATCATCTTTTCCGCAATTCTGTTTATTTCGAAATATCTATATCCTGAAGTTACCACCTTAAGCAAATTCCTCGAAGTTTTTATTTTTTTAGGTTATGCAGCACTCCCCTATATCATGTTGGGATTAGCACCTATTTATCGTTATCGTATGACGTTGATATATATGATGGCAATTGTGATCACAACAAGTTTCGTTCATGCTAACTTTATGATTGATCATATTCATTTAACTTATATTTACTTAGCACTTTCATGGACATTGATTTCAATCACGATTTACTATTTTTATAGTGATCACAAATAATCCTCAACAAATGAATTGAATCAACTCAGATCAACAAGATAAACTCACTCAAAGCGAAATTAAAATCAAATCATCACTTTCTGATCTTTAAAATTTTAGGATATTCAATGGCGCTATTTGCAGTAATTGGCTTAGGCAGCTTTGGCGGTACAGTTGCATTAGAACTCACTCAATTAAAACATGATGTGATTGGAATCGATACTGAAAAAAAATACGTTGAAAATATCTCTGATAACATCAGTCATGCTGTCATCGCCGATGCCACAGATGAACATGTACTTCGAGAACTGAATGTACAGAATTGCGATGCCGTCGTTGTCGCAATTGGAGAAGATATTGAGGCCAGTATTCTATGTGTCCTCAACCTTAAAAATTTAGGCGTAGAAAAAATCCTAGTAAAAGCAAAATCGAAAGCCCATCATATGATTTTGACGCATCTCGGTATTGGTCAAATTATTCATCCAGAAGAAGACATGGGTATTCGCGTTGCACAATCATTAAGTTATCCAATGGTTAGACGCTATATGGCGTTGAATGATGACCGTTATATTGTCAAAGTGGAAGTGGGTGAAAAACTACAAGGTGTAGAATTTAAAGATATCATGGAGCACAGCGACGGCGTACAAACATTACTATTACAACGTGGCACACATGTAATTTATGACATCGCACCTGGTACATTGCTGCAAAAAAATGACATTTTAATTGTTGAAGGTCCTGTCAATCTTTTACGTAAACTCTCATCGAGATTTATTTCGAAATGATGAAATTTTATGATCAATTGATCAATAAAAAAACGCAAAGTATCAATTTGAGTCCACCAAGTTTGCTTGCTTTGGGCTTTCTCAGTTTTATTATCATTGGAACATTACTGCTAAAACTTCCCTTTGCACACGAAGGAAATGTCTCTTGGCTAGAAGCCTTATTTACCGCCACGTCTGCTGTGACAATTACGGGACTTTCTGTGGTCAATATTGGCGAGGCGTATACGACTTTTGGTCAGCTCATCATTATGCTACTCATCCAATGTGGTGGCTTAGGATTCATGACCTTCGCAATTTTGGCTGCATTGAGCCTTTCCACTAAACTTGGTTTAAAGCAACAAGTGATGGCTCAAGAAACAATTGGTCAAACCAGTTTAGCAAGGGCCTCGTTCACTGTTAAAGCCGTCTTATTGTATTCTCTATTTTTCGAAGGGATTGGAACATTCATCCTGACATTTACATGGCTTCAATACTACGATTTTAGTGATGCTCTGTTTTATGCAGCCTTTTACAGTATCTCAGCATTTAATAATGGTGGTTTCTCTCTTTTTCCAAACAGCTTAATGAGCTTTTCAGGTCAATATGCTGTAACACTGACCATCAGTATGTTGTATATTATTGGTGGAATAGGTTTTGTGGTACTTATGGATATCAAACGCGCTCATAAGTGGAAAAAACTCTCAACAAACAGCAAACTCATTCTTTCTACTATCGCAGGACTCAATCTATTTGCCTTTATTATGATTTGGTGTTTAGAAGCAAATAATCCATTGACCCTCGCCCCAATGTCAATTGGAGACCAAGCATTAAATGCTTGGTTTCATGCCACAGTACCGCGATCCTCTGGATTTAATAGTATTGATATGGCCAGTATGAGTGATCCAGCAACCTTGGTGACTATGCTATTAATGTTTATTGGAGGCGGATCTTTAAGTACTGCTGGTGGTATTAAAGTAGGTACATTTATTATTGTAGTATTAAGTGTGATCACGTTTTTGAGACGAGCTGACGAAGTCACTGTTTTTAAACACTCGATTCCTGCAACTGTCACCTATAAAGCTCTTGCGGTCATTAGCATAACTGCTATGCTCATTTTCATTGGTTTCTTTACGCTGTTAATTTTAGAGCCTAATAAACGTTTTCTAGATTTACTATTTGAAGCTGTTTCCGCGGCTTGTACAGTCGGATTATCTAGAGGTATTACTTCAGAATTACAACCTGCAAGTTTATATATGCTCATGATACTGATGTTTGCGGGTCGTCTCGGTCCTTTGACATTGGCTTATTTAATTGCAACCCCTAAAAAAAGCAGGTTGAGTCATCCTAATGCTGAAATCCAAGTGGGTTAGATAGAATTCACTTGGATCTAAGGTGAAGTTGATCGATAAAACACGAACCAATCCAAAAATAGATCAGATGTTTATAGCCATAAGTGCGTTTTATGTATGATAGCCATGATTTCTTTATGCAAAGCATTGAACTTATCATGAATTAACACAAACTTAGAACTTTGCAATCAATAACCCAATACAAAGAAATTAAAAGACTCAAGGTAACTCCAAGTCTTTTCACCATATGCGTGTGATTAAAAAAATTATGATTGGAAACCAATATAACGATTGAGGTTTTCGACACCCAATGCAACTTTATAAATTTTAAACTGAGCTAAATCAGAACGTGTAATCTCAGTAAACACATCCGAGTTTTCATCATCTGCATGAATTTCATCTACTGTGCGAGGCATAGTTGCTTCAAATTCATCTGAAATAAATTCAAATCCCAAGTCCATAGCAATAAACAATGTATGATCACAAGGTTGAATATATTGCTCTTCATTCCAGTCGATAACAGCGTGTTGACAATGCGGGCACTGTACATTTTCTTGAGGATCTTGAAGTTCAATTGTTGTATAAGCCATGTCAACCTTAAGTATTACGTGCTATAAAACATAAGTTTAACCATTGCTTTTAGATTTTTAAATAGCCCTCTTTATTCATTACTACATATAACAACCTTAGATTTTAGAGAAAACACAGCAACTCAATTGACTATTCAGAACAATAATGTATTTTTTAACAAAACGTCGCATATATGGAATGAATCCATGCTTTCAGATTTAGATGATTTTTATTGCTTTGCCCTTGTTGTCGAACATGGTGGTTTTAGCGCTGCCGAGCGAGCAACCGACATTCCCAAATCAAAATTGAGTCGACGTGTTTATAATTTAGAAGAAAATCTCGGTGTAAGGCTTATTCAACGTAGTTCACGTCATTTTGCTGTCACTGATATTGGGATGAACATTTATCGCCATGCGCAAGTAATGATGAATGCTGCCCAATCTGCTCATGATTTGGTAGATCATTTAAGTGAACAACCAAGAGGCTTAATTCGTGTCAGTTTACCCGTATCAATTGCCCAGCATGAAATGACCAAAATACTGCCAAATTTCCTTAAGCAGTATCCTGAAATTAAAGTTCAATTGATGGTTACTAATCGACGTGTCGATATCATCAATGAAGGAATTGATTTAGCGCTTCGTGTTCGCTCAAGTTTGGATGATGACCCAAGTTTGGTCATTCGAAAATTTGAAAATATTGAACAACATCTTTTCGCCAGCCAGGCTTATCTCAATGAATTTGGATCTATCAAAAAACCTGAAGAACTCTCAAATCATCGAATATTAAGTATGGTTGATGAACATACTGATCAACAACTCGTACTACATGATTCAAACAACAAATCGATTAAAGTCAAAGTGAGTCCAGTCGTGATGGGCTCTGACTTACTTATGCTTGCACAACTTGCAAGTGACAATTGTGGGGTAGCATTACTCCCAGACAGTATTGTTGAAGATTATATTAAAGATGGGCGTCTTGTTAAGGTTCTGCCTAACTGGAATGCACCACACGGTATTTTTCATGTGGTTTACCCTTCTCGCCGTGGTTTATTACCAGCTGTACGTGTGTTCATCGACTACTTAGTTGAGCACCTCACCAAAAGATAGTCACAACAGCATAAAGATTTAGAAGAATGTTGGCTTATTATTTGCTACCATTCACTCTGCTTTGTGCTAGTTTTTTTTAGATTTTATGACTTCTATTTATCAACAACAACTTGATGCAAAAATTGAACGTATCCGCAATCAATTTGCTGAATATCAACCACCTGAACTAGAAGTTTTTTCATCTCGTGAAAAACATTTCCGTATGCGAGCTGAGTTCCGTATTTGGCATACAGAAGATGATATGTTTTATGCCATGTTTGAACGCACGGAAGATGGTATTCAAAAGAAAGTTGTACGTGTTGATGAGTTTCCAATCGCGGATAAATCTATTAATGATTTAATGCCAGTTCTCCTCTCTGAACTAAAATCAAATGCAGTGCTCTCTAAGCGTCTGTTTGAAGTACATTTTCTTTCAACGTTGAACGGTGAAATGCTGGTTTCATTGATTTATCGTTGTCCGCTTGATCAAGACTGGGAACAACTAGCAAAAAATTTATCTTCAAAACTCAATATTAAGATTATTGGTCGCAGCCGTGGTCAAAAAATTGTATTGACGGATGAATATGTAGTTGAAGAATTACAAGTATTTGACCGTAAATTCAAATATAAGCAAATTGAAAGTAGCTTCACGCAACCTAATGCACAAGTTTGTCAAAAAATGCTGGAGTGGGCATGTAATGCAGCTCAAACCAGTGATAAAGATCTTTTAGAGCTTTATTGCGGTAATGGTAATTTTACCCTTCCATTATCGCTAAAGTTTAATCGCGTTCTAGCAACGGAACTGGCTAAATCATCAGTTTATGCAGCGCAATGGAATATTGAGCAAAATCAAATTAATAATATTCAAGTTGCTCGCCTTTCAGCTGAAGATTTTACCTTAGCATTCAATGCAGAACGTGAGTTTAGACGTTTACAAGAAGCCAATATTGATATTCAAAGTTATGACTTCGATACTGTATTTGTAGATCCACCTCGTGCAGGCATTGATGATGATACCTTGAAGCTGCTTCAACGCTTTAACCGTATTATTTATATTTCATGCAATCCAGATACTTTGCACGACAATTTAAAGATGTTATCGGAAACTCATAAAATCACTAAATTTGCGCTGTTCGATCAATTTCCTTATACCCACCATGTCGAGTCAGGCGTTCTTTTAGAGAAAATTTAAACAATTTATTTCTTACTAAATGGACAGTTCTTACACTGTCCATTTTTTATGCTTTTTGAATTTCACTTAAAAATCATATGAATAAAGAAAATTTAATTTTTTAATGTCATAATTTCGTTAAACTTTAGGTTTATCATCGAAATATTTATTTTAAAATGTGCCTTAAATCACGATTACAAACTTGCATTAAATTTTAAATCGACTATATTTCGACCTATCTTTGGTTGCAAATGAAGGCTCTATGAGTTTTTGGCAAAAGCTGTTTTCATCAGATTCGCAGCAGAACGAGCATAAAAATCAAATTGCTTGTGTTGAAAATGATTGTTCATGTAAGACTAACGATCAGTTGATCGAGGCTTTACAAAAGGCATCAGATGAAGATGTAATCCGCGGAATCAAAAAAGTTCTTATTTCGCGTGGCTATTCAAAAAAAGATCTTACTGATTTATTGAGTAACAAAATCACCCTTCAGTAAAGAAAAAAAGCACTGCATAGACAGTGCTTTTTTTTATGATAAATTTTCTGTTCAATTTAAAAATGTTCAATTAAGATAAGCTCATAGGATAATTAAAAATACATTTGGGGATTCAATGAAAAATATTCTATTCATTATTTTAGGGGCGACTTTCATATCGCTTAGTGGTTGTAATAAGCTACCTTCAGCATGTGAGGAAGTTTGGGGCAACATTGAAAAATTAGCGAAAGAGAGCGGTATTCCTCAAACTGCCATAGATCGTCAAAAAATCGAGTTTGAAGAGCAAATTAAACAGCTTCCTAAAGAAGATGCAATTAAAAATTGTGAAGCACAAAATGCTTTCTTCTCATAACTTCATTTGAGTTGAATAAAAAATTTAGGCACCTTTTTTAGGGTGCTTATATTGTATTTATACCTCATTATTTATTTCCAATTCGGTTATACTGTGGACTCTCTTTCAATAAATGTACATCTGTAAAGTTATTGGAATATTTTATAAATGCGGCATAAACACGTCAAAACATTCCCTCTTGGTGCTCACTTAATTGTTAAGCATTTTGGTTATTCACATCATGGTATTTATGTGGGTAAGGGTCGTGTTATTCATTATTCAGGTTTTGCCCATCTCTTTAAAAAACATCCGATCGAAATTACATCTCTGCAAAAATTTGCACATGGCAAAAAAATTACGATTCGGCATTATAGCACCCCCAAATATTCAGGTCGTGCTGTCGTAAGACGAATGCGCTCTCGAATGCATGAAAATAACTATCATCTCATTATTAATAATTGTGAACACTTATGTTCTTGGGCGATCACGGGCATCGAAAGTAGTCCACAAGTCATCAAAATGATGAATAGACTCACCACTATTGGTTATATCAGCTCACTCATGAGCTACTTAAATAGTCTTCTTTTAACTTTAGCAACCACCTGTTTTGCTTTGGTATTTTATATTAAGAAAAAGTTAAATGATCAGCGCAAACTGAAAGGCCCTGTGTATATCGCTTTACAGCAACATCAGAAACTAAAGCAAAAAAAAGCCCCGCTTAAGCAGGGTTTCGAGGAAAACAAAGTTTCAAATTAACCTTTCGGTTGAATTAAATATGCGCTTGAAAATCCAAATAGTCAAATATATATTTGAAATATAATGTTATTTTAGTTTTTATTTATAAATTATTAAATTATTCTTAAATACTCACCTTTATCTAATCATGTGAATTTAATCACAAAAATTATTTATTAACCTAAATTTGAATAAAAAAAAGCCTGAATCAATCAGGCTTTTTTTGATATTACCAAACTTTATTTTGCAGGCTTAAAACTATCTTTTAAATCCAAAATACGGTTAAAGACAGGTTTTTCAACAGTATGATCAAATTGATCAGCGACAAAATAACCTTCACGTTCGAATTGGAATCGATCTTCAGGTTTCGCTTGAGCTAAAGCAGGCTCAATTACCGCTTGAACAATTTTTAGAGAATCTGGATTTAAATTCGCTAAGAAATCATCGTCCGCATCAGGTGCGGCTTCAGTAAATAGACGATCATAAATACGAACTTCAGCAGGAATCCCTTTATTTGCAGATACCCAATGAATAACACCTTTGACTTTACGACCTTCTGGATTCTTACCTAAAGTATGCGGATCGATAGAGCATTTAAGTTCAACAACTTCGCCATTTTCATCCTTAATCACTTCATCACATTTAATCACATAAGCATGACGTAAACGGACTTCACCACCAGGAATTAAGCGTTTAAACCCTTTAGGCGGCTCTTCCTCAAAATCTTTACGATCAATATACAATTCAGAAGTCAGTGGAATTACACGATCACCCATATCAACATTTGGATGGCGTGCGTGTGTTAAATCCATATCCTCTGGAAGGTTGGTCAATGTCACTTTAAGAGGATTCAATACCGCCATACCACGTGCAGCAGTATTTTCTAATGATTGTCGAATGCAGAATTCAAGCATTGCAACATCGACAATACCATCAGTTTTAGATACGCCCACACGCTTACAGAAATCACGTAAGCCTTCTGGAGTAAAGCCACGACGACGCATTCCCACGACTGTAGGCATACGTGGATCATTCCAACCATTGACGTAACCACCTTCGACCAGCTTACGTAATTTACGTTTTGAGGTGATGGTGTAATCAACATTCAAACGGCTTGATTCGTACTGGCGTGGAACTGCTGGAGAATTTACCTTAGCGACAACCCAATCATAGAACGGGCGATGGTCTTGGAATTCAAGCGTACATAACGAGTGCGTAATGCCTTCAATCGCATCAGACAAAGGATGAGCATAGTCATACATTGGATAGATTTTCCACGTATCGCCTGTTTGATGATGCTCAGAATGTAAAACACGGTAAAGAATTGGATCACGCATATGTACGTTCGGTGATGCCATATCAATCTTGGCACGAAGTACTGCTTGGCCTTCTCCAAGCTCACCATTACGCATTTGTTCAAAACGTGCTAAGTTTTCTTCAACCGTTGCATCACGTTGCGGAGAATTTTTACCTGGTTCTACAAAATTTCCACGATTCAGCTTAATTTCTTCAGGAGATTGCAAATCGACATATGCATCACCTTGTTTAATTAATTGAATCGCCCATTGATACAATTGATCAAAGTAACTTGATGCGTAGCGTGGTTCACCATTCCAGTCGAAACCGAGCCATTTAACATCGTTCGCAATACCATCTACATATTCTTGTTCTTCTGCATCTGGATTTGTATCGTCAAAACGAAGATTACATAAACCAGAAAATTCTTCTGCAATACCAAAATTCAGGCAAATCGCTTTAACATGTCCAATGTGTAAATAACCATTAGGCTCTGGTGGAAAGCGCGTCACGACTTTATCTGTACGCCCTGCTGCAAGATCTTCTGTAATTACTTGACGTACAAAGTCTAAGCCCGGTTGTTGTTCTTGCTGCGCAGCATCGACTGATGGATTGTTAGTCGTCGGGGTATTTGGCAGGGATGAAACAACATCATTCGGCTTCATAGTTGATAAATCACTTCTATAAGATAAAATAGGATAATTAAAACGCTATCTTCATATTATTAACAAAGAAAATAACGTTTTTGCTTGCCTTGTAGTTTACAGTTTGCTTATGCTTCTCTCAACCACAAACCCATGGCTTTTTGTCCATGATCAGGAGATTATAGAATGAGTTTTCCTCAAGTCGAATTAAACACCAATAAAGGACGTATTGTTCTAGAGCTTAACTCTGAAAAAGCACCTAAAACTGTTGCTAACTTTTTAGAGTACGTTCGTGATGGTTTTTATGATGGCGTAATTTTCCACCGTGTAATTGACGGTTTCATGATCCAAGGCGGTGGCATGGATGAAAACTTCAAAGAAAAAGCAACTCGCGATTCTATTGAAAATGAAGCTGACAACGGTTTAAGCAATGACGAAGGTACGATTGCCATGGCACGTACTCAAGCTCCTCACTCAGCATCTGCACAATTCTTCATTAACGTGAAAAACAATGCTTTCCTTAACCATACGGGTAAAACAGCTCAAGGCTGGGGTTATGCAGTATTTGGTAAAGTTGTAGAAGGTATGGACGTTGTTAATGAAATCAAAGGCGTTCGCACTGGTAACCGTGGCTACCACGCTGACGTTCCACTAGAAAACGTTGTGATCGAATCTGCTAAAATTATCTCTGAATAAAAAACCTACCCCTTAACTTATTAAGTTTTCAAGCACTGCTTTAAAACGAATATCATGTTCAAGGGATCGTTTCGCCATCTAAAGTTGATGGGGATGTAGGCAAATAAGGAATATTAAGTGACCTATCTGTTTATTTCAGATTTACACCTGTCACCTGAACACCCTCGACTCGTTCGAGGGTTTTTAGATTTATTAGATCATTATCAAGACCAGCAAACCCAACTCTATATTTTAGGTGATTGGTTTAATGCATGGATTGGTGATGACTATACAGCTCCTTGGCTCGATGAAATCGTTGAACGCTTAAAAAGATTTACTGCTCAGGGAAATCAAGTTTTATTTTCTGTCGGCAATCGTGATTTTGCGCTGAATCAAATTTTTTTAAATAAATTTGGTGGCATCTTATTGTCCGAAGTCTCTAACTTAAAAATAAATGACGTCCAAATTCGTATAGAACATGGTGATTCACTGTGTACAGACGATGTCGCCTATCAACGTTTTAAAAAAATAATCAGAAATCCACTCATCATTTGGATACTGCGAAATACCCCACTTTCTTTTCGTACTCAACTTGCAAATGGATTTAGAAAAAAAAGCCACGAATCAAAAGAATTTAAATCTTATGATGTCATGGATGTAAATCAAGATGCTGTCCACGATGCATTGAAAGAAGTTGATTTACTAATTCATGGTCATACGCATCGCCCTCAAATCCATATCTCTCAAGATAAAAGAAGAATTGTTTTAGGCGACTGGCGTTTGGATCAAGCTCAAATTTTGGAAATTAATCAATCGAAATTCTCTAAGCAGTCAATCAATGATCTGACACTGAAAACATGGTCTTATTAGTTCCTCTATTTTTATAATGATCTCATCAACCTTTAAATTGAAATTTCACTCAATGTTTGAATATTAATCAGTATGTTTTGCTTTAAGTTTTTTTGCATATGATAATAACGACTCAATTCAATTCGTGAGTTTGTCATGTCTAATTTCAGCAATATTACTGTTCAACACCATGAAGATGATAAAGTGTCATTATTAATCGATGGTAAAGCAATCTCTGAACGTTATGATGTACGGCTAGATGCCACAATTATTGATGAACTCAAAAATCTTGCTGATGGCGCCGCATTGACAATCTTTGAACAATTTATATTTTCCCATCAAGATCTCAACTTTGAGCATTCATATCAATATGTGACTAACATCGTAAACCATAATAACGATTACGAATTGATCACCCACCTTGTCTACAAAATTAAGGCCGCAGACCAAGCACCGATCGAACATAATATCAGCAAGAATGGTCAGCCTATGACTGAAGAAGATGTGCGCGCATTTATCAACCAACAAATTGCAATGTCATTAGAAAAATATACTGATTTAAAATATGCCTATTGATTTAAAGACAAGTCAGATTTTTCATATCATTTAGCATCAACTATAGAAAATATTTAAGTTCAGAGTCATTTAAAATTTTTAGATGAATATATTGTGAATAATCGGAGGATAATATGGATTTGTTAAACATCTCCCAATCTCGCTACACCACCAAAGCATACGATTCTTCAAAAAAGATCCCTCAAGAAAAGTTTGAAAAATTATTGGAATCTTTAAGGCTCGCACCTTCGTCTATCAATATTCAACCGTGGCATTTCTTTGTCATCGAAACTGATGAAGCCAAACAGCGCATTGCTAAAGCACTGGTTGGTAAGTATGTTTATAATGCACCCAAAGTCCTTGAATCTTCACACACAATTCTGTTTTGTACGCATAAAGACATTACAGACTCTCATCTAGATCGATTATTAAATCAAGATGAAATCAGTGGTCGTTTTAAAGATGACCAAGCAAAACAAGCTCAAAAAGATACGCGCTTAGGCTATGTTGATTATTATCGCAACGAAAAAGGCGATATCCAGCGCTGGTCTGAAAATCAAACTTTTATTGCACTTGGGCAAACCTTATTTGCTGCAGGTTTAGAAGGTATCGATGCCACTCCAATTGGAGGATTCGATGAAAAAATTATCGCTGAAGAGTTAAATCTTGACGCAAAAGGCCTGATTCCGTCAGTGCTATTGGCACTTGGTTATCGAAGTGAAAAAGATTTTAATGCCAAATTACCTAAATCTCGTTTGAATGCAGATCAAGTTTTCACTCGACTATAAATGTATTTGCCACAATAGTTTTCATACTATTGTGGCTTTTCATTAAGCCGCTATTTTCTGTGAAATTTCTAAACTGATCATTGCAGCAGTTGCAGCTGACAGCGTCCAACCCAGATGCCCATGACCGGTATTATAAAAGACTCTCGGATGCTTCCCTTGTCTTACCACTGGCATCATATTCGGCATCATCGGTCTTAATCCAGCCCAAGGGACACAATGCTCAGTTGAAATATCAAAATTACGATTCACCCAATGAACTAAAGGTTGTATGCGATCAATACGGATGTCTCGGTTATAGCCATTAAATTCCGCAGTACCAGCAATTCTTAAACGATCTCGACCTAATCTCGACGTCACAATTTTTGCACTTTCATCCAATAAACTTACCCATGGTGCATGTTGTTGGCTATGTTCATCATTCAACTGAACTGTAATCGAGTACCCTTTCACTGGATAAACATTGACACGATCTCCAGCCTGTTGTGCTAAATGATAGCTTCCAACTCCACCACAAATGACCATTGCATCAGCTTGAATAAATCCATCGGGTATATCTCTACTTTTAGGATCACAAGCGCGATATTTAGCTGAAACTTGTTCTGTTGAATGATCCAGATTTAAATCTTCAACTTCTACACCGTATAAAAATTTCCCACCTTTATTCGCCACCACTTGGGCTAAATGCGTGGTGTATTTGTGTATATCTCCTGTGGCATCGTCAGGACAATAAAAACCACCGTAATATTCTCCCTTCAAACTTGGTTCAATACTGTGAATTTCTCCATTTGTAACAGCGTGACGCTCTAATCCACCTTTGCATAACAAATCATTCACTCTTATTGCGACATCATAATCCTGCTGATTATGATAAAAGTGCAAAATTCCACGCTTTTCCAAATCGAATTGAATATTTTCTTTCTGTGCAATTTCGAATAGCCGTTTTCTTGCCAATAATGCCAGCCTTACCGTTTCTTGTGTGTTGGCTTCGTAATGCTTGATATTACCCATAAATTCAATCAGCCAAGCGTATTTATGCAAATCAAAAGATGGGTTGAGTAATAATGGTGCATCTTTTTGGGTCATCCACTTGATACCCTTCAGTACCGTTGCTTTCTGATTCCACACCTCTGCATTACATGCAGAGAGTTGACCTCCATTCGCAAATGAAGTCTCCATTGCTGGGTATAAGTTTTTATCAAGAATCGTGACTTGATAACCAAGTTCTAATAATTCGTAGGCAGTGGTTATTCCTGTAATGCCAGCACCAATCACCATAATATGTGACATAAAAGCTCCTTGAAAATTTTATATTTTCAATGCCCCATCTGTCACGGTACCTGAGAGCTTCGGAAATCTTCATGACATATGAATTTTTCCATCCCCTTCGGTGAGTCTAAACATCATTAGACTTCTCTCCAGATGATTGAGAATAATTACAGTCCTTTTGCCTGAGAGATTCCGGGGTCGTTGCTCCTTCGGCGGATCTACAGAAGACCTCTCTCCTGCAATATTCGTTTAATTCTTATTCAGCAATTAATATGCCATAGTTAATTTTTTTATACATCTACGAAAATCAATTTTAAAAAATATTTTTATACAAATGGATCACCAAGTTTAAGACAACAGCTAAGACAGGAATTTTTAGCTTGGGAAACCTTACAAAGATCATTGTTTAGCTCAAATTTTCTCTACCATCGAGAACAATTTAGTTATTACAAAAAAATGAGGAAATAAGTTAATTTTTTTAGAGTTACTCTCTCAAATAGCATAGATCAACTTCCATCCACACTTTCATCTTCTTCAGCATAAAAGTGTAATGACTGATTAGAGCAATCATTGAAGCTCAAAGTTTCAATAGATGTGAGAGTAAGCAGAATGTGAGTTGAAAATTTGCTGTCAACCCCAGATGTTTTAGCGATGAGTATGTATAGACATTACAATGCCCATACCTGCAAGCGTTGCAATGACTGCCGTACCACCATAACTCATGAGTGGCAATGGATCACCCGTTACTGGAAGTATTCCACTCACCATTCCACTATTCAAAAACACAAAGAAAAAGAAAGTTAAACCTGCCGCACCCGCATAAAGACGTCCAAAATTATGGAAGCTGTTCATGGAAATAATCAAACAACGAATAATGATCGCAGCAAAAATAACAAATAATACGAACACACCAAAAAAGCCAAATTCCTCTGCATAAGCAGACATAATAAAGTCTGTATGATGTTCAGGGAGATAACCTAAATGAGACTGTGTTCCTTCATTAAAACCTTTACCAAATAGTCCACCAGAACCAATCGCAATTTTAGACTGAATGATATTCCACCCTGCACCTAGCGGATCTGATTCAGGATCAAACAAAGTTAAAATTCGCTTTTTCTGATATTCCTGTAGAAAGAAATTCCATAATAATGGTGCAACTACTGCAAACCCAGCAATGACAGCCCCAATTAAACGCCAAGAAATACCACTTAAAAAAATGACAAAAATTCCGGGAATAATTAATCCAATGTTTAAGTCAGGCTGTAATGCGACTAAAACAAAAGGAATCATCATCAGAAATAATGCAAAGAGAATATGCATAAATTTGGGTGGTAAAGTCCGCAGACTAAAAAACCAAGCCATCATGAGTGGCATCGTAAATTTCATAAATTCACTGGGCTGCACACTCCCTAATCCAGGAATAGAAATCCAGCGTTTTGCGCCTAAGCGGACATCACCAATTAGCAATACCAAAAGCAGAAGCACAATCGAAAATGCATACAGATAAGGACTGACAATTTGATAAACTTTTGGAGGAATTTGTGCACAAATAAACAGCAAAATAAAACCGATACCAAAACTGGTTGCCTGACGAATCACCATGCTTGAATCATGATTGGTTGCACTATAAACAACCATGAGTCCAAAAGCTGCGTTTAATATCAAAAAACCAAGTAACCATGGATCTAAATGTAATTTAGTCCAACGTGACGAATCATGTTTGATTGTTCGTCCATCTCTCAAGGCATGACGCAAAAAACGGTACTGTTGTGAAGGTATCATTGGCTGAATTGCATATTCTAAGTGGCGTTATTATAAGACAATGTTTTGGCTATTTAAGCAAAGTCCCAAACATAAAACTAAATTATTTCGAGTCAGACTGTGAATGAAGAATCAGACGAGCAAGTTCTAAATCTTCAGGATAAGTAATTTTAATATTATCAGATCGTCCAATCACCACATCTACTGGATGATGAGCATATTCAAGCGCACTCGCTTCATCCGTGATTGTGATCTTGTGAGTTAATGCATGTTCAATCGAGGTTTTTAGCAATTTAATGGTCGACAATTGTGGAGTTTGTGCTTGCCACAATGCACTTCGATCAACAGTTTTTTCAATGGCACTCGACGGATCTACTCTTTTTAAAGTATCACGTACAGGCGTTGCTAAAATTGCGCTATGCTTAGATTCGATAACATGGCGAATCAAAGATTCTAAATTACTCAAGCTCACACAAGGTCGAGCAGCATCATGCACAAACACCAGATCATTTTCATCTGCAATATTGGTTAAATAATTTAAACCATTAAGTACAGAATCAACCCTCTCCTGACCACCTAAGCAGAAATGAAGGATTTCAGATTTAGCAAATTGAAGTGTCTGAGCAAATTGGTCATGCTCTGAGATTGCCAACACATAGCCAGCAATAGGCAATTGAGCAATACGTTCTACAGTATGCTCAAGTACAGTTTTATTCTGGATAATTTGATATTGCTTTAACGCTGATTTGGAAAATCGACTACCAGAACCTGCTGCCGGAATAATAGCCCATAATTTACGGTTGTTCAGATTCAGGTTGTCTAGACTCATTGGTTCTTAAATCTACGTTAGCATTTGGGTCGATGTAAATCGGCTTGTAATTCGTACTGATGGTACTCATTTGAATAAACGTTTCATGAGGCTTAATTAAGCCAAGATCTAAACGTGCATGTTCTTCAATCGCCTCTACACCATTTTTTAGATCATATACTTCAGCAGCCAGAATACGATTACGCTCTTTTAACTCTTCATTTGTTTCAGCTTGTTGATTCATTTGCTGAAGTAGCGCCTGATGAGGGAAATATCCTCCTTCACCGAGCCAAAAGCGATATTGAAAGATGGCAATTAAAATTATTGCCACCAGCAAAATCACTTTACTTGAAGTAGTTTTAAAGACGTCTAACATTATTTTTGAGGCTTAGTTAACATCATGAAATTAGAGCACTAATATACCCTAAAACAAAGAAAGGTAGTATGTGAAACTGTGTTAAATATGCAAATGTTAAACAAATTCACATTGATTGATTTCTTTTAAAAATATGTACTGTTAAATATCAAAAGTTATTGAATATTCTAGAGTCATTATATTTACACTTTTTATTTCATAGCTTGATAACATAACAATTTGCTTAAGAGCTTCATAAAAAAGGATTTCAATTAATGAATGAATTTGAGATAACGATTCGTGCAGCCTATATTCAAGGTATTTTAGGGGTTCTAGGTGCATTAATTGGTGCTGCTGTCGTAATTTTCTCCCTGAGAAGCACAGCAAAGAATACAGTAAAACAAATTAAAATTGATAAAATTGCTGAATCTAAACGAGATCAATATATCGATCTTACAGACGCATATACACAATTTTTAGTTTCATCATTATTACTTAAGCACAAAAAACAAGATTCAGACAATCATCAACCCGATATTGAGTGGGACACTCATTTGTCCAAGTACATTAGATTGATTGGATGTATCAATAAAGTTAATTTAATTACAACATCATCAATACGATTAGAACTTTATGAATTAGAAAAAGTCCTCATAACTTATCAAACTTCTGTATCTAACCATTTCTTTAACAATTTCCCTTTAGACTCTAGCAAAACCCTTGAACAGAAAGTTTTCGACTTTGCAAAATTATTAAGAAATGATTTAAGTATTGAAAGTCATCAATCTTTGGAAGCAAAACTCTCTCAATTGAGGCTTAAACATAAACTTTAGAAATTAAATAAAAAACCACTCTTTATAGAGTGGTTTTTTAAAATTCAAAATAATCTAAACGATTAATTTAAACCTTTAAACTCAGCTTTACCGCGGTAAATAGCATTCGTCAATTCTTCGATACGAAGCAATTGGTTGTATTTCGCTACACGGTCAGAACGGCAAAGTGAACCAGTTTTGATTTGACCAGCACCAGTACCTACTGCAAGATCCGCAATTGTAGAATCTTCAGTTTCGCCAGAACGGTGAGAAATCACTGTAGAGTAACCATTTGCTTTAGCAAGATAGATCGCATCTAAAGTTTCAGTCAACGTACCGATTTGGTTATACTTAATCAGGATAGAGTTACCAACTTTTTCGTTGATACCACGTTGAAGGATTTTAGGATTTGTAACAAACAAATCATCACCAACCAATTGAATCTTGTCGCCAAGAATCGAAGTTAGGTAAGACCAACCTTCCCAATCAGATTCATCTAAACCATCTTCAATAGAGATAATTGGATATTGGTTTACAAGACCTGCAAGGTAGTCAGAGAATTGGTTGTTTGTGAATGCTTTATTGCCTTCACCAGCAAGGATGTACTGACCATCTTTGTAGAATTCTGAAGATGCACAGTCAAGCGCAAGCATAATGTCAGAACCCGCTTTGTAGCCAGTTTTTTCAATTGCTTCAAGAATAACTGTAATTGCTTCTTCGTTTGAACGTAAGTTCGGCGCGAAACCACCTTCATCACCAACAGCAGTATTTAAACCTTGTTTCTTTAAAACTGATTTTAAAGAATGGAAGATTTCTGCGCCTGCGCGAAGTGCTTCAGAGAATGAAGTGAAGCCAACTGGCTCAATCATGAACTCTTGGATATCAACGTTGTTGTCCGCATGTGAACCACCGTTTAAGATGTTCATCATTGGAACAGGCATTGTTAAAATGCTGTTGTTACGAAGGTCTGCGATGTATTGGAAAAGAGGAATTTTCTTTTCGTCAGCAGCAGCACGCGCAGCAGCCAAAGACACTGCCAAAGTTGCGTTCGCACCTAATTTTTCTTTGTTTTCAGTTCCGTCTAAAGCGATCATCGTATTATCGATGTCTTTTTGTTCGAATACTGATTTACCCACTAACGCGTCACGGATTAACGTGTTTACGTTGTTCACAGCTGTTTTAACACCTTTACCTAAGTAACGTGCTTTATCGCCATCACGAAGTTCTAAAGCTTCACGAGAACCAGTTGAAGCACCAGATGGTGCACATGCACGGCCAACTACGCCAGATGCTAAGATAACGTCTGCTTCGATGGTTGGGTTACCACGAGAGTCCAAAATTTCACGTGCACGAATGTCAACGATTTGGCTCATGAACAATTCCTCAGTTGATTAATAAAACGATGCGTCTAACGCTGCATCAGTGTGTATCTAATTTTTTGAAACCTTTAACCAAGGTATCCAATTCTTTAAGCTGAGCTAAGAATGGCTCAAGTTGAGACATTCGAAGAGCGCAAGGTCCATCACATTTTGCTTTTTCTGGATCAGGATGTCCTTCCAGAAAAAGACCTGCTAGACCTGTAGCCATACCCGCACGCGCTAATGTCGTAATCTGTGCGCGACGACCACCTGCTGAATCTGCACGACCACCCGGGGTTTGAAGTGCATGTGTCACATCAAAGAAGACAGGCACATTCATTTCTTTCATGATGTCGAAACCAAGCATATCGACAACTAAGTTGTTGTAACCAAATGCTGAGCCACGCTCACATAAAATCAGCTTGTCATTCCCGGCTTCCAAACATTTATGCAAGATATGACGCATTTCATGCGGTGCTAAGAATTGCGCTTTTTTGATATTGATAATGGCTTGAGTTTTTGCCATCGCCTCAACAAGATCTGTTTGACGGCTAAGGAAAGCAGGTAATTGAATGATGTCAGCCACTTCAGCCACAGGTGCTGCTTGATATGGTTCATGAACATCTGTAATGATCGGAACATTAAAATGTTTTTTAATGTCAGCTAACCACTCAATTCCTTTTTCAAGACCAGGTCCGCGGAAAGAATTTAAGCTCGAACGATTTGCTTTATCAAAGCTTGCTTTGAAAACATATGGAATATCCAAACGTTTGCAAATATCAACATAAGTTTCTGCAATTTCAAAAGCTAAATCTTTTGATTCAAGTACATTCATTCCGCCGAATAATACAAATGGCAAATGATTTGCCATTTGTATATCGCCTAAACGTACAATTTCTTGTGCTTTTAATTGTGACATTTAAACTTCCTAGTTATGTCCTAAGACATTCATTATTTCGATTTTTGATACTGTTTTTTAGCAGCATCAATAAAACCAGCAAATAATGGATGACCATCACGTGGAGAACTTGTAAATTCCGGGTGGAATTGTACAGCAATAAACCAAGGATGTTGAGGAATTTCAACAGTTTCAACTAAACGTTGGATTGGTGAATAACCAGAAATTTTCATACCTTTTTCTTCTAAAGTAGGAATATAACGATTATTCATTTCGTAACGATGGCGATGACGTTCAATAATTTCTACTGAACCATACACTTCTGCAGTTTTAGTGCCTTCAACCAATTCTGATTTTTGAGCGCCAAGACGCATTGTTCCACCAAGATCAGAATCTACAGAACGTTGTTGTACTTCACCACGTTCGTCTAACCATTCCGTAATCAAACCAATTAAAGGCGATTTAGTTGAACGGTTAAATTCAGTTGAAGTTGCATCTACGATACCAGCAACATTACGTGCGTATTCAATGACCGCAAGTTGCATACCCAAGCAAATACCAAGGAATGGAATTCCATTCTCACGTGCGAATTTAATCGCTTGCATCTTACCTTCAGTACCGCGCTCGCCAAAACCACCAGGAACTAAGATTGCGTCAGCATCTTTCAACACTTCCGCTACATCTTGGCTTTCTAGTTCTTCGGCATTGACATAATCAATTTGAACTTTAACGCGGTTTTGGATACCTGCATGTAAGAGTGCTTCGTTTACAGATTTATAAGCATCTGGAAGTTCAACATATTTACCCACCATCGCAACACGAACAGTGTACTCAGGATTTAATAGTGCTTCTACGACATTATCCCAATCTGAAAGATCGGCTTCTGGTAAATCGTTATAACCAAAACGCTCGCAAATTAAATCATCAACGTCTTGTTCATAGAACGTACGTGGAATTTCGTAAATTGTGCGTGCATCTTTACACACCACAACTGCACGAGCTTCTACGTTCGTGAACAACGCAATTTTACGCTTTGTATCAGCATCAACATCGTGTTCAGTACGACAGATCAAAATATCTGGTTGAATACCGATTGAGAGTAATTCTTTCACTGAGTGCTGAGTTGGTTTTGTTTTCAACTCTGCAGCTGACTTGATATATGGCAACAACGTTAAATGCATCAGCATTGTGCGTTTGTGACCAAGTTCAACCATTAACTGACGAACAGATTCCATGAATGGGAGAGATTCAATGTCACCTACTGTACCGCCAATCTCAACAATAGCAACGTCATAGCCTTCACCAGCGCGAAGAACACGTTCTTTAATATTGTCTGTAATGTGTGGAATAACTTGAACTGTTCCACCAAGGTAATCACCGCGACGCTCTTTATTTAAAACGTCTTGGTACACGCGACCAGATGTAAAGTTATTAAGCTTGGTCATTTTCGCACGACGCAAGAAACGTTCGTAATAACCCAAGTCTAAGTCAGTTTCCGCACCATCCTCTGTGACAAAAACTTCACCATGTTGGAACGGGCTCATCGTCCCTGGATCGACATTAATATATGGATCCATTTTCACCATGGTTACTTTTAATCCACGGGCTTCTAAAAGTGCAGCAACTGAAGCAGCTGAAATACCTTTACCTAGTGATGAAACAACACCACCAGTAACGAAAATAAAATGGGTCATTGGGTTTCTCGTACAATCGAGCCTAAATCGGCCTGCAATGTTGCGCAATTTTACTTTACTCTGTACCTATAAAGCAAAGTCAATCCGCATCAATTCAAAGAACAATAAACAATTGGTTATTCTATCATCATTTCCAATAAAGATTCACGCACACTTTCAGTGATTTTCATCTGTTAATTTGCTGTTATACTACGTCAGTCGATCTAGCTAGTTTGTTTTGAGCAACTATGAATAAAAAATTTTTAATCGGTGGTGCAATCTTATCTGCACTCCTCGTTACTGCATGTGTAAAAAAAGAAGCGCCTAAGGAAGAAGAACAGGAACAAACTGTTGAAACAACTGAACAGGCAGAACAAATTGAGAACATAGAGATTTCTGAACCTGAAATCGAACCTGAGCCACCAACTCAAGTTGAAATTGAGCATCAGGAGACAAACAATACGTCAGCGACTATTCGTCGTGAATACCGTGATGCTCCTGCACAAACGAATCCTGCGCCAGCACCAACTGTTGAAAATGTAGAACGCCCTACACCTTCTCCAAGTGCATCAACAGGTGCTTCTCAATCTGAAGATGATGCTGTTGCCGCTGCTATTGCTGCTGCTACCCCTGCTTTAGAAAACTAATTTTCAAATTTAAAAAAACCGAGTGACAAGACTCGGTTTTTTTATGTCAACATGAATGAAAGTCAAATTGTTATTCATTTATAAACAACAAAAATTGTCAGGCTTTCTCTAATTCTAAAAAAAATTCTGCAATTAATTTGTGTGCCCAAGATTCTGGATTTTTATTACCTTCATAGAAACAGCAATGGCTTCCTTTTTTTGTGGTCACTACTGCCATGTTCGGCATATGTTGTATCACTTCTTTATAAGGCTCTAAATTGCGGATATGGCATACTGGATCGTCTTCCGAATTTAAAATCATCAACGGCACTCCAATCTTCTCAAAGACATAGATGGGATTTGTCGCTTTACAATATGCGTCATAATTTTCAAATCCAGCGAACTGATAATATGTTTTTTCAAAATCAAATAAATCTTTAGCAACACTCAGTTGCTTTAAACTTTCTAAATTTCGCCAATGTTGCTCATACGGTTTTAAAAAATGTGCATTTAACTTTTTTGCCATCAAACGGCTATAAAAAGGATGAACATTTGAAAAACCAGTTTCCGTATTGTATCCAGGACAAAGTGCGAAAGCCGCTTGAATTGGTGTGGAGCTTTCTTCCTCCCCTAAATATCTGACCAATAATCCAGTTCCTGCTGAAGACCCAACTGCATACAATTTAGAATATGGTAAGCGCTGTTGAATATGTTCAATCTGCTCTCTTAGATCTTGCGTGTTTCCAAAAAGATTAATTTTAGGAACTGAAAGTGGTAGACCTGCATGCCCTCGTCTTAAACACAATGCAATACGCCAACCAGTTACTTGATGTAAGTCTCTGACCAATTCACTCATACTGGCTGGGCTTCCAGTAATGGTATGCAGCACTAAAATAGTAGGTGTTTCCGCAGGCAGATGCATACCATACCAAGCAATACCCGTCGTTCCCCCATCAGACATTGTCAACTGTTCAATGAAGTCATATTCTAATTTTACGGTTTTCTTTCGAATTTTATCAAAATACACCAAGTGAGCATGCGTATTCGAGAGCCACGGCGTTGGTCTATATTTATAATGCAAACGTTTCAAGTTTGAAATCACATGCGCTAACTCACCTTGCGGATTAAAATAGATTGAAGGTATAGCTGCACCAGTAAAATGATCAAGTTGGGTTTGAGTGAATTCTTGCATCCACTTGAAACGCTTATTAAGATTCATACAGACTCCGAATTTACTTACTCCAATTCATAAGCCAAAAACATGCCTAATTTATTTTGGTAGAAATTGAGCCATACGTTGGCCCATTTGCAACGCCAAAGCCTCTAAACCACTTTTAGGCCGAATCATCACCTCAAAGTCAATAATTTGACCTTGCTCATTAAACTGGATCATATCAATCCCTTTTAATGTTTTTTCACCGACATTTGCGGAAAATTCGAGCACAACACTGAGCCCATCTGCTGTATAGAACTCACGGTGATAACGAAAATTTTCAAAGATCTCAATCACATTGGTCAAAATAAAAGTAACAACTTGTTTGCCTGGATAAGGCTTAAATGCGACGGGTGATTTAAATACGACTTCTTCAGACAAAAGCTCATTCAATAGACTTAAATCACGCGTTTCAAGCATGTGGTGCCAACGTTGAATGGATTTTTGTGTGGTTTCGAGTGTCATTTTTATGTCCTTTTTGTTGTATCAGTCCAACCTTTTAGAAGAAAAGGGAGAATACTATGTCAAGGAGAAGTCACATTTAATTAAGTACCCTCTCCAAATCCTCTTCTCGCACTTTCATCTAGAATACAGGAGAGAAATTTTCTGGCTTAAATCTTTGCAGCCAATTCAGCACCTTGACGAATCGCACGTTTTGCATCTAGCTCACCCGCTTCTTTCGCCCCACCAATTAAATGAACTTTTTTACCTACCTGCTCAAGTTGATCAAACATAGCCGTATATGATTCTTGACCTGCACAAATCACCACATGATCCACGTCTAAGACGGTAGTTTGTTCGTTAATTGTGATATGTAAACCTTGGTCATCAATCTTGTTATACGTTGCACCTGGAATCATTTTTACTTCGCGATTTTTTAATCCAGTACGATGAATCCAACCCGTTGTTTTACCCAAGCCTGCACCAACTGAAGTGGCTTTACGTTGTAATAAGTAGATTTCACGTGATGGCTGTTCTAATTGAGCAGGTTTTAAACCTCCTACATTAGAATATGATGTATCAATTCCCCATTCATCATAAAATTTTTGAGGATTCAAGCTTCCACTTTCCCCCTCATGGGTTAGATACTCAGCAGTATCAAAACCAATACCACCAGCACCAATAATCGCAACACGCTGTCCGACTGGTTTTTTCTCTCTTAAAACTTCGATATAAGACAACACTTTTGGATGATCAATTCCTTCAATATCTAAATGTCGAGGTGTCACACCTGTAGCGACGACAATTTCATCAAACTGATCTGTATTGAGCTCTTCAAAAGTTGCAGTATGATTAAGTTTTAATTGAATTAAAGGTTGCAGCTCAATTTTTCGCTTAAAGTAACGCAATGTCTCATAAAACTCCTCCTTTCCTGGAATCGTTTTTGCAATATTAAATTGCCCCCCAATTTGATCGGCTGCTTCAAAGATGGTGACTTGATGACCACGGTCAGCTGCATAAGTAGCAAAACTCAATCCAGCAGGACCTGCACCAATGACAGCAATTTTTTTAGGCGTATGGGTTTCTTTAAAAATGAGTTCAGTTTCATGGCATGCACGTGGGTTAACCAAGCATGACGCAATTCTGAGTGAAAAAATATGATCCAAACACGCTTGGTTACAGCCAATACACGTGTTGATTTCGTCACTTCTACCCTGTTCAGCTTTTAGTACAAATTCTGCATCTGCAAGCATTGGGCGAGCCATAGAAATCATATCTGCATGACCTGAAGCTAACACGTGTTCAGCCATTTCAGGGGTATTGATACGATTTGAGGTAATCAATGGAATATTAACTTCACCTTTTAGCTTTTCTGTCACCCATGTAAATGCTGCTCGAGGTACTTTCGTTGCAATCGTGGGTATACGCGCTTCATGCCAACCAATCCCTGTATTAATGATAGTCGCTCCGGCTTTCTCAATTTCTTTTGCAAGATGGATGACCTCCTCAAGCGTTGAACCGCCCTCAACCAAGTCGAGCATCGAAAGTCTATAAATGATAATAAAGCTTTCACCCACCTCTGCACGGGTACGTTTTACAATTTCAATCGGCAAACGAATGCGGTTTTCATAACTCCCACCCCATTCGTCATCACGGTGATTGGTACGTGCTGCGATAAATTCATTGATGAGGTAACCTTCAGACCCCATAATCTCAACACCATCATAACCTGCATATTGAGCCAGCTTTGCACAGTTGGCAAAATCATCAATGGTTTGATGAACTTCAGCCGAGCTTAAAGCATGAGGTTTAACTGGATTAATTGGTGCCTGAATTGCTGATGGTGCAACATTTTCAGGCTGATATGAATATCGACCAGTATGCAAAATCTGCATTGCAATCTTACCGCCAGCATCATGTACTGCTTGTGTAATGATTTTATGTTTCTCAGCTTCAGCAATCGAGTCTAATTTTGACCCTCCAGCAAAAGTCACACCAGCATCGTTGGGTGAAATCCCCCCCGTCACGATAAGACCGACCTGTCCTTGAGCACGCTCAGCATAAAATGCGGCCATACGTTCATAGCCACCTTCAACCTCTTCTAAACCTACGTGCATTGAACCCATCAATACACGATTTTTTAAAGTGGTAAAACCTAAATCTAGTGGTGCAAGTAAGTTTGGATAATTTGACATTCTGACCTCATGGCTCGCGTTTGCTTGCTATTATTGTGTGCTTCATGCAACTTGTTGCATAAATATATATTCTAATTTTGCATTTTATGCAACATGTTGCATAATAAAGTTGATTCAACATTTTACGATATATGATTTATGTCTTTAGCACATGTTTTGTTGACCAGTCTCATTGAAAAACCAAGTACAGGTATTGAACTTGCGCGTCGCTTTGACCGTTCTATGGGATTCTTTTGGAATGCAACTCACCAACAAATCTATCGTGAACTCAATGCTATGCAAAAAAAAGGTTGGATTTCGACTATTGATGAAGGCGACCCCAACTCGAGAAAGAAAAAATATAAAGTTGATGCTCTAGGTCGAACTGAACTTGCCAATTGGATGGTACAGCATAGTGAGCCTGCCCAACTCAGAGAAGAATTGATGGTGCGTTTAAGAGCTGAAGCACAACTAGGTGGTAATAATGTGCTGACAGAATTGGAGTCTCATTTAGAAATTCATAAAAATAAGTTAAAAATATACCAAGCGATTTACGACAAAGATTTTGCCAATAAAAATAATGATGATCGTACACTCTATATTCATAAAATGATTCTTCAATTAGGCATTGAATTAGAGCAAGGTTGGATCAGTTGGTTAGAACGTGTAATTCCACAATTGAAAATAATGAATACAAAATAAAGGATATATCTATGCCATTTTATACCATGCAAGATGACGAAAAATTATATGTTCGTGAAATAGGTCAAGGTGAACCTGTTTTGGTGCTATCTGGTTTAGGAATGCAAAGTTGGCAATGGATTCCTTTTTTTGCATTTAATTTAAAGAAATATAAATTTATTATTCCTGACTGGCGTGGTTTTGGTGGGTCTAAGCATTGTAAAATTCCAGATGCTGATGCTATTTCAAGTCACTGGAACGATATTCAGGCATTGATCAGTCAACGCTCTAGACAACAATATAAAGTGATTGCTTATTCTATGGGGGCAACTACTGCCATGCATGGTATGCAATATGGTCAATTTGCTGATCAAATCCAAGCATACTTGCATATTGATCAAACCCCTAAAATACCTTCTGATGAAACTTGGAGTTTCGGGCTATTGGGCGATCGCTATCCAGAGTTCAAAAAGCTACTCATCGAACTTTCTTCTTTTTTACATCAACATGAAAATTATCAAAACCTGAGTGAATTACCTACTCACTTAAGCCGCGAATTAGTCGAGCTTTGGGTTAAATTTTTATCTTTACAAGATAATCATCAATTGAGCGCTAAAATTTTTAAAACAACACTCAATCAACCGAAAATTCAAAAGTTAATCCTCCCTATGCAACGTCTCGACTATATGCGTTGGTACATTGACAACTATCTAAACCATAAAGAAGATTACAGAGCCGCGATCTCAAAGTTAGAATGTCCAGCAACTTTTTTTATCGGCGCTAAATCCGCACTCTATCCAGCGCAAGGGCAAAAGCTCATTGCTGAATCGGTTAAAAATCATCGTATCGTACTGTTTGAGCGCTCAGGGCATACGCCTTTGATCAATGAACCCATTAAATTCGCACAAGAAATTTCTAAATTTCTGAATCAAACTAAATAAGCTCTAATGAATATTTGAATATTAAGTTGATCCAGACGTCATACGTGGGCATAAAATCAATAGGATGGAGATTGGATGAATCAGTCTAAAAAAAAGCTTGTGATTTTTTCGGGTGCTGGTATGAGTGCTGAAAGTGGTATCAATACATTTCGAGATAGCGATGGACTTTGGGAAAACCATCGCATAGAGGACGTCGCAACGCCTGAAGCTTGGCGTAACAATCCTGTTTTAGTACAGCGCTTTTACAATGAACGGCGAAAAAAAATTTTAGCATCTGAACCTAATGCAGCACATTTGGCGATTGCAGCACTTGAGCAACATTATGATGTCCATGTGATCACGCAGAATATTGATGACTTACATGAACGCGCTGGTAGTAAAAAAGTACTGCATCTTCATGGAAATATAAGACTAGCCAAAACCTCGGGGCCAGATGCTCAATTCACAGACAAATTTTACACAATTGAAGGAATTGAACTGGATATTTCTCGTGACTTCTGTGACGCTGGATATCCGCTTCGTCCACATGTCGTATGGTTTGGTGAATCCGTTCCCGCTTTTGAAGAAGCAGAAGTGATTTGCCAGCAAGCTGAAATCTTTGTTGTGATTGGAACAAGCTTAGCTGTTTATCCTGTTGCAGGCTTAGTACACAGTATTTCACCAAGCTGTGATGCGTATTATATCGACCCTAAAGCCGATCTCGGCCGTGTGCCACAATACTATACATGTATCTCAAAATCAGCAACCGAAGGAATGCAAGATTTGGCCAAACTTCTTTCTTCAGTTCAGCCAAATTGAGGCATGGGCTTATTTGAGTTTATCAAAATAAGGTTTTAACCATCGATATAACAAGAAGCCAAGTAAGACAATCAAATACAAAGGCCAAATCATTAATAAAAACACCAAAAGATCGAGCACAAATTGCCAGCCATATTTGATGCTATTCCAAACACGCTGAGTAAAGTGATCACCATTTAATCGCGCCACTGTATCAATATCAATATCAACCCTTTCTCGGACCAGTGTTGGTTGATTCAGTTGTAAACTGATCGTACTGAATTTAACGCGGTCTTGAACTTCGAGTTGAGTGAGCCGTGTGATTTCATTCAAATGAGCTGGTCGTGCTTGACTAGAAATAGTCTGTGCTTGATTCATTTTTTCTTGAAGAAGCTTCAATTCAAAACGTTGTGCACTATAGCGTTGCTGATTCAAAAAAAACATTAAAGGTAAAAGTTGATTAACAACATGTGGGGCACGCTCACTCGGTACACGTAGCACCATAAAAGATACAGGTTCAACTTTTTCAAATACCTTTACTTTGCCTTCTGAAATATTCTGACGTTTAAGATCAACCACATTGAAATCAATATCTTTTCTTTCAATAAATCCGCCTGCTTCAAGGGTTATTTTTTCTATCTCTAAACTGCTTTTCACCACATCTTTAACAGTAAAGTTAACTTGCGCCTCTCGAACCATACGACGAGTCAGTTCAACTGGATTAACCTCTTGATTTAATATGACCTCAGGTTTTTGCTCCTGGACGGGCGAAGTATTTGGTTCAGCCACTTCTTGCATATCAACTTGCGTATCAGCAGTATTTTCTTGAACTGCTTCAGCAGAGTGTTCCTCTATTTTTTTTGAACAGGATGCCAGCAACATCGAACACAGCAGCGTGCTTATTACTATTCTTTTCATTCATTTTCTCTAAATTATAATGTTTGTATTGATGGCTCATAATTTTAATTATTATAAACATTCAATTAAGAAATTATACTTAAAAGTTTCAATGAAAATGGCATACCTCATTGAACGAAATATGCCATCAATTCATATTCAATTGATTTTCAGATTCTATCTACTCTATTAGCTTACTTTGTCCATGTTCATATCATCGACAACATGACCAGCGATCTCAGACACTAAATTTTCAAAAGAGAAAATTTGATTTAACTGCTCTTGCGTCAAAAGATTCTGCTCAATGACAACTTGCTGAATGGTTTTATTTTCTGCAAGACAAACCTTCCCAATTTCATCACATTTGGCATGACCTAAGATCGGATCTAATAATGTGACGATACCAACACTTCGCATCACTGCATCGTAACAAGACTGTTCATTTGCAGTAATACCTTGAATACACTTGTTTTCCAGTGTTTGCATTGCTTGAATTAATAAATTGGTTGATTCATTCATGGTCAGTGCAATTACAGGTTCCATGACATTTAATTGTAATTGCCCCGCTTCAGCTGCCATGGTCACTGTCAAATCATTACCAATGACTTTAAAAGCAATTTGGTTCACTACTTCAGGAATAACTGGATTGATTTTCGCAGGCATAATGGATGAACCGGCTTGTAATTCAGGTAATCTAATTTCAGCTAATCCTGTACGAGGTCCAGAGCTCAATAATCGTAGATCATTACAAATTTTTGAGAGCTTGACAGCTAAACGCTTTAAAGTGCTTGATAAAATAATAAATACGCCACAATCACTGGTGGCTTCAACATAGTCTTCAGCACCCTGTAATTTCAATCCAGTAATTTGAGAAAGCGTTTGAACTACTTCTTGTGCATATCCATGAGGTGTATTCACACCCGTTCCAATCGCAGTCGCACCTAAATTTATTTCTAGCAGTAAATGACGCATCTTTTGGATGAGGCGATAGTCTTCTTTTAATAGCGTCGCAAATGCACGAAACTCTTGTCCGAGTGTCATGGGTACAGCATCTTGGAGTTGAGTTCGCCCCATTTTAATTACGTGTTGAAATTCAGATGCTTTGATCTCAATAGCAGCGATTAATGAGCGAACTTGAGACAATAAATCTTCTAAACTGTAATAGGTTGCTAGTCTCAATGCAGTTGGATAAACATCATTGGTCGATTGCGATTTATTCACATGGTCGTTTGGATGAATTACATCATATTGACCTTTTGGCAAGCCGAGATGCTCGAGTGCAAGGTTAGCCACTACTTCATTACTATTCATATTAATAGAAGTTCCAGCCCCACCCTGATAAATATCAATTGGAAATGATGATTTCCAACTTTCAGGCTGCTCAATCAGTTGATCACAAGCCCATTGAATCGCTTGGCTGACATCTTGACTCAATTTGGAAAATTTTAAATTTGTCTGTGCTGATGCTTTTTTTACCTGTGCCAATGCACGAATAAAATGTATGTTTTCACCTATTTGTTGATGCGAAATCTGAAAATTCTCCATCGCACGTAGGGTATGAATCCCATAGTAACGATCGAAAGGAACCGCTTTTTCACCGAGCAGATCATGCTCTATTCTTGTTTTATCAAATTGAACCGTAGACACTTTTATTACTCAACAATAATGCACCATTATCGTGCAATATCGATGATAGGCTTCATGCTTATTTTCACTATTGATTTAATACTTCTTTATGCAATAAAAAATTACAACTTCGCTGTTTAAGTGACAAATGTAACTTTATGTTAAAAATAATCATTTATAGAATTGTTTTAAACATCAAAGTAAACTTTTTTGAAAAAATAGTCTTTGTAACCAAAATTACATTCAGTTTCACTAAACGACTATAAATCTCACTCAAATGTAACAGAGCGTAATTTTCAAAACGTGCTTGAATCAGCTCCTCGAATAATTCGATTAAAAATTCATCTCGGAAAGATGGTCATTTAGGACAGACAAAGGATGGCATAGCAATGAGCCAATTAAATCCTACGCTAATCACATTTATTTTTTATATTGTGGCGATGCTTGGCATTGGGCTTTATGCCTACAAAGCCACGAATAATTTTGATGATTATATTTTAGGTGGTCGGAGTTTAGGCAGTGTCGTCACTGCATTATCCGCAGGTGCATCAGATATGAGTGGCTGGTTACTCATGGGCCTACCTGGTGCAATTTATCTCTCAGGTTTATCCGAAGCTTGGATTGCCATTGGTTTAATTATCGGTGCTTGGTTGAACTGGCTGTTGGTCGCGGGTCGTCTACGTGTTCATACCGAAATACAACATAACGCATTGACTCTCCCCGACTATTTCACCAGCCGCTTTGGTGATCGGAAAAAAGTTCTTCGTATCATCTCAGCTTTTGTAATTTTGATTTTCTTTGCAATTTATTGTGCCTCTGGCATGGTCGCAGGTGCACGTTTATTTGAAAGCCTATTTGGTTGGGATTACAACACAGCCCTATGGATTGGAGCAGTGGCAACGATTAGTTATGTCTGTATTGGCGGTTTCTTAGCCATCAGTTGGACAGATACATTCCAAGCAGGCTTGATGATCTTTGCGCTTTTACTTGCTCCAGTAATGACCTATTTAGCCATTGGTGAAAATGCTCAGCAAGTTAGTGTCATTGTGGAATCCGCACGCCCATTAGCGAATAATTTACTTTCAGATCTCAGCACTGTAGCAATTTTATCTTCAATGGCATGGGGACTTGGCTACTTTGGTCAACCACATATTCTTGTGCGCTTTATGGCAGCAGATTCCGTGAAGTCTATTCCAGCAGCACGTCGAATTGGAATGACATGGATGATTCTATGTCTTGGTGGTGCAGTCGCTGTCGGTTATTTCGGAATCGCTTACTTTGATACGTTTCCTCAACTCGGTGCTGCAGTCAATGCAAATCCTGAAACAGTCTTCATGGAATTAACTAAAATCTTATTTAATCCATGGGTTGCAGGAGTGATTCTTGCCGCGATTCTTGCTGCAGTGATGAGTACCCTAAGCTGCCAACTATTGGTATGCTCTACTACGCTTACAGAAGACTTATACAAAGCATTTATTCGTAAATCTGCCTCACAAACCGAGCTGGTTTGGGTAGGTCGTTTGATGGTATTAATTGTTGCGATTATGGCAATCTTCCTTGCAATGAATCCGAACAGCAAGGTACTCGGTTTAGTTGCTTATGCGTGGGCTGGCTTTGGTGCAGCATTTGGACCACTGATTATCCTTTCTCTCTTCTGGAAGCGAATGACCATCAATGGTGCATTGGCAGGTATGATTGTTGGTGCTGTTACCGTCATTGTATGGAAAAACACCATGGCTGATACTGGCGTCTATGAAATCATTCCTGGCTTTATTTTATCTTGGGTGAGTATTATGGTGGTGAGTTTATTAGGCCGCCCGCCAGCGCAAGATGTGACTGACCGTTTTGATGAAGCTCAACAGAAATATGAAATTGAAATGCAAGAAATCAAAAATGGAAGGTAATGAGAAATAAAAAATTAAGGGGCTTATAGCCCCTTTCTTATACATTTACTTTTTAAATGTTTGCTTAAGTTGCACTTGCGAAGATTCCTTAATAACTTCCATCACTGGATAGCTACGGGTTTCTTTGATGCCAGGCAGTTGCCATAAAACCTGTCCAGAGATCTTACGAAACTCTTCCATGTTGGCGCAACGAATTTTAACTACAAAATCAAACCCACCGCTGATCATGTGACATTCAACAATTTCAGGGTAACTTCTCACTGCATCAGAAAATTCTTCTAATACATTTGGAGTTGTTTTATCTAATAAAATTTCGACAAATACCACAAAACTTCGATTCAGCAGATCTGGATTTAACTTGGCTTCATAACCTGTAATATATCCATCTTTGGTTAGTTTTTGTACTCGAGCAAGCGCTGCTGTGGGAGAAAGATTGACCATTTCAGCAAGTTTTATATTTGATAGACGCCCATCTTTTTGCAAGATATCTAAAATTTTTAAATCTGTACGATCCAAGGTCATCATTTGAGTCTGCATGCGAATTATTCTCTAAATTTAACTCTAATTATAGTGAGTTATGCACCATATTTTCTGTAATTATAAATTAAATAAACCTTAAAGATAAATCTATTTCATTGTCACAGGACGCTGGCGTATATCTCATGGAACAACTTAGCTCACCCCTTTCTCGCCCAATAGACATTCAAGACATTACTGAATTTAAAGATAAATCAGATCTAGAATTAGAAATAAATCGTGCATGGCGCCGTGATGAATCTGAATGTGTCGAAACACTTCTCGAACAGACCGAGATTGATCAAGAAATTTCAGACAAAATTTATCAATTAGCCTTCAATTTAGCGCATTCATTACGTGAACGTAAAGGGTCAGCGGGCAAAGCAGGCATTGTACAGGGTTTATTACAAGAATTTTCATTATCTTCACAAGAAGGTATTGCGCTCATGTGTTTAGCTGAAGCGCTGTTACGTATCCCTGATAAAGCAACACGTGACTTATTGATCAAAGACAAAATCAACCAAGGCAATTGGAAAGATCATTTAGGTCAAAGCAGCCTAATGTTTGTAAACGCGGCAGCATGGGGCTTAATGTTGACCGGTAAATTAATGGAAACACCTAAAGCAAATAGTTTATCTGGTCTACTCACAGGCATCTTGGCACGAAGTGGCCGTGGCATTATTCGCAAAGCCGTTGATGTTGCTATGCGTATGATGGGTGAACAGTTTGTGACAGGTGAAACCATTGATGAGGCGTTAAATAATGCCGAACGATTAGAAGAACAAGGCTTCCGTTACTCATATGATATGTTAGGTGAAGCAGCACTTACAGATCATGATGCGGAGCGCTATTATCAAGATTATACAAATGCGATTCATGCGATTGGTAAGGCATCGTCTGACAAAGATGTTTACGAAGGCCCCGGTATCTCAATCAAACTTTCAGCACTTCATTCACGTTATCAACGCTCGCAAATTGACCGTGTACACGATGAGCTTTATCACAAAGTCTTTAATCTAGCGGTTCTAGCGAAACAATATGATATTGGTCTAAATATCGATGCTGAAGAAACTGATCGTCTGGAAATTTCATTGGAACTTCTTGAACGCTTATGTTTCGAACCGAAATTGAATGGCTGGAAAGGCATTGGATTTGTGATTCAAGCTTATCAAAAAAGATGTTTTTACGTGGTCGATTACATCATTGATTTAGCTAAGCGTAGTCAAAAACGTTTAATGATTCGTTTAGTCAAAGGCGCCTATTGGGACAGTGAAATTAAGAAAGCACAAGTTGAAGGCATGGCCGATTATCCTGTCTTTACTCGAAAAGTGCATACAGATTTATCTTATATCGCTTGTGCTCGCAAACTTTTAGCCGAACCAGACTTTATTTATCCGCAATTCGCGACACATAATGCACAAACCTTAGCCACTATTTATCATTTAGCAAATCCTGAACAATATTATAAGGGACAATACGAATTCCAATGTTTACATGGCATGGGCGAACCACTTTATGAACAAGTCGTCGGTTCTAAAGCAGATGATAAACTTGGCGTACCTTGCCGAATTTATGCACCTGTCGGAAATCACGAAACCCTTTTGGCTTATTTGGTTAGACGATTGCTTGAAAATGGTGCAAACACGTCTTTTGTAAATCGTATTGCTGATAAAACACTCAAAATTGATGCCTTGATTGAAAATCCCCATCAAACCATTGATGTCACAAGTCGAATCGAAGGCAAAGTTGGATTAAAGCACCCTGCTATTCCATATCCGAAACATTTATATGCTGATCATCGCCCTAACTCTCTTGGAATTGATCTTGCAAATGACCAAGACCTTGAACATTTGAATCATACTTATCAACAATGGTCTAAAGTTCAAATTAAAGCCACCCCAATGGGTCTGAGATTAGATGAATACGTACACGATACAGAGTCAATGGCAATTCTCAATCCTGCAAACCATCAAGATATTGTCGGTGAAGTGACGGAAACTCATGCCATGCAAGTGGAAATGGCGTTAGTTAATGCGACTGAAGCACAGCAGGATTGGCAAAATTTAGAAAAAGATCAACGTGCAGAATATTTAATTACAGCATCCAATGTGATGGAGTCTCGACTTGAAGAGCTAATGGTTCTGCTCAGTCGTGAAAGCGGTAAAACATTTGTCAATGCGATTGCTGAAGTACGCGAAGCAGTAGATTTCTTACGCTACTACGCAGCACAAGTGAAAGATCTAGAACACAAAGCCGTTATTCAACCCTTAGGTACAGTACTGTGTATTAGTCCTTGGAACTTCCCATTGGCAATTTTTACAGGTCAAATCGCGGCGGCACTTGTAACAGGGAATACTGTAATCGCCAAACCAGCGGAGCAGACTCCTTTAATTGCCTCAATTGCAGTTCAGATCCTTTGGGAATCTGGCGTACCACAATCTGTCTTACAGCTCTTGCCAGGACGTGGTGAAACAGTGGGTGCACAACTCAGTAGTGATCATCGTATTCAAGGTATTATGTTTACAGGGTCAACTGAGGTTGCGAAAATTTTGCAGAAAACCGTTGCAAAACGACTGAATCAATTTGGTCAATCAATACCTCTCATTGCAGAAACTGGCGGTCAAAATGCCATGATCGTAGATTCTTCTGCCCTGACTGAACAAGTGGTATTAGATGTTGTCAGCTCAGCATTTGATAGTGCTGGTCAGCGTTGTTCAGCACTACGAATTTTATGTGTTCAAGAAGATAATGCGCATACCGTGATCAAAATGCTCAAAGGTGCAATGAAGCAATTGCGTGTCGGTATTCCAAGTTTATTAAAAACTGATATCGGACCTGTAATTGATCGAGAAGCAAAACAAACCATTGATCAACATATCAATAAAATGAAATCTTTGGGCTATCCCGTTCAACAACTCATGTTGGATGAAGATGACTCTCATCTCAAGCAAGGGACATTTGTTAAACCGACTTTGGTTGAGTTACCACATTTAGATGATCTTGAACGTGAAGTTTTTGGTCCAGTACTGCATGTCATTACTTATAAATATGGCGAACTTGATCGACTTATTGATCAAATCAATGCCAAAGGCTATGGTTTGACTATGGGCTTACACACACGGATCGATGAAACCATACAAACCGTAATTTCAAAAGCAGAAGTTGGAAATCTCTATATTAACCGCAACATTGTAGGTGCTGTTGTCGGTGTACAACCCTTCGGTGGAGAAGGTTTATCTGGTACAGGTCCAAAAGCTGGTGGACCGATGTATATTTATCGGTTAATGCATGAATGTAACCATAAAAAAATTGCACAACCTTATGCAACAAAACAAGCAGTTGAATTGACTGAACATCAAAATTTATTGAATCAATATAAAGATTGGGTCAATAAGTCATTTCCTCATTATCAAATGAAGGCGTTGCAACCAAGTTGTGTCGGACATAGCTATGAATTACAAGGGCCAACAGGTGAAAGCAATCAATATATTGTGTTACCGAGACATCGTGTTTTAAGCTTGGCAGATCAGGAAATTGATCAGATTCATCAACTTCATGCCATTCTCGCGGTCGGCTCTCAGCCAACTGTTCTAGGCGAAAATACTTTTGTTTTAAAATACTTACAGTCTATGCCTAAAGAGGTCGCTCAACGTATCGCCATTATTGCTGATATTGAGACAGGTACTTTTGATGCAATTATACATCATGGCACCAAAAATCAACTGTTAAAATTGCAAGATAAAGTGGCTCAGCGACAAGGTCCGATCATCGGAATTACACATCTAGAGCCTGGTAATTATGACATTCCTTTAGAACGCTTCTTTATTGAACGTGCAATTAGTATTAATACCGCAGCTGCTGGTGGTAATGCGAGTCTAATGACCATGCAAGCTTGATTCTGTTGAGTCAAAAAAACCAGTGCATTGCACTGGTTTTTTATTTGTGATTTAAACAGCAAGCATACTATTTAAAGTTTCCGATACATTTTTAGATTTCACGATAGGTTTCAATGCTTCGAGTTTCGCTTTGACTTCGGCTTGTTGAGGTTGGGCTAACGTGTACCAACGTGACAAAAGTTGTAACAAACGTGAGCCTACAATCGGATTCTTTTCGTCCAAATATTGAGCCAACTGAATAATGTGATCTACCCCAAAACTCCAAGTATTCACAGGGTTTGAATTTAAACCACCAGTTACAGCACGGATTCGATTAGGTACTTTAAGATCGTAATCAGCATGTGATGTCAGTTTTTGAATCGTCTCTGCTGTCGCTTTCGGATGAGCTGCTTGGATCATAAACCACTGATCCATTGATAGAGCCTCATCTTTAAAACGCGCATAGAAATCTTCTAAAATTTCAGCAGCTTGTGGTGCATCATTCCACACCAACACTTTTAAAGCACCTAAACGTTCAGACATATTACGTGTTTGACGATACTGTTGCTCAGCTAAGTCAAATGCAGCTTCATCTCCTTGACGCGCAATAAAAGAAAGCATGATGTTCTTTAAAGCACGTGTACCCATAGCTTGGGAAAAATCTGACTGTGTTGCTGGATCTAATGATAAATAAGTCTCTTTAGCAAAATCACCTAAACGGCGAGACAAAGTATCTAATAGAGCGTTACGCTTTTCATAGATCGCTGTCGGTTGATAATCGTAGTCAATACGGCTACCCAAATAACCTTCACTCGGAACATCAAATAAACGTGAAGCTAACAGCGGATCTTGCTGAATTACTCTAGGTAGCGTTTTTAACATCGCTTCAATATATATGTCAGCAGGTTGGTCATTTAATAAGATGCGCTCAAGCAATGTTTGCGTCGCTTGCCACTGATTAAAGCCATTGGTTTCGTACTGTAATAAGAACGCAAGCTGTTCATCAGTATAATTAAACTCTAAATTCACGGGTGCAGAGAAATTTCGTAATAGTGAAATTACAGGCATCTTCGCCACGTTTTTAAACTCGATCGTTGCTTCATCAGTCGTGAATAAGTAAACACCATCTTTGCCTTGATCTTCAACCAAAGCCGAGCATTCAAGTTGAAGTTGCTCACCAGTGTGTTCATCAAACAATGCCAAAGCGACAGGAATTGGAACCGCTTTTAAGTTTGGATATTTTGGATGTGGTTTTAAACTTTGCTTAAAGTTTAAACGATAAGTTTTCTGCTCAGCATCATACTCCCCATTGGCTTCAAGCTTAGGTGTGCCTGGTTGGTTATACCAAGTTAAAAATCCAGATAAATCCACACCAGAACCTGCTGATAATGCAGCAACCCAATCTTCCACAGTCACAGCTTGACCATCATGGCGACGGAAATACTCATCCGTTCCTTTACGGAATTTTTCTTTACCTAATAAAGTCGCCATCATTCGGTTAATTTCTGCACCTTTTTCATACACAGTCGCTGTATAGAAGTTATTAATTTCTACGAAATGATCTGGACGTGGAGGATGAGACAATGGGCCTGAATCCTCAGGGAATTGGTGCGCTTTAAGCACTGCTACATCATCAATTCGTTGAACAGCAGCAGACTGCAAATCCTCAGAAAAAGATTGATCACGGAAAACGGTTAAACCTTCTTTCAAACAAAGTTGGAACCAGTCTCGGCAAGTGATTCGATTACCCGTCCAGTTATGGAAATATTCATGAGCGATAACAGATTGAACACGCATAATCGCAGCATCAGTCGTGTATTCTTCATCAGCTAAAACACATGATGTGTTAAAAATATTAAGCCCTTTGTTTTCCATTGCACCCATATTGAATGCACTGGTCGCGACAATCATATAATTGTCTAAATCATAAGGTAATCCATAGTGCTCTTCATCCCAACGCATAGAATGTTTAAGTGCTTCCATGGCAATATGGCACTTCGGAATATCTTTTTCTTCAGCATAAATTTCTAGAGCTACATCACGACCTTCAGAAGTGACGTAACGATCTTTTAAAACCGCTAAGTCTCCAATGACACATGCAAAGAGATAGGCTGGTTTCTTGGTTGGATCTTGCCAAATGGTATAATGACGTCCTTCGCCTACTTCACCCGCTTCAATTAAATTACCATTCGCCAGTAGGACTGGAAATTTCTTATCCGCTTCGACACGTGTTGTGAAAACAGACAGCACATCTGGACGGTCTGGATAGAACGTAATTTTACGAAAGCCTTCTGGTTCGTTCTGTGTAACAAACAGATCAGATGCTGCTTGGTATAAACCTTCAAGTTGTGTGTTTGATTCAGGATGAATTTCAACGACTGTAACGATGCATGCATCATCAGGTGCATCTTTAATCACTAACTGTTCATCATCTAGATGATATTGCGAAGAATCTAACTCTTGACCATTCAGTGTAATTGACTTCAACTCAAGCTCACGACCAAGCAAAACCAAATCACCTTCAGTCTGACGTTGCATTTTTAGTGTGCCTGTCACCATCGTATGATCGTCATAGACTTGGATATTTAAATCAATCGAATCCACGACAAATGCTGGCTTCTGATAATCTTTCAAAAAAATCGTTTGATCTGCTTCGATCACTGGATTTGCCGCGATATTCATAACTCGTCCTATAAGCTGTTCTTTACAGCGATTATGCTTTTATGTGAAGTCAATTGATCATAGGTCAAAATTGACGAATTGTCTGTGTTTGACGCTCTATTTAATATGGGTCTATTCATGTTTTTTTCAATTTAATTTATTTGTAGTAACAACAGTTTGCTTCTTTATTACCCGTTTCAAATATCTTGTCTAAGTACGATAGAAATGTAACAAAAATTCACTTCTTTATTTTCAAGCATAATTATTGCTTCAGTTTAAGAGCGGTAATCATCAAAAAACTTATAAATCATAAATGAGGTGAAATATGCTCATCAGGGACCACATAGTCAGAGTAGAAAACATCAAAACCATGCAGATGATGGATGCTGCTAAAATTGATCATCGCGTGATTGCAGCATTTTTAACCAGCGAGGGAATGCCTATTGAAACATCAGAAGTCACAGCTGTATTGAAAAACTATGATGCACTCGGAATCAAGAGATTATCTCAAAAGAAATCTCAGGTACTGATCCAAGCTAAAATGCAACATTTTTCCGATTCAGAGCTCCCTTGCCCTTTAACCTATTAAACCCTCCATTCAAGTCGATCTAACGCTTGAGGAAATGATTTTCCGGTTCGATCTATTCATATATTTCACATAAGCAGGCATTCACCTGCTTATTTTATTGATCGCAACACCAGTCAAATTTGTTTTCAATCCTGACTCAATCAAGCGATGCTGAACAATCGTGTGTATAATTCTTTTATCTTGAAATTAAAGTGCTGCTATGTTGCAAATTCTCCAAAAAAATGCTGATGAAAGTAGTTTCTGTCCACTTTGTCAGGCCAGTATGTACTTTATTGAAGCAGAAGAATTTGATAAAGAAATCCTATTCCATCAATGCTCTCACTGCCACCATCAAGTCTTTCAAGATGAAAACCGCAACTGTCATTGTGAGCGATGCACAGCAAAACGAAAGAAAATGATGCAGGAAACTCGCATTCAAGAACAACGTAAAATTGCATCAAAGAATAAGGACATACAAGAACTCGATTTGCATCAACTGAGCTTTATGCACAAGTTGTTTTTACTCTCAATATTAGATCAACAAGTTCATGAGCATACCCAACATCAAGAATTCATTAATTGGGAAAATATTAAATATCACACCATTACCCCAAGTTATTTATTTCAAAATTATTTGATGAAACAACTTTTGAAAGACAATATTCTTGTCCCACGTGACTTTTCGAGTGAACTCAGTCAATACTATATTAATGTCCGTCTTGACGGCTATTCTGAGCCGAGCTTGTTTAGTATTACCCAAGCGTTACGTCAGCTCTTTTATGAAAATCTGAGCCAAGGTGTACCATTTAAAAATAGTGATGAAGTCAAAAGTGCACTCTATACTCTGTTGTACCAAGAAATTATTCAATTTGCGCAATACTACTGTCGTACTTGGGGCGTTCAAATTGCTGGAAATCAGAGTTTTCAAACCTTTTGTTTTAGATTATTAGACTCTCTTGCTGTGGGTCAAATCTATTATTTAGTTCAAACTGCGCTTGAGTATTTGCACCATCAGAAAGCACTCCAAGCCCGTAATGAAAATTTTATCAATACCAACCTTTTAAAAAAGACCTTACAGCAATATCGTGAACGTTCTTTAGCTGAAAAATGGGAAACCTCAACACTGCCAAGGCTACCTAACTTACCTTTAAGTAAAATGAGCGAAATCTTATTTTTTCATTTTCTAGGCTATGATGAATCAATCTTTTTTCAACCTGTTTGGCGATCGTGGAGTAAAATCGAGCCACGTTTAAATTTCTACTCACAAAAACGTTGTATGAATTGTGGCTCGAATGAACTTACTGTGGATTATGACGCAGATGACTATGTCAGTTTAATTTGTCGTAATTGTAATCACCAAGACCACTATTTTACACGCTAGCGAACGACTATGAATCATCCAGAAAACTTGATAGCAAATGCTCCAAAAGATATTGTGGTTCAAACCCAAGAGATTCTTAAACAGGTCATTGAAGCATGGCATCTGTTAAAAACCACTCAACCTTTAGTGCATTGTATGACCAATCAGGTTGCTGCCAACTATGTCGCAAATGTACTGTTAGCTGCTGGTGCCTCACCTGCCATGATTGATAATCCTTTTGAAGCTGAAAGTTTCGTGAGTATTAGTCAAGCTTTAAGTATCAATTTAGGGACTCCTCATACAGAACAAGTTGCCGCAATGAAAATTGCCACAGAAACTGCTCACAAAAAAAATATACCTTGGGTATTAGATCCTGTTGGCTATAGTGCTGTTTTGCCATGGCGTACTGAAATTACAAATGATTTATTGCGGTTTAAACCCACCATTATCCGAGGTAATGCTTCAGAAATTGGGAGCTTAGCAGGACAACAAAATCAATCTAAGGGTGTAGACAGTACCCTCGATAGCGCTGCCGTAGTAGAACAGGCAAAAACTTTATTAGATTACTCTGAATGTATCGCAATTTCTGGCGAATCTGATTTTCTTCTTTCTAAGTCTTATGGATGTATGGTTAAGATTAATGGAGGTTCACATTTACAGCCAAAAGTTACCGCTACAGGATGCGCCTTAGGTGCATTAATTGCTGCTTATGCTGGCGTAACAAACCCAACCATTGCATGTATTGCTGCCCATGTACACTTTGCCATCGCAGGTAAGCTCGCTTATACGCAGGCTCAAACTGTCGGAAGTTTTAATGTCGCTTTCATCGATGAACTCTATAGCTATTCGGCTGAAAAAATTCAAAACAGTGCAGATATCGAAATACTGACTTTTGCTGCATAACGATAGGCTGAAGATCACTTCAGCCTTTTTAGTCTTACTTCTGAACTCTACCTTTACGATAATGCTCTTTTGGCATTTCCGCTAACTCAATGATCAATTGAACCGTTAAGCCTTGAGCATGATAACCATTAAAGCTATGAAGATACTCATTTAAGCGATCTGAAATAAGATTCTTTTGCTCTTCATTACGCCCCGTCATGATCCCTAAACGAACATGAATATAGGCTTGAGGCTCTTCGCCAAAACCAATCAGGAAATCACTATTAGCACGAATACGTGATTTGATATCAGAAGGATGCCCCACTAGACCTGTATCAAATAAAGCGTGGTTTAAGCCTAAAAGTAACGCTTGCGCATCTAAATTTTGGATATTATCCGAATACTCAACGATCATCTGTGGCATCTTAATTCCCTTTGCTTGTGTGTTAAAAAATCAATTTCAAATGCGTAACTCATTATTCAATGAATAATAAGGCTAATCTCACTTGGTCATAGCCCATACGCGGATTGGTATTTTCCACGATCGGACGCAACTTGATCGCACCATCTTCACCGAAATGTTCAGGACTCTGTCTTTTAAGTAATTTTTTATAGATTTTACGTACTTGTTCAACGACTTCATCCCCAGGATGAGCAACCGAGATATCTAAGCCCTGCTCACGATGGAGTTTGCCTAAGTGGTTAATAATGGTTGCTGGCGTTAAACCACGCTCAACCGCAATATCCTGAATTTCATAACCATTTTCAAAGAGTTCGCGAGTTTCATCGAGAGTCGCGGTGGCATAATTGGCTTTACCTGCATTTTTGGCAATTTTTTTCTCATTACGACTAATCTCAAGCTCATTGAGTGTGCCACCACAGTGCCGAATAAATGCCTTGTGTTGCGCTTCTAAATCAGCATCACCAAAATGCGCTTCTGCTTCATCAGAGAGCTCTTGAAATCTTCGGTCGGCTTTAATTGCTAAACTGTCTAATTCTAATGCTTGCTCATTGAAGCCTAGCAACCTCAGACCATCAATAGATTTCAAACGAGATAAGGCGACATAGCCCTGACCCTTTTCAAAGGTATTCGCCAAATTGATTTCTGCCGCTGATAAAGTCATCCCTTGAGACTTATGAATAGTAATCGCCCAAGCTAACCGCAAAGGAACTTGGGAAAAACTCGCGATTGTCTTTCCTGCATCATTATCAACAGACCAGGTTTCAGGTTCGACCACCAGAACAGTGCCGTCTGTTAATTTCACTTTAGGTAATACCCCGTGATCATCTACTTCTTCAAAGCCAATGACTTCACCAAGGCTGCCATTGATATAACCCACATCAAAATTGTTTTTTACAAACATGACTTTGGCATGTTTCTTTAAGGTCAATTCTTCTGGTGCACGTACGGAAGATTTTAATGTCTCTATTAATTTTTCATTACCATCCATTTGTGCACAAAATTGATGACCATCCCCATCAATCTCATTTAAATGACGGTAATTAATGGCATCAACATCCATATTATGGGTATACAAACGTGTAAATGTTTCACCAATATCTTGCTCACGCGTTTGTTGTAAAGCTTGAATATGCTCGGCTTGAATATTTTGTGCACGGATTGCATTCAAAATATCATTCAAGGCTGAGTCATCTTGTCGATGTTGTTCAGTTAAATAACAAACACGAAATTTCGCTTCTACCCAAGCCTGGGACATAAAACAGAATTTATCTCGATTTTTTTCGTCATTGCGTCCGACTGGTGGTAACTGGAAGAAATCTCCGGCGGCAATCACCTGTATGCCACCAAATGCTTCATCAGACTCTTTAAAAAACTTAAGCACTTGATTAACTAAATTAAGCTGCTTCGCATGTAGCATCGAAATCTCATCGATGATCAATACCTGCGCATTTTCTAAATGCTCTTTGAGATATTTACGCTCTTTCATGCGCTTTAGATCATCATCTGATAAAAAATCTTTGATCCCGATCCCCGCCCACGTATGAATGGTCATCCCATTCATGTGTGTGGCTGCAATGCCTGTAGATGCGGTAATGGCGACTGAAACTTTTCGTGCCTTAAGATAATTAATATATTGATTAAGCGTATACGTTTTTCCTGCACCCGCAGAACCTGTCAAAAAGACATTTTCTCCTGCTTTCATTAACTTCAGTGCAGTTTCTTGTTTCATATGTGCTTAACCTAATTTAAACGCTCATAGCCTAACGACATTTCATCAAAAAGTTAAGCCAAAAATCAGTCTTATGATCATGTTAACGCGTGAATACGTCAATTTAAGGCGCATCAGTTGTTGATTTGTTCCGGATCTCCAAAATTCCAAATCAACATTTCATTGACTTGATGTACAAACTCTTTGGCCTCCCTCACAACCTTTAGATCAGCAACTTCATTATTGGGCAAACGCAGTTGGTCAAAATGAAGCTGATCGAATTTAAAAAAACAACCGAGTGTCAAATGCTGTGAGGGATCATGTAAATTTGACATATGGAACGCCACATATTCACCATCAATAATTCTTTGGGTATAAGATAAAGCCAGGCAATGTTTATAATTTACAGACTCTTGAATAATTTGCTCTAATTCATTCAACTCCACAAATTTCCAATTCTCTGTATACATGACTGCTTGAGGTGATACTCGTTTCCAATGACTTTCAGCATGTCTCAATTTCAAAGTCGTCAATGTATCCACATAATGTAAATGCTGATGCCAACGTATTGCTTGCTGATACCATGCGGGCCATGTCATGTTTTTCGAAATAGTTCTATCTTGTTGAAAAAAATCAATGAGATAATCTGCGACATAAGAGTCAAAAATACTATTGCTGCGGTTATATTGAGAGTTTGGATGTTTAAAGCGCTGCCTAAACTCATCTAGATTGATATGATACTGCAGCATCAAGAAATGAAAATGCGTTTGGTGTTGTGTTGAGGGCTCAATAAATTTGATGATTTCATCAGGTAGATCTTTAACTAAGTCATTTAAAAACAACATATAAGACTGCATCACTTGAGAAATACGTTTAAAGACATATTTCACTGAACTCAATCCTTGCTGATCCAATGACCATAACAAGTCCAACCATTCCTTAAGATATAAAATAGAAGCCGTGAGTGGCTGTGATTTTTTAAAATCTTGAGCATTTTGTGCCTCATTAAATGCATATGAATGAGGCTCAGCAGATAGTTCAAACCATGCTTGTTGCTGTGAAATACGTAAACACTCAGAAATAAATAAACGACCGATAACCTGTTCAAAATATTGAATCGAGAGTTGTATGACATGCGGATGTACTTTAGAGCAATCCACAAAACTTAAAGCGGTGACGGCCAATCGAATATTGGGATCTTTTAAATTTTCACTTACCCAATCGATGACAAGATAATCTTGTTTAAATAACCAATTCACTGCTCTTTTGTGTATAAACAGTGGCGACTGTTGCGCTATATCTTCTACCCAATACTGCACATCTTTATTTAAAAAATTTTGTTTATTGAAAATATCTTGATACTGCCAATACCCTCGTTTGATCCAACGTGTAAAACCTAATAAATGCGGTGTTTGCTCATTATGTTGTTTGAGTAAATTGAAATCAGGCTCTAAGTCTACCAATTGAGATAAGCTAAATTGTTCTTCGAAAGAAATTTGTGCCATACGATATAACCGTTTTGGCAACATTAATTCTGCTGAAGTGCTTAACCGATCGTATACTGGAATCAATTTTTGCACTGCAAGAAAATTATCTCCCATGACTGAATTGACCAAACACAGATGTTTAAAATTCAGTTCAACTTCCAAAGGTATTTCAGCACCAAATCGACTGAAATTCAGCAAATGAGGTTCATCATAATACTCACTTTGCATCATGATTCGATCTAACTGCATCGCTTGCTGATCGGTCAAATTATAAAGGCACTGTTCAACACGATTTTCTCCATCGACCCATTTAAAGACTTCTTCAACCAGCATTTGACGAAATAACTGCACTTTCGTTTTTAAATATAGAGAATGATGTGAGGCCTTATGATTAAAGATAAAACTAAAATCATTGAACATAAAATCCGCAATTTTTTGAATCTCGACATTTGAGTGGGATGTATAAAATTGAATTTTATAATCATCGATACACTCAACTGTGAGCAGTCCATCTGCGATCACTAAGCTATTATTTTCCTGATCAATTACGAATAAATTTTCAGGCGTAATCGTCCATAGATATAACCACTGATCCTGAAATACGGCTTTGAGTGTATCGCAATGATCAATTAATGCCTGTGCAGTATATTGATGACGTTGCTTTGGATTTTGCGGAGGACACGCCAGCATACAGTTTGCCTAAATAAGAAAGACTGGAAGAATTTTAAAAATAACAACGATATAACTATATTATTCTATCTTAAAATGAGTTGTGCTATTCAGATTCTGTAACTTTTGTATGAGTCAGATAAGCAGTTCGTATCATGCAACAATTATATGAAAATTTCTTGAAAGTACGTTTGACTCACTGCTCTGACTGTATTAAAACAATCTCATACTAAGAACTTTAGAGACAATAATGAAAACAGTGGTGATTACAGGTGCAAATACAGGAATTGGATTAGCGACAGCAAAAAAATTTGTTGAAAGTGGTCATCACGTCGTACTTGCCTGTCGTAATTTGGATAAAGCTCAGAAAGCTAAAGCAGAAATCAGCACCAAAGGTCATGGTCAAATTGATATTGTAGAATTAGATTTAAATGATCTAAATCAAGTCAAATCTGCAGCACAAACTTTAAAAGAAAAATATTCACAGATTGATATTTTGGTCAACAATGCAGGTCTAATGACGCCTAAATTAGAAGAAACGGCTAATGGTTTTGAAAAACAAATAGGTGTCAATTATCTAGGACATTTTGTGTGGACAATACAATTGTTACCTTTACTTCAAAACGCGCCTTCAGGCCGTATCATTCATCTTGCATCCATGATGCATGTTCTGGGTAAAATTGACACACATCAATTTAAATTTCATTCTGTTAAAAAGTATAACGGTGTACTCAGCTATGGAAATAGTAAATTAGCAAATTTACTATTTAGTCATGCCTTAGCTGAAAAGCTCAGAGGTACATCTATCACCAGTAATGCAATTCATCCAGGTGGTGTGGATTCCGAAATTTATCGCGAGCTTCCTAACTATCAATATCGCGCTTTAAAATTGTTCTTAATCTCACCCAACAAACCAGCAAATCTTATTCATCAAATTGCGTTATCACCTGAATGGTCTAAGAAAACAGGTCAATACAAAAGTTTGCAAACACCAGCTTTTCAATCTGCACATGCAAAAAATCGTAGTTTAGCTCAGCGATTGTTTGACGAGACAGAACAACTTTTAAAAGAATATTTATAATCAACCTAAACAGTTTTAAATCAGGGATTGAATCAATAGATGATCGAAAAAAAGAGTGCTGAGACAACGCTACACTACCAACCCGACATTTTAGGTGAAAAATTTGAGCAACATATTTTCAAATTTTCGCCTGATTATGATGGTGAGGTTATTGCAACATTAGTACGTCGTCCATCAGATATTCCATCAACTAAAGCTGTGCTGTATATCCATGGCTTTATTGATTATTTCTTCCAACAAGAAATGGCGAAAAAATTTAATGCCCAAGGTTTTCAGTTTTACGCCATTGACCTTAGAAAATACGGTAGATCACTACTTCCGCATCAAAAACCTTATTTTGTGAAAGACCTAACCGAATATGATGAAGATATTCATGCCGCATTGAATACAATTCAAAGTGACGGAAATGAATCGGTATTATTATGCGGTCATTCTACAGGCGGTTTAACTGCCACTTATTTTTCAATTCGACACCCTGATCATCCATTGATTAAAGCAATCTGGGCCAACAGCCCATTTTATGATTTCAATATGAATGTATTAAAAAAGAAATATGCGCTTCCAATGATTGCAAAATTAGCTCAGCAATTTCCGTTGATGCAATTACCAAGTGAATTAAATAAGTTTTACGTGAAGAGTTTGCACGAAAATTTGAACGGTGAATGGAGTTTTGATCTCAAGCTTAAACCTAAAACCTACACCAAAGTGTATTTGAGTTTTATTGGTGCTGTTGTGAAAGCACAACAGAAAATTCAATCTGGTCCTAAAATTTCAGTTCCGCTCCTTGTTATGCACTCAAGTCGCACGACCAATCCGAAGAAATACAATATTGATGTTCAGACCTCTGATGTGATTTTAGATGTAAAAACCATCGAAAAATATGCAAAAGGATTACAAGGTGATGTCACTGTAATGACAATTAAAGATGGCCTGCATGATTTGGTTCTTTCAAAAAAACTGGTTCGTCAGCAAGTGTATGACCAACTCTTTGCTTGGCTTTCTTCAAAAAATCTATAAATTCAGTTCATCTAAGACCTCATTTTACTGGTCTTGATTGTTAATGTGTATTGATCAAGCTGAATGGACTTTCTCTTGGTCATACAATATTTCTATTCTTCAACGTTCCCATCTCTTCACAGACCTTTGCGACCAATCTCCTTTTCACCCATTTGAAATATTATTTCTTGCTTTCTGTTTCTTGTTTTGAGCCATGGAGAAATTGGGTTGGTATTTGGTAGGTACACATCTTCTCAAGCGTGTCCAATACTGCAAACACGGTAAATATCGCCGAACACAACAATAAATGGTAAAAGGAATCTCACCATGGCTTTTAAAAATATTGCAGACCAAACAAACGGTTTTTATATCCCTTGTGTTTCACTTTTCGGACCAGGTAGTGCTAAAGAAGTTGGAAGCAAAGCTCAAAATTTAGGGGCTAAAAAAGCACTGATTGTGACTGATGCAGGTTTATACAAATTTGGTGTCGCAGATATCATCGCTGGCTATTTAAAAGAAGCGCAAGTGGAGAGCTACATATTTGCTGGTGCCGAGCCTAATCCGACTGATATTAATGTCCACGATGGTGTGGAAGCCTACAATAATAATGCTTGTGATTTTATTATTTCTTTAGGTGGTGGCTCTTCACATGATTGTGCTAAAGGTATTGGTTTAGTGACTGCAGGTGGTGGGCACATTCGCGACTATGAAGGAATCGATAAAAGTACCGTTCCGATGACACCTCTTATTGCAATCAACACAACTGCAGGAACTGCTTCGGAAATGACGCGTTTCTGTATTATTACCAATACAGAAACTCATGTAAAAATGGCAATCGTCGATTGGCGTTGCACTCCACTCATTGCCATAGATGATCCTAAACTGATGATCGCAAAACCTGCAGCATTGACAGCTGCAACAGGTATGGATGCGCTTACTCATGCCGTCGAAGCCTATGTTTCAACAGCAGCAAACCCAATTACAGATGCCTGTGCTGAAAAAGCCATCAGCATGATCAGTCAATGGCTGAGTCCTGCGGTTGCTAATGGTGAGAATATTGAAGCACGTGATGCAATGAGTTATGCACAATATTTGGCAGGCATGGCATTTAATAACGCCTCTCTAGGTTATGTACATGCCATGGCTCACCAATTAGGCGGTTTTTATAATCTTCCGCATGGTGTGTGTAACGCGATTTTACTCCCACATGTCTGTGAGTTCAACTTAATTGCCTGCCCTGATCGTTATGCCAAAATAGCTGAATTAATGGGTGTAAATATTGAAGGATTAACCATTAATGAAGCTGCATATGCAGCAATTGATGCGATAAAAATCCTCTCTCAATCTATTGGCATTCCAACAGGATTAAAAGAGCTTTCGGTTAAAGAGGAAGATTTAGAAGTGATGGCTCAAAATGCACAAAAAGATGCCTGCATGCTCACTAACCCACGTAAAGCAGATCTCCAACAAGTCATCAACATTTTTAAAGCTGCAATGTAAACTTTTGAGTTGCTAGATCTAAAAGAGAATCTGGATACACTTCAGATTCTCTTTTTTACTCTTTGATTCTCAATCGAATCTGATAGTGCATTACATCAGGAACGGCGGCGTTAAATTTTTGTAGGTATAAATAAATGAGGATAAAATACGTTAACAATACGAAGAATATGCTTTAGGCCGTTGTGTTTTACTTTAATTCGGCTCAATTACGATAGTGCTGTAAAAGTTGTTGCGTTGAATAATCTTGCGGTGACAACTCCATTAAACGCTCCATTGCATCAACTGCATCAGGATTTCGTGCAATGTATTTTAAAAGCACTTCAACATCACAATAGTTAAAAATTGCTTCACTCAAACGCGAATCTAAACAATTTCGCCAAGAACATAAGAATGGGCTTTCTGTTTTTGCGAGCATTACACCATTGACCTGCTGTAAAGCTTTATCAATAAATCCAACGTCTAAAGCATTTTCGATTCGGAGGAAATCAGCCTCAATATGCGCCAGTAATTTATAGGGTCTTGAGCCTAACATTCCACCCAATAAATCTCGAAGCTGCGACATTTCAGCTTTTAAAGTTCCCATGCTTACCTTTCGCTCCCCATACAAAGCTTGATGAAGCGAATCTAAGCTAAGCCCTTGAGGACATAATGCCAATATTGTCAAAATTTCAATCTGTCTAGGTGTAACCACCAAGGTACGTCCGTTAAATATGACTTGAGGAATTCCAAAGGTACGAATAAATAAATGTTGGCGTTGATAATTCAGTAATGCTGATTGTATTAAAGATGCACAACGTTCTGCTGCGAGTAGTCCAAAACTATTGTGATGATCCCATGTCGTTGATAAATCTAATACACCAATGAGTTGCTTCGAAAATGGATCAACAATTGGTGCTGCATAGCACACCCAATCATGAATAGACTCCATATAGTGTTCATTTGAAAACACACAACTTGATTTTTCAGTTTTCAAGGTTAATGCTAAAGCATTGGTTCCAACCACTTCCTCCCGCCATTGACCGCCTTCAATAAAGTGAACACGTTCTGCAGCCTTACGCATTTGTTGACTAGCTTCCGTCCAAATAATGGTGCTGTTGATATCGCCTACCGCAAGTACCATAGATGATTGTTGTGCAACATGTTTTAACTCTTGTTCACATATTTTCAATGCTTGATTTAGGCTGTTACTTTCAACAGTACTCGTTGTGATCAACGGCGCTACCATTCGCTCTTTCGGAATTTCTGCCAACTTCGATCTTTGCCAAGACTTTAAAATATGCTGACCAAGTTGTTTCGCCTGTACAGTTGAAAGACTGATTTTCTCTCTAAGTGTTTCTATTTGTTGTCTTTGCTTGATAAGAGTCTGCATTGAGTTCATTCCTTATTATCTCAACATTTCCCAATATGCATATGTTGTACTTATTATAGTTATAGTATTTGTTGATCAGTTGTAAACCTTCATCATTCCAACCTTTTTCCAACCTTATTGTGGTTATGTTAACTCATCAATAATAGAAGATATCTAATACCAAAGACGAAGATATTTTCCATAACTTTACAGCACAACCAAAGGATGGACACTATGCGCTACGCTGATCCCAATCAACCAGATTCTAAAGTTCAATTTAAAGCACAATACGAAAATTTCATTGGTGGGAAATGGGTTCCTCCAGTAAAAGGTGAGTATTTTGATAATCTTTCTCCCGTAGATGGGAAAGTTTTTACTCGAGTTCCCCGTTCTTCAGTCGAGGATATTGAACTCGCTTTGGACGCAGCTCATGCCGCTAAAACTGAATGGAACAAAACGTCTGCAACAACTCGCTCTAACATTTTATTAAAAATAGCAGATCGCTTAGAAGAGAATCTAGAATTACTTGCTGTGGCAGAAACATGGGACAATGGTAAACCTATCCGTGAAACCTTAGCTGCAGATATTCCACTGTGTATTGACCATTTCCGCTATTTTGCTGGCTGTATCCGCGCACAAGAAGGTGGTATTTCAGAAATCGATGAAGATACTATCGCTTACCATTTTCATGAGCCGTTGGGTGTCGTTGGACAGATTATTCCATGGAACTTTCCGATTTTAATGGCGGCGTGGAAACTTGCGCCTGCATTAGCAGCGGGGAACTGTATTGTCTTAAAACCAGCTGAGCAAACTCCTGTCAGTATTCTAGTTTTAGTTGAACTGATACAAGATATTTTACCACCAGGTGTGCTGAATATCGTCAATGGTTATGGTGTTGAAGTAGGACGCTCTCTTGCCACAAATCCACGTATTTCAAAAATTGCATTTACTGGCTCAACTGCGGTTGGTCAATTAATTATGCAATATGCCACCGAAAATATTATTCCAGTGACATTAGAACTGGGTGGCAAATCTCCAAATATTTTCTTCGAAGACATCATGGATAAGGATGATGAATATCTAGATAAAGCGCTTGAAGGTTTTGCCATGTTTGCCCTGAATCAGGGAGAAATTTGTACTTGTCCATCACGCGCTTTAGTCCAGGAAAGTATTGCTGATAAATTCTTAGAGATGGCTGTAGAGCGCGTGAAGCGAATTAAAACGGGACATCCACTTGATACAGAAACCATGATTGGTGCTCAAGCCTCGCAAGAGCAACAAGATAAAATTTTAGGTTGTATTGCGACAGGTCGTGAAGAAGGTGCTCAAATTCTTACAGGTGGTCAAGCACGTGAAGAAATTGGACAAGGTTTTTATATTGAGCCGACGATTTTCAAAGGCAATAACAGCATGAAAACATTCCAAGAAGAAATTTTTGGACCAGTTTTGGCTGTGACAACATTTAAAGATTTCGACGATGCTATCAACATTGCCAATGACACCATTTATGGATTAGGTGCTGGTGTTTGGTCACGATCAGCGCATACTTCATATCGTGCAGGACGTGCAATTCAATCAGGTCGAGTCTGGACAAATTGCTACCATATCTACCCTGCTCATGCTGCTTTTGGTGGTTATAAAAAATCAGGGATTGGTCGTGAAAATCATAAAATGATGCTGGATCATTACCAACAAACTAAAAATTTATTGGTGAGTTACTCAACTAAACCAATGGGTTTCTTCTAAAACAATAGCTAAAGAAGCGGCTGATTGCCGCTTCTTTTCTGCTACAGGAGCTTAATGGATTAGCTGGCTTGTAGACTTTTCATATCAATCACAAAACGATATTTCACATCACTTTGAAGCATTCGCTCAAATGCCGCATTAATATTTTGCATATCAATGACTTCAACATCTGACACGATATTGTGCTGACCACAAAAATCAAGTAGTTCTTGAGTTTCTTGAATCCCACCGATCACCGATCCAGCGATTGATTTTCTTCCCATAATCATGGGTACGGAATTGCTGCTAAATTCTCCGAGATAGCCTACCAATACTAGTGTCCCACTCAATGCAAGTGTCGGAATATAAGGCTTTAGATCATGATCATATGGCACAGTATCAATAATTAAATCGAACTGATTTTTCACTGATTTCATTTGTGTTGGATCTGTTGATAACACGACATGATCTGCACCTAAATCACGTGCATCCTGTTCTTTATTTGCTGATCGTGTAAATAAAGTCACTTCTGCACCAAGTGCATGAGCAAGTTTAATCGCCATATGACCTAAACCACCGAGTCCAACAACAGCCACTTTAGAGCCGTCACCGACATTCCAATGCTTTAATGGCGACCATGTCGTGATCCCAGCACATAAGATGGGTGCAATGGATTGTGTATCTAAATTTTCAGGTACTTTCAATACAAAATCTTGGCTCGCAATGATCGTTTGTGCGTAGCCACCATAAGTAGGTGTTTGATCATGACGATCTAAACTACCATACGTTTGTGTATTGCCAGCTTCACAATATTGCTCCAAACCTTGGTGACAAGCAGAACAAGTACGACATGAATCTACCATACACCCGATTCCGACCAGATCTCCAACCTTGAACTTCGTTACCGATGCTCCGATGCTTTTTACGCGACCAATTACTTCATGACCCGGTACAATTGGGTAACGACTAAAACCCCAATCATTACGCGCTTGATGTAAGTCAGAATGACATACACCGCAGTATTCAATATCAATAATGACATCATCGGGGCGAGCTTGACGTTGCTGAAACGTATATGGAACCAATGGACTTTTAGAATCAAGCGCTGCGTAAGCTAAAACATTATGGGTCATCGTGACTCCCTCAAGCTGTTAATTTCGTACTCTCTTATTCGTTATATCACATCAATATTTTTAATAAATTTAGCTGAGTCTCAATTTAATTTCTTTTTCACTTATTTTTGTAATTCGCGCTCTACAAAATGCAAGCGATCTTGCCCCCAGTACATATTTTCCCGCAAAAAAAATGTAGGTGCTCCGAATATCCCTCGTTGTACGGCATTGTTTGTTTCATCAATCAATTTTTGTTTTACCACCGGATCTTGGCTTAAATCCAAAAGTTGCTGACCGTCGATTGCATCACCTTGAAATAAATTTATCAGAACTTCTGGATCGGCTAAATTCAAGGGCTTTCTAAACATCGCATCAAAAAGCTTGGTCAAAATCACTTCAAAATATTCATCATGATAGATTTTGACTCCCGTTAATATACGCATTAAAGTCAATGTATTCATTGGAAAATATGGATTCATCTGCATCGGGATCTGATAATAATCTGACCAACGACTTAAGTCTTGCATTGAATAGATCCCTTTAACAGGCACCTCAATTGGACTCTTGTTACCAGTCGACTTAAAAATTCCACCCAATAAAATTGGTGTATAATCAATCACTGCATTATATTTTTTGGTGATTTCTTGTAGCTTATAAAAAGCCAAATAACTAAATGGACTGCCAAGATCGAAATAAAATTCAACTTTTTGTTGTTGTGTAGTCATGTCTTATCCTTATTAAATATGATTACCACTGTTCAGACCATGGTCGCAAATCCAATTCATGTGTCCAAGCATCTCGTGGTTGATGAGCAATATGCCAATAGTTATCAGCTATATGTTGAGGATTCAAAATACCGTCATGCTGTTTTTTTTCATACAAATGAGGGAAAGTATCTTTAATAAAATCAGTATCAATCGCCCCATCAATAATGATGTGCGCAACATGAATATGATGAGGCCCTAACTCTTTTGCCATACTTTGGGCTAAGGCTCTTAACGCATGTTTAGCGCCAGCAAAAGCGCTGAAATATGATGAACCACGGATGCTTGCTGTTGCACCAGTGAAAATGATAGTGCCGCGCTGCCTTGCGACCATCCGTTTAGCGACTTCACGACCATTTAAAAAAGCACTAAAACAAGCCATTTCCCAGATTTTAAAATATTTACGTGCTGTTTCTTCTAGAATGCTACACGGCACATTTGCTCCAATATTAAAAACCAATACTTCAATCTGACCAATGTCACGTTCAATTGTGTCAATCAGTTGAATCACTTGATCTTCTTTTCTTGCATCTGAAGCAAATCCATAAGCTTTACCACCGTGTGCTTCAATCTCTCGGATAACAAGTGCAAGCTTGTCTGCATTGCGTCGAGTCATACAAGCAGTATATCCACCTCGTGCAAAGCGTTTTGCGATCTCACTGCCTGTGGCATCTCCTGCACCAATGATCAGTGCGACCTTGTTATATGTTGATTTTTCTTCTGAATGATTAATTTCTGACTGCTGATCGTTCATCATCTCTCCATTAAATAACGATCGTTATTATAACGATCACTATGTTATAGTTTTGAGGCACAGTCAATGGTTATTGAATATTCAATATGAGATATAAAGCAGGATACAAAGAAGAAAAACGTCGCGAAATTTTAAAAACCAGTGGTGAACTCGCAAAAAAACAAGGTTTTAACAATACTGGGGTTGATGGTTTTATGCACGCTGCAAATATGACCAGCGGTGCTTTCTATTCTCACTTTTCTTCAAAAAACGACTTATTTAAAGCCTTAATCGAATCTGAAATCGGAGCAAGTATTCAACAGTGGGAAATGAATCCTCATCAAGATCCAGAATCTTGGTTAGATTTTGAAATGAACCGATATCTTTCTCTATTACACGTTCAACACCCAGAAAAAGGCTGTGTTTTACCCTCACTTGCTGCTGAAGTTTCACGCGCTGATGCTGACATTAAACAATGTTTTGAAAAAGAACTTCAGCGTGGTTACAAACTATTTGCGCAGTATGCTCCAGAACCTGATTTCGCTTGGGCCATACTCTGTCAAATGGTGGGCTCCGTACTATTAGCGCGTGGAGTTCAAGATGAACGCTTAAAAAAAGATATTCTCAATTCTAGTCTAGCGATGCTCAAGACATTATTAAAAAATGGGATTGCGAAATAAATCGTTTTATATTGTTTTATGGACGAAACCTTAGTTCCAAAAGTTCTATACTATAATCTCCTCATCATTCTTTTAAGAACGTCACATCATGAGAAAGCTTCCTGAAACAGTATATGCAATACAGCATTTAGCCTTTGAAGATCTAGGTTCTTTTGAGGAGACACTATATCAACTGGGTTATCGGGTCAGATATTTTGATGCAGGTGTGGATGATCTTTCAGTAGCCTTAAAGTACGAAGGTCTGACCATTATTTTGGGTGGACCGATTGGTGTTTATGAGACAGAAGATTACCCTTTCCTACAAACAGAAATAGACTTACTTAAAGAAAGATTAAAACTCCAACGCCCTACGCTTGGCATCTGTCTAGGTGCTCAACTCATTTCAAAAGCCTTGGGCGGTGCAGTATATGCTGGCCACACTAAAGAAATTGGCTGGAGTACGGTAGATATTATAAATGAACAAGACAACCTTCTAAATTCTTTACATGGTGTACCAGTTTTGCATTGGCATGGTGATACCTTTGATCTTCCCTCGCAATCGAAACTTCTGGCGAGCACTCAAATTTATAAAAATCAGGCTTTTCAAGTTGGATCTAATATTTTAGCACTCCAGTTCCATCCTGAAGTGACCTCAGATAGTTTAGAGAAATGGTTGATTGGTCATACTTGCGAATTGCGTAAAGCGGGTATAGATATTACTCAATTACGTGCAGATAACCACCGTTATGCTGAAAAGCTAGAATCTGTGGCAGGTTCAATCTTAAGCCGTTTTATTGAACAGATTAAATGATTTTGATTTGATAGCCTTGAACCCAACTGTAGATCAGGATATTTGATTGTGCTATGCCAATCAATCCACCGTTCGTTATAAGCATCCACTCCGTTGCATCCCATTCAACCGAATTTGATAGAGTGAGTAACCGCTTGCAACAGTTAATATTTTTTTGATATCAAGTGTCTAAAATTTTGTTCAAATTTTTCCAATGTACCCAATCGTTAAGAAGTTTGACTATGGTGAGTCCACATATCACACATATAACTCCATAAATTATTTCGGGAACTATCTGTGATGCACCTAAAGAATTAAACAATCTCCAATATTCATCTTTTTTAAAGTAAAACATTATGGGAGCAAAACTCATAGAAAATAAAACTAGTAAATTCATTACTAAAACTTTTATTTTTCCTTTTTTTGATACCTTTAGTCTAATGATTTCACCTCTAGAGTTTTTTAATACCTGATAACCTGCTCTATTCCATACAAAAGTCCAATAAAGTAACTCAAACTCCATTGCATTAAATTTATCTAAGAAATATTCCAGCTCTTTTATATCAACGTTTTTTGCTCCAGTAAGTGCAGAAATTGCTGAATTTAGCAGAAGCGTTTTAACTTCCTCGCTTTCATTAAGATTTTTAATCCTTTCTCGTTCTTCAAAAAAAGATTTAAGACGTAAGTGGCGCTCAAGATATTTTTTTCGATTGTATGATGGTGTAATAAGCTCAATGGCTTTTTCAAATATTTGCAAATACATATTTAAAATAAACTAAATAATTATAATCAGTCCAAATCATAAATCTAAATTTATTTTAAATAAATGCAATTTTTTTAAACCATACAATATCCATGACTTTTTTAAATATTTCTACTCCTATCTCTGCAAGCGTATATCACGTTTAATGAATTGATCTACAAACTTCTTAGTATGGTTATTATCTCCCTGTGTAAAATCGTATGTGACATTGATTCTAAAGCTTGAGCCACGCCAATGACTTAAGCTATTTAGATAAAATTCTTGTTGTAGATTTGGTTCATCTTACTTTCGATAATTACGGGTAGAGCATTAAAAAGAGAAGCTTTTGGCCTCATAAGAAAATAATAAACCGCCCATTCAGGCGGCTTATTTATCACTTAACAAATTGATTTTATTATTTTTTATTATCTACTGAAGCTTCAGTTGTAATATTCACCGTGATTTTATCGCCTACATTAGGCACATATGCGCCTACACCGAATGCAGAACGGTCAAATGAAGTCGTTGCATTGAAACCAATAGACTGCGCTTTCGTCATAGGATGTTCAGCTTGTTTATTCAAAACAGCATCTAGTACGACAGGCTTAGTAACATTTTTAATCGTTAGATCACCTGTGATCTTATACTTGTTCTTACCATTTGGTTGAACTTTAGTACTTTTAAAAGTGATATTCGGATATTTTTCAGCATCAAAGAAATCTGGTTTCAATAAATGTTCATCTAATGCTCTGACATTTGTATTAATACTTGAAAGTGGAATTGTGACATTCACCGCTGAATTCGCAGGCTTTTCATTGTCTACTTTGATCGTTCCTTGGATATCGCTAAAATTACCTGATGGTGTAGAAAAGCCAAAATGATCCCAAGTAAATACTGTCGCTGTATGAGTTGGATCAATTTTATATTCAACTGGTTTAGCAAATGAAACTGTTGCTACAGAAAGCACTACGGCACTTAACGCTATTATTTTAAAGTTCATCAATTTTTCCTCAAATTTTTTAAAACATTTATGAAATGGATAGTGAATAATGTATAGCATTCTGAAATTCTTGCATCAGTACAGATAGAACAGTTTGTTGCAAGATTAGAACGCACCTTAAGAAGGTGTCACTTTTATCAAATCAATTTGATCAGATTATGACTATCACTTGTGTATAGATCATGTTTTTCATCTTTAAGCTTTCTCCTAATAAGCAGTTAACATCAACACATATCTTAAATATGAGATTAAATTAAACATTTATACAATATACTAATATTTTGTCTCATTTATAATACTAAAATTACCACTTTGAACTGGAGAATAATGATGAGTGAACAACAACAAGCGATTGATAAAGCGCTTAAAACTAAAGCACCTAAAGATGTCGTATTGGCTTTTTTATATAATACTGATAAATCAAGAGTAGCGATTGCTTCAGAAAAGTTAGTGGCTGAAGATGCCATTTATACTTCGCTAAATTTTAATAATCCTGAACTTAAACAAATTGAACCTTGGGCTGGTACTTCTACAGGTCGTGATGTCTACATTTATACTTTTTCTAATGTCGGAACTTATTGGACGATCGATGATTTTCAAATCACAGATATTTTAGCTGAAGATGAAACAGTGGCTGTATTCGGTCAATTTACTTATACATCTGTTTACGCTAAGCGCACTTTTACTTCACCTTTTTCAATTAAAGCAATAGTTAAAGATGGCTTAATCACGTATTTCCAGTTTATGGAAGATACTTATGCTTCAGCAGCATCTTTCAGAGTAAGTGGTGAATGGACAATTCAACAAAATGCTGATCCAAAATTAAATTTTACCGTGTCAGAAACTACGGCTAATTAACTGTAAAATAATAAAAATAGGATAATAAAAAAGCCTCATAAGAGGCTTTTTTATGACTGTTAAAGCTTTTCAATCAGAATACGATCAATCTGTTTTAATCCTGAAGTTTTTTCACGATTTTTTCGACGTACTTTAATGATTTTCTCTTCAGCCATATCTTGTAGCAATAATTCTACTGCTACCATCGCTTCAAGTGGTAAGTCTTCACCAATCCACTTTTGCTCACCCGCATCCATTAAAGTAATTTCATCACTAATTTGCTCATACAAACTCATTGCGCTACTCACTTCCAATCTGAAATCTAGGGAATGAATGTATCTATATAGATACATAAAAATAAAAAGACGCCCCACAGTTGGGACGCCTTTTAAAACACTTAATTCTAAGAATTAAGCAGTAATTTCTTTCACTGCTGCGACAACTGCTTCAGTCGTAATACCAAAGTGTTGGAACAAATCTTTCGCTGGTGCAGATTCACCATACGTAGTCATACCAATCACACGACCATCAAGACCTACAAATTTCCACCAGTAGTCAACATGCGCCGCTTCAACCGCTACACGCGCACGGATATTAGATGGAAGAACTGACTCACGGTAAGCAGCATCTTGCTTAACAAATTCTTCAGCACATGGCATAGACACAACACGCACACCTTCAAGCTGTGCATAAGCTTCCATTGCCAATGCAACTTCCGAACCTGTTGCAATGATAATCGCTTTCAATTCGCCTTTTTCTTTAGCCAATACATAACCACCTTTCGCAACATCAGCAATTTGTGCTTCTGTGCGTGTTTGGAATGCTAAGTTTTGACGAGAGAAGATCAACGCAGTTGGACCTTCAGAACGTGTTAACGCAGATTTCCAAGAAATTGCTGCTTCAACTGTGTCACATGGGCGCCATGTGTTGAGGTTTGGTGTACCACGTAAAGATGCGATTTGTTCAATTGGTTGGTGTGTTGGACCATCTTCACCCAAACCAATAGAATCGTGTGTGTAAACATGAATCACACGTTGTTTCATCAATGCAGACATACGTACTGCGTTACGTGCATATTCCATAAACATGAGGAATGTTGCTACGTAAGGAATGAACCCACCGTGAAGTGCAACACCGTTTGCGATTGCAGTCATACCGAACTCACGTACGCCATAGTGTACGTAGTTACCTGCAGCATTGTCTTGAACGCCTTGTGCGCCTTTCCAAAGTGTTAAGTTAGAACCTGCTAAGTCAGCAGAACCACCTAAGATTTCAGACAGCATTGGGGCAAATGCTTGGATTGCATTTTGGCTTGCTTTACGTGTTGCGATGGTTTCAGCTTTTGCGTTTACTTCAGCAATATACGCATCCGCTTTTGCAACGAAGTCAGCAGGTAATTCACCGCTTAAACGACGTTTAAGATCAGCCGCTTCAGTTGGATATTTTGCTTCATATTGTGCAAATACTTCGTTCCAAGCTGCTTCTGCTTGTTGACCTTTTTCTTTCGCGTCCCATGCAGCATAAACGTCAGCAGGAATTTCGAATGGACCTTCAGTCCAACCCAACGCTTCACGTGCTAATGCGATTTCGTCGTTACCCAGTGGTGCACCATGGCAATCTTCTTTACCTTGTTTGTTTGGTGAACCTAAACCAATAATCGTTTTACAGATAATGATTGTTGGTTTCTTCGTTTCAGCTTTCGCTTCTAAAGTTGCCGCACGTAATGCATCTGCATCGTGACCATCAACTTTCAATACTTGCCAGCCATAAGCTAAGAAGCGTTGTTCTGTATCGTCAGAGAACCAACCTTCTACTTCACCATCAATTGAAATACCATTGTCGTCATAGTAAGCAATTAATTTACCTAGCCCCAAAGTACCTGCCAATGAACATGCTTCATGAGAAACACCTTCCATTAAACAGCCGTCACCTAAGAAACAGTAAGTGAAATGATCAACGACTTTAATGTCTTCTTTGTTGAATTGCGCTGCTAAGGTTTTTTCAGCCAAAGCAAAACCAACAGCATTCGCGATACCCTGACCCAATGGACCAGTGGTTGTTTCGATACCAGGTGCATAACCTAATTCTGGGTGACCCGGTGTTTTTGAGTGCAATTGACGGAATGCTTTTAAATCTTCAATTGAAAGATCATAGCCAGTCAAATGTAATAATGCATATTGAAGCATTGAGCCATGACCATTTGATAATACAAAACGGTCGCGGTTAGCCCACTGAGGGTTTGTCGGATTGTGATTTAAGAATTGACGCCATACAACATCAGCAATATCAGCCATCCCCATTGGTGCACCTGGATGTCCAGAATTTGCTTTTTGCACAGCATCCATTGCAAGTACACGAATTGCGTTAGCAATGCGACGTTCATTCAGCGGGGTTGTCATAGATCAGTGTCCGATAAATTAAAGATGGGAAATGAATAAAATTCAAAAACTGGGTGTATTGTCTTAAAAAAATCAAACAGCGTAAAGCCCAGAAACGTATATTTCAGCCCTAAAGCGAAAAAATTCATACAATGCGAGTCGGTTTTATCAATATTCAATTCAATCCAATATTTTTTAGTGGCTTGGCCTTTTTTTAAAGTACTGATGTTGAATCATGTATTCACATTCTTTCGTACCCACTTAAGCTGTTTTTTATTTCAGCTCAGTCTTAAAAAGAATAAGTCTTATACAAAAGTTTTCACTTATCAATTTAACAGATGATGATATCAATTAAAAAAACACAAAAATGACATAAATTCATGCTTTTTAGTCAGGTTAAGCTAGTCCTTAACGTTAAGTCGATGTACCATATTGCGTCTTTAGAAATAACTGTGATAGGACTTATGCGCGAGTACGCTGTATTTACTTCAGAATCTGTAAGCGAAGGCCATCCAGATAAAATGGCTGACCAAATCAGTGATGCTATTTTGGATGCAATCTTAAAAGAAGACCCATATGCGCGGGTTGCTTGTGAAACGCTTGTAAAAACAGGTGCTGTTGTTCTTGCAGGTGAAATCACAACAACTGCAAATGTAGACTTTGAAGCAATTGTACGCCAAACCGTAAATGGCATTGGATACCATCATTCTGATTTAGGTTTCGATGGTTCAACTTGTGCTGTCATCAACATGATTGGCAAACAATCTCCTGAAATTGCTCAAGGTGTAGATCGTCAAAAACCTGAAGATCAAGGTGCTGGCGATCAGGGTTTAATGTTTGGCTACGCGAGTCGCGAAACAGATGTTTTAATGCCTGCTCCTATTTCGTATGCGCACCGTCTTATGGAAAAACAAGCAGAACTTCGTCGTAACGGAAGTTTGCCATGGTTACGTCCAGATGCGAAAAGCCAAGTGACTTTTGCATACGAAAATGGCGTACCTGTTCGTTTAGATGCGGTCGTATTATCGACTCAACACGATCCTGAGATTTCACAGACTGATTTAAAAGAAGCTGTCATTGAAGAAATCGTGAAAAAAGTAATTCCAGCAGATATGTTCCATGCGGATACCAAATTCCACATCAACCCTACTGGTATGTTTGTGATTGGTGGTCCAGTCGGTGACTGTGGTTTAACAGGTCGTAAAATCATTGTAGATACATATGGTGGTATGGCTCGTCACGGTGGTGGTGCTTTCTCTGGTAAAGATCCATCTAAAGTAGACCGCTCTGCTGCTTATGCTGGTCGATATGTTGCAAAAAATATTGTTGCCGCTGGTCTAGCCGATAAATGTGAAATTCAAGTGTCTTATGCGATTGGTGTTGCTGAACCAACATCTATCTCAATCAATACATTCAATACTGCTAAGGTTTCTGAAGAATTGATTATTGCATTGGTACGAGAGCATTTCGATTTACGTCCATATGGTATTACACGTATGTTGAATCTCATTCAACCGATGTATAAGCAAACTGCTGCATATGGTCACTTTGGTCGTGAAGGTTCTGATACTGCATTCACTTGGGAAAAGACAGACAAGGTTGAAGCGCTTAAAGCATCAGCTGGTTTGTAATTTCCAAATAAAAAAGCCCACATTGATGTGGGCTTTTTTATAGATTCAATTTGCTTTATCACTTTGATGAAGCGTGTCCAAAAACGACTGCTTCACAGGGACATTTTGGTTATCTTGTAAATATAAATGGGCCACTTTAAACACAATGGCTGCGGCTAAACACGCAATGATACAAAATATCCAAAAACCATAAGGTGTTCTGATATTTTGTGATCCGCATTCAGAACACACTTTGTCTGTCGAAGCAACCACCTTGTCGCAACACGCACAATGATACTGATACAGCATACTCATCCTCCCGATTTGACTGTCTTTTTATTTTTATCTACATCACCTTAGAGGCTAATATTTATACTATATAAGCCTTCACCAATAATCAACCTCAGATGTAGCTATAAAACAGCAACCATCTATGTCTTCATTCAATATCTTGTATTATCAGATATCTATATGAATTTTTTTTGACAACCTGCTCTATCATTCTTTTTTCTTCTAGAGATTATCCATATTTTATTCACGCACTCGCCCATCATATCCGCATGGAAATCATAAATTGAAGTAAAATAAACGTAGTTAAAAAATGATGATATGACGATGGTTCAATTAATTAAGAAAGGCGGCTTGAGAGAAAGAGCAAACAGAAGTCGCTCTTATCAAGGTTCTGAAAATACTGAAGCAACTTTGCGACCAAGACGTTATCAGCAAGACACGCTCGTTCTGACTCAAACAGAAGAGTTAGATCAGGATTCAGTTAAGCAAAATAAGCGCATCTATCCACAACCAGACTGCAAAGATCAAAAATAGACCACCCGATGCCATATCTATGTAATGCCCTGAACGCTGGTAGAGCTGTTTAATTTTAGGTCGTGCTAAAACGACCATCAAAAACGTAAAGGTTAAAAACGTTTGAATCGGAATAATGACTGCCAGTTGTATTTTCAACATCTCTGGTGCTGAAGCAGTTAAGGCAAGTGAAAATACACTACTAAAATAAATCAGTGTTTTAGGATTGGATAGGTTTGTAAACAACCCCATCAGAAAGTATTTTTCAGCTTTTAAAGGTAACTGATTTTCATCAATTGCATCAAGTTTGAAAGACTTATAGGTTTGCCAACCACCCTTTAGCATCGCCCAGCCCATTTTTGCCAAAAATAAACCACCGACTAACATTAAGACTTGTTGAATCCATGGGAATTGGGCAATCAAAAGTGCAAAACCTGATAAGGTTAAAATCACCCAAAATAAAATTCCAATAGAAATACCTAAAATAACTTTCAACGTGTTTGCGATTGTGGTTGACGCTGCGCATTTGGCAATCAACAAAATATCAGGTCCAGGACTCAATTGAGCAACAAGATGTAGGACACAGATGGTAAGTAATAGAGACATAAATCAAAAATGAATAAAAATTGTTTGAATTATACTGTTTTTTAGGAAAATCGAGATACAAAAATAAAAAAACCAGACATTACATCTGGTTTTGAACATGCGCAATTTACTTTTGATTAACGTCTTTCATTTCAATTTTCTTTGCTTCAGGTGTAATTTCTCTTGCTTCACCATCAATGATAGTAGAGTCATTTGAACCACGACCGTGCTGCTGGCTTTGCATTTCTTGCATTTGGCGCATTAAATCTGCAAATGGATTCTGACCATTTGCTTGACCACCCATGCCGCCCATATCTCCCATCATACCACCCATCATTTTTTCCATCATGGCTTGCTGACGCTTCATCATGGTTTTCATCATCACCGCTTTAAATGCTGTTTGAACAGGTGGAATTAGAATAAGTAAGGCGAATAGATCGGAAATTAACCCCGGAATCAAAAGGAAAATACCCGCAATAATTTTAGGTAAGTTATTGGTCAAATTCGGATCAGCACTCATATGACCTTGTTGCATTTGCTGCATCTGTGGCATTAAACCTGATGCATGAGAACGAACCATATTTAAACCAATAAAGAATGCAGCAATAAACCAGAAGAATACATACCACATACTTCCGACTAGATCACCCACACCGACCCATACGAAGATTTCAAGGACTATACCGATTAAAACAATAAGAGCTAATTTCATGAAATGTAATCTAATCTCAAAAATTTAAATATAGGGTCGTAATCATCTGCTCAATCTGTATCAAGCTTTTTTCATACGCTTATGTAACAATATGGGCATTATTTTATTTTTAAAGTCATGGAATGTCATTAATTATCGGAATTGATCCTGGTTCACGTCTAACAGGTTACGGTATTATTCAAAAAGAGGGGCAAAAACTCACTTTTGTTGATGCTGGAACAATTCGCACTGAAACACCTGACATGCCTGAGCGTCTAAAACGAATTTTTTCAGGCATTGAAAGAATCGTTAAATTTCATGGTCCTACCGAAGCTGCTGTGGAACAGGTATTTATGGCGGTCAATCCTGACTCTGCCTTAAAACTTGGTCAAGCACGCGGTGCAGCTATAGCGGCATTGGTCAATTTAGATCTACAAGTGGCTGAATATACTGCGCGTCAAATTAAACAATCTGTTGTTGGCTATGGCGCTGCTGATAAAGAACAGGTTCAAATGATGGTTATGCGCATACTTAATTTAAGTATTAAACCACAAGCCGATGCTGCAGATGCACTTGCCGCAGCAATTTGCCATGCACATGCCTCTGGCAGTATGAGTAAATTGGCTGTTTTAAATGCTTTAGGTGGAATGGCACGTGGACGAAGCCGCAGCAGTAGTCGTCGACGTTAAAAGTCTCTCGACACTCAATGCACTTATTGGCGAATTTGAAAGTTATCGAAATCACGCTCTTTGATGTCAATTAAGTCTTCATAGAAGATTTGCTTAACTTTACTATTATGAGGCCCTGCCATGGCCAGTTTGATCATGTCATTTACATCTTTATATGTGCCAACAATGATAGCTTCCACATCCCCATTATCCATATTTTTAACGTAACCAGTTAAATGCAACTTTAAGGCTTGTTCCATAAACCAGCGACGAAATCCGACCCCTTGAACAAGACCTTGTATCGTTAATTTTAAATATCGCATATCTATCCCTGAATTTTATTTTAGATTTACTATTTGATAAATCGCTTGAGCCATATTCTGAGCTAACAAACCACGTTCACCCTGTTGAGCCAATACATCACCTGCCATGGCATGTAAGTTAACAATTTCATGAAGTTGAATAGAATTAGACAATTGTCCTTTAAGACTAGCAATCATTCCTGCAAGGATATCCCCCATTCCACCTGTACCCATTCCTGGATTACCTTGGGTGCAAATCCAAATAGTTTGCTGCGCGTCAATCGTTAAACTTCCTGCACCTTTTAATACCCATTCACCAGCATACAGTGTTTGTAATCGTTTAATTGCTTTGATGCGGTCATGCTCAACTTCCGCCACGCTAGAGTGTAAAAGTTTTGCAGCCTCACCAGGATGTGGCGTTGCGTAAGTTCTCTCATTGAGTCGAATGGGCTTTTCAGATAAGAACCACAATGCATCAGCATCGAGTACAGTAGGTTTGTTCGTAGAGGACAGAATACTCATCCATTGATCATATTGCTCAGCTGCCCAATCATCACGTCCCAACCCCACTCCAAAACAAATCGAATCGACTTGCTGTAGCAAATTTTTTCGTTGTGATGGATCGAAACGATTAATATCCTGCACCATTACATTGGGAGATCGTGACAAAATTGCTGAATGATGTTTAGCATCACACACGATCGTGACTTTACCCGCCCCAGCGGCAAATGCAGCTTCAGCCGCCATAATCACCGCACCTCCCATTTGTGCATGACCGCCAATCACGAGCACATGCCCATACGTTCCTTTATGTCCTGTAGAGTGTCGTCGCGGCAAAATTGTTTTGACTGGGCTTAATCGGGCCACAGGTTTTAAATCTGAGTCACATGGTAAAATGGGAATGAGTTTTAGATGTCCTATAAAATCCTGTGCACGCCCTACAAATTGCCCTACCTTATATGCGAGTGCGGTAAGCGTATGCTGAGCATGAATAGCCATTGGTAATGGTTGACCTGTATTTGCATCTAAACCGCTCGGCATATCAATCGCAATTTTGACGCCGTCTTGCTCATTAATATGATGGATAATTCTCTGCCAGTCTTCACTTAAAGTACGATTAATTCCAATTCCAAACAATGCATCAATATAGACATCATAACCCTTACAATGGTTCAGATCGGTGAACTGCTTAAGTGGTATGGATTGACTCATTTTATAAGCACTCTGCAAGGAGTCAGCCGAGTGATGATCGACTTGTGAAAAAGAAAAAATATCGATTTCTAGATTTTGGTTGAATGAACAATGTCGTGATAAAGAGTGCTGTGCTAAATAGTACGTAACAAGATAACCATCCCCTGCATTATTTCCTTTGCCGCAGCAGACTGCGATACGGATTTTCTTTTTTTCAATACCTTGAAGAATTGTGATGATTTCTTGTGCCATCATCCAAGCAACTTGCTGCATAAGACCAAAAGCACTATTTTGATCGTCAAACCAGCGCTGTTCCCAAGCTTGTATCTCACTGCTGTGATAAACTTGTTGATGCATTATCGTTCCTTTTTTTATTTATGACTCAATCTCTCTCATCTATACCAGCTCGTATTCCAACACAGCAATTTGATCCTCATGCGCTTAAAGCTTGGATTAAATCTCAAGCATTGGAACTGGGCTTCGCTGATTGTGTCATTGCCCGACCTGATGCTCAAGATGAATTACCTCGATTAAAAGCATATTTAGATCAAGGATTTCATGGTGACATGAAGTTCCTCGAAGAAAATTTGGAAAAACGTGCTAATCCAACACTGTTGGTTCCCCATACAAAAAGTATTATCTGCGTCAGAATGAATTATTTGGTTGAACGACCTCAACCTCGAACAGTACCTGATTTCCCTAATTCTGCCGTTATTGCGCGATATGCACGCGGACGGGATTACCATAAAACCATGCGCGGTAAATTAAAAACACTTTCAAACCTTATTCGTGAAAAAGTCGGTCCGTTTGAATCAAGACCTTTCGCCGATTCAGCCCCTATTTTTGAAAAATCACTCGCTGAATCTGCAGGTATGGGTTGGACAGGTAAACATACCCTGCTCATCCACAAAAAATCGGGTTCCTTTTTTGTACTCGGTGAACTGTTTAGTTCTCTTGAATTACCCTTTGACGAGCCTGCCAGTGCACATTGCGGCTCATGTACAGCATGTATTGATATTTGTCCAACGCAGGCGATTGTAGCGCCATATCAATTAGATGCCCGTAAATGTATTGCCTATCTGACCATTGAATACCAAGGGGTGATTCCTGAAGAACTACGCCGTGGCATAGGTAATCGCGTATTTGGATGTGATGATTGCCAGCTGATTTGTCCTTGGAATAGTTTCGCACAAACTACAACGGTTGCTGATTTCCATCCCCGTCATGGGCTGGATCGTCTTTCTTTAATTGAATTATGGCAATGGGACGAAGCAACATTCTTAGCCAACACAGAAGGCAGTCCACTGCGTAGAACAGGCTATGAAAGCTTTATGCGGAATATTGCGATTGGAATCGGGAATGCACCGTATCATCCAAACAATATTGAGCAATTGATACTAAAAAGAAATCAGTCTAGTGAGATTGTGCAAATCCATATTGACTGGGCAGTACAAGAACAACAATCAAAAAGAAATAATTAATTGTACTTTTCCAAGATGACTTGACAGCGCAAAAACACCGTTTTGAGCATGATCTGAAATTTTAAGTACACGTTAGCAACAAGTTCTCAGCATCAAGTTCCCAAAAAATAATTTTGCGGCGAAAAATGCATAAAAATAGTTAAGTTTGTAACTAAATCAACAATGATTAATTTCTATTGAGTTGGCGAATTTGATAATTTTTTTGAGTCATTATTGTCATATTTTACGATTTTGCATTGTTAAAATTACAGTATGATCAAATAAGTAGCTTTTTAATTGATGGATAAATTATGCAAGTACGCAATGATTGGACGCGTGAAGAAATACAAAAACTCTATGAACAACCCTTCATGGACTTAGTTTTCGAAGCACAACGCGTGCATCGTCAATACTTTGATGCAAATACCATTCAGGTCAGCACATTACTATCGATCAAAACGGGTAAATGTCCAGAAGATTGTAAATACTGTTCTCAATCTGCACGTTATGATTCCAAACTTGAAGCTGAAAAAAGAATTGCTGTTGAAAAAGTAATTCATGAAGCCAAAGAAGCTCTCGCTTCTGGATCATCTCGTTTTTGTATGGGTGCTGCATGGCGAAATCCTCATGAACGCGATATGCCCTATGTACTTGAAATGGTACGTGAGGTAAAAGCCCTAGGACTTGAAACCTGTATGACCTTAGGGATGCTTAATCAATCACAAGCGGAACGTTTAAAAGAAGCGGGGTTAGATTATTACAACCACAATTTAGATACCTCTCGTGAGTACTATCCAAATGTGATTACCACACGCACTTATGATGATCGTTTAAATACTTTAGACTTTGTGCGCCAAGCAGGCATGAAAGTGTGTAGCGGTGGAATTGTTGGCTTAGGTGAAGATACTCAAGATCGTATTGGTCTATTACATGAACTTGCGACCTTAGCTATTCATCCAGAATCGGTACCAATCAACATGCTTGTGCCGATCGAAGGCACACCCTTAGCAGATGTTGAAAAACTCGATGTGACTGAATGGATTCGCACCATTGCCGTAGCGCGCATTATCATGCCAAAAAGTTATATAAGACTTTCAGCGGGTCGTGAATCTCTTTCTGATTCTGATCAAGCTTTAGCGTTTATAGCAGGTGCTAACTCTTTGTTCTCAGGTGAAAAGCTTTTAACGACACCTAATGCTGGTGAAGGCAAAGATAAGCAGTTATTCGATAAGTTAGGTCTAAAAGCCGAAAAAGCGAAGCCGACTGTATCAGAGCTGACTATAGATGCAATGGCAAGTTAACTTATAAGATTCGCTCAATCAAAAACCGAAGCTTTGCTTCGGTTTTTTATGATGTGATCAATATGCCATAACAGGCATTAAGATACTGTCCCGGCTTAATTTCATCTGTTCCATTGGCATGGTGTACCGTTATTTTTTGACTAAATGCATCAAACTCAAAGCGATCATAACTATCTTGGTGGTGCATCAACCAATAAATCGTATCTACGACATGATCATCACAAATATAAGTATTCGATTTAAAATCTTTACTCATTTAATTTAAATCCTTTTTTTCAATCACAATATTATTATATCTCAATTCATGTTATTGAATATCATTTTCTATATTTAAGATAATATCTAAATTTCCTTTAATCCAATATATTATATTTACATATCACAATAAATCGATTTCCACACATTTTATAAGCGCTATTATTTTATTTTAATTTAGAATAAAGACTGATTATTATGAGTATTATTGATTTAAAACCTCAAACTGCATTGCAACACCGCCCCAGCGCACTGACCACACAAATTAATGCTGTATGGGGACAAGGACCTTCTTCACGTTATGAAAGCCTCGCCTCGTTATTCAGACCTACATTTGAAAAAATCAAAGCTTCGCGATCTGAACGCGAAAAAAAACGAGTTTTAGCTTTTGAACAGATTCAATGGTTAAAAGACATCGGTTTTACGAAACTTCGCTTACCCAGTTCGCAAGGGGGATTTGATGCAACTATTCCAGAATTATTTAATCTATTAATCGAACTTGCCGAAGCTGATGCAAATTTACCGCAGGCACTTCGCGTACATTTTGGCTTTGTGGAAGATTTACTGCTCAGCCGCGACCCACAGTTTAAATCTGTATGGCTTCCTAGAGTGGCTCAAGGTCAAATTATTGGAAGCGCATGGTCTGAAGGTGGAAATGAGTCCATTCATGAATTTAAAACCAGACTTTCAAAAGATGCTGAGGGACGTACGGTATTGAATGGAAAAAAATTTTATACCACAGGAAGCTTGTATGCAGACTGGATTGATGTGGGTATTACTGATTTGTATGGAGAATCAGCCAGTATTCTAATCCCTCGACATGCTGAAGGTGTTGAGATTGTGGATGACTGGAATGGTTTTGGTCAAATTCTTACAGCAAGCGGTACTACTAAGTTCAATCATGTTGTTGTGAATCAACAAGATGTCATCGGAGACCAACAGCGCTTTAAATATTCAGCAGCATTCTATCAACTGATTCAATTGGCAATTATTTCAGGGCTTACAAGAGCAGCAAGCTATGAAGTATCAGCTGAGGTTTATAAACGTGAAAGAAATTATACGCATGCCAATGCTTCCTTCGTCCGTAATGATGCTCAAATCCTACAAGTGGTGGGTCAAATTCGCGGTGTCGCCTACACCACTGCAGCAATTATTGAAAAAAATGCACAGGCTATACAACGTGCTTTTGAAGCTGGGTTGAATGATAATGAACAACTCGAAGCAGATCAAAATGCCATAGCAGAATTAGAGGTTGCTCAATCTCAAACCATTATCACCACACTTGCATTAAATGCTTCGACCATTATTTTTGATGCTCTAGGAGCATCAGCCACTGATAAAAACTTAGCTTTAGATCGTTTCTGGCGAAATATTCGTACGCTCGCATCACACAACCCAAGAATTTATAAAGATCGAATTGTCGGAGACTTTAGCGTAAATGGTGCATTACCCCCTTATCAATGGCGTATCGGTAAAGTTGATGAATCAGGGCTTCTGCAAACAGATAAGGCTTCTTGAGCTCGCTTTAAATCGTTAAGACACTATTTTTTAGTGTCTTTTTTTAGTGTTTTTTAAAGTGATCTATCTAAATCGCTTAGGCTATTAGAGCTCTTATTTACGAAGCTAGAAAAAAGGTCCTTAACAGGACCTTCTTAGCAGCATCATAGAAATTACATCAATTAAGCCACTTGAGCTTTCAAGTGTTTCGCCAAAGGACTATTACCAATTTGCCATACAAATGGCAATTCAGTTTGATTCACGACAAAAGCCCCCACCACTTTCTCCTTATAAATAATCGGATTATGTGAGGATACGACACGTGCATTACGCCAGAAACGATCTAACTGCTTCGATGAAGCGCTGGCCGAAGCGCCCAAACTATTGAATAGTTTAGTTGTTAAATCAAGTACAAGATCTGAAATGACGACCTGCCCTTGAGCAGATTCTAGTTCTGCAATTTGGTTAATCTCATGATCTTTTTCAGATGAAGCATTAAAGTGACTTAAATATGCATCATCCAGTGCTGCAGCTGTTTTTAAAGTAATGGCTTGACTGGCAAATGCTTGGGAAGATGCCTTACCAATCACTTGTAGAATCTGAGCATCATCACGGACAAGATCAGCATTCCCGTGGCTAAAGATTCGAGTACGCTTACGCACTTCCTCACTAAAGGTCTCAACCGCAGAAAATGCGATGCCGGTCAGTGTTGCTAGATGTACAACTTGATAAAAAGCTGTTTGATATTTAAAACGCTGATCAAAAGGATAAATATGATCTCGTTCGATCGCCACTTGGTTGATTTTTAGAGTCCCGCTTCCAGTGGTTTTTTGACCAAATCCATCCCAATCATCATGTACTTTAATTCCATTAGCTTTAGTTGAGACCGCTGCAATCACATGCTGATCAGTGGTCTCATCATAGGCAAAAAGATCAATCCAATCGGCAAAAATAGTACCTGTAGAATAGAACTTTTCTCCTGAAACTTCATATTCGCCTTGTTGATTTTGTTTCACTCGGGTAATGACGTCGCCTATCTCAACATTACCGACTTCTGTCCAAGCGTTTCCTGCGATTTCACCATTTACGAATCGCTTAAACCAAAACGCTTGTGATTGATCTCTATGGGCCACTAAACGGTCTTCGACAAATGCAAAATGTCCACGTAAAGCTTGCACAATATTTGAATCCGCTGTCGCCAACTCGATTAAGATTTGGAAAAGTTGCTGTTGGGTAAAACCTGCACCGCCATATTTTTTTGGTACACGTAATGCACCAAAACCTACATCGTTTAACCATTTAATTTGTTCATGAGGCAAATCACGATCGGTTTCTCGTTGAACGGCCCCTTCTGCAATCCGCTTAAAAATCGGTCGAAACTTTGCTGCAACCTCTTCATAGTTGGCACCAAGTGAAAGTTCTTCATTCTGATTTAATATAGTCATAATAAATTTCTCCTTAGCTCCATGGATGACGTGGTGGTGGGACATCATTTAGAAAATAATTTCCTACAATGTTGTATTTCCAACGCACGGGATCATGCAAAGTGTGTGTTCTGGCATTGCGCCAATAACGATCTAAATTTAATTCTGATAAGGTCGAACGCGTGCCAGAAAGCTCAAATAATTTATTCGCTGCTAAAATCGCAATGTCAGTCGTTAAGACTTTTGCTTCAGCCACGAGCAATGTTGCTTCATTAATATGATCTTCGGTCGGTTCAGCAAGTGCTAAATCAATCGCTAATCCTGCCAAATCCAGAACGGCTTCAGCAGCACGCAGCTTAATTTTCAATTCACCAATATTGGCAATGGTATATGGATCTGAACTTGCTTTATCTAAACCTGAATCAATCCATGGACGTGCAAAGTTACGAACGTAATGAATCGTTTCTTGAATCGCACCACGTGCAATCCCAGCATCTACAGCAGCTTGAATAAATTGAGAAATTGCTCCAGCTGCTGTCGGTCTTACAAAAGCTTGATAAATTGGAACGATATATTTTGCATCTACTTTAACGTTGTTTAATTCGACTGATCCACTGACCGTTGTACGCTGACCAAACCCACTCCAATCATTGGTAATTTTTACACCTTCTGTCCCTTGTGGCACGATTGCAGCAAATGGTTTTCCTTCAGCATCAATCGCAACAACTGGAATGCGGTGTGCCAGTAAAGCTCCAGTCGCAAAGAATTTTTGTCCATTCACAATCCCATTACCAAAAGCATCAAATTCTATTTTTGTGGTGAGATCGGCAACCGTCTTAGACCCTTTTTCTGAGAAAGCATTCCCCAAACGCTCTCCACCCAGTACGGCTTTAAAAAAGAATTGTTTTTGTTCTTCGGTGGCATCTAAACGGATATGCTCGAGAAACACCCAATGATTTTGTGCGATTTGACCTAGTGATGGATCAGCGCTAGAAATGGTTTTTACAACTTCAGCTAGAGTCTTGTAACTCACTCCTGAACCGCCATATTGCTTTGGAATGTTAATTGCCCAAAGCCCTGATTGAGAATACTTGTTTATTTCACTCAAAGGTAAACGGCGTTCATGATCACGAATGGAGGCTTCCTTTGCAAAATCTTCAGCGAGCTGTTGTGCGATTTGAATCGCTTCTTCATCTGTCTTAATCACATGCGCTGGCTGATGAATTTGGTAGAATTCTTTTGAAATTTCAGCCTCATGCAATTTTATATCTATTTGTGCAGTCATTTTATTCTCTTCAAAAAAATTGAATAAAATTAAACTAGCACTAATTATTTTAATTTTTTATACGATTATTTTATTTACTAATCTAATTTCAAACAAAATAAATCATTTATTTTTTTATTATGTATATTGCAGTTTTTCTCATTAAATAATAAGTATGACATTTCATATAATCAGAATATAAACATTTAATTATTTTATATTTTCATTATGACTAAACATATACGATTTAATGCTTTTGAAATGAATTGCATTGCACATCAGTCCCCAGGCTTATGGCGTCATCCGCTCGATCGCTCTACGGAATATAAAGATTTGGAATATTGGACTGATTTAGCAAAAATATTAGAAAAAGGTATTTTTGACGGTATTTTTCTTGCAGATGTTTTGGGTATTTATGATGTGTATCATCAATCGGCTCAACATGCTTTAAATGGTGCTGTTCAAGTTCCTGTGAATGATCCAATTCAAATTGTTCCAGCAATGGCAGCAGTCACCCAACATTTAGGCTTTGGCGTAACCACCTCTATTTCATTCGAACATCCTTATCCCTTCGCACGACGTATGAGCACGTTGGATCATCTCACCAAAGGTCGCGCGGGTTGGAATATTGTGACTTCATATCTAGAAAGCGGATCCAAAAACTTAGGTTTAAAAACCCAAGTAAGTCACGACAATCGTTATGATATTGCAGACGAGTATCTGGAAGTTCTATATAAACTCTGGGAAGGCTCTTGGGAAAATGATGCGGTACGACGCGACAAAGCTGCTGGTATTTTTGCGGATCACACCAAAGTTCATCCAATCCTTCATGAAGGTACATATTTTAGCGTGCCAGGTATTCATATCTGTGAACCTTCTCCGCAACGCACACCTGTATTATACCAAGCTGGTGCATCAAAGCGTGGACAGAAATTTGCCAGTCAAAATGCAGAGTGCGTATTTATATCTGCACCAACGAAAGTTGCTGTAAAAAAGTTAGCACAAGGAATTCGTCAGAATCTTATTGAGGAAGGTAAAGATCCAAATGCAGTTCTAATTTATACGATGCTTGCGATTGTGGTCGATGAAACTGATGAGAAAGCGCAGGCTAAATTTGCAGAGTATCAATCTTACGGTAGTTATGATGGTGGATTGACACTCGCTTCAGGGTGGTCTGGTGTAGATTTTTCACAATTCAAAGCTACAGACCAGGTTGAATATATTCATACCAATGCCATTCAATCTATGTTGCAATCATACGTAGAAGCAGATCCAGACAAAGTTTGGACCATAGAAGAAATTGCAAAATGGACCAGTGTTGGTGGAAATGGACCCGTGATTGTCGGCTCACCAAGCACAGTTGCCGATCGTCTTCAAGAATGGGTGGATGAAACTGGCATTGATGGATTCAATTTGGCTTATATTTTGGCACATCAATCTTTTGAAGACGTGGTCGAATACGTCGTTCCTGAGTTACAACGTCGCGGTGTTTACCCTACTGAATATACCAAGGGGACGCTTAGAGAAAAGTTGTTTGGTCATGGACCATTACTTCCAGATGATCATCGTGGTGCTCAATACCGTAAGTCATCAACGAATGGGCTGCACACCACAACCAAAAACGCATCACTTGAATCTGTGTAGATCCATTTAAATTCTCTAAATCTAAAAAAAGCCCCTTTCGGGGGCTTTTTTAATGCTGATGTTCTAGTTCATGGTGATATGCATCATCTTCTATCTGCAAGGTCATTTCAGTAATATGATGATCATGACTTAACATTTCAAAAGCTTGTTGATGTAAACGTTTAGGATCGACATTCGGTGCAACCAAATGAACTGTGAGCATGACTTTTTTGGACGTGATCGCCCAAACTTTTAATTGGTGAATGTCCTTAACTCCTTCAAGCGATAATAAATCTGTACGGAGCTTTTCAATATCAATCTCATCAGGTACACCTTCAAGTAAGATATTTACACTTTGCTTGGCGAGAATCCAAGCACGTGGTAAGACCCAAAATCCGATCAGGACTGCGATAATCGTGTCAATAAGTACCCAGCCTGTAAAATAAATAATCACAGCACCGATGATCACACCTACAGAACCAAGTGCATCACTTAATACTTCTAGATATGCACCTTTGACATTGAGGCTATCTTTACTACTCGAAAAAAGCATCTTCATCGAAATTAAATTAATGATTAAGCCAATGACGGCGACTATCATCATTCCAACACTCTGAATTTCAGGAGGATTACTTAATCGATGAATCGCTTCTATCAAAATATAAATTGCAACGATAAATAACATCACCGCATTAAATAGAGCTGCCAAAATTTCAAATCGCTGGTAACCAAAAGTTCGCTTATTGTCTGCAGGCTTTTGACCAATCTTAATTGCAACCAACGCGATGGCTAGAGCAGCAGCATCAGTAAACATATGTGCAGCATCTGACAGCAAAGCTAAACTTTGAGTAATAAATGCAGCAACAACTTCAATAATTAAAAATGTCGTGGTTAAGGCTAAAGCAAAAGTTAGTTTCTTTGCGTTATCTTTACTGACTTCCACATGACTGTGATCATGATTATGCGAACTACCCATTTTATACTCCTCATCAGAAGCCTCACTTAAAATAAAGTGAGGCTTCTGATTCATATACATAATGTTATTGTTTAATTTATTGTTTTGCTTTTGCTTGATTCATCCACCTATACAATACAGGTAAAAGTAGTAGCGTCAGTATGGTGGATGAAATAATTCCACCGATAACCACTGTCGCAAGCGGTCGCTGTACTTCAGCACCCGTACCCGTAGCAAGCGCCATTGGAACAAATCCTAAAGACGCCACAAAAGCAGTCATCAGCACAGGACGTAATCGCAACATTGCACCTTGCCAAATGGCATCTTTTAAACTGTATTCACTTCTTAGCTCCTTAATAAAGGTCAACATAACCAGTCCATTCAGAACAGCGACACCTGATAAAGCGATAAAACCAATACCCGCAGACATTGAGATGGGAATATCACGTAACCATAAAAATAAGACTCCCCCCGTGAGAGCAAAGGGTACGCCCGTGAATACCAATAAACTTTCTCTTATATTTTTGAATACAGCCATCAGCAGGATAAAAATCGTAATCAAAGCCAATGGAATCACGATAGTCATTCTAGCTTTGGCAGATGCCAAATTCTCAAACTGTCCACCATATTCAATCCAATAGCCACTCGGTAATGCATATGTCGTGAGGCTAGATTGCAACTCTTGGACAAATGAACCCAGATCTCGCCCTTCAACATTTGCCGTCACAATAATCCTACGCTTGCCATTTTCACGACTCACCTGATTCATACCATCAATATTTGAAACTGTAGCCACATCTGCCAGTCTTACTGTCCCACCATTGGGGAGTTGTATAGGTAATTGTGCAATCCCTATGACTGTCCGATCTTGATCAGTAAGTCGAATAACAAAATCAAAACGGCGGTCGCCTTGTAGAATTTCACCGACTTGTTGACCACCGATACTTGAAGCGACTAAATTTTGTATTTCACGAACCGAAAGACCATATTGCGCTGCTAAAGAACGATTTACGTCTATATTTAATAAGGGTAAACCTGAAGTCTGTTCTACTTTGACTGCGGTACTGCCACTGATTTTTTGCACAATCTTGGCAATTTTGGCAGCTTCATCGTTTAACACCTGCATATCATCGCCAAAAATTTTTATACCTATGTCACTGCGGACTCCAGAAATGAGCTCATTAAAACGCAATTCAATGGGTTGAGAAAATTCACTATTGTTGCCAGGCAAAGTATCCAAAAAAGTTTCAATACGTGACCTTAAATCATCTAAGCTTTCTTTGGGATTCGGCCACTCTTGACGAGGTTTCAACATAATGAATCCATCTGAGATATTGGGTGGCATCACATCTGTTGCCACTTCAGCAGTACCCGTTCGTGCGAAAACATTTTTAATTTCTGGAAAATTTTGAAGCAAAAGTTTCTCAGTCATTTCCTGCATTCTTAATGATTCTTCTAAGCTGGTACTGGGTGAACGCATTTGTTGAATAGCAAAATCACCTTCGCTTAATTGCGGTGCGAATTCACTTCCTAGACGTGTCGCCAACAACCCTGTTAAAACCAAAATACTAACTGCGAGTGTTAACATGACCATTCGATATAAATAAGTCATGTCTAATGCTTTTAGATATTTTTTCTTTAACCATAACATCCATCTACTTTCATTTTCTTTTACTTCACCTGTTACAAATAAAGCCACTGCAGCAGGAACAAAAGTGATGGATAAAATGATCGCAGCAATAAGAGCTAATACTACGGTGAGTGCCATAGGGTAAAACATTTTTGCTTCAACACCACTTAAAGCAAATATGGGCAAGTACACCACTAAAATAATCGTTTGACCAAAAATTAAAGGACGGCGCGCTTGACGAGCAGCAAGGAATACTTCTTTAAATCTCTCTGAACGTGTTAAAGGTCGTCTTAACTGTTCTTGGGCATGAGCTAATCGGCGAATACAGTTTTCGACAATCACTACCGCCCCATCTACAATAATTCCGAAATCTAGCGCACCTAAACTCATAAGGTTGGCACTAATTTTCTGCTGTGCCATACCTGATAATGTAAATAACATCGAAAGTGGAATCACGCATGCTGTAATTAAAGCTGCTCGAATATTTCCCAAGAAAATGAATAAAATCACAATCACCAAAATCGCCCCTTCGACTAAGTTCTTTTGAACTGTCTTAATGGCTTTCTCGACTAAGGTGGTACGATCGTAAACAGTTTCAATTTTTACGCCTTCGGGCAGTGTGGTTTGAATTTCTTGAATTTTTTGATCAACAGCTTGTGCAACACTACGGCTGTTTTCACCCATCATCATCATGGCGATGCCGAGTACGGTTTCTTCTCCATTATAGGTAGCTCCACCTGTTCTAAGGTCATGCCCGATCGACACTGAAGCAATATCTGAAACACGGACAGGATTTCCATTTAAGGTAACCACCGTTGTATTTTCAATATCCTGTATCGTGTTCAGTGTTCCAGGAACTCGTACTGTCAGTTGTTGACCTCCATCTTCAATAAATCCTGCTCCACGATTTTCATTGTTCTCAGTGAGAACCTGTTGAAGTTGCGTCAAACTGACTTGTAGTTGTTGCATACGATTCAAGTCTGGCGAAACAACATATGTTTTATTGAATCCTCCAATACTATTCACCTCAGCAACGCCTTTTACGCGTTGCAATTGTGGACGCACGATCCAATCTTGAATTTCGCGTAAATCCATTGCTGTGTATGAAGCACCATCAGGTTTTTTAGCCTTTGGCTCAGCTTTTAGTACCCATTGATAAATTTCACCCAGCCCCGTAGATACTGGAGACATGGTAGGTGCGATATCATCAGGTAATTCGGATTGAACCTCTTGAACACGCTGATTGATTTGTTGACGTGCCCAGTAAATATCAGTGCCATCTTTGAAGACAATAGTCACCTGAGATAAACCATATCTAGAGATCGAACGTGTTAATTCAAGATCTGGTATCCCCGCCATGGCATTTTCAATTGGATACGTAATGCGTTGCTCAACTTCGAGCGCAGTAAATCCATTAGCTTGGGTATTAATTTGAACCTGTGTATTGGTAATGTCTGGAACTGCATCAATTGGCAATTTTTGATAACTATAAACTCCAACAGCAATCCAAGCACAGGCAAACAGCATGATCCAAATCGCATGTTGAATTGAAAACTGAATAATTCGCTCAAATAGCCCTTCAGCCTCCGGCATGTCATGATTAGTGCCCATGGTCAGCTTCTCCTTTTTCTAACTCCGATTTCAGTAAGAAGCTGCCTTGATTGACATATTTTTGCCCCGCTTGAAGACCAGACTTAATTTCTGCCCATTGACCATCTGAAGACATTTCACCTACTTCAATGGGTTGTGCTTTAAAGTGGAGTTTTCCATTTTTTTGTTCTGTAACAATAAATATTGCTGATTTACCTTCGATTTGTTGCACTGCATTTTTTGCAACGCGTAATACATTGGATGCATCGGGACTTTGAAGTTCAACATTTACCATCAAATTTGGTCTTAACTCACTTGCCTTTCCTTGAACTTTAGCGCGAACAATCAAGCGACCAGTCTGCGCATCTGCTTGCGACGTTAACGATTGCACAAGAGCTGTATAGGTCTGACCTGACTGTAAAGATTTAAATTGAATATTTTGTTGTGCACGAATTTGATTACTCGCATCTGCAGGTAACACAAATTCGAGCCATAAATCTTTTAATTGTTCGATGATGAAAATCTGATCTGCAAGTTGCACATTTTCACCCACCACGATGTCTTTTTGGCTGATCACGCCCGAGATAGGCGAACGAATGGTAAAACGACCATTAGAACCTGCTGAAGCTCCCAAAGCTTGTAAACGTGCATTGGCACTTTGCACTGTGATTTGTGCTTGACGATATGCATTTTCAGCACGTTGCAAATCCTGTTTTGCAGAGATCCCCTGCGACCACATCCGTTGTTCACGTTGCAAATCTTGGCGTGCCAAATCTAAATTGGATTGTTCCATTCTTAAATTTGCTTGTTGGTCAATGAGCTCTGGGACACTTAATACTGCAAGTATTTGACCTTTACCTACTTCTTGTCCCAGTGCTACATTCACTTGTTCAACATGACCAGCAAAATTAGGGGAAATATGCGCTTGTTGATCTGTATTTACCATCAATTTTGCAGGCAAGTTTGTGTATCGCGGAATTGCACCTAATTGAGCTGATTCTATTTTTATACTATGTTCGACTAGCTGTTTAGATGTCAGTTCAATCTCACCTTCTTCTGCATGATCAGCTTCTGCGCCATTCGACGTTTCAGCTTGCTCTTCACTCTCAACAATTGCTGTTTTCTTATTATCTTTGAAAAAAATCCAAATCCCGATAACTACCGTCACCCCAATAATCAGGGCGATGAGGAATGCTTGGTTTATTTTTCCTTGTTGTATAGATCTCATTTTATTCTGCCCCTATATTGATGAAATTTTCTGACTGTGACACAGCCTCTTTGAGTAATTGGGTATAGGCATCCGAACGACTAATTTGTTCATAACTGGTACCAATACTTAATGCCTCAGCAGCAAGTGCGGTTTGCCATGCCTCTCTCAAGAGCTGAATTTGACTGAGCCGAATATTTTGTAATTGTGTCGTTGCTTGTTGCACCTCAGTGATTGAAAGTTTTCCATTTTTAAAACCGAGCAAAGAGCGCGTCTGTACTTTTTCAGACAAGCCTTTTTGTCTCAGTACAGCGTCATACTGTAGTTTTAAGCCACGCACCTGATGAAATGAGTTTGCAATCTCTAAAATTTGTTGTTTGAGTTCTCTTTGTTGTTGACGCTCAAGTAGAGATTGCTGACGTTGGGCAAGCGGAATTTGGTATTGCTGACGATTAAAAATATTGAACGGAATATCGACACCCACAGATAAACTAGTATCGTTTGTCTCATTGGGCGCTTTTGTTCGCGTCATCCCTACATTCAAATTTGGATTTGGTTTTGCTTTTACTTTAAGTTGCTCAATTCGTTGATTAGCCTGAACAACATTGAGTGCATAAAGCTTTTCTAAATAACCTGCAGAAATATAATTTTGAACATTCTGTTCAACTTGGTCAGGCCAATAAATCCGATTTGAATCAACCTTCACCTCTGCTTCAGTTTCTCCCCAGAGATTAGAAAGATTACGTTTTGCAATTTCCTTATTTAAAATGGCTTGCTGATAATTGCGTTCATTTTCTGCCGCTTCAATCTGCGCTCGTTCATACTCAACTAAGGCTATGCTTCCTGCCTGATATCGTTTTTTAGCGCTGTCTAAAGTTTCACGACTGACTTGCAGTTGAGACTTTTGAATTTGCGCTTCAGATTGCGAAATTAAAAACTGTGACCAAGCATACTTCACGATTAATTGGCTTTGTGCTTCCCACAACTTTTCTCGCAATTCATTTTGTTGCCCAACCAAACGCGCTATATTTTTTTGAATCCGTCTTTGACCAAAAATGTCGATCGGCTGACTAATACCTAGACTTAACTCTTGATCTTGATTCGAGCCAAAGCCATCTCGAGAGAGATTGATAGTCGGGTTTTGCCAAAGTCCACTTTGCTTGACTGCAAGTTCTGACATTTCTTGTCGTTGCTGCCAAATCTGTTCTGATTGTTGATATTGAGACACTTGAACCAGTGCTTGTTCAAGCGAATTGACTGTCATTGCTTGAGCATTTGCACCCAAACTAAGCGAACCTAAAACCAGCCATAATCGAATGGAATGTTTTAATTTAAAAGACATGTGAATTTCCCACTAATTTAAAATAAGTGGTGGGAAATTTTTAGGCTACCCCACCAATAGCGGGGTTAATTCAGGAGGCGGAGGGATTTTACCTAAATGAGGCGATTGATAGGCATTAATCCAAAGAAAGTGATTTTGGTAAATCTTTTCGATGTGTTGTGACGAAGGCAAATTCTCGTTTACAGCAAGAATAAACTGAGACATTGACGGCAGATGATCTTGATGATCCAAAACATCGATTTGCGCTTTTTCTTCTAGCGTCACGCTTTGATCATCACCAAGCACGAAGCCTTTTTCAATTTGGGACTTCGGACTTTTATTTGAAAGATCGGCTTGGCAAAGTACAGGTTGATGATGACCAAAGTGAAAACTTTGTGTCGATGTTGAGTCGCTTTCATGAACACAAAAAGCCGCCGCCACATTCCAAAGGCTTTGGAACATGAACATACATGCTAAGAATGTCACAAATTTAGCCGATCTCATTTAAGCAGGCTCTCATCTTTTCTATCTGCATTTAAAACGTGATAGTGATCACCATCAAGTGAAGAGTTGTAATTCTCCATCATATTTTGATGATCGAAACCTTGATATTGAAAGAATGTACATAAGAAAAATGAATGAAAACTTAAAAATTTAGCGCTTTTAAAGCACGCTTCGAAAATGGCATCGATTTTGCAACCTAATCATACGAATTTTATTTTTTGTATTACTGAGGTGGCAACGATGAGCTATGTTGCACGAGAATTGAGTCAAAAGCATAAATTTTTGCTTGGTTTTGGATCGTTTTTAATTCCAATTTTAATCTGGTGTGCAGTGAGTTATTTGCCTTTTATTTGGCATCCCCAAGTTCAAATCACAGATTCTGGTAGCACAACATTTTTACAATTCGATAGCCGTGTCAGTAGAGAAGTTTATTATGCTGAAGCGCAATTGGCAGTCGATCAAGGACTGCCACCACCTCGGGGAATTTTGGTAAATCCCATTTACCTACCCGCACCAGATGAAGTCGCTACAGCCTTAGTGACCGCATTTACAACGCCACCCGCTCAAGCAAATGCACCATGGTTTCATGAAAGTTTATGGCACAGCATTAAACTGGTGTTTACCGCATTTTTTATTTCTTCTTTGATCGGGATTCCTTTGGGTATTCTTTGCGGTTTTTCTCATAAAATTTCTCAGTTAACTGAACCTTTTGTAGAGTTCTTTCGCTATCTGCCTGCACCAGCCTTTGGCGCTCTTGCTGTTGCGATTTTGGGCATTAATGACGCACCTAAAATTGCCATTATTGTGATTGGTACCTTGTTCCAACAAATTCTGATTATTGCCAATACCACCCGTCTGGTCGACCGCAGTCTTATTGAAGCTGGATTCACCTTAGGAACTAATAAAATCAAAAGTTTATTTTATGTGGTCATCCCTGCTGCACTCCCAGAAATTTATCGAAACCTTCGTGTACTTTTAGGTTGGGCTTGGACCTATTTAATCGTTGCAGAACTCATAGGAAGTACATCCGGTATCACGTGGTTCATCACTCAACAAGCTCGCTATCAAAACTTTGACAATGTTTTTGCCGCAATTTTGATTATCGGTTTGATTGGTCTGATTTGCGACGTGATTTTAATGAAACTTGGACAGCAATTATTTAAATGGAAAACGGGAGTTCGCTAATGTCTTCAGCACTTCAACCCTCAGATTTTGATGCCCGCGCTTACTTTGACAAAATTTACGCTCGTCCCGTCATTTTAGAAGCAAAAAATCTCACCCAAAAGTTTAGCCACGGAAAAACTGAGCGCACCATTTTAAATACTTTAGATTTAAAAATTCATAAACGTGAATTTATCTGTGTTATTGGTCCTTCAGGATGCGGTAAATCTACCTTTAGCCGTATTGTGGCAGGTCTTGATCCATATACCAGTGGTGAATTACTGGTAGACGGTGAAACCATCACAGGACCGAGTCCAGAGCGTGGCATGGTTTTCCAAGGCTACACACTGTTTCCATGGAAAACGGTAAAAGAAAATGTCATGTTTGGTCCACTCATGCGAGGTGCCAGCAATGCTACAGCTGAGGCGCAAGCCCGCGAATGGATCAACATTATCGGACTTGAAAAATTTGAGCAGCAATACCCTCATGAACTTTCTGGAGGGATGAAACAACGCGTTGCCATCGCTCGCGCGCTCGTGAATCAGCCAAAAATTCTCTTAATGGATGAACCCTTTGGAGCTTTAGATCCTCATACGCGTCAAAAAATGCAAAAGCATCTGATCGATCTTTGGGCCAATATCGATATCACGATTATTTTTGTGACACACGATATGGACGAGGCGATTTTACTGGCCGATCGGATTGTGGCATTGAAGGCCAATCCTGGCGAAATTAAGGAAATCATTGAGGTTGATCTACCAAGACCACGTCAGCATGAATTGATGCTCACTGAAAAATTTAAATATTTAAGACAACGTGTAGATGCTTTGGTACATGCTGAAGAAGATGAACTTGATCCAGCACTCGCCGACTTACCTAAAATTCCAAGAATGACCAAGGTCAGTCATTCTAAATAAGGCGCTATATCCTGATCACACAAACGGTCAGGATAAAGCATGCAACATCAATCCTTTTGACCACACCATTTTAAATGCAGCCTTGGATTAATCACGACTTCATTTCATCACGTTCAATTCGCCCATCTACCAGTTGAATGGTTCGATCACATGTAGCGGATAATCGTGGATCATGGGTCACTAACAATACCGCACAATTTTGTTGCTCATTTACTTCACGAAACAGCTCAAAGACTTCGCTCGCTGTTTGACTGTCTAGATTACCTGTAGGTTCATCAGCGAGGAGTAAAGCAGGCTGAGTGATTAAAGCTCTGGCGATTGCGACACGTTGTTGCTGCCCACCAGAAAGTTGACTAGCTTTTCGTTGTGCAAATTGACTCAATCCTACCGCTTTTAACAAATCATGTGCCCGATCTAAAGCTTGCTGATTGGGTTTGCCATGCGCCAACATTAGAGGCATCAAAACATTCTCAATAACGGTGAACGCTTGAATCAAATGATGAAACTGAAACACAAATCCAATGCTCTTTCCACGCAATTCCGTTCTTTGTTGATCTTCCATTTGACTGGTTGGTTGACCAAGTAAATAAATTTCACCACTGGTGGGTTGATCCAGTAAACCTAAAATATTTAATAACGTACTTTTACCTGAACCTGAAGGTCCAATTAACGCAGCAAAATCTTGACGATGTATCGCAAAATCAATCCCATGCAGCACTTCAATTTCATTGGGTTGTCCAATGTTATAAGACTTTTTCAAAGCCTCTAAACGTAGTACTTCATCATGATTAGACATGACGGATTGCCTCCACAGGATCTAAACGCGCTGCACGACGGGCAGGAATCGCCGCTGCAATTAAACCGCTCAATGTTGCAAGTAATAAAGCGGATCCAATCAAATAAGGTGAAATTGGAATGTAGAATAACCCTGGGCCAAATTCATTAAATGACCAAACCAATGCATAACTGGTCAGGATTCCAACAATAGAACCAAGTAAGCCGAAAATCGCACCTTGAATGAGAAAGATCATCAAAATTTGTTCTCGGCTCGCACCTGTAGCACGCAAGATTCCGATCTCACGTGTACGCTGTACCACTGTAATGGAGAGTACGCTGGCGATCGCAAATGCAACAGATATTCCAACAAATATAATAATCATATTGGTTGAAAGACTTTGCGCTGAAATCGCATTCATCAATTGCGCATTACTTTCAATCCAACTTTCAGCTTTTAATCCAGTGAGACGATGAATTTGAGTTGCGACCTGATCTGCGGAGAAAATATCAGAAATACGAAGATCAATAATGGTAACCCCACCCGGCAAACCCAATAAAGACTGTGCCCGCTTTAGATCGATATACATATAGCGTGAGTCTAGTTCTTTGACCCCGAGTTCAAAAATACCCGTTACATTCATGACGGCGTTAATATCTTGACCGTTATCAACGCGAATTTTACTGCCTACGCGCACACCAAGGTCTTTGGCCAACTCACTTCCGATGAGTACATCATCTGCTTTTAAACGAAGCTGACCAGTTTTTAGATACTCTTGCAAAGGTACAATACGTTGATACCGTGGTAAATCAACCCCCATAATCGCAACTGACTGAATCGCTTCCCCCCGTTTTACCAGTGCAGGCCCTGAAACCATGGGAGAAACGGCATTGAGCGTCTTGATATTGTCTAGATTTTCAAGAACTTCTTGCCAGTTATTGATCGACTTGAGTCTTTGAGCCCTTTGATCTTCATGGATGATGTGTGCTACGCCCTCAGGCACTTTAACGACGCGATTGACCTCATCTGGTGCATGTAAACTAATATGTGCCTGAGTACCCAACGTACGCTCAATCAAATTGGACTGAAGCCCCTGAATTAATGCACTAATAAAGACAATAACGGCAACACCAATAGCAACACCACCAATAATCATCAGTGTTTGACTGCGACCCTCGCGTAAAAACCCAACAGCGATGAGCCAATTGGTCCATAAACGCTTCATCTTCAAAGTGCTTGTACCTGCTTAGTTCTGACACGCTGATCCGCTTTTACTTGATCAGGCTTTATAACGACCTGATCATTGTGATCCAACCCTGATAAGATTTCAGACATGGCAGTCCCACGCAACCCTAATTTTACAGATTGACGTTGGACCTTGCCCTCTCTTACCACCATAACTTCAGCTTGCGTGGTTGAAGGGTCAATAAGCGCGTCATTGGCTATTACTTTGGTTTTATTTCGACGTGCTGTTTCGACATTCACTGAGACTGTCATATCTTGCTTCAAAAAATTGGGTACAGAGTTCACCGCCAATTTGACTTCAACCGTACCACGTTGAGGATCAATATTAGGTGCAATAAAGTTAACTTCAGCTGGAAATGCTTGCTCTGGATAAGCATCTGCAATCACTACCGCTTTTTGACCCAATTTCAGATAAGGTAAATTTTGCTCATCCACCGCCACTTTAATTTGCGTTGGACTATCAACTGCGACTGTAAAGAGCACCTTTCCAGGTTGAATCGCATCCCCTTTTTCGACTTCACGCGTCAAGATCGTACCCGATACTTGTGCCCGAATTTCACTTTTTGCCAATTGGGCACGTAGTGCATTTAATCTTTCACTTAAGGTTTTTTCTTCCACTTGACCTGGAGCAAGGCTTTGCGCCTTCAGTTTTGCCGCAGATAATTGATTTCTCGCTAAGCGTTCAGCTTCTAAGGCTTGTTCTTTTTCCTCTACAGAAAGCACTCCCGGTTCCGTTTGCTGACGACGTCTTGCTTCGCGACTGGCTTGTTGTAATTGGAATTCTGCCGTTTTCAATTCAACCTGCGCTTGTGGATAGCGAATTTTCCGCAATTCCTCTAGCGCAACTTCTGCTTCACGGACTTGTGCTTTTAAATCATCAGATTGAATAATTAACAGTACATCTCCTGCTGCTATTCGTTGACCTTCTTGCACGCGTCGCTCAATCACCACACCCGAAATTTCACTTCCAATTTCACTACGTGCTACATTTTCAGCACGACCTGAAGCGACCACTGTTTGAATCAGTGGTTTTTCTTCGATTAGGTAAGTTTCGACTACAGGACCTTGCCACCAACGGAAAATGAAATATATCCCACCCATCGAAATGAGCAGAATGAGAATCCACCATTTTCGTTGTTTTAAAATACGCAAAGCTTTATCTCCCAATAGGCCTACTTCGGTTTATATTGTCGAGTACAGTAAGCTCTTAAAATATCTGGTGAGCGCTTGTGAAGATGCTTGGTATTCCGCCCCGCAACACGTTTACGCCACATTTCAAAACTACTTTTTTTTAATTGTTGTCGCATCAATCGAATGACTGCACTTTCGTTTAATCCGTATTCCAGCAGAATGGCTTCGAAGGGTGTCCGATCTTCCCATGCCATTTCAATGATTCTAGAAATATCAGCTGTTGTATACAACGCACATGATCCTTTTTTATACGCATTAAACCTCGATGTTAATTGTTCATTCGTGAAAAATATGTGATTTTTTGTTGATTTATAGACACTTCATACACGCTAACGCATTCATTGTATAAAACGATTGATTTTATGATTTTAATCCGTTTCCTAGTTTTTCCATTTTTATCTATTCTTAATCCATACAAGGTAGGCAACTCTGTTGCTCTACCGACCAATCATTCAGTCCAACTTTGTGCCCAGTGCAAGCCCCTCTGCACTGGGCTTTTTTTTATTTAAATGATTCAACCAATTTTGGATAAATCAGCCCATCAATATCTAGTTTTACCGTATAAACTCCATTTTCAAGATTAAACTTATTGACATGATAAGTTGATCCATAAATAGAATCTAAAGTTGAAGAGCGTTTAAATACCTTTTGATTTGCCTCAAGATCCAACAAATGTGTGCCTTGAATAAATTGTTCATATTGCTCAGGTTCAACACCAACACGCTTAGACATAATCATCAAAGCATCGTTTCTCGTCTCAGGGTCTTGAATAAATTTGACGGTTCGATCCCATACTTGAAGCACTTTTTTCCACTCTGCTTGATGCCTAGATAAATGCGTCATATTTACCGTCAACGTATCATAGATCAATCCTGGTTTATCTTGAGAACTATAGATGATTTTGGACCCAGCTACGCTTTTTAAAGCTTGATTTGCTACAGGTTGCCATACAGCGATGGCATCCACATCTTGGCTGCTAAATACTTGGGGTAATTCGTTGGTTGCTGCATTAATCAGTTTGATTTCATTGGCTGATATATTTTGATCTGAAAGTGCGGTATTCAATAAATTATGATCGACCAGCCCTTTTTCGACTGCAATCGTTTTACCCTTAAGATCTGCCACACTATGAATGCCCTCTTTTGCAAGAATGACATCATTCCCTGATGAATAATCAGTTGCTAAAATCATAATGCCCCGCGTTCCACCTGAGGCAATGACCAAATTATCCCCATGAGAAACAGAAACCGCATCCAATTGGTTTGCTGCAAAAGCATTCATAGAGGCTGAATAATCAAACCATTTAAACTCTACGTTTAATCCAGCTTCTTTAAACCACCCTTTCTCAATAGCAACTTGCCATGCCACCCATCCTGGCCAATCACTGTAACCAATACGAATCGGTTGCATTGATTTTTCGGCTTGAGCATGTTGACTTGGTTCTGGAATTTTTGCGGTTTTATCACAACCCACGAATAACAGTGCAGTTCCAATGACTCCCCAGACCATCGTTTTCATTGCACCACCTCACCAATGCTCGTGCACTTAAATTTAGTATTGGTAAAATTTGAGGCTTGAATATAATCACGCCATCCACCAAAGTGACTGATATCAAGTGCATCTGCTAAAGCATGGTTTTCACATATAAAGCCTTTCACCCATGTTCCATCAATGAGTTGGACATTGCCAATACCAAGTGGTGCTGGGACTTCAGCAACAATGTCACCGAACAATGCTCTTGGTACATCCCACACTTCCACTTCAATAGAATGACCTGATGTATCTCGTTGTAGCCCCGGCTTAGGTGGCTGAGTATTTTTTAAAGCAAATAGTTTGTAATACGGCGCAGTACGCGTTTTTTTAACCAAGGTGGCTTGTCTGCTCGTTAACTGAAAATTCAGCGGCATGCCTGTAAGATGTGCTCCCACCACTGCTAATTTAACGGTGTGCTCAGATCCTATTGATTTATGAATTTGATAGCCTTGCTTTGACGTTGCTAAATTTAATCCTGAAGTCGCTTGCCATTGCTGACCGAAGTGTGCCAAAGCTTGATCCATCCAAGCGCCAGCAACTAAAGTGATACCACTTGGCAAACCATCATCACGGATGACATTTGGGAGTGCCAATGCTGATAAATCAGCAAAATTAACAAAATTGGTATAAGCCCCCATATGCGAATTCTTTTGGATCGGATCTGCTTCAACATCTGCAATGAGATAAATCGTAGGAGCTGTTGGCACCATCAACGCATCATAATTTTTTAATTGAAGATTGATCTGCCTAGCCCATTCTGCACGCTGATACTCATCTTGCATCACATCTACAGCATTGAAGTGATCAGCTTGATCAATGATTTGCTTAATTACCGGATGACATTGCTCACGTCGAACTTTGTGTTCGACGGCATGCGTACGCTCAGCAACCCATGAGCGGTTATACAATGCAGCAGCCAATTGATTAAAAACTGTGAAATCAATCTCTTCAACTTGAAATCCGAGCGATTTCATTCGAGCAATGGCTGTTTGAAATGCTTGCTCACTTTGAGTATCACCATAAAATTCTAAGTGATCTGGGATTGCAATCTTGCCCTTCGAAAATTGTGTCGGGACTGTTCTCGGATGCTGTCTTGAATAAGCATCGGTCGCATCATAACCTTGCATCAATTGCGCTACCGTCCAAGCATCATCCACTTGAGTTGCAAAGATTGAGATCACATCAATACTTCGACATGCAGGGATTAAACCCGTGGCTGAAAACCAGCCTTTGGTTGGTTTGAGTCCGACAATATTATTGAAACCCGCGGGAACTCTGCCAGAACCTGCTGTATCAGTACCGAGGGCGAATGGTACACACCCATTTGCTACTGCAACCGCTGAGCCAGAGCTTGATCCACCGCTAATATAATCCGGATTGAAACTGTTTTTTACAGCCCCAAAGGGTGAACGCACGCCAACCAATCCCGTGGCAAATTGATCTAGATTGGTCTTGCCCACCACGATTGCACCAGCAGATTTAAGCTTAGCCACTACGGTTGCATCTTGCATTGCTAAATAAGCAGCATCTGGACACGCCGCAGTGGTATAAAATCCAGCAACATCAATATTGTCTTTGACAGCAAATGGCACACCATATAACGGAAGATCAGCGATATCCTGATGGGCTAATGCATCAATCTGCGCCTGTATTTGCTCGGCACTGGCTATTGAAATCCAAGCGTGATCATCATTGGAGAATTCAGCAAGATAACGCTTCAAATCATTCAGTTGAATAGTTTGATTTGCATAAGCCTGTTGCCAATCTTGTATAGTCCATAATGTCTGCACGACGGTGCTCCTTATACGTGTTCCGAATTTTGAGGAATAGGTGGCATGACTGCATCCATCAGCTCTAAATGCCCCTTAATTACCCCTTTTAATGCTTTAAATTGCTCACTTATGGCTTTTAGGTCACTGCTGACCCCTTGCATCAACATCACCTGCATGACTTTGTCATCATCTAATTGGATATGTAGTGAACTAATCACCTGAGTCAAAAACTGTTGCTGTAAATCAATAAGTTGTGTTCTTAATGGCTTTAAACTGACGTCATACAATAAGGTTAAAGTACCGACCATGACTTCATTTCGGCTAACAAGGTCATTGATCAAATGGTGGTTAATCATGTCAACAATGGCTTGAGATCGGCTTTCATAATGTTGATCTACAATTTTTTGATCCATAGCCTGCAATGTATTTTCAGGTAAAGTGATGCTGATCCGCGCCAGCTTCTGTTTAGGCACGTTTGAGCTCCTTAGGTTTTTGAGATTGTTGTAGGTGTAAACCCGCACGGACACTCATCAGTTCAATGAAGAATTGAAGGATGGGATGCTTCGATTGTTTGGATTGATTTGTCGTCATCTGCAGCACCTCTAGGTATTACAAAAAAAAGAATTGGTAATACTTGGTAAATGCAGAAAGCGTGCCAAAACTTTTCTTGAGATATATAAAAGAGAGCTAGAAAAAAAGTCGTCGGAAAGATTCAAAAATGTGCATGAATCAAAATTGTGCACTTGATTTGTTCAATGTTCAGAAATGCAAAAAGACCGCCTTTCTGGAGATAGACGGTCAACTCGAATGGTTATTATTTTGTCTTCTTGTTCTAATGAAATACTTTACTGGATATCAGTGACGAACTCCTCACGCGGAATACGGAATTTCTTCAATCCAATTAACCAATCTTTTTCTGGATTACGTCGACCTAGTGCCAATAGCACCACAGACTTTAAGCCTTTTTCTTTTAAACCTAATAATTCATCCAGACCATCTTTATCAAAACCTTCCATTGGTGTTGCATCTACACCTAACTCAGCTGCTGCCGCAATTGCCATACCAAAACCAATATGCGCTTGTTTTGCAGTATGGTGGTATTGCTGCTCTTCAGTAAACGTCGAGAACAGGTTCTTTAAGTTTTGCACCACATCCATGGTCGTATCTAAAGGTAAATGACGCTCACGATTCATTGCGTTATAGCGTTCATCGATACGCTCGTCTGGAATCGTATCCCAAGCCGTAAATACCAAAAGATGCGATGACTGGGTAATTTGCGGTTGATTCAATGCAACTGGTGAAATTTTCTCTTTAAGTTCTTGGTTGCTGATCGAGATAATATGGAACGGTTGTAAGCCCGCTGAGGTCGGTGCTAAACGCGCAGCTTCAAGAATTTGATCGACTAATTCTTGCGGTAGTTTTTCACCAGTCATTTGTTTGGTTGCATAACGCCACTGTAAAGCTTCTAATAATTTCATGTATTTACCTATAATATTTAAATGTGAATATTTTTAATTCTTTAAGCGTATAAACTCGCCAACATTGATTTGAGTGATTGGCTTGGACGACCTAAAAGTTGTTCTAAATCTTGGCTTTGAACTTCATACTGTCGATGTTTAATATCTACGACTGTGCCATGTGTGAGATAGATCAGAAATTCGGGCAAACCGATTCTTTTTAACAACTGTTGATAGGCTTCTTCAGTGAGATCGTGATATTCCACTGGTATTGTTTTGAGTTGACTTAGCTCATCAGCAATATCTTGATAGCTATAAGTTTGGCTGCCGACTAACTCATAGACCTTATTCTCATGATCATTTTGAATTAAGGCATTTGCTATTGCTTCTCCTAACTCTGCTCTTAGCACATAAGGCACTTTTCCCGCTCCTCCAGAGAGCTGGATGCCTGTATCGATGACTCCTTCACCGATAATTTGTGGAATCGCTTCTGCATACATGGTGTTGCGTAGGAGTGTATATTTCAGTCCGCTTGCTTTGAGGTAATCTTCAGTTTGAAAATGACTGATCATCAAATCTTTCACCGCTGAATTTGCAATATTTTGAATGGACAAACCTGTGTAATACACATGTTGAACACCTGCTTCACGCGCAGCGTCGATGACATTCTTATGTTGTTCAAAGCGATTCATTTCCATCGTTGAAATGAGAAGTAGCTTGTCGACACCCTGAAAGGCTTTGATCAAACTTTCAGGCTGATTGAAATCTCCTTCACGGACTTCAATATGTTCATTGACATAAGGTTTGGCTTTTTCTAAGTTTCTCGCCAATACAGCAAACTCATTGTTTTGTAACTGTTGCTTTAATTGTTGCACTACACTTCGCCCTAAATGGCCAGTAGCACCAGTAACTAAAATCATTCAATAACCTTGGATTATTTTTGCAATGATGTAATTTATAGGCGAGTTAAAAAACGAGATCACTATACTGTTGTATAGTGAATTTAGGATTTTATTTGATTAAATTTTATGACGAGATGGGAGGATAGATGGCTGATTTTATGAAAGAGAATGCAGAAACATTAAGTGAAGATGACCAATGTAATTTGATGTTTATTGTAGCGCTTAAAAATGCCATGAACGTCATTAATGGCAAATGGAAATTAGCGATTGTTGCAACCATGATTAAACAGCCACGCCGTTTTAATGAGATTGAACGTCTGCTGCAAGGCATTACACCCAGAATGATTTCTAAAGAGCTCAAAGAACTTGAATTGAACAATGTTGTTGAAAAAATTGAGTCTGTTGATGAAACCACGGGTAAAACGACCTCAATGTATGATCTGACACCATCAGGTCGTGGCCTAGAAAAGTTGATGGTACAAATGGCGGTTTGGGGACAAGAGCATAAAGAGAGTTTGAAATAATTATAATTTTTTATAGATCGTATCAAGGCGGTCTAAGTCTAAGACCAGTAGCACAATTTTTGCATCGATGACTTGATAAACCAAATGATAGACTGCTGACCTGAGTTTTACATTATACAAATCGACCGATCCACTGAGTTTGTTTTTTATTAATTTGGAAATATTTTATCAACATCCATCTCTAATTTTTTTTAAATGTTAAAATTAGTTATATCTATCAAATAATAAGAGAATCTTGTGGCAGACAATTTTCGTTATAAGCGCTTAGAAGTTATATCAGTTTTATACAAATCTTGGGTCGAAATTGATACAAAACTTAGGATAAAGAGTGGGACAATTGAACGCTACAGTTTTTGCTTTATTTACATTCAAAAACCACCAAAGACAAAAGGTGTTGTCAATACCATTTACACATTCCCTATGTTTAATTGTGGATATTTTATTTACACACCTAAAAATATATGGCTATTTTTCAACCGACATAATGCCTCTTGTCGATCTAATATGTATGAAAAAGCCATATCATTAAAAATTAATTTTTTAAGAAAATTGAAAGAAGTTATAACAAAATTTAATAACGATGAAAAATCAAATATAGTGGAAGAAAATATCAACAAAATACCCAAAATTCCATATAAATCAAACGAAATGCTTATATACACTATCCCTGCGATATCAATAATATCTGCAATACTTGAGGGAACTTTAAGGGAAATATTAGCGAAATATTTTCAGAATGAAATTAACTACTATGTTGAAGAAGGTACTAAAAAAGGAAGAAATAAACATAATAATTATCAGAAGATGCTTGTTGCAAAACAATCAAGTATAGAGTCAGGTAGCTCATTTAAAAAGCTTTTAGATGAGTATTCAATTATATTTGAATTAAACACATCGTCTTTAATGAATAAAGATATTAGCAATATAATTAATTCATTATTCACGCTAAGAAATATTTTTGCACATGGAACAAGCATTGTAACTACTGATATTCCTGTCACAGATGATAATTACTTCAAAAATTGGAATCAAAGAGTTAATGATTTACAAAAAGTTTTAAAAAAATACTTTGGATCAAATGATGTTTATTTAAATATTTCAGATATCCGAATCAGTAGTTTCTACATGGCATATACTAGAATTTTCCTACTTAAAATAATTGATTTTATTGAAAATTATGATAGTTCTGGCAAAAAAACGGTCAGTGGCATTAATTTTATTAAGACTCTGAAATCTGAAAGATATATTAACTATCACTATGATGAATATTATTTAAATATGTTTTGAGATAACTAAAAATGTCCAAGCTTACTAAATAGTAAGCTTGGACATTTAATTTATTAAATCAAGCCACTGGTGCTAAGGTAAACAGCACTTGACCTGTCTTCACATTTTGTCCTTTTGTAATCACAATCTCCTCTACTTTCATACGTTCAGGTGCAATAATCGGAATCTCAATCTTCATCGCTTCAATCACTGCAAGCGTCGCACCCTCTTCCACAATATCACCCGACTCACATTCAATTTTCCAAATGGAACCTGGCATATGTGACTCCACCGCACAGCCACCTTCAGGTACTTTAACACTTTCAGCATCCTCGATAGTATCTAAACTTTCGGACACATATTCTGCAAGTCCTGCTTGATGCCAACGACGACGTTCTTCGTCAAAATTGGCTTGTTGTATAGACTTAAATATAGAAATCGACGCTTGGTTTTTGGTTAAGAAGTCATTGTATTCCTTTAAGTTCAATACCCCTTGTTCAATACGAAGTTTTAAGCGACCTGCTTTAAAGTCTTCACGCATTAGCATCAGCTCTTCTTCAGATACTTCGTAAAACTTAATTTGGTCAAAGAAGCGTAACAACCACGGTTTACCTTGCTCAAAGTCGGCATTTTTACGGTAGCGAGACCACATTTGCGTGGTACGACCGACAAACTGATAGCCCCCCGGACCTTCCATACCATAGACACACATATAGGCACCGCCAATACCCACAGCATTTTCAGGGGTCCATGTCCGTGCAGGGTTATATTTGGTGGTGACTAAACGCTGACGTGGATCAAGTGGTGTTGCGACAGGTGCACCAAGGTACACATCGCCCAAGCCCATGACCAAATAACTTGCATCATATACCACGTCTTTCACTGCTTGTTTGTCTTTTAAGCCATTAATACGACGGATAAATTCGATATTGTCTGGACACCACGGTGCATCTGGACGAACGGTTTGCATATAGCGTTCGGTGGCAAGTTGCGTTTGTGAATCTTCCCAAGCCAGTGGTAAATATACAGTCCGTGATGGGACTTGCATCTCGGTCACATCAGGCAATTCAGCTTCAGCCACTTGTAATAAACGCAGTAAATCAAGTTGATCGATTTTTAATGAGTCAAAGTGAATTTGTAGTGAACGAATGCCCGGTGTCAGGTCGATAATGCCCTGAATATTTTGCTTTTGTACCCATTGCATCAAAGCATGAATACGGAAACGTAAGTTTAGATCCAGCACCAATTCGCCATATTCCACCAACATGTAGTTGTTGCCGGCAGGACGATACACCACATCAGGCGCACCATTTTCACCTTTTAAGGTATCGAGAACCGCATTTTTTAGAGTTGCGAGTTCAGGATAGAACGACTCATCAAATGCCACCGCTTCTGTATCTGAAGCTTCTAATTGCGCATGATATTTTTCATTTAAAAGTTTGGCTTGGTGATAGCTTACAGGGACAAATTTCACTTTGTCACCGGCTTTAAGCTGACCGAGTTTCCATAGTTCGGAATGAATCACCACTGCAGGACAGACGAAACCACCGAGACTTGGACCATCTGGACCGAGAATAATTGGCATATCACCGGTAAAGTCGATGGCACCAATGGCATAGGCATTATCATGAATATTGGATGGATGTAGACCCGCTTCACCACCATCTTCACGTGCCCATTCTGGTTTTGGACCAATCAAGCGGATACCGGTACGGCTCGAGTTAAAGTGAATCTCAAAGGTATTGGCAAAGAAGGTATCAATATCATTTTTGGTGAAGAACTCAGGTGCACCATGTGGGCCGTACATCACCGCAATTTCCCATTCATGGCTAAATGAAGGCACTTGTTCAGGTGCAAGAGCTTTAATTTCATCGCTTGTGAATGCTGTAATTGGGAGCATATCGCCAATCAGTAAGTTACGCCCGGCATGACCACCAAACTGACCCAAGGTAAAAGTCGCTTGTGAGCCGAGATATTCAGGCACATTCAGACCACCTTTGATGCCGATATAAGTCCGGCAACCTGTCGCGATTTTGCCACATTTGAGAATCTGACCTTTACGCACATTCACGGTTTGCCACATCGGAACTTGAGCACCATCTAGTGTTGATGGCATATCACCACCGGCAAGCACGATTTGGCTATCACAATGGAATTTTAGAGTTGGACCTTGTAACGTACATTCAAGCCCTGCGGTGTTATAGGCGTTGCCAAGTAATTGGTTTGCAACATTCAGTGATAATGGGTCAATCGCACCGGATGGTGGCACACCGACATCCCAATAGCCCAAACGCCCTGTGACATCTTGCACGGCAGTTTGAATACCCGCTTGCAACACTTCAACCTTTTGGGTTTTCCACTCAAAGGTATTGAGGAAGCGTGTGGTTTGTGTACCCGCTTTAAATACCTCACAGTCGATGATGTTTTGTAGATATTCAAGATTGGTTTCAATCCCTGCAACTGAAGTTTTCGCCAAAGTATCCGTCATGGCTTGAATCGCAGAAGCACGATCGCCTGCTGTGACAATGATTTTAGCAATCATCGGGTCATAGAATGATGATACATTTGAACCTGTTTCTACCCATGTTTCATTACGGGCATTAGCATCAAACTCAACATGTGTCAGTAAACCGGCACTGGGTTGGAAGTTTTTGATTGGGTCTTCAGCATATAAACGTACTTGAATCGAATGACCATTAGATTCCAATTTTTTAGTTGGCGCGGTCCAATCACCGCTGGCTAATGTCACCATCCATTCCACCAAGTCCACACCAAAGACTTGCTCAGTCACACCATGTTCCACTTGTAGACGGGTGTTCACTTCCAAGAAATAGAATGCTTGTGTGTCAGTATCCATCACAAATTCAACCGTACCGGCAGAACGGTAGTTCACCGATTGCATCAGTTGAATGGCAACATTTTGGATATAGGCACGTTGTTCATCATTGATATGCGGTGCCGGGGTTTCCTCAATTACTTTTTGGTTACGACGCTGTACTGAACAATCACGCTCACCGAGTGCGATCACCTGCCCTTGGCCATCACCAAAAATTTGCACTTCGATATGACGGGCATTTTGTACAAATTTTTCAAGATACAAACCGGCATCTTTAAAGTTGGCTTGGGCTAAATAGGATACGGTTGCATAGGCATCTTTCAGTTCAGCTTCGTTCCAGACCAAGCGCATGCCGATCCCACCGCCACCTGCGGTACTTTTCAGCATCACAGGATAACCAATACGATTCGCTTCCGTTAAGGCTTCAGCTTCATCTGCAAGTAATTGACTACCCGGTAATAATGGCACATTGGCTTGAATTGCAAGCTCACGCGCCGTGTGTTTCAGACCAAAGGCACGCATCTGCGCAGAATTTGGTCCAATAAAAGCAATACCCTGTGATTCACATAGGTCGCAGAATTCAGCATTTTCAGACAAGAAGCCATAACCTGGGTGAATCGCTTGTGCGCCGGTTTGATTAGCCACTTCTAAAATTTTATCGACATTTAAATAGCTTTGGCTCGCTGGTGCTTCACCGATATAGACCGCTTCATCGGCCAAAGTCACATGCAATGAATCACGATCCGCTTCCGAATAGACTGCAACAGATTGGATACCTAATTTTTTAAGGGTACGAATGACACGACACGCAATTGCACCACGGTTGGCGATTAGAACTTTATTCAGTCCATATTTTTTAGTCATGGTTATGCGTCCTCGCCGTCACGAATGATCAATTGAATTTTGGTTGGGTTATAGGCATTACAAGGATTATTCAGTTGTGGGCAGTTGGAGATCAGCACGATCAAATCCATTTCCGCTTTAATTTCCACATATTTACCCGGTGCAGAAATACCATCATCAAACTTTAGATGTCCCTCAGAGGTCACGGGCACATTCATAAAAAAGTTAATATTTGGACCGATGTGACGCACGTTTAAGCCGTGTTTTTTGGCAATTGGATGCTGAGACAGCGCAATCATGAAATTGTTACGGCAACTGTGCATTGGATATTTGTCATGTGCATAACGAACGGTGTTACTTTCACATGAACAAGCACCGCCTAAGGTGTCATGGCGACCGCAGTTATCATCATGAATGGTGGCAATTTTGTTGCCAAAGTTGGTGTATAAAGCTGTACCTTTTTCTAAATAGATTTGTTTATTAATCGCTAAGGTATCAGTTGCGCTATAGCGTTCTTCAGGGTTTGACGCAGAGATAAAGAGCGTATCTACCGCTTGGTTGCCTTCTAAATCCACAATACGGAAATATTGCCCTTTTTTGACTTCGCACATCCATGCTTCACCAGCTGGACAAACTTCGCTTAAAACTGATTTTTCTAATTTTACGAGTGCAGTCATGTTGTATTCTCCCAATTAAGCGCTGAGTGCGTAGTAACGATTGTTGTTTTGAAATGCACGCTGATTTTGCGGGCATGAATCACGACATACATCGCTGTCGCTTAAAGGAAGTGCTTTGTATAAAGACAATTGAACATCGGCAGGTGCATATTCCCCACTGTTGTCTAAAGCATGCGGTGCGGATGATAAGAACACCAAGCAATCCATTTCAAAGCGGAGTTCGATCACTTGATTCGTATTGTCAGATGCCACATAGCTGAGATTGCCATGGTCATCCGGTTGAACTTTAGAAAATAGATTTAAAGTACTGCTCAAATCCGTTGCAGATAAACCAAACTTGGTCATTTCAAGCAGTAAAGAATCTTTACCGTTACGGTACATGTCGTTGCGTGCATCTTGAAAGGTTTTTGAACCAAATTGTTGTTCAATTTGTTGTGCGGTACTTGGTGCACAAAATGCATCATTCCAACCGTGGTCGTCTTTGACAATGGAAATCATCGCGCGACCTAGGTCAGATGCAAGGATATGTCCTGTACTTAAAAATGCCGTATGTTGCCCTTTTAAGCTGTCTGGCATGTTGTAGCGTTCGAGCTTATCTTCGCTATTGATGCAGTACAGTGCCACATTGGCATTTTTGCCTAAGGATTTAACTTGTAGTACTGCGCCACGCTGAATACGTGCTGACCAGTGGTGTCCACCCGGTAAACGTTCTGTCCAAAGGACTTGATCTTCGTGATAGTTTATTGTGCTCATATGCATCCATCCCAATCTTTTACGGTTTACCTCCCGGGCTTTTATCCCTCCGTGTAGCTTGAGCTTGCAACTTAAGCCGTGAACTCTCGGTCGCAGACCTACATGAAACTTCATGTATCGGAACCCTAGATCACTTTATGATGATGTAGATAGATGCAAAGGCTGTGCCAAAGTAATACTTTTTTTTATTTTAGTATTACTATCGCTTGATATATAACATTTCTCTTAGAGCTGATTGTATTGAACGGAACTTTATTGAAGTAAACCTGTTGAATCAGTCGGAGTAAAGAATACTCGGTAAGCACCGAAATTAACCTGCGTGCAATTTTTTTGTGCAAAGAAAAAAGCTAACTCGTGATTCTATTCTGTTTGTTATGAGCGTTTATTTTCTGATTGCTTAAGTAGGTTTAGACTCTGGTTGATATCACGCACAGTGATTAACTTAAAAATCATAACTAAGCTTCCAAGTGCTACGAACAAAAGAAATACAAGTAAAATGATTAAAGTCATCCCTGTGTTTAATGCGCTATCTGAAGTATAACGAGCTAAAAACCAAGTAAAATTTGAAAATATAAAAAAAGCTAAAGAACCGGTGACGGTATATAAGGCACCATACGCTAACCCTTTAAAGACTAATTCCCGTTCTGAATAAATACATTGAATTTCTCCATTTTCAACTTTAAAAAACTTCCAAGTAGTGCGAAGGGACTTCACTAAGTAAAAATAGTAATCTGCATATTTACGTATAAGTATATCGGTTAAAAATGAAGGAATCTCGACACCGCCATTGAGTTGATCACTGGCAATTTTCTTCAAAAAAGGATCTATTGTTTTATTCGGGCTTACAGAGATAAATTCTCGAATGTAAAAAGATGCAGCCTCATATAAATTTTTATTTTCATTAAAACTTTTCAGACTCACAAAATACGTTTTTCGACCGTAAAAGACAGCAACGATGCCTATCAGCGTCGTACAGATAATCGAAAATAAGCTGAGATAGTCTGAAACTGAAAAAGAAGGTATGAGTTGTATCATGGATATAATCTTAAATTTATAATGTATTGAGTTTTATAATTAAAAAACCACTTAGATAAATGACCAAAATAATGGACAATGGACTGAGATCAAATCGTTTACTTTCTACAAACAGATGATGAGTCCAATGTCTCGATGTCAGACATCAATCTTAGTTAAAAAAGTATAATCAAAAGCAAAAAATTCGTCTTCATACAAATAATAGCGTCTATCTAATTTTCATCTTAACTTCGCTCATTATTGATATGAAGATTCATTCGAGGTTCAATCTTCACTTTATTCAGAATGATTAAACTTTCTTACATGTAATAGAGTTTTCTTGATTCTGAAAATTTAGCTAATTTTTTTATAAATGAATCGAAATAATCTTTTTCCTTATCTTCAGTTCGAAAACCTGCATATAAAGTACGCCTTAACCCCTCTGGTGCAACGCAATCTAGGCGACGTGAAGTGACCCACCCTTTGGTTTCATATTCGTTTACCACCCAATCTGGTAAAGCTGCGATTCCACGCCCACTTGCGACTAACTGAATCAGCATCTGGGTCAGATCTGTGGTTCGAATATTTTTTGGAAGAATATTTGCAGGAATGAACAACTTCGACATGATATCTAAACGATGTTTGTCTACTGGAAATGTAATCAGCGTTTCATCAGCTAAATCTTGAACAGTAATGTTTTTTGCACGTACCAAAGGATGTGTTGTAGATAAAACAAGTCGTGATTCATATTCAAATACTGGGAAATATTCAACTCCCTTTAATGCAATTGGGTCTGCAGTAATCAACAAATCAAATTCGCCATTTTGTAGCAATTCATGAGGATTTGCTTCAAACCCTGATGCGAAATCTAAATCAACATCAGGATATTGGTTTCGATACTGATTTAATATCGGCATGAGCCAATCAAAACAACTATGGCATTCTGAAGAAAATGTAATTCTACCAGTTTGCCCATGGATAATACGCGTGATATCGCTTTGAGCAATCTGAACTTGCGGTAAAATTTCATCCGCTAACTGCAACAGTCTTAAGCCAACATTAGAAAAAGTAATTGGTCTCGTCTTGCGGTTGACGACTTCAACCCCCATCCACTGATCAAGCTCACGTAACTGATGAGATACGGCTGAAGGTGTAATGCAGAGATCACTCGCTGCAGCGACTAAAGAGCCATGCTCTCTCAAAGCCAATAGCATTTTCAAATGTTTTAGTTCGATCATATGGGAAAAAACTCAAATCATGATCCCTCTAGGGACATATTAAAATCTTCGCTTTAGCCCACATTAAGTGAGCTATCTAGGCTGATAAGACATTTGGGTGAAATTAAATCAATCCTTTTACAAGGAAGATACTTCCTATGATAACCAACAAGACAGCGAAACATTTCTTTAACATTGCTGGCGATAAGGCATGTGCAGTTTTGGCACCAAATTTTGCTGTTATAAAACTCATCACACTAATGCCAATGAAAGCATAAATATGAACATACCCGATGGTATTCGGCACATTGATCTCAGCAGTCATACCAAAAACCATAAACCCTATAGCACCAGCTAGAGCTATTGGTAATCCACAAGCAGCAGATGTACCGACAGACTTTTGCATCACCACCCCATAACGATTCAGATATGGAACGGTCAGACTACCACCACCTATCCCAAAGAGTGCCGATGCAATCCCAATGACACTACCTGCTGCAACTTGCTGACTTGATGAAGGAAGAGCCATTGTTGAATTAACTGCTTTGTTCGCGCCTGTAAACATAGTATACGCCACCCAAATCAAAAATAAGCCGACCATGATTTGAAGATGTAATCCCGGTAACAAACCAGCAATTCCAGCACCTGCAAAACAGCCGGTGGCCATGGGTGGAGCTAAATTTTTAAATACAGGCCATAGCACAGCACCATTTTTATGGTGTGCCATTAATGAGCTAATCGAAGTGACAACGATTGTTGCTAAAGATGTTCCTAGTGCCAGATGCATAATGACATCATGATCATAACCCATTTGGGTAAAGACAATAAAAAGTAGTGGCACAATAATCGTACCACCGCCTACACCAAACAGCCCAGCCGCAAAACCAGCAAATGCACCGATGATTAAAAATGTTATAAGTTCCACAATAGACTAACTTTTAAAAAGATGAAGGGATTAAGGGGTTGAGTTAAGCGTGTTCCAACTGACCCACTTGATGATAAGCACGGTTAAAGTACACCAAACTTTCTTCTTGATTACTTTGCTTTACTGCAGTCACACGGCATAAAAAAATACTATGTGTACCGACTTGTTGAATATTCTCAATCTCGCAATCAAAACTGACTAAAGCATCTTCTAAAATCGGCGACCCAGTTTTTAAATCAATCCAATCACCTAGTCTGAAGCGATCTTCTGAGCTGAGCTTGCTTGAAGCAAAAGCATTCGAAAGCTGTTCATGCTGAGTACTCAGTACGTTTACAGCTAAGATTTTATTTTCAACAAAATGTGCATGTGAACGAGAGGACTGATTCATACAGACTAATAGTGTTGGCGGAGTATCTGTGACACTACATACCGCAGATGCAGTAAAGCCATGCATCCCTGCTTCGCCTGAGGTTGTAATCACATTTACCGCAGTTGTAAGTAAAGACATTGCATTTCTAAAGTCTGTTGCTTCAATCATCTCTTTCATCTCAAATATACATATGACGTGTCGTACATTAGACAGAACAAATGATCTTGCGACGATTTGCCCTGATTAATGCAAGACTACGTTTGATTAAGCTTCTAGCTCTTTACGGACAATGGCAGCTCCAGCACTTAAAGCCTCAAGCTTGCCACGTGCCACTTGACGAGAGAGCGGCGTCATACCACAGTTCGTTGATGGATAAAGCTTATCCGCGTCCACAAATTGCAAAGCTTTACGCAGGGTATTCGCGACTTCTTCTGCGGTTTCAACTTGATTAGTTGCCACATCAATTGCACCGACCATGACTTTCTTACCACGAATCAATTCAATCAAATCCATTGGCACACGTGAGTTTTGGCATTCAAGCGAAATAATATCGAGCTTAGATTGTTGTAGCTTCGGAAATGACTCTTCGTATTGGCGCCATTCATTACCCAAAGTTTGTTTCCAATCGGTATTGGCTTTAATCCCGTAACCGTAGCAAATATGAACCGCAGTTTCACATTTTAAACCTTCAAGTGCACGCTCTAAGGTTGGTACCCCCCAATCATTTACTTCATCGAAGAATACATTAAACGCCGGTTCATCGAATTGGATAATATCCACGCCTACTGCTTCGAGCTCTAAAGCTTCTTGGTTTAAAATTTTGGCAAATTCCCAAGCCAATTTTTCACGGCTCTTGTAGTGACCATCAAATAAAGTATCAATCATGGTCATTGGACCAGGCAACGCCCATTTAATTGGCTGATTGGTTTGGCTACGCAAGAATTTCGCATCTTCAACAAATACCGATTGTTTACGAGAAACTTCGCCCACAACAGAAGGTACACTTGCATCATAACGATTACGAATACGCATGGTTTCACGCTTTTCGAAATCCACACCTTCAAGATGCTCAATAAATGTAGTGACGAAGTGCTGACGGGTTTGTTCACCATCACTCACGATATCAATACCAGCAGTGACTTGCTCATGTAATGATAATTTCAATGCATCACGTTTTGCCTCAAGAAGCTCTTCCCCTTCGAGTTTCCATGCAGACCATAGTTTTTCAGGCTCAGCTAACCAAGATGGTTTCGGTAAACTACCCGCAGTTGAAGTTGGGAGTAATAATTTCGGTGGTGTAAGTGCCATGTCTAATCTTCTTTCTCTAAATTCGTGAATCTGTATATCAATTGGATGTTTTAAGCAGCTGTTTCGACTTCGAAATTTTCAGCCCATTCATTTAAAATGTCTTGATAAGGCTTAATGAAATTTTCTTCTGTCCATTTACCTTGTTTGACTGCTAACTCAGCACGTTCTACACGGTCATACACCACACGTGTAAGTGAATAATCGCCATAGCTTAAACTTGGTTGATACACCACACCTGCAGGAGAATTGGTGTTGTAGATTTCAGGTCGATAGATGCGTTGGAAACTTTCCATGGTCGCAATCGCACTGATCAATTCAAAATCAGTGTAGTCTCGGACTAAATCGCCAGCAAAATAGAATGCGAGTGGTGCGTTACCACCTTCAGGTTTGAAATAACGTACACGTAAGCCCATTTTGGCAAAATATTCATCGGTACGTGAATATTCATCATTTTTGTATTCCACACCCAAAATAGGATGTACGTTGGTGGTACGGTAATAGGTTTTAGAGGTTGAAACACTTAAGCAAATTACTGGTTCTTTATTGAATTCTGCTTTAAATACTGCTGAATTCACCAAATGTTTATACAATTTGCCATGTAGATCACCAAAATCTTCAGGTTTTTCACCCACGCCACAACCCAACTGAGGCAATACCACACTGAAGTCATAATCACGCACATAAGATGAGAAGCTATTGCCAATCATACCTTCAATACGTTCACCTGTTTGGTGGTCAATCACCACACTTTTCAGTGTTTCAATAAATGGGAAAGTTTGTCCATTGCCTTCGATATCAATTTCTGCAGAAATGATGTCGATCTCAAGTGAATAGCGATCACCTTTAGGATTATCGACAGTCGCCAAGTTATTAAAACGGTTGTTGATCATCGCAAGTGTACGGCGCAGATTTTCCTGACGACTTTCACCACGAGCCAAATTAGCAAAGTTTGTAGTCAAACGTGTACTTTCTGCTGGCGTATAGTTTTCATCAAAACGGATACGTTTAATTGAACACTCAAATGCTGTACTCATGGAGATTGCCACCTAAAATTTTATAAAAAGCTAAATTTCTGAATGGCTGTATTTAAACGTGAATAATAAAGTGAGTAAAACGATATAAATTCAGCTTAAGATGAGAATCCCTCATGTTAAAGCATATTCGCTATTTCAAAGCGATTTAGAATAGATGAGCTAACTTATCCATGCAGTTAATGAGTAGATCACTGGTATACGGATGCGATTCCGTTCACTCAAATGGTGCTCAAGTGAATTTATCTCAACCTAACCTTAGAAAATATCAGCTTATTAGAGGTTTAATTATCAACTCAATCTTTAAAATATAGGGTTTAAATTTAAACCTATATAACCATGTCAAACAAACTTGAACGTCAAAAACTGTCTCTCCCAGCAGGTCACGACAAACTTCTACTTCATTCCTGCTGTGCACCATGCTCGGGTGAAGTGATGGAAACCCTGATTGAATCAGGCATCAACTTTTCGATCTTTTTTTATAACCCCAATATTCACCCTGTCAAAGAATATGAAATTCGTAAAGAAGAAAATATTCGCTTTGCCGAAAAACATAACATTCCTTTTATCGACTGTGATTACGATACAGACAATTGGTTTGCACGCGCCAAAGGTATGGAAAATGAACCTGAAAAAGGCATTCGTTGTACTATGTGTTTTGACATGCGTTTTGAACGTACAGCTTTATATGCAGCTGAAAATGGCTTCAGTCTAATAAGTAGTTCGCTTGGTATTTCCCGTTGGAAAGATATGAAGCAAATCAACGACTGTGGTCATCGTTCAGCTTCACATTATGAAGGGATAACTTATTGGGATTACAACTGGCGTAAGAATGGTGGTGCTGTGCGTATGCTCGAAATCAGCAAAAAAGAGGAGTTTTACCAACAGGAATATTGTGGTTGCGCCTATTCCTTACGTGATACTAATCGTTGGCGTATGAGCCAAGGGCGTGATCGCATCAAAATAGGTGTGAAATTCTATTCAAATGCTCTGGATGATCTAGACTGATTACTTCAGTATTTAGCTATAATCTATATAAATAATTAAGCTTATGGCTAAATTTCAAAATCGATGATCAGATTTTATAGTTCTTAACATATGAATGGTATTGTAAGTTTTTAACCACTCACGTTTAATCACGTCGAAACCTTGTAAACGCCAAAATTGCTCCGCTGCAGGTAAAAATGGATGTGTATGCAAATACAAGGTTTCTATGCCGTGTTGCTCGGCATGTGTAAATAATAACTGACACAGTTGCGTGGCAATGCCTTGTCGACGATATTCAGGCAGTACAAAAAGTTTGACCACCTCAACAGCACCTTCAGCAATATCCAAATCAAAACGTCCGTCATAGGCACGGTAAGCAATCGTTGCAATAATTTTGGCTTGATTTTTGACCACGATAAAACAGCCTAAAGGACTGTCCACATAGTACTGCTCAAACTGGGCAATATCTTTTGGAATACAAGCACCATACAGTTCTGGAAATAAAAGCTGCCGTGAATATAAAGCAAATTGAATGACAGATTGATCGGCGGATTGCAGTGTTTCATAGGTTAAATTCATTTTACAACCAAGAATGATCAGGGATAACAATGGTTTTATCTTGAATCATAGCTTCATGAAACTCGACATCGTAGACGCTTTTTAAAAATTTCGGATCGGTGAGACGCGCTTTTGAATCAGGACGAATCACTTCATGTTCACGCATAAAGAACAAATGATCGGCAAATAAAAATGCCAAATTCGGGTCATGCATAATAGCGATCACAGTAAAATTCTGTCGCGACAATTGACGTAGTTTTTTCATCAAATAAGATTGATAATAAACATCCAAATGATTAGTCGGCTCATCTAATAAAATCACTTTTGGTGCTTGTACCAAAATACGGGCAATCATCACCAATTGACGTTCCCCCCCTGACAGCTCGGTATAAGGACGCTCTTTTAAATGTTCGATATCGAGATCCATTAAAGCCTGATCAACCATGTCCCAATCTTGCTTGGATGGTCGAAATCGACTGAATGCAGCCCGACCTGTAATCACCACGTCTTTAACTAAAAATGGGAAAACCGTTTTATGGAACTGCGGTAAAAACCCAAGTAGCGCGGCCCTTTCCTTGCCTTTTATATGTTCTAAAGCCCGACCCGCATAAAGTACTTGCCCATCTGTGGTCTGTTCTAAACCTGCCATCAGCTTAAATAAGGTGGATTTGCCACAACCATTGCGACCTAAAATCACCGAGAACTGATGCGCTGAGAATTCAAGCTGAATATTTTTTAACACGTGTTTATGCCCATAGGCATAGTTCAACTGTTCAATATGAATCATGCCCAAGCCGTCCTTTGTGTTTTGATCAATAATAAAAAAAATGGCGCACCGAGGAGCATGGTGAAAATGCCGATTGGAATTTCAAAGCTCAGTATAACTCGTGAAAAATTATCAATCAGCAGTAAAAAACTACCGCCTAGAATCATGTTGGCAGGAATACTGTAGCGGTGGTCAGGGCCGACCAGCATGCGCACAATATGCGGCATAAATAGTCCGTATAGACTAATGATGCCTGCAGCAGCCACTGAAGTAGAGGTGCATAGCGTCACCAATACAATCAGTATGAGTTGCTCCCACTTCGGATTCACCCCCACAGCTTGTGCTTCATCAGCTCCCAATGCCATCAGATTCAAGCGCCAACGCATGGCGTATAAGCCCATTAAAGCCACCGTAATCGGCACAATCGCATATTGGACTTTCTGCCACGATGCCTGATGTAAATTCCCCATGGTCCACTGCACGATCGCTTGTAATTTAAAAGGATCACTTAAATATTGAATAATGGTCAGTCCTGCTAAAAACAGACCTGAAACAATCATGCCGGATAAAATCACCATCACCAATGAAGTTTGGCTTTCATGCTTTTGCTGGGCAAACACATAGGTTAATGCCACTGCACATACGCCAAAAATAAACGCCGATAAATTGGGCGATAACCAACTCAAAGATAATGCTAAAGCCGCACCAAAGGCGGCACCTGAAGAAATCCCGAGTACGTATGAATCTACTAAGGGATTGCGGAATAAAGCTTGTAAACCATTGCCGGCTGTTGCCAAAGCCGCCCCGACCATAAAGGTTAATAAGATGCGTGGTAGGCGAATATTGAAGACAATATTTTGCATCAAGCTAAATTGTTGCGCATCAAAATACGCTGTACCAAATATCCACTGGATAAACCATAGTGCATAATCCCCTGCGTTTAATGTTTGACTGGGGCCGAGCAACAGCGACACAAAAATCAGCAGAATCGGCAATGGATAAAACCAAGTGTATTTCCATGAGGTATGGCTCATGACATCAACTCCTTGGCAATTTTCTGACCATAGAGCTTCTGTAAAATCTTGAGTTGCAAAGCTTCAACTGCTAAGTCTGAGGTGTCAGGATAAATGTGATGATGTAGATAAATCGCAGTCACAATAATTTTGATGGTATGTGGGTTATAGATAAATGCAGGGCTGAGATTAAATACTTTCTGCTGTTGCACTGCTTTTAGACCTTGCAATTCTTTACGCTGATAAATCAGTTTGGGGTCGGTATTCCACAGCACAATATTGTCAGGATTCCACTCAATCAGTGTTTCAGGATTGACATTCGGTTGACTGGTCTCCGTTTTAACCACGTTGTAAGCCCCTGCCAATTCAATAAAATCATTGGTAATCGATTTGCGTCCTGAAGTTGAATAAATTCGCCCACCTGACCATGCGTAATATATTGATTGCTTATATTTTTGCTTTGAGGTTGTGAATGCCACTTCAGCCAGAAGCGCATCTGAAAATTCGAGAATTTCTTTAGCCCGTTGCTCAGCACCTGTAAGCTGTGCAATTTCATACAGCTCTTCTTTCACCTGATCGTAAGTGCCTGATTCCATCACATAGACCGCAATACCAAACTGTCTAAGCAATTGAATGGTTTGTGTTTGTCCACTGACTAAAATGACCAAATCCGGCTTTAACAGCATTAAGCTTTCAATATTAGTGGCATTTGAACCTTGCGAAGGTGTGGTAAGTTCTTTATTTGCAATACGCGGATCCATTTTTGAGTAGGCATCAAATAACAAAGGCTGTAAATACACCTCAGCAGGAATCCCCACGACCTTTGCACCCTGCCTTAACATATATAGCCCGTCTAAACCTGATTCAAACAAGGACACAATGCGCTGTGCTGGCTGAGCTAGGCAGACTTCGGTCTCTGAGCTATCAACCACACAGTGCGATGTTGGGCTTTGTATTTTTGCTGATATCGGTTGCTCTGTTGCCGTACAACCCAACAGTACACAGCTCAGTAAAAGGACAATAAATCTTTGCATTAGTATTGCCACTGTACCGATAACGCTGCTTTGATCGGCTCACCGGGTTGAATCCATACATGGCTATAACTGGATAGATAATATTCCTCGTTTAACAGATTATGAATATTCAGTTGATAGCGTAAATTTGGATTTGCTTGGTAATAAGCCCCAAGGTTCAATACGGTATAGGCAGGTAAGCTGAAACCATTAGCCGTATTGGTTGGGCTGTCTCCACTCCGTTGCCCGACATAATTGAGGTTGAAATTTAGACCTGCTGCATGTTGCGTATTTTGCCAAAGGTCATAACTTGCCATGACATGTGCACTATGTTTGGGTACGTTGCTCAGTGCTGAGCCTGCAGGCAACACATCATCTTTGCTGACTTTGGCGTCCATATAGGCGTAGCCTGCTGACACCAGCATCTGGTCATTGATACGATGGTTGAAGTCAATTTCAAGTCCCTTGCTTTTCACTTCACCGACTGCAGCTTCAAAGTTTGGGTCAATCGCATCCGTCATCAGGACATTTTTTTTGCTCATATCAAACAAGGCGATGCTAAGCATACTGTGATCTTGCCATTGGTATTTCGCGCCGATTTCATAGCTTTTCGCTGTTTCAGGTGCAAACGTCTCCCCTGTACGACCCATGCCATTATTCATGGAAAATGCTTCACCATAATTGCTATATACAGACAGTGCTGGTGTAGGACGGTAATTAAGGCCTATGCGTGGGCTAAACTTTTGTGCTGTACTCTGATCCTTGAACTGCGTGCGATGGTTGATGAAGCGCTGTTCGACACGATCGAATCGACCTCCGAATAACACATTCCATTGGTCATTAAAAAAGATCTGATCTTGTACATTCACAGCCATGTACTGCTGACGTTCATCGGAATCGGTATGTAAAGGTAGTTCAGAGCTAAATTGCCCATAAGTGGGATTGTAAATGTTGATCCAATTTGGCTGAGCAGCCGAGTGATTAAGACGCAATTGACGTTGCATAAAGTCCAAACGCCCTGTTTCTGCACCGAGTACCAATTCATGCTGAACATGACCGAGTTGCAGTTGACCAAGTAATTCACTTTGGAGCAGCATATCCTCGGTCTGATAATCACGATGACGACGCTGACGCTCTAATGTTTCAAGGTCGACCTGTAATTTGCGTGGTTCTGTTGAATAGCCGACCATTTGCGCATCTTTATAACTGATCGCAGCATTCATCTGCCATGCGTCATTGAGCTGATGCTTTAATCGTACTTGATAGAGATTGTCTTTGACGCGCATATCACCATCAGAAGGCTCACCCGTAAAGGTCTTTGGATCCATCAATAACTGGTTGTTGACAGCCGTGATACCACGGTCAAATGTGCCTAGATGCTGGGTAAATTCAGTATCTAAATCCACTTGGGTATTTTCAGATAATTTCCATGAGAATTGTGGCGCGACAAATAAACGTTGGCTACTGACATGATCACGGAAAGACTGGTTATCTTCCATTGCAGCGGCTATTCGATACGCCAACGCATCGCTGATTGGCGCGGTCTGTTCAAGACTTAAACGATATTCATCTTGTGTTGTCCCACGAAGATTAAGCGTTGTTTCAGACGTCCATTTTGGTTTTTTTGTGGTGACATTCAATGCCCCACCGACCTCACCACGTCCATACAGTGCGGCACTGGGACCTTTTAAAAAATCCAGTGATTCAATATTGACCATATCTTTAGGTGCAGAAATGCCACGATTGACACTTAGCCCATTACGAATGGCATTCACCCCCATATTGGGATTGCCTTGGAATCCTCGGAATGAATAGTTATCCCAAAAGCCCCCACCATAATTATTTTGATGCAATACCCCACTCACGATGCTGAGGGCTTGATCCATGCGCTGAATATCTTGCTGCTGGATAACGTCTTGCGACAAATGGCTTTTATTAAACGGGATATCCAATAGATCATGCTGAAACTTGCTTAAAGCTTGAGATTGCTGTGTAGATTCTGAGGCTAAAGTTGTGCTGACATAAATCGTATCTAAGGTTTTGACCTGATCTGTTGCAATCACCTGATCATTTATACCAACCAAACTCATTAAAAAAACTACACGCGATTTCAAAAAAACTATCCTCATCTATACGCACAATATTGATGCATTTACAAATAGTGATTTCAAATTGGTGCACTATTCATAAAATTAATGCACTAAAACTAAGCGCAAGTTGTTCTAGCATCGCTGGATTAGTTTTGTGTACATTCTTGTATACAAGATATGGATTAGAAGCAAAAAAAATGCCAATTTTTGAAAATTGGCATTTTTTTAATAAATTATCCTAAACAGTTGAAAATATTTTAAGGGTAATTTTCTTCACGTCTTCAATACTATGTAAGACATGATGTTCTGCTAAATGGATCGCCCCATGAGCATCACGAGCTAAAATACATCTAAGTATTGCAGCATGATCATGATAAGCATGCTGGATATCGAATTCACGCATAGCGCCTAGACTGAGCACAATTCGGATTTTTTCACTGATTTCATGATGAATCTTGGCGATTTGACGATTTCCTGCAGCTCTAACCAAGGCACAATGAAAATCTTCACTTTGCAGCACCAATGCTTGGGTGTTCTGGTTATAGTCCTGTTCGTCTACAAGCCATAATCGCTTTAAATTCTGTAATTCTTCAGATTGCTCATGATCCATTACGCATAAACGTTTAACAGCCTCTTTTTCCAAGATCATACGTAAATCAAAGAGCTCCTGATAAAAGGTAAAATCTAAAGGCTTAATTTCCCAACCACTGCGGAAATGCACATTCACATAGCCTTCCTGTTCAAGACGATACAGTGCTTGCCGTGTTGGGGTACGGCTGACCTCATACTTTTCAGAAAGGTCCGTTTCAGTAAAACGTTGTCCAGGTTTGAGCTTAAAGCTAAAAATATCATTCTTTATTTGTTGATAAATCACATTAGCTAAATTGCCAGTGCCTGACTTAATGGGCGTTATGCTCATCCTTAATTCTCGTTTTACATCTATGTAATAAATAAATTATAGAGCCATCATGAGAATTTAAGAATCAGTAAATATTGATATATAGGAAAATAGATTAAATTTTGGCTTTTAGATTTATAGGATAATTTAATTTAAGCCCCTATATAACGCTAATTAATAATTGCATTTCAATACTATAAATCAACCCATACAAGAAATTGAAAAGACTTAAACTTTTCCCAAAAACCAATTTTTCCAAGAACTGGTTCCACGAACTTCAATGGGTACGGTTGCAATCAGGGTATCTTTTAAAACGTCAGTATGTCCTACGGCTTTGGCTAATCGGGCTTTTACAGAGTGAATGCATTCACGATCTCCAAACTCACATCGATCTAATGTGGTGCCACCGCAAGGACCATTTGCAAGTCCTTTAGGACATGTTTCAGGGCAAATATATAAAGTATCAGCCAATCTACATTGACCACAATTTTCGCAGCCCACAACCATATGTTTTGACTTAAATTCGGTTTTTAACAAAGTTTTTGATGCCAACTCATTATCCCAAAAGGACGCTTTAAAAATAAACCTACCTACACCTTTAGAGATTTTGGACTCAAAAAGGGCTTTATGCATGACATGCAAATGATGATATTTAATCAGCTGACCTAATGTCGGTTGACGCGCATCATAAGTTAATTCTGGAACAAACTCATCTCCAGTCTTAATCTGCCAAAGAGATTTCCAGCGTGCTTCAAGTTCCTCTAAATCATCATGTTGATATTGCTAATATAATTTTGCAGAACCTTCTGTTCTTCTGAATTTTCGCATGCTGAAAGATGAACACCATTAAAACCTAAAAGCTTACACATCAATATTTGTATGGCACACCGCTTATACGCATTTTCAGCCAATCCATTCTGTTTTTCCTCAGCCAACTCAACATATAAGGTGTAATCACAATACCAGCGACTTTATTTTTGACTATAAAATTGGCCCGTGCCAAGCTCAGTGGCATAACGCAAGCCAGTATTTTTTGTTTGTAATGGTAATGATTTAGAAAAGACTTTATCTCTTTTGAGGCATCCATGTCATACCCTAATTGAGTAATAATAAAATCTGCGCCGGCACTAAATTTTTTATGTAATTTTAAATATTGAGCATAATGCTCAGCCTCAGTATATTTAAAGGGACTAAATGCTACACCTATATTAAAGCCACCATAATTCTTTGCGGACATCACTGCATTAATCGATTCTAGATATCGGGTACGTTCAAATTGATCATTCCCATCACTATGCTCTTTAAGCTTATCACCAGTGATCAAAAGTAAATTTCTAATCTGAGCTGAACTAGCCTGATGAAGAAATAACTCAAAATCCTTAATATCACGACCTTACCCTGAAAAATGCCAAACTTTATCGATTGATTTTGGATAATCCTGACTTGCTTCAAGGGGTGCCATATCGTCATCCGATTGGACACGATCGGCAATGGCTACAAAGGCTGGAAAGCCCGCTATATTACGTGTGATCTGTTGGCTTTTGGTTGAGGTTAAATACTCTACTAAAATACAGAATTTTTGAAGTTCTAAGTGTTGAAAAAAAATAAGCATGTGTCTTGATTGACCGAATTTTTTAGACTGCAATCATTGTCTAAATCCAAATGAATAGATTTCATACACTTATTCAAAGATTTACTAAATTGAGTGTAACCCATATCCAAATTATCTATTAAATTTAAATAGCTTAGGAAAAATCGACTTTTGAACAAGATTGTAGAACAATCATTAAAATTGATTAAATCAGGATATTCTATCTTTGAACTCTTTATTCCCTAAAGGTCACTATAAATAATTGATGTTTTAAGCTGTTACCATTTGCTTACCAAAATTTAAAAAATAAAAAACCACTTACGATTAATGCGCGTAAGTGGTCGTTTTATTTGGTGGGCCCAGACAGACTTGAACTGTCAACCAACGGATTATGAGTCCTGAATTTTACCAATTTACCACTATTTATCAATGTTGAAAAACACGCTAAATGTCTTATTAAATTAAACACTTAATCAAATACAGTATTTATTTTTGTTGACCATTAGTGAATTAATTTGCTTACATAGTGCTTACACCACCCCTGATGTAAGCACTTGTAAGCAAATGAAGCTCAAATTCACGACCGCCAAGGTCTTAAAGCTTGAAAAGCCCACTGATGGCAAAAATCAAATTTTCTATTGGGACCTAGATTCACCTGGTCTTTCTGTTCGGGTTACAAAAAATGAGAATCGATCTTACATTTTTCAAGGTCGTGCTTCAGGTAAAAGTTTACGCATAACCATTGGCGATGTAAACGTTTGGTCGTTAGATGATGCTAGAAAAGAATCTAGGCGACTACAACAACTCTGTGACCAAGGTATAGACCCTAGAAGAAGCAAGGCTGAGGAAGATCAAAAAAATGATGAATTTTCTCAATCTAAGCAAAATGAAAAAATCACGTTTGGCGATGTGTTCGCAGAATATGTAAATGCAAATAAGCATCTTTGGTCGGATCGTCACTTGCGAGACCACATCGAACTGTCACACCGAGGTGGTGAAGAAAAAATTAGGGGTAAGGGATTAACAGTACCTGGTGCTCTTGCATCAATGTTGGACATCCCACTTGTTAAAATCACATCAGACACTCTGATCGATTGGCAGACAAAAGAAGCTGAGACACGACCAGGGCGTGCAGCACTTGGTTTTAGAATCGCGAGATCATGCATAAACTGGTGTCAAGAGCATGACATCTATATGCATTTAATTGACGCCAAAGTGCATCAAGCAAAACGTGTTCGTCGTGCTGTTCCTGTACTTAAACCTGTTAAAAATTCGGTGCAAAGAAATCAGTTAAGGGATTGGTTTTTAGCGGTAAATGATATTCAAAACATCATGCATAAGACATTTTTACAGATCAGTATTTTGTGTGGTCCACGATCTGAGTCAATGCGCTCTCTCACCTACTCACAATTAGATTTTAAATGGAAAACGATTTCTATATGGGATAAGGTCGAGCAAGAAGATCGTATTATCCCTATGACCCCCTATGTGGAAAAATTGTTTAAAAAACTTCCAAAACACCCCGAGTTAGACTTTGTTTTTTGGTCAGAACAATCCAAGTCTGGTCATATTACTGATATACGAAGAAGCTACTATGCAGCTTTAGAAGAAAAAGGTTTGCCGAAATTTACTATCCACGACTTACGTCGTTCGTTCTCAAATTTAGCCGAGTGGCTTGAAATACCAACTGGTGTTGTTGCACAGATTATGGGTCATAAGCCAAGTGCAACAGCTGAGAAGCATTATAAGGACAGACCTGTAGATTTACTGCGAGTACACCACACAAGAATTGAAGAATGGATTTTAAAAGAAGCAGGTGTAATTAAAGCTAATTAAGCGTTGCTATATTTAAGTCAAATTTAAAATAGAAAGGTGAAATCTCATGCGCCCCATCTATATCAAAAAGAACGGCAAATTTTTAGCTTATCAAGATATTGTTGATGAGTCAGATTATTTGGAAGTGTCAGAAATTAATATGCAGATAAAAAGCGGATGGTACTGGACAGATGATGAGGAAAAGGCAAAGACTTTTATTGACAGAGGTGTTGCTGAAAAAATATTGTTGCGCAATAGAGGTGAATTTTGGAATGGGGCTAAGGTTGTTAGTGGGTAAACATGATGCAAGATTTGGTTGATATGGTGGATAGCTGGAAGGAATAATAATGAAAACATGGGTCTATTTTTACATAGAACACACGATTAGGAATGGTGAGGTTTTTAGGAAGGAGCCTGGGTGGGGTTTAAATTTGCAGAGTAATTATGTGGTTTTGAGTGGGGTGTGGAGTTAATGAGTAGAAAAACTAAAATTCAGGCCGAAAATTTAATTAAGGATAAAATTTTAAATGATGAATTTATTGTACGGCAATAGCGATTTTAATGATTTGCTTCAAGAATGTTATTTAATCCAATCTTCTATGTTGTCTGGAATCGAATTTCTAACAAAAGCCAACATTTATGATAATAAAGATGGATTATTTTATTCCTCATTTTTTAATTTAAGTATCGGTATAGAGCGTTTTTTGAAAATAGCTTTAGTGTCAGAGTACATGTATACGAATAATTTCCAAAAACCAGATGCTAAGTTTTTAGAAAAGAAAGGCCATAATCTTATAAAACTTTTTAATAGCTGCGCAGAAATAGGAAGCAAATACAACACGCCAATCGCCCTGCTGGATACAGAGCATCAGGCTTACGAACTATTTAATTTTTTAAGTTCGTACGCCAATAAAACGCGCTATCAAAATCTAAATAAATTAACCAACAAATATGAAAGGTATGACAAACATCCAATTCATAGTTGGGCGGAGATATCTGAGGCTTATTTAAGAGAGTATGTAAAAGGTGAAAAAATAGAGTCAGAACTGTTAAAACATTATAACAAGTATCCAAATGCAGCTGGATTTACTTATTATCTGGACTTTAGTGGACAACCATTAATGCGGCTTGACCTTCTTATGTATCAATATATAGTACAGCGATCTAAACCTTATATAATGAATGATCTAATTCAGACCTTAAAACCCATTTATAGAATGTTGGATAAAATCTCAATTGATTGTAATAATGGGCCTAATACTGATTTAAATAGCTTGGTTAAACTCCCCTACTATGGTGAGTTGTTCCCATTCTTTTACGCTGATTTAAAGCTTTTTAAGCGAACTAAAACTTGGATTAATAGATATTCTTAGTAATTATCTAGGGTTATTTAAACTACTCCAACACATACCCCAACATTCACATTCGTTGTAATCGAATGAGCTGTGCAAGCCCTCATTTAGAGGGCTGATGGATTTTAATAAATGCTTTAACTTTAGCTCTACAATCTGCGTATTGCTCAGAAGTATCAACAATCCAAATTAATGCCTCACCCATTTCGCCAGTCTCCAATTGCTTTAAATCTTGGCAATCAATTAATAGGCTTGCTGGAATTTGCGGTAGCGATGGCGGTTTTGGCGATAAGCAAGCCGTCATCAGTAAACTTGCAATCAGTGTAAATGCGGTCAGTAATGATTTTTTGAGTCTCATGTCGAATATCTCTAAATTCAATTTTGATGTTGTTGCGTTCGGCTTCGAGTTCATTTTCAACAATGAATACTTTTGCTTTCCAAGCCTCTAAAGCGCTTTGGTAGGCTTGATTAACTTTGTTTATTCGCTCAACACATTCTGCATCAGCACCATTAAATTTGTTTTGCCAGTGGCTTACACGCCATGACTGAATTCCAAACCCAATAAGTGCAACTAATAAAAAAGCCGTCAGTGCAATGATGACGGCTTCGTAAAATTTGGCTATAAGTGCTGACATTAATTAACCTCCATGCATTTTGTGTGGCGTTCTTTCTGGCGCAGCCAAACCCCATAACACCCATTTGAGCGAATAGAACAGTCACGCTTCGCGACATATCTCCACTTAAGTAAAGATTCACAAGCGGCCTTGTATTTGCCTACTTTCAAGTTGCGCAGCATAGAAGAGCTTGACCATGCACCAATCCCAAATTGATAAGTAAAATCAAAGTAAAGGTCGTATTCTGTTTGGGTTAACTTCACACCTTGTAATGACTTATTAAATCGCACAGCATCTTTATTCATATGCGCCTTAAGATACTCATGTGCTTTTTTTCTTGTAATGGCTGGGTCGGAAAGTTTAACCTTAGTTCCATCAGGGTAAGCTGTAGTGCCGTGACCGATAGTTGGCACATCACCAGGTACTGGTATTACTGGGCGCGGGGTAAAACCCTCTTTTACTGCTGTTTCTTGAACCTGTTTTTCACTAGGTCCATATATAAGAAAACCGCCTGTGATGGCGGTTGTTAGAGCTATAGCTAATTTAGTCTTGTTTGACATTGCATCGACCTCTTAGTTGCTCCATTCGCAATTCATGTTCAGCTTTTTCGCGTCGATTTCTTTGCCATGAAAAATAAGCATTTATAATTAGACCGAGCAGTGCTATCCCGAGTGAAAGCCATCCAATCCAATTAATACCTATAAAAAAAGCGGCAGCACTTGTTGCACTACCACCTAAAGTCGCTTTTGAGCCCAATGCTGCTATTGAAGTTTCTGCTACTGCTGTAGTTGTTTCAGACATGGCATCCCCATAAAAAAAGGGCGCCTATACCTAGACACCCATATGTAAATTTTGTAGCTGTGGACGCGGCAACCGCTGCATCAACTGCTAACTGCGCCTTTTCGGACATTAAACCCCCTAAATTTTGGTAATAAAAACCCTGATTTAATTGAAGATTAGAACTTATGCTTTTTGTTGGATATTTAAGACATCAAATGATGTCTACGGGGTTAAGTTGGGGTAGTCCATGTGTCATTAGCATAGATGCCTCCCGACGAGAAACGTGAGTTGAATACTTCTTGCGATTTCTCATGTGCTTGTTCGTAAGTTTGACCAGATACAGTTAAGTCTTCTAAATACAAACTATAAAGCGCCCATGAAGGATTGCCGTTGTAGCGACCTGACGTAGCAGACGGACTACCAATTGTAAATATTTCCTCGCGAAGGCTACTGGGTGAAGTTGATGTATTTAAGACTAACTTAGACTGCCCCACATCAACATGAAATGGCTGATTGTAATTTGCAGCCACTGAACGCCCTAGCATATCTGAACCAGCATCGCGACCGCCAGCAACTCGACCCGTTGATTTATTTTGATAAATCAACGGTGTAATTTGACTAGCATCCTGTGGATCAGCAGTAGCATTTACACCAGCAATGGTAATGCCCTCTGAACCTGATACCGTAGAAATTTTGGTTACCACAGCATGCAATGATAAGTAGTAAGCATGTGTGGGGTTTGCTTTCATATAATCTAAAATAGCAATGGGTAGAACACCAGACAATACCCCGCGCGGGGTACCAGAGCTGACAGACGGAGGGTAGATGCCGTGTAAAGCACCCTTTAAGGTTCGTTCTGCAAGCCCACCCACTTCTGCTAAAGTATTGCGCACTTCAATGCTGTCAATTGTTGCACCTGTGATTGTGCGTGCTTGATCAGCGGCATAGTTCACCAAGTGGGTTGGAATACCAACTGCTCCATCGCGTGCTGGCTCAATTAAAACTAATGAACCAGCATTTAAGCGCACGTCTGTTTCATTTACATCAATACCGTAATCGAAGTCACGATCAATAATAAATTTTACGCCAGTCATGATTTTTCCTTATTTTAAAAATATAAAATTAACGTCACTTTCAAAACTGAAAGCACTTGTAGTTGCGTATGCATGCAACTGAACGTACGTGCACAAATTTCCACCATTTCTTGGCGAAATAGGTCTGATTAAATGTTCTGCATCAACGCGTGCAGATTCAATCGTAATCATTGTTTCATTGTCATTAATTACTCGTTCGAGTACACCTTGGTTGTTTGCGTTGTCATACCTGCAAACAATAATTTCATCTTTCATACATGGATCAGGAAATGATGCACCGTCGAAGTAGTTGGAATAAAAGGGCTTACCTGATGCTGCATAGGTGCGAATTTTCCAGCTGCCGTCAGATTCAAGAGAAATTACTTTATAGTTTCCGGTGCTTTGCAACTGTCCTGCCGTCCACTCTAAATAGAGAATCGCAGGAGACATCGGCAAAGAGCGCACATAAAACATGCGTCTATCAATTGCTGCGTTATGTTCCAAAACAGGCGTTACCATTGATATGTCAACAGGCAAATTATTGTGCGAAATAATATTCCCAACCACTGCGCCTGTATGATCAGTCATAGCGCCAGTTTCTAAGTCAATCTCCCAATAATGGATTTGATTCAATTCCTGCGATGGATTGTAATAAGAAGCAATCCTGATTTTGTTTTCAGCAAATGTTGAAGTCATATAGTACTGACCAGAAGCTGACAAAATTTTATGCTGATCAAGCGTAGTGATAATGCCGGTTAGCTGGTTTACTGCAATTTTGGTAAAACCCCACGCTGTTTGAGCAAAGCGAGAAAACACATAGAAAATATCATCCGATTCTGTACTTTCAGTCTCAGAATAATGCAGTTGCGTATAAGAAATATTGCTTGTACCGGTGCTGATCTGTTGAGTCGCTGCGTACTCCAGCGTACTAATATCGCCATCTCTCGTTGAAGTGCGTGCAAGTAGATATTTTGTGCGATCATGATGCTGCCACATCACAATAGCCCGACGACCCTCCTTGTGCCAGACCGAGGGTGCATCATGATCATCAATTACAGATGATTTACCGACTGTAAACTGTTTTGTAATGCCTTGGCCAATAACATATTCACCAACAATGATTGAGCCATCTTCACCATAAACCCCAGAAATTACGCGAGGGTATGGTTTCTCTGTATAAGTATGGACTGGATGAATCCACCATTCTTGAGATGCTTTTCCAAATTTTTCACTCTTTGTTTCTTCGGTTGAAAGTTCAATTTTATTGACTTTCAATTTATCAATCTGAATAACACCATCATTGCGGAGTGCAAAAGGGTATTTATGTCCGTTGCCGATGCCAAAAACATACCCTGAGAATGGATCTAATGCTTGCATTTTCATGCTTGCGATAGTTTGTTGTTCTGCTTGAAATTCATTCACATTAAATTCTTCAACAGCAAGATTCTGAGCTTCTATTTTTTCAGAAACTACAGTGCCATCTTTTTTAATGCCAAATGGCATTTTTCCGTTTTTACCAACAAAACCAACTGAGTATTCTGAAAATGAGTCAAACATTTTTACATTCGTGTTGGAAACTTGCCAAAACGCTGTTTTTTGATCCGTATAATTTTTTGAACTTGATAATGGATCATAAGAGCTTTTTGTTAAGCTTGTAGCCTCTAGCGATTCTTTGTAATAATCCCCACCTTCTGCTACATCACGCACTTTCACGGTTGCAACAAGTGGTATATTCGCTATATCAGCATTTGCTTCATCCAAAGTGTTGTATGTTTTAAAATAACCACCTCGTAGACGGATTTCTTCTACGACTTGGTCTGTGGCTTGCTTAGCTTCTCTTGCAATCATTGGGAGCGACTCAAAAGTATTGCCATAGCGAGTCACTACAATTTTATCCTCTTTAAGTGCTTCACCCATTGTCCCAGCATCAATGATTGTGCCTTCGATAATTTCGTCAAAATTCTGAGTCATACCCCACCCATAAAAAAGCCCTCAAATGAGGGCGTGGATTAGATTAAATTGTTAATGTGATCAAAGTCGTTTGAATAATATCGACTGTCATAGTTCATAGCTGTTATTGAGCTTTCCAAATAACCTGAATTGGACTTTTCCATGATTAGGAATGCTTCACTCTCTGCTTCAGTATCAAGCGTAATTGAGTATTTAGCCCCTTCTTCACTCTGATCAGCCGTAATCAAGGGCATGATTGGAAGCCTACCTAAAATCAACTCACATTCATCGTTACCTTGTATCACACTCATGGTCTCGACACTGCGGTTGATGTGCTGGATGTGAATTGTGTATGACTTATTTGGATCTAGATTTGTAGGTATCGAAACACGAATGGTTTGTAAATCCCATTCGACGATCTCACCACTCAATAAGCCCAAATCAAGATTATTCAACATCTTGTAGAGCTTTCGATCATCAGTCACAGAAATACGATCGTTGATCGTCACCAAGTCGGCTTCACCATACGCTGTAAAGCTCACAGTTCGCTTGTGATACCTCATCTTGTTCCAAGCTCGATGACCAATGAAGTGCGCTTGAAACTTGTTTGTCACACCATTTAGTTCGATCTTTTTAGGGTTTGAAATTAGGTCATGTGGAATTTTAACAGTCTTTTCAATCCATTCATCATCTGGATCTTTCCAAGTAATTTCCACTCCATCAAACTCACGATTTTTTCCCCATTTTCGAGATCGAGTCTCGGTGAATGGCTTTTTATTTGCGTGATTAAAGAGAATGGATGAGTTCGGATTTAGTTTTTCAAATCTAAAGTGAATCTTAGAGCCTTCTCGTCGAGCATTTGAAAACACACATGAAGCAATCTGTGCGAGGCTTTCCTCATATGAAAAGTTAGATTGATCAAACGTATAGTTAAATTCAGTCGCTTTTTGTGTGCCAAAATAGCCTTCAATTTCACTCTGTGTTGAATACAACCCCTCAACATCAAGTGTGCTGATATCTCTACGACCAATCAGTGGATCAGTGTGCAGATGACAAACGATGTCAGCAAATTTTGTTGTGGCTACTCGTGTAATAGATTTTTCGCCAGCTGAGTAACTGTAAAGTTTACTAGTGAGTTCTGCATTTAATTCGCGCTCTTTAAGTGATAATGCGCCAGTTGTTGCAATAGTTTTACTACGAACAATAGTCACATTCTCATAAACCAGCTTGTCCATATCTTTAACTAAAAACACAGACTTCAACTTTGCCTCTGTTACAGGTGAGTTTCGAGTTTCTGCACGAACCTTAGCTGCTCTAAATCTGACTCGATGTGTGCCTACTGGTAAATCAATGGAGATAGTGCGGGCAATTTGATCTCGTGTAGCAAACTGCAAAAATAGTGTTTCGGATATGGTTGGACCAATCTTTACATTATCCTCGTCATAAGCCTCACACTGAACTTGAAGTTCAAGCCATGCGTGAGTGAATTTACCCTTATTGGTCACGTTTGAAATACCATTTGGCATAATGATATTAAAAACGCATTTCTCAGCACCGTCTAATTTGCCTTCAAACCAACCAACCCACTTATTGTTTAATTTCTCAATATGAATAGGCGTATCGGTTGGCAGCCCAAGAGTGGACCCATTGTTAAATGTTGGCAACTTTAACCAATCGCTATTAATTGATGAGGCGTTTGTCAGCTCTAGGGTTGTTGATGTCACGCTGGCAACAGTGTAATAACCATCTAAATCCATCACATTTGATGAATTTAATAACTCCACACCCACGTTTAGGGATTTTTCTGAATCAATATGTGTCCAACTTGGGTTCACTGATTCAGGATTATCTAATGTCAATGTGTAGATAAAATTTGAGCCGCTTGTTGTTTTGGTAGCTGCTGAGATTGAATAAGTTCCAGATAGATCAAAATAAATTCTCTGAATTTCTTCTTCGAGTGTTTCAGCATTCGTAACTGTTATATCTTTATAAGTTGTCGCACCAGTAATGGTGACAGTTTTAAAAGCATCTATTCCCGATATATCTACTGATCTTGTGAAAACCAACTGATCATATTGATTAAAATTAACAGCACCCGATGTAATCAAACCTTGTGCAACAAATTCAGCATAGTTGATCGATACACGATCATTTACAGCGAATAATGATGTAAAATCTGAGCTTGTTGAGTGAATTATTCCACCGCTGGTAAAGTACACTCCACCTTCAAGCATCACTTCATTTGGTTTTTCTAAAGATTGCCCGTTTACAGAACTTGAGCGTACAGCTAATGGCGGCTTATGAGTAAAAGTTTCGCCTATTTGAAGTGCTGGCGTACCTGTGATATCGGTTCCTGGATCATAAAAACTAGCTGCAGAACCTTCAATTGCACCTAACGGTGTATTGCCGTCTTGAACTTCTTGTATATCGTAATATCCACGTCCTGCACACATTAAGTTTTCTTCAACAGCAATATTGTTTTGGTAATACTCAAATGGCGGTGCAATAAGATCAGGGATTGATTTATCGCAACCCATAATATCTGGAACACGACCGTTTATACGCTCTCGGTTGGTTCGATTTGCCAGCTCATTATTAGGCGATCCGCGTGTTGGTGCATCCATGTCTGGCATATTGAGGTAGGTATATAAAGCCATACCTGCCGACACCACAAGAGAAACCACAGCAATAATTGTTGCTGCTTCACCAGCACAACAAACAATATCTAATTCATTGTAACTTGCTAATAATTTAAAGCGCTCTAGGCTTTTTTGATCGGTTGGCGTGATGTCGTTTTGACTACACGCAGGGCGTAAAAAAACCCGCGCTTGCGGGTGTTTTTTCTTAATAATCTTGAATGTTTCGAGAGCATCTTTGACTCTCATCTGAGTAAAATCTTGGCTATCAAGTTGGTTTGGATAAATACGCACACGGGTCATAATATGTAAAATCCTTGTAGAACTTTTCTAGCGAAATTTTTGGTAAGTAATGAACACCCAACTCAGTTAGATGTAGAATTTGACCACAATAAAAAAGCCCCACATGGGAGCTACCTTTTGCATTTTTCATTCGGACAATACAACCCTGAATTGGCACTTCTATTTCTTTGTTCTTCACCATCGTACGTCTTTCAGCTTTTAGGCTTTCGTGTAATGACGATGTAAAACCAATGAAATTTTGTGAATAATCCAAACCTAAAAGATATGCGGCTGCGTCAATCACAAAATGAACACAGTGGTAAGACGATGAGTATTTTTTACCCAACAATGGATCAATGCTTTTCATAAGAAGAAGCCTCTCAAACCCGGGAATTCTTCGACTGTATAGCGCATGCCAGTCTCATTCATGTTTGCGCTTGGTGTTGAAGCATCAAAAGTGGTTGCCTGATCATCACCAACATCTTCATCTACAAATAAGCCATCTATCACCCATAGGGGTGAATCAAGATTCTCTGAAGAATAACTTCTGTATATAACTTCTGGCTTTTCGTCTGATTCGGCATCCTCAATGATTTTCAGAAGTTGCGGAACTACTTCACCCAAATCACCCACCGTAATTTTGATGGTTTGATCTAAGTCATTGGTGGTAGCACCACGGTCAAGCTGTAGAGGCATAAACTGATAAAAATACTCAAGCCTATCCTCATGCTTAACAGTGACACCATCACCGTGATTACGCACAAATCTTAGCGATTCAGGCCATAAGCTATGTTTAACTTCAACACACTCAAGCATTACAGCTGATGGTGAGGAATCTAAATAAAACTCATTCGTTTCACTCATTGTAAATTCTCAGGCATTACCACGTTAACCAGGTGCTCAAGGAGATTTGAAATATTTGGATTAAAGCCAGATGAGTAATACTCAACAATCGTTTGATCCATAACGGCGTCACGATGGAGTGGTTTGACCCACACGCCAAAATTAACAATGATTTTATTGGCACCAATTTCCTGAACACTAATTGAGTTATTAACCATGAATTTGCACTCATGATCTTCTAAATCAAACGTATCGGTTTTTAAAGCCCACAAAAATTTTGCAGGTTTTCTTTGATAGTTGTTCCAAAAAGCCCAAAAGTATTTTTGCTCCAACTCATGGCTCAACAAAACACTTGCAGACACTTGATGAGGGATGCCAATAGCAAAACGTTTTTGCCTTGGCATTCCTATTCTTTGCTGCTCCATTACATTCTGTGCAGGCGTAAAGCTATAACCCTCCCGCAAAGGAGGGATTACAAATCTTTGCATGATTATCTCTTAGTGGTTGCGGTCGTGTTTTGAGTTATTGACTTGTGAACACGTGAATTGGGGTTTTGCATTTGACTTGGCATGTGTTTATCAATTTCATCACGAATAATCACTCGCACTCGTCTTTCATCATCCATAATTGCATCAACTGTTGCTTTAGAATGGTTTTCCACGACAATACTGATATTTGCTTCAAAAGGGCTCGAACTTCGGCTATTACCGCCACCTACAGCTCTTACAGTATCAACGCTCATGCGCTGCGTGTCTTTCACAAGCCCGCTTCTATAACTCCCGTTTCTAATATCTTGTCTGAGCTGATTAAACCCAGTCTCACCACCAATCGCACGTATTTCCTCTTGAGGTAAAACACCTTCTCCCTTATGAACAAAACCAGCAATTTCATACTTGCCACCATGACCTGTGAAGCCGCCACCAGCAAATCCTGTATCTGTAATAGATTTGATCGCACTAGCAATCTTCGCACCCTCCATGACTGTTTGAGCAATCACAGGGATGTTTTGAGGGAAGCCTAAACCAATTGCTTTAGAGATACCTGTCTGGATAGCTAGCGCAGATTGAGCAATAGCAAAACCTTTTTCAATTGCAAACATAGCTTTGTAAGCTGCTGATTGCTCACCAGCCATATCGCCCATAATGGATGTAAGACCGCTTGCAATCTGCCGCATTCCAGCCAATTGAAGCGAATACGAATCAGCATAATACTGCTCATCAATCGCTTTCATTCGGTCTGTATGAGCCTGCCAAATCTCCTCACGCTGTTGTGCGATTAACTGCATATCAGCGTTTGGATCTTCGGCTTGCTGGTTTACCATCGACAACTCATTATCGAAAATCTTTTGAGATTGTCCATATCGATCAAACCGATCTTGCTCTAAAGCAAATTGATCGCCAGTTCCATTCATGTTTGCTTGGGTTTGCCCCCATGATTGAATAGCGGTGTTTAGATTTTGACGAGACTCCTCTTGTTGCATAGCTTTACTTAAAGCTAGTTCTTTTTTTCTTTGCTCAATTGTGAGGTTGGAGTTTCTTGCAATGCTTTCTCTTTCTAATCGATAGCGCTCTTCAGTTGCAGATGTTTCAGTCATCAAAGCTTGCTTCATATAGAAGATGCGTGTTTCTTGAGCTAGTTTGATTAGGGCGAGTTCGTGGTTAAACTCAGAGGTTAGTGATTTGAGCTTCTGCTCTCTTTGCTCTTTAGTTAACAGGGCATCTGATTTGATTTCTTGCTCTCTAATATTTGACCTAAATCTAAGCTTTTGCTCTTCTGTAAGGCGGTGCTCAACCAGCTCATACTCAAACTGCATTTTAATGAGCTTGGCTTCTTGGTCATGGCGATTTTGAGCGAGAGAAATATACTGCTCCATTCCATTTTTTCTCAAATGAGCAATTTCATTCTCTAAATCTAGTAGCTTCTGATCTTCGCTTGAAGAATATTCATAGACTAATCTCGCTACTTCTTCAGTGGTTCGCCCTACCTCTTTTGCAGATTTTTTTAACTGACCCTCATAATCCTTGCTGGACTTTGTTACCTCTTGCTGTTGTTTTCTTTGATTCTCCAGTGTTGAATTAAGCCGCTCAATTTGGCGATTTTTGTAAATTATCGCCGCAGCCTCGCTAGCTGTCACCTTGCCATTTTTTGCAGCAACTTCAGCTAAATCAGAAGCCACACCCTGCGAATAACCTTTGGAGATTAAAGTGTTGGTAATTTGGGCTTTTTTACCAGCATCCTGTGCTTGTTTAGCATATTCAGAAAGTGCATTTGCAGCATTTCTAGCTGCATTCTCATTCCCTTGTAACGCATTAGTGTTGTCGTTAATCTTCCCAACACTACCACTCGCAGCATTACCAACAGCATCAAAAGCGATTTTGGCTTGTTTTAATTCCTGATTTGCAGCATCAATCTTGTTTTTACCATCAGTCAAACTGTTAATTTGCTGAGGCGTGATAAATCCAAGCTTGTTTAATCGGCTTACTGCTTCATCTGCATCAATAACATTGGTTGTTAATTCAGCCCAAATTCGCTGAGCCTCTTTGCTGCTTTTGTTTTGTGAATAGATTTCTTCAACAAGCGATTTAAAATCGTTTTGAGCAACTTTTAACTTTGTTGATAGATCATCAACTGAATCAGCCAATTCACCTTGCGCTGCTCTCTTTTGTGCGCCTTCAAGCTTAATCAACTCACTTGTAGCCATTGCACTGTATCGAGCATTAGCCTCCATAGCGTCATTTGCTGCTTCGGTGCTGTCTCGCATCATGAGATAGCCAGCAGCTACCGTAGCTATAGAGACCACCAAACCCACAGGTCCACCTAGAGCTGTGTATAATCCTCTAGCTGCAACTGTTGCAGCATTTGTAGCACTTGTTTGTGCGACTAGTGCAGCAGTATTCCAAGCTGTTTTCTGTGCACTCAATGCAAAGGCAGCAGCCACACGACCACCATAAAGCGCAGCTATCACACCACCAACAGTTGCCAAGGTATCTAGGTTTGCAGTTATAAGTTTTACAGCTGGAAGTGCATGGCCTGCAATTGTGTTTGCAAAACCTAACGCTTCAATTTTCACACTGTTCAGGTTTGCATTAACTTCATTTAAGCCATTGATCAGCTCACCACTCATAATGGCGCCAGCTCGTTGAGCTTCATCGCCATATTTTTTAAAGCCAGCACCATTGTTTTCCAACAATGGCATTAGAAGCGTACCATCATCGATCAACTGCTCCATGTACTTAACCATCTCAGCATGTGGCAAGTTCAATTGCTTTAAGGAGTTGTAATAGAGTTGGAGCGCCTCTTGACCCGATAAGTCTTTAAAGGCATCTGTAGTTAAACCAATTTTGGGTGCAATATTGGTGAAAAAATCCATCATTTCACCAGATTGAGCATCAGTAACATCACCCAATCTGTCGTACACATCCTTTAAAGCCATCGCATAGCTATCCATGCTATAGCCAGCCTTAGCAGCACCCAATGCGAAATATTGAAACTCATCCGTAGACATCTGAGTCAATTTTGAATAACGATCAATGTCTGTGGCTGCTTGACCCAACACCGTTGTGAGACCACCAACACCACCAGCAAGTGCTGTTGATGCAAGTAGGGTATTTTTTGTGTGAATAGCCAGTTCTCTAAGCGCATTGCTATTACGCTTTGATACTTCTGTATTTTGTGAAAGCGCCTTGGTTGATTTATCAACTTCTGCTTTTAATTGGCTGTTTGCTGTAGCCGTAGTTTTAACATCCTTCGACATTTCAACCATCGCGCTTGCTGCTTTATCGCCTTTAGATGAAAGCTCACTGAGCGCCTTTCCAACCTCATCGGCATTTCTTTTTGCATTTGCTGTATCAATTTCTACAACTAAGCGAGATTTAGACTCATTCATTTCACTTTCCTGCGGGCAATAAAAAAGCCCGCAATATGCGAGCTATAAATTTTAGGTATTAAAAAAGATCTTTATTTTTGGTCAATCACACGAAAACACTTAACGTAAACTTGGTTTTTGAAATCAATCACAGCTTTATTTTGCATCTGTTTTGTCTCAAAGCGCGGAATTTCATAAGCATCCATCACTAATTTTTTTAAGTATCTCTTAACCATAGGGTCAGAAATTGTTAAAGTGTTAAGGCGGCTGATCTCTTTATTTGCTACACCACCACCCTGTCTTTCGATCATGGTTTGTTCTGCATATCCACTGTAAAAATCACATAGAGCCTCTCCTTTCAAAAAATCTTTAGCGATTGAAATATTTGAAGTTCCTAGTGAAATCAATCCAACTAGTAGTATTTTTTTCATGAGTTTACCCTTGAGGGAAAGTCTTTTAAAAGAGATTCGGCTAATTCTAGCGAATTCATATCACTCAAAGCCTTAGCTGATTCAAGTAGAGCTTTTAAATCTGTGATTTTTATATGACTGTATTTTGCAAAATATGATTTAGATCTAGGCACTCCGTGGACTTTACTCCAATATAAGCTCATCTCATTGAGCATTTCATTATTTAGCTTTATTGTTTTTTTAACCCTTTCAATTACAACTTGATAATTATGTAGCGCTAAATCCTGCTTATTTAGTTTTCGCCAAATCATAAACAGTTTTTTATAATGGCCATGGTAAATGTGTGGTTTCTGGCAAGACTCTTCAAGTAATTTTGCAGCAAGAATCAACTGGCCACTCTTTACCAATAATTCAAATTGATTTATAAGCTTGACTCTAAAAATCGCTTCATCCCTTTCGGGCACATCTAAAAAATCCGTAATATCAATCACAACACCCCACCCCAAATTTATAATTTAGGACAAGATACTAACAATCCGATCAAAAGAAAACCACCCGAAGGTGGTTCTTGTTTTATTTAGAATTTCGCTCTTTTAGAAAATGTCTTCCTACGCGCAACGTATCTGTTCCATACAGTAAGTCCAGCAAACTATCAAAACGCTTAGTAAATTCAGCAATATCCATTGTTGGGTAGAAGCCTGGTGGAAGTGGCATTGCGGTCAGCACACCGTTACGAGCAGATACATGCCAAGAATCATACCGTGAGTTATTAAATTCCTGATTAATCTGTTCAGCAACTTGAATAACTTCTTGTGGATAAGGCAAGGCTTTAACTTCTTGCTTCTCAATTCTTTGCTTCACTTCCATTTCAAGCAAGTATTTGACAGCATCATCAAAATGGATAGCCAGTAATTCATGATAGGAATTGATTTTGAAATGGCGGTTGTGTCGTGTCCAAACCTGCGCACGCAAGCCCTGATTTCCATTTACTTTGTGGTCAACAATTTTTTGCAGGGTATCTTTTTGTTCAGGTGTAATCACTTGGCGTGAATTGACTTGCTGCGTCACAACTTCATGATCAAGAATATCTAAAACCCATTTACGGAACTGCTTAGCGATTGCGGTTTTAGAGAATATTGCAATTAAGTGAGCACCACGCAAGGAAAAGATGCGGATAGTTTTGGTTAGGTTTTTGGATCTTTTCGAGACACTCAAATTGAGGGTCTCGATAGAATCATTCAATTTCACTGTGATTGTTGTAGTCATAGATGAATTAAATTCATCCTTGTTGCGCTCATAAACCTGAGTTACAGCATCAGACTTCGAGTATCCTAGAGCGCTTGCTAACTCAGGAGCTGTTAGCCAAATTTGACCATTCTGCTCTACTGGTGAAAAATTTACTTCGTTAAAACTTAATGCTAAACTTGTCATAGTTACATTTCCTATTGTGACCACATTAAAGCTCCGCTTCCGCCAAGAATCAGGGGCTTTTTTGTTGTCTATTAAATTCATGCTTTCGCACTCTCTTGTTTAATTAAAAGTTCAACTGCTTTATTCATCAAATAATTCATTGAACGCTGCTCTTTTTTTGCCATATCTTTTAATGGCTTATGCAATTCATTTGTTAAACGAAATCGCACATCGGTTGAGTTTTTTGGCTTATCTTTCATTCGCTTCTCCTTAGTCCCCATACTGGGTACAAAAAGAATAGTACCCATTTTGGGGTTATTGGTCAATACCCATAATGGGGTTATTATTCATTTTATTTTAATGCCCATTTTATGAGTGAAGATCAAAACAATATTGTTACTCTTAAGGTTCGCGTAACTGCTGAGTTCCGAGAGAAGATTGCAACTACCGCAAAAGAAAACAACCGCTCAATGAATGCGGAAATTGTTGCTCGCCTTGAGCAAAGCTTTGAAAAAGAAGATGCTGCTGAATTTGACAAGGAATTTGTTTTACAGGTGATCCAAAATCAACAGGACCAAATTGATCAACTACAAAATATGGTTAAACAATTGGTAGTAAGACCTAGAGAAATAGGCGAGTAATAAGAAAACCACCCTAATCACTCAGCAACGACCCTCAATCCGAGTGCCGTTACCATTAACCCCCCAATCTGGGTGCCAAGTACCAGATCTGGCCTTTGCTTCCAGAGCCTCAAATTGAGGTTCTCGATATGATGCTCAAATCTAAGCATCAAGCATCTGCAAATTTGCAGAGCACCCCTCAAATATGAGAGACACTAAAAAAGCACCCTAAGGTGCTTTTATTAATTTAATTTTTCAATTGATTCAAATACCCTGTTTGAAAGCTGTATCGAAAGTTCAGCCTCACCTTTGCATACCTCTTTTTCCAACTCATAATCAGATACTCTTCGTAGCCCTCTCAACCTTTTAAAGTCTTTGATTACAGTTTCCAAAGTATCGAAGTCTATATGATCAAATTTCAGCTTGTCGTGCCTATCTATACAAGCATCTAAATAGGCTTTATGCACACTAGATTGTTTTGTGAGTGAATCAACTGGATAAAATAAACGATTATCCACCTCTCCAACCACTTGGTTGAATGTTGCGTAGTAAGCTTGATGGATAACGCTTCTATAAGTCGCTTGATTTTGTTCACACTTTGCTAGAATGTCTTTTGCGCTCAAAAATCTGTCGTATGGCTTAAACTTCATTGATTGCTAACCTAGCATGGTCTAAGTGGTATTAAAACTATAGTTAGCTTTCGTGCTACTTGTTTTAACCCTCTTTCGGCCACAAGATTGTCAAACTCATCCATTAGTTCCATTGATTCAGACGCAGATCCCACAAAATCATAATAGACAAATAAATCCCCATCATCTTCTAGCCAACTGATAGAAGGGATCATGGCGAACCTTAATTTTTTTTGGCGCATCAAATTGTTAAAAAGAAATATGTACTGCTTTACTGTTTCTAATTCAAGATATTGATTTGCGATCGCTTGTTTAATTCTTTGCGCATATTTGGGATTAATTTGCGTTAACAATTCGATTTCAACAGTGGCAATTAATGCACGAAACAATGCATGTAGTAGATTAGAGTTTTCGATAGCCTCTTCAGGCTTTACCAACCCTATCAATTCCTCAAACCTTCCGTAATTACCTAAACTTGCAATGTAATTGCTTTTAATTAAGTAGTCGCTAGGGCTTAGCATTCTTGCTCTCTGGAAACTTTCACACATTTTGTCAAAATTGTTAGATAGTGCATAAACAATACCTTTGCACATATAGCCTTCAGCGGGTTCTACTCGAATAGCTTTATCACATTCGAGTAAATATCTACGCTGCGTAAATTCATTCAGAGTGACGCTTTGATCGAAGCCGGTAAGCTCATCAAGTAACTTCTCAGTTAAGGGTTGTGCTTTCATATACTAAATACCATTAATCACGATGAACAACGGCTCGTTAAAAGTTATTGTTTCATCTCATTGTATCAGTAAAACGCCTTTTGTCTTAATTTTTTTGGTCAATGTATATAAATGTGTCTAAGCTCGCTTCTTATAAACCCCATCTAAAAACTTGTTATCCATCATCACAATGCAATCTACAAAAATATGAAGCTGACAAGGTGCTTCATAAATCTGTAGATACTGAGCAATTGCGCTCATATCAATAGGCAATGGTGTGCCTTGCTCATAGTTTCTTGATCGAGCAATGATGTTGAAAGCATTTAAAATAAGGTGTGCAACATAGGATTCTTCAGGCGGTTCGGCTATTTTGATGCCTTTTGCTTTCCTTTGCTTCTTTTGGAAGTCGGTAAGGCTTCCAACTCCGATTGCGTACTCGTAGAACTCTCTGACTTTCCCAAAATTTCAGCCTTTTCCAAATCAGACTGATATTGAATAAGTTCTGATTGAGTTTTAATGAACGCCCAAATTTGCGGACCAATATCACCCAAATTAAAAAGCTTCATTGCATTTTCGGGAGAATAAGGCACTTCGATAATTTCACCTTTTTCCTTTAAGGCTACACCCTTCCAATCTTCAATGAGGTGGCATGCAGCAGCATCAAGATGAAGCTCATGAAGTAATCGATCACTAGCACTCGCCTTGGTGACATCAAAACCTTTTGAAGATACCTGATTGTGCGCACGCTCAATTGCAACCTGATAAGCAGGATATGCCGCACCACGAATCTTAAATTCAGCTAAAACATTACCTTTAGCATCTTTGTATTCCTTCCATAAGGAAACATTTTTACTTTCTTTAATCTCAACAACTAAAGTCATATAAACCTCAAAAAGAAACCACCCGAAGGCGGTCATGATTAAACTAGGATTCGCGTGATCGTTGGCGCAACTTTGATGTGTTTAAACTCTAAAGAAAGAGTGTGGTCATCGGTTGCATTAGTTTCTGACTTATCAGCGCCATCAAGTTGAAGTTTGGTGAAGTTAAAGCCGTAAGCATTGCCATCTGCATCTTCAATACCGATTTCAGACGTTAGAGTGTCACGTGATTTAATTTTGGCTTTCCATGCCTGGGATGTTTCTGTAAGTACTACTGTTGCACTTAAGCTGATTGAAACCAATCCTTCTGAATAGCGATTAGGGATAAGCGACTTGTTACCCAAACATGGCTTAGCTGTTAAATTATTATTGATCGTAATTGTGAATGATTCTGCGCAAGCAGTGCCAACCGTGCTCACACCATCCACTTTGAATGCATCAACATTAACAGCAGACATGAAGGTTGTTTCTGTAGGTGGTTCAGGCGAAATAACTGGACTAGTAGTAAGTGTGTCATCATAGCCTGTAGCGCTCACAGTAACACTTCCAGTGATTTTACCTTCCGTATCTCCAGTAATTGATAACTCACCAATACGACATCCCGAGAATACTTCAATTAAGCCTAGTTTGTTGTCGTGCTTAACAATCGTAAATGTTGGCAATTCAGGCCCGCCAATTTCAAGCGTTGCCACATCAGTCAATGCATCTTCTACAAAAACATTTCCCGCAACACCTTCAAAGAAAATATCTTGGCTGCCTGCTGAAAACTCAAAATTAATCGACCCACCCGCTTCACCACTAGTAGCAGATGAACCCTGCTCAAAACGTGAATTTATAACTTCATCTGATGCGGTAGTTGTGGTTTTCTCATCTAATGAGTCCGATGTGCGACGTACAGTTTTCCACACCGGTGTTGGTGGTAACGTATTTGGTGCTTGTTCTTTGGCGATATAGATCACCACATCAGTGCCTTTTGACATGACGGCTCCTTATTTTAGGTATAAAAAAACCGCCATGTAGGCGGTGGAATTGGTCTTTAAATAATTAACCCCGCATTTGGCGGGGCTACTCGTCTTCATCATCTTTAAAATCTAAGCTTGGCTGGGCTTCTCTAACCAGCTCATCCAATTCTTTAAGCATGGCTGGCTTGGTCTGCTTGCCTTCTACTGATAAAAACCGCCCTGCTTCAGACAAGCATTGTGTAATCAGTTCAATTTGCGCTGAGAGTTTACCAATGCGCACCTGTAGCCCATCTTTAAGCTGACGAGCTAATTCTTCTTGCTCGATATAGTATTTACGGATTTCGTGACCTTTTTTATTGCGCTCCATCATTCCAAGGTGCTTCGTCATATCCACCGAGATAATGTATTCAATTAGGGTGGCGTTATTGGCTTCCATTTTTTGGTGGAGGCGAACGTAATCAAAACCCTCTTCAAATCCACACTGGGAAATTCGACGCTTTATCCAAGTTGAAAAGTCCTGCTTGCTCTCTAGCATTTTATGCAGGTCACGCGCATTCACACCAAACTGAACTTTTCCATTTAATTCAACTTCGATAAATGGAGTTTGATTTTCAATTTTTACAATTGCATTCATATCGTTTACCTCGTTACCAAATAAAAAAGCCACACAGACATGCGGTAACGAAACACATCTGTATGGCAAAACAGTTAATCCAGGTTTGATTTATCTTTAAAATTAGATATTTAAAAAAGAAACTGGCAGGCACATTGAACATGAAAATATGCTTTTCGAGCCGTCGCTCTAGCCAGTGGTTTGCCTGAAAACAGGCATAAAAAAACCGCCCAATAAGGACGGTTTGATTAAGTGTTTAAGCTAATTCACTCGGAACTCAGCCCTGATAATTCGCCCCAAAAAGTTAGGGTCATCGATACGCGCTGGAGCATGAACCAAATAAATTTCTAAGTGCGATTCATTAAAGTTTTGTAGATGCTGATCCCAATCTTCACAAAGCTTGGTTATTGCAGTTGTAGAGGTGGCTAAGGGTGCAAAACACTGGACTTGAATCATCCCAAAATGGCGCTTACACGGCTGATTTCCCATACCAGCAATTCGAGAATTAGCATAATCAACATAAACCTTGCACCATAATTCATTTTTAGGTGCTGTAAATATTGGTGAATTCTCAAAAATAATGTTTTTAGCTTTAACCTCAGGACTGGAAAAAGACATTAAGTGGTTGTAAAGCAATTGCTCAGCTTGGCTTAGTGTCATCATTTGTATTTACTCGATACTGCTTGAAATGCTAATGCATAAACCCCGTGTGGAGCTTGGTGTTCAGAGTGACCGTTTTCAATTTTTAGTGCGTAAGGGAGTGCGTTGGTTAAATAAACCTTATCGCCTAGTTTAAATTTCAGTATCTCTTTTGCACCGCGATCAAATGCTTTTTGATCCAATGTCCCTTGAGGCGCTGTATTACCCTCACCCTCAATATAGTGATATGTTGGATGATTGATTGTGATTAAATTGGAATTGCGAAAAGATCCATCCATCACTGGGCTACCAACAATAACAGCCTGAAGCATTTCTGCACTAATCTTCTTCACATGCTCTTCACTTTCTTCAATTACATCTAAAGCAAATTGTGTGGGCTTATAACCTTTCCAGCTCATAATATTCACCTCACACAGGGATACCAATCACCATAATCCTAACCTCTACACCCGCATCACCAGCTTGAAGACCAGCACCACCGACAATCGAGATACCACCCTTGATATTAGAGAAACGAATCGTTTTTTGATTTGCTGTGATTTCATAACAACCCATCAAATGAGTAGCGTTGATTGTCCCGACAGGATTAATCGTCATCGCCAAAGGTAGAATAATTTGGCTAAAAATCGCTGGTGACGACTCATTACCATCAACCGTCACATGAACTACCAGGTTGTTAGGCGATGTTTCTGGCGTCCTTACAGATTTAGACCAGACCACAACCCCATTCATGTTTTGATTGGGAAATACATTGCCGTCGATAAATTTGGTAATCGGTAGTGCACCAGCAAGCAGATATTGCCCATGCGGGTTCTCTTGACCAGTGTGTTCTCTCATCACACTGTTTGCAGTTCCACGATCTTCAGCACCAATCTGTTGAAGTGTGATATTGCCTTCACCTACCAAGTCCACATTGTTTAAAGTTTTAATATCTCGAATAGCACGAGAGTAATCTACAAAGATTTTTCTTGCATTCGGATCCCAAACAAAATCATCTGAAAGATCGTTTACACCAATTAGAAATTTATGGACTGTCAATAGGGAACCCCCTTAACACCTCTTCACCACCCAAAGTCCGAAGTACAACAGTCGCCATTTCACGGATAATTGTTCGAACTTCATCTTCGGTTGTGAAATTACTTAGATCAACTCGTCGCTCAATCCCGTTAGTATCAGTTGTTACTAATACCTGACCATCAAGCACCATTCCATTCGTGTGAATATCAACAATGAATGACGTCATGTCGATTTCAGATACAACTCCCAATTCATTCTGATAAGTGATATAGCGCTTACCATCTTCAATTCGGGTGTTAAGCACAGTGATTGATTCATTCGCTTTCACAGCTTCAATGAATTCTTGTGATGATGTCTTTAGCCCTAATGCACCATTTACTTTTCGCTCAATGGTTGAGTTATCAACTTTAGGTTGAATTTTGTTATTTACATCAAGCTCAAAGCTGTTTCCAAAGTCACTAGGCGCAACAAAATCAATCACCGTTCTCATAAATATTCCCTGCGATATCTCTAAATACCAATTTGTTTTCTTCAAGCCGTTCATCAATACGTTGATCGACTTCTTCGGGTGTTAAACCGGGATCACCTTTAGGTCCTTGCGCCCCTGTTCGAGCCAAAGTCACATTCTTAATTGGTCGTTCTAGTTGGATTTGCTTAGCATTGGTTTTTGAGACTGAGATGACTTTATTTGTTGTAATCTTCTGAACAACTTTCTTTTTAACCAAGTTACTCATGGCTTAGCCTTTTTAGAAACTGAACGTCCAACCTTAAAAAGACTGACGCCTGTACGTGGCAGTGAGTGCGACTCACCACCCGGATAAGTGATTCTTAAATCCCATTCAAACGTGCCGATCTGCCAATCATCAGTCACACCAAGATCAATAATAATGTCACCGTCAGCAGTACCAGTTACTGCAGGTTCTGCAATGACTTCACCTTTAGTTGTTCTGATTTGGCAAATGATTTCCGCATTAGATAAGTCGTAAGGTTGATTATTTTCATCAGTATATTCAAAGATGATTGGCTCACTATCACCTTGCTTAATCTCATGATCGATTAAGTTGTTGTGGTCTTTAATCATTCGGTCACCTTGCGTATCTGCACAAGCCATGTTGCATCCGCAGCATCAGGCGAAACATTTATCACTCTAAAATCACCTTTAGGAGTGCCCCAAATATCACCAATTTTAGGTTCTGCTGTAACTTCGTTCTGCAATACAATCGCTTTACAGTCATCTACCAGGTAGTCAGAAGGTTTTGACAAATCCTTCAGGTAATTGCCAAACAATACGCCTCGACCTGTGTAAGTCTCGGTTTCTTGGTTTTCATATTGACCAGTAATTGGATTCCATCGACCACTTGAAATTATTCTTGTGCATGAAAAAGGGTGAGTTGCATCGATTAATTTACTATCTAACGCTTTGGCAAGTTTGGATTGAATTTTGTTTTTAATCATGACCCAAACTCCAATCATATAGATAAAATAAATCTTGCGTGATGAGCTGAATTGAATACGCTTCAAACTCAACACTCGGGTTTTCTTCACCCATTCTCTTTGTAATTTCTTGCCATATATGCACCGCTTCGTGCGTTAGAAGACTGTGAATCTGATTTATTGTCCAATCGGTTTGGTTGCTAATTTGCACTATTGCAGAATCATCTGGTAGGAAATTCACTCTTGCGCTTGCACCACCCTCAAGAAACTCAAATAGTTTCGGCTTACATGCCATCTTTAATAGCAATTTATCAAGCTGCTCTTGATTTGTGACTAGCGTGTAGCGCATATGTTGAAATGGCGTCTCATGCCAAGCTGGTAGGCGTAATTTTTTGGTCATCGATACACCTCAAAACCAAAGCCATTCGACTTATTTGGATTCACAAGATCAACAGACTGAATCAATGCTTTAGCAATTTGTTCATAGCGAGTCACAACAACTGAACCCTCGGCAAATGTTTCACTCACCGACACACCGTTAGCATTAACCGTTTCGCTTATCGTTTGACGATCTACACCGACAAATAGTGTTTCATTAATGATGCCACGAACAATTTCAGCAGCAGCTAAAGTAAGATTCTCATCAATTGATTCAGGAACAAAACCAATCTGATTTTTCACCCAAGCATTAGCAAGAATCAAGGTTTGAGCTTTATCACTGGAGATTTCAAACGGTGTTCCAATGATTTGAAGCGCTTGCTGTTCTGTAATAAAGCTCATGTTTCACCTATTTTTTCTTTGTTTCTTTGGTTGTTGTTGCATCTGTATTTTCAGACAGCAAATCACCAGTTGTACCTGCATTTTTAATAGCAACAAATTCAGCCTGGGATGCATTAAGCTGCTCTTCAAGTTCTTTTGCTTTTAGAGCTAAGGCATCACGCTCAGTTTTAATGCCTTCAATTTCAGCTTTTAAGGCTTCATTTTCAGCAACAACTTTTTCGCATTCAGCTTTAGCATCATCGATTGCTTTTTGAAGTTCGGGTGCGATTTCAGCATTCAATTGAACGGTGAGTTGTTGTGCTTTTGACTTATAAAATTCAGGTACATCACCACCGTATTCGTTGGCTTCTTCAATAAAGTCTCCAATATTGACAGCACGACGGTCACGAATAATCCAGCCTTCAGCTTTTAGTTTTTGGATATTTTCTTGCGAAAAATCGCTAGTGAAATAAATCTTTTTGTGCTTCCGAGACATTTTTAATCCTCAAAAAGAAAGCCCTCTTTCGAGGGCGTTTCTATTATTTTGATTTAACTAACACACCAGCAGTATCTTTTACGCTGGTTGCAATTAATTCCCAGTTTGTGCTTGTGCCAATTGCTGCATCATTTGGTGATTTACCACCAGCAGACTGATCCCAAGCATAACCTTTAACACCTACACCGTATGACCATTCAGCTTGGTATTCATACTCGATGTTTTCACCACCAGTAATAGGGCGAAGCTCAGCATTAAAGTCATTGCTATCATTCACAACAACACCACCTTCAACCAGACCCAATGTCTTATAGAATGCAGTACCTGAGTTATCACCAATCAAAGCAGACGAGTCAGTAACAACGAATAAACGTCCAAACGGATCACGCACAACGTTAACACCGTCGTAACGGAAAAGGTTTTCTGAGTTAGCTAAAGCATTATCAAAAAGATTATGCATGGTTGTTGAGTGAAGCACCCAAGCACGAATCGCACTTGAACGATCACCAAGCTTTGCAGCACCAGCGTTTAACAAGCGGAATGTTGCATCACCAGCACCATCACCGTGAGTGGCATTCGCATTGCCACCAATTGCTGAAGAACCAGCTAAAAGTCCAGCGTTTAACATGTCGGCAATTTTAGCTTTCGCAAGTTGTTCGCCGATAGTTAATGCTGCTAATTCAGGGTTTTGAAGCACCCATAAATATTGCTGTTTTTCATAGCGAATTGGTGGTGTACCTGCTGCAACTTTTACCGCCACATCCAGCATTTGCTGTAAGCGCTTAGCTTGAACAGATCCCTGACCATAAGCATTACGTCGACGCACAATACCATCAATGGCTTTAAATGATGCTTCGATGTCAAAATCACCATTAAATGGTTGTGAAATTAACTGAACAGCACCTTGTGAGGCTTCATTAAACTTAGCTACATCTTGCGCAACAGTTTCAGACATTGCAGCGTAAGTTTGTTTATTAAATACTTGTAAATCAAAAGGCATGTGCCTCTCCTATATTAAGCTTGTTCGCCCACTTGCTTCATGTAAGCAATTTTTTCATCTTTAGTTTTGCAGTCAGCCAAAGATTTAGGGGCTGAATTGTTTGATCCACCACCACCCTGATAACCACCGCCTTGAGCTTGATTGCCTTTTAGAATTGAATCTTTGAATGGACATCCACCAACCAAAGTTTCTAAAGCCTCATCAAAGTCGGCAACTTCACCTGGTCGTGAGCGTGAGTAAATTTTTTGACCGTCAGCACCGTAAGCCACAACTTTTCCATCTTCGATTTTAAAGTTTTTGCCGAAAGTGGCTTGAACCATCTCGCGTGGCGCTGCGATTTTTTCTTCTATGAACTTAGAACGTAAGAATCCACCACCGATTAGCTCTTGGTAATAATCGTTTTCGACTTTTTCCAACTTTTGAACCACTGGAGCGTATTTTTCTTCAACAGCCTTGATTGCTTCGGCTTTGATTTTTTCGACTTCACCTGCATCCACAAGTTTTTTGTCATCAAAATTTTTCAAAGTTTCTAAAGCTTTTTTTGCAGCTGCTGGATCTTCAATACCTTCAAAGTTTTTAAGTTGAGCAAGCGCCTGTTCTTTTGCTTCACGATGTGTTTTCGCTTCCGCATTGAGTGAGCTAATTTTTTGCATTGCTGAGCCAGCATCAAACCCCACTTCTTTACCATCGTCATGCACAAAGATTGGTAAGCCTTGTCCATCTACTTCTGCATACGTTTTGCCATCGATTTGTGTCGTTTTAAGTTTCATTGGTATCCACCATAATTATGAGCATCCGCTCGGTTGCGCCCTATCCATCCGAATTTCAGGCAATAAAAAAGCACCCGTAGGTGCATGTTGAGAATTTGGTTTTAATTCAAGCTGTGCATATAAAAAATGTCTGTCAATTTTAGCTTTTTGCTTCCGCTTAAATTCTTAAGCCTAAACAAGCTTAAATAAATCTCCCACTTATTGCTTTGGTGTCATTATTTTAAGCTGCCCTGAATCTTTAAAAATAAACTCTACTTTACCATGAGCATATTCCTGAAGCAGTTGATCCGCATCATCATTAGTAATTAATCGACCTTGCGAATCTGTGGGTATTTTTATTATGTAGCCTTGTTCTTGGTCAGCAACAATCACATTTTGATGCTCCACACCATTAACTAAAACTTTCACACCCTGAAACTTGCGCTGTAATTCAGGATTACTAATAAAATCCTCTGTTGTTATTCTCATAACCTTACCACCTTAAGCATCAATTACTTCTATCATCCAATTAGAAACACGCATAAACACGAAGTAAGTATTGGAAAGTTTTATCAGTAGCACACTGCGTATTTTTTGCATCAAAAAACATTGCAGCGCTTAAAAAAATGGTTGCAATTATTAAGACTTGAACAAATTTTTCCCGCCAACTCATAACCTATCCCCTTTTTTTTAGCACTTAAGCCACATTCAATACTCGTTTAAAAGTCTCTTTATCCATTTCTTCAAGCTCAGCCAATGTGTAACCGCGCTTATTTAATGGGTCGGCAAACTTCTCGATTGGGAATTTACCCTGCTTGTAAAGCAAGTAATTAGATTTACCCAGCCATTTACGTTGAAAGAACTCATCTTGGTTAGCGAACCATTCGGGATAGGTAGTATTTGCATCCACCTGACCAATAATGCCATCACGTTGATCTTTCGGAATATCTTTAACTTTTCGCTCATCTGCAACAAAAGGACGCTTGCCGAATATCTTTCCTTCAGCATTGCATCCCACATAAGTGGTTCGATTATTAGGGTGAACAGGAAATCTAGGACGTTTTGGATCATCAATTTCAAACACTTTGCCGTCAATTGATGCACAATACTTGCATGTCCTACCATCCAAAGTGGCGACAACTTTTACATGTGTGTATCCAAGGGCTTTATATGTATCAATATATGCCGCATTCGACACATGACTTCGAGCTGTTCTTACCTGTCTTTCAATGCTTGATCGAGATGCGTGAAGCACACCATCTTTATAATCTAAAGACTTTCGACCTTTGATTCGCTGAACAATCTGCTGATTGGTTTGACCTTGCGAAATACCATCACGAATAATGAATTCAACTTTCTTTCTTAGTGAATCCGCAATATCGGCAAATAGATAATCAACTAAAGCACCGCCAGCAAAGGGAATTGCTCTGGCGTTTTTTAATAGCTCAGCGCCTTTTACAACTGCTGCTGTTTCACCTGCAATTTTGGCAACGTAAGATGCTTCGTAAATTGCTAGTTCTAATGCTGTTTTATTGAATTGCTCACTTAGGTCAACATCGATGGATTTAAACCACTCATTTAGAATGGTTTTAATTTCCTCAATGTTCTTTGAAGCCTTCGCTTTACTCGCAAAATTAAGCGATTTCAGCGCATTTTGTTCTGAGTCTGATAAATCCTCAAGCAACTCTGCTAAACGCTGTAATTTCGCATTTGAGATAGAATTGAAGTGCTTGATTAATTCATTAACTGATTGTGATGAAGCTCGGTATAGATAAGCGTTGTGTTGACTCAACGCATTGACCAAGGCTTTTTGCGTTGAGATGTTCATGTGTTACCTGTTAAACATTTAAAACCATAAATTTTTGTAAATAATTAACAAAAGCATTAGCAAACTTAGATCTTTCTATATCTGCTTGGTTAATTTCAGACAATATTTTATTTAATTCTGTGTCATTTCTAACACCTAATTGAATGAAGTTGTGATGATCAACATTAAGATTATATTGCTTTTTAAAAGTCTCGAGGTAATCGCCAAGATTTTTTATTTGATTACTTAAGTCCGTCTTAAACTTTGTAGATTTTTCATCCTGTTCTACAAGTTGATCTTTTAATTCACTTAACTTGGCTAAAATACTTTTAAAGCCTGAATTAAAATCTGCAATATCAAAATTTTTGGCAAATGGATACGAACGTAAATAAGGAATTATTTCAATAAGCTTAAATTTAATTTCACTACTTACCCTTTCATTTTTTAATGCGCGATGCTGCAGTCTCCAATCACTATATAGCGTCGCTGCTATAGCTGGAGCCAAGAAATAAGCCGTTAAAGTAATTGTGTTGTTAAAAATGCTATAAGCCTTTTTGGGGTCAAAATAAGGCCCATCAGATTTAACACATACACCAACAATAAAATGTAGGATTGAGAATATTACAACAATCCATATCCATTTATAATTTTCTATCTTTTTTTGAATATCACTCATAAATCCCCCTATTTTTAGAGGGATATTACATAAAATCCTTCAGACTTAACACTACTCTTGATGCGAGCCATCTACCCCATCCTCTCTAGCCTCAATCTGCTTCACTACATCTTCCCATTTAGAATCCGTGAAAGTGCCTGTCTGTTCATAGTGATACCAAACAAACCATGGCATCGAGCCATTTAAGCAAGCCTCATAGATTAAGCGAGATCGAACAGGATCATATTTCGGTTTATTAAAGTCTTGAGCAATCGAATAACTTAGTTCTTCAATCGTAAAATCATGACTAGGCATTGCGAATTTTGCACACCAACGTAAGGCATTAGTGAAAGCCTCAGACACGTTTGCAACCACAAGTGACAAAACTGAATGTTGAATTGAGTTTTCATTATCTGCTTGAGTTGCTGTCTTATTTGCCGAACCAACCTCAATAAGCCTTGCACCAAGCTCTTTCATCTGATCCCACTTATCTTGCATGCGCTTGTAAGCTAGACCATTTTCATCAGCTTGGATGAATTTACCATCGGTTGGGATTCCAGACCGACTACCCACTTGAGCGCCCGACTCTTTTACCATTGCATATTGTTCAGGTGTGATGCTTGGAAAACATAAAGTCGGCTGACCAACAATAAAAGCTGATTCCTCAACATCTGCTGAACTGCGATAATACGATAACTCTAACTCAGCCAATCCGTACAAAGGTGGCATTTGAATCTCATCAGAGTTATCTACGGCACCACAGAAAGTGAATGGAATGTAATCCCAAGTTTTACCATTAAAGTCAGTCGGAGTGGACTCACTAAATAAATACCACTTCCCTTTATCATCTTGCTTATAAACCTCAACAACGTAGGTTAATAAACCATTGATGACTCTAAGCCATAAGCAGCGATATTGCTTAGTCTCAGAGGTTTCAAACCCATTACGTTCTTTGACTGTCTCAAGTATCTTGACGTAGCTTAATTTTCGTTGATTACCAATCACAATGTGATCCCAATCTTCAATTAAGCCCGCCTCAATCACATGAATCATTGGAAAAGCGTTTTTAGATTTATCCTCTTCTAGAGTGCGACTCGGTGTGGTTGCTGGATAGTCAACGTAAATACCACATCGATAATTTCTCTCCACCAACCGTGTTGCACGCTGCGATACTTGCCAAATTGAACGCCCTGCACCATCCGCATTTCGTTCTAAATATGCAAGATCATCAGGGCGATTAAATACAGGCGTCTTGCCAAATGCCAAGCCAATGTGATTTGACAGTGTTACAGAAGTTACGCTCGGAAAGATTGCTCGACCCTTGTATTCCTTGTAACGCTCTTCACCTGTCTCATCATTTTTGGATTTGAAAAGCGTTGGCAATGGCAAATAAATTTTACCAGCCTTCTTAATTACTTCAGGACCTTTACAAACATCATCCAACTTTTTCCAAGTTTTTTCATGTTCTAGAAAGTCGGCATGTTTGCTTGTGATACTCATAATTAAAATCCGAAAATTGGTAGGTCGATTGATGTGACTTGAGGTGCTTCATTTAATTCATTGAATCCATCGCTCAAACCATCTACTTGGTCGTCATGAACACCATTCGGGAACACTCGAAGCTCCTTAATAAGCTCCCTATTCCAATCACCGCGAAGCATCTTCACATTACCCACATTGACTTGGGCTGCAAAAGGTTGTGCTCTTGTCACCTTGTCGCCTGAAACTGTTTCAGCTTTGACATTAAATCCTGACAACATCGTGACGAAGTTTTTAGCTTGGGCCTTACCTGCTTGACCTGGATCTTGCGGTAGGCGAATCATGACTTTTTTGCCATCCATTTGAGCAGTTTGTTTGATCGTGTTTTCAACACCATCAGGACCCCAACGACCACGCACCATATCGACAATGTAAATTGTGTTATTTGTGGTTTTTAGCATTCTAGGTCCAGCAGTCCAGTCACCTTCGTTTTCAGAGGCTGCTAAATCCCATGCTCGTATTTCTTTGACAATATCAGGTGGTAATGCATCAACAATTTCAATTCGATCAGGTTTAAAAAAACCTCCAGCTGGAGGTGAAGGTAATTGACGATACTGCCCCGAAAAAACATAGGGTGCTGCATCTTCCATCTGTTTTAAGCGTTCAATGCTGTGTTTCTCAGGCCATAAAGCCGTTCCATCATCTTGAATTGCAGACAAACATAGATGTTCCCATTCTTCACCATTACCACCATCTAAAAGCCAACCAGACAAATCATGCTCATGAAGCCTTTGCATAATCACAATGATTGGGGTTTCAGGTGAGTTTGTTCGAGACTCTAATGTGTTCTGAAACCACTCAATGACGTTGTTTCGGATTGTCTCAGAGCTTGCTTCCGCTGCTTTATGTGGGTCATCAATGATAATTGCCCCACCAAAACCTGATCGAATCTTACCAGCACCAAAACCCGTAATTGTTCCACCTGTACCTTGTGCATAACACACACCACCGGCAACAGTTCGCCAGTCATCTTTAGCCTTACTGTCTTCACGTAGCGCAAGATCAGGAAATACACGCTTAAATGACGGCTCTAATACCAAGTTTCTCGTTTGCGAAGCATTGTTTGCCGCTAAAGTCGCTGAATAACTAATGTGAATAAATTCCGAATCTGGAACTTTTCCAAAACACCAAGCCATAAAATTAATTACAGCAATTTCAGTCTTTGAATAACGTGGTGGAATATTAATTATGAGTCGCTTCGTTTCACCTTTGAAAACCTTCATTAGCGCATCACAAAGCACTCGATGATGCCAGTTGTGCATCCATTTATATTTTCGACGTTCTTTAAACATGTAGCGCGTAAAAAAATATAAATCTTCTCGTGCTTCAATCTGTATTGCTAGTTCTCTCGCTGGATCAATACTCATTAATAACTTGCTCCCGAGCTTTTAAATAGCTTTCGGTAGGCACGTTCTGATTAATTGTTTCTATAGGCTTACCATCTTTACCAGTGATTTCCTGGCGATTAGTGAATTGACCACCACAGTCTTTAGCAGCCTGTTCTAGAATCTTCAGCGACATCACTGTATTTTTCGAATTTCGTTCAAGCTGTTTCTGATATTGCTTGAGTCGGTAATGCTTGTTTGCAATTGGAATATCGATCAAGCCCGCATCAAAGTCAGCGCGTGTCTTATGAAATAACTCAACAAATTTTTTACTTAAGTCTTTGCCGCGGCTTTTCGTTGGATCGTATGCAGCAACTTGCTGTCGTTCAATGTCTATCTTGAATTCTTGTTTTACCGCATCAGCCACTTCTTGAGGGGTATCACGGCAAGCAAGAGACTGAACTATAAAGATTTTTACAGGCTCTTTTAGTGTTGCCATAAGCTCCCCTTTGTATCAGGACGTATCAGAAGATAAGCAAAAAAATTTAAGCCAACTTCAATAAACACGTACCACATGCTTGAGCAATTTTAGCCTTACCTATTGTTGGACCATTGTTTGCAAGCTCTACCATCTTCTGAACATCAGTCGAAGCACCATAACGTCTAACCACACCATTGAATTCTTCAACGTCGTGACCACGTAAGAACAATCTAGGCTCACCTGCCGATGTGTATTCAAATTCGCCAGACTCTTTATTTCGCTTATGCCCTATGTGATAAAGCTCATGTTCGACCAATGCACAGAAATCAACATCACTCATCACCTGGCATACTCGAGCATCCAATGTGATTAAGTATTTTGGAACATCACCAAACCAATCTATTAATTGCATCTCTTGTCGGTCACGCTTCCAACCACCAACATTAATCATCACTTTTTCAGTCTGACCTAATACACGACGCTCTTTAGCTTCGCATTTTGTATAAGCCCAAAGGAATGAGATTTCAGGTGGTTGAAAACTAAGTAGATGCTCATGATCAGGGTTATGAAGCTCACCCCATGTCTCAAGAAATGTTTCTTTAATCCAAGGCCACAAATCATTATTGGCAGACTCAAAATGAAGCAATCCACCAGTTTCAATAAACTCATCATCCTCGACATCTGTATTTTGATTATCTTGGATTGGCGGATATGGTCTTTTCATAATCTTCAGCCATTAAAAAACCTCCCGAAGGAGGTCTTGGTATTTCAAACTATTAATCATCAATTGTGGCTTGCGCTTCTCTGATGATTTCATAAAGCTTCTCAACCTTAGTTTCATTTATTGAGGCGATCCCACCACTGGCAATATTTTCTATAACTGCCACAGCAATCGCTGCTTTTGCCTTAATTTTTTCAATTTCTTTAAGTGTTTCTGATTCTAATGAAGTCACGTTATTCTCCTGATTGTTTGAAGGTTATATATAACATGAAATCTATTCTACCCAACACCACTTCAAATCATCCGGCACAGTCAAATACACATGCAACTGAGTCACAGCAAAGTCATGCACATAATTCAAATACTCAGTCATCTGCTTAACGCTTAATTTAGTTGTACTGCAAAGTCTTATCACTTGCTCTGCAATCACCCGGTATTCTTCACACTCATTCTGCTTAAGCATTGCAATCGCATTACAGGTCTCAGCAAAATCCTGATCATCACGACGATAGATATAAATCAGGAATTTCTTCTTAAACTCATAATGCAGTGAGTCTTTATCCTGACCAGTCTTTCTTTCAATCTGGCCAAGCCACATCCAATACAAACGATTCTGAGCTGTTGATCTATCATCCTGCTTCTGATCAATCACCACCCTTAACGGCTTACCCTCATTAATCGCTTGAGTGTAATTGGTATGCATGAAGTTAATGGCTTTGGTGATGTCAGCATGCGACTGGATAGGAAACACGGCTTTTTGCATTTCCTGCTCCTAATAAAAAACCTCCCGAAGGAGGTTGTTATTCGGGAATTAAATTCCATTTTCAAATATGTGCTTCAACTTGGCAATAAAATCGTTCGTATCAAGAAAGTAGTTTGGATATGCTCGCTTAATTGCTTTTAAGTCGCCAACTGATACCAAAACAACATCCATACTTGTATCATCTTTATATTTCTTTTCTAAGGATGCGTACAACATTTCAGCTAGATCAATATCTGACTCCTTGAACTCTCTTATTCGTATCTTCCAACTATCCTCTAGATTTTGTAGTTCTAATAATTGGTACTTTTTAGAACTCCACTTCCCATCACTATCAATATTTCTCGCAGTTAGCGCAATGCCTTGCAACTTGTGAAAGACTTGCAGCTTTGACTCTAATTCCTTTGCTAATACAATTAATTCAGAAATGGTATTTTCTTTATATTCATCAAGTACCGTTGTTTTTTCCTTGTGAGAAAACAACGCGCTAACAACTTTAAAAAATGTCTTAAAGTCTTCGCTTCCTTGCCCGGTTTTAAATGAAAGTCTTTCTACCATACCAAGCGTTTCAACCGCTGTGGCAAATGCATGCTGCAAAGCAGTTCTTATCTGAAGCTCAATACACAACCCGGCAGTATTATTAACCTCATCCCTCTTGTATTCAAAAACTTGATGAATACTTTTATAGCCATCTGGCTTTGGGTTGGTTATGTAGTCTTTTGCCGGCATTTTAGGGGTAAATAAAAATCTATTGTTCGGCTTAATCAAAACCTCGCTATGCAAAGCAAGCACATCCGCTATTGAGGGTAATACCACCCGAATACCACCAATATCCTGCATTCTTGCAAGGTTGTTTGATGGCATTCTTTCAAGTTTATGAATAATTGAAGGGAGTCGTTTAAGCCTTTGAGCAATGATTGCCTTTCGCTTTACGCATATTTCCCTCGTTCTTATGTACTTTTGAAAAGCATCTAAAGGTTTTGCGTGATAAGACCGCCATTCAGATAGAATCTCTAATGCCTCTGTTTTCTTTTCTTCAGACGAGGTTTCATCTATTAAGGTTTTACCAGCCTTAATCACTCGCGTTCTGCTTAGTATCTTACTATCTTCATCACCCATAACAACACCTCCAAGCATTGTATAAGTATAATATCATGTATTTTTTCTTAAATTTTAAAAATTCATAATATATTGATATTAAATTATTATTTAAGTTAACTCTATCAAAAAACATCATCCTGATCTTTAAGATTCAACATCCGCTCAACTCTCACCAGCCACTGATCAAACATTGCTTCACTCTCTGCCCGATTACCCAATTGAAAGGTATCGAACTGGAAATGACAGGAATGGCATAGCGGCACCGTGAAGTCATCACTTGCCTTAATCCCTCTACCCTTGCCATGCTTTGAGCTATTTGAATGAGCAGCTTGGCTTGGCGATTGACCACACCTCACACAAGGTAGCTTTCGAATCTCAGCGAGTCTTTTTGCGTTCCGCATTTATCAAATGTCTTAAGTTGTCAGTTTGGATTCTGATTTCATTCATGCGACGCTGACAATCTTGTTTGAATGATTCACGACTATTTAAGTGATTAAGATGCGCTAGATGATAATGATCGCTTTCTAGCTTCTTAAGGCTTTTCTCAGCTTCTACGATATCGACCATTCGACACCTCATAAAAAAGAAAAACCCCACCAATTCTTAAGAATCTATAGCGGGGTTTTATGTGCCGTAATTCATTCGGCTATCAACGTAAAATAATTCGATACTTTAATAATGGATATGAGTTTTCATCTTTCCTTTCAATCCAGCATTCAATTCCATTGCCTTGCTTTAACATCTTTTTACTCAATATGACCACAGCATTAAGTTTCTCCGCTTCCATAGTGTCCAACTGCATATCTTCTTCAAACACGTTTTCTTCAATGTGATTGGATTTACAATAAAGACATCCAAGGATTTTATTAACCTTATTTGTTGACCAGTTTGAATTCATCCGTATTACCTATTTTATAAAAATAATAGGTTGTATTTTAGCAGATAATTAAGCACTCGTGGAAAAGCCAAAAATCATAAGATATTGATATTTAATGCATTCATTGCATTCATAGCGCAACCTTGGTTGGCACTCACTCAACCTCTTTCAAACAATCTCGGCACACTTTTATCTGATCACCATCAATCGTGTAATCAATTTCTGTGGCGCCATGAAAGCCTAAAATACAAAGCAACTTACGGAGCATTCAACTTTCCAATAAATGGGTGGGCGATTATACATACACCCACTTGCCCAAGGTGGGGTATGCCCGATGAGAAATACCCCTCTCACCGAGTTCTCAGGTGTCTTTCAATCCCAAAGTTGGCGATAAAGGATTGATTAAAACTGCTTATCCAATTCAGCATCATGAAGCTTTTCTTTTAGTAAATAACCTTCGAGTAACCAAATTTTATTAAATGCATTATCGTACGCAATTTTACGGCCAATTTCAGGATCAAAGTTTTCAGGACTTGCACATGCACTTTCACCCGTCACAGTGAAGCCATTTTTGAGAATTAATACACAAAAGGTTAATAAATCTAATTGTGGTGGAACATTAACAAAGCGCTGATCTTCAGGTAGTGCATTAAATTCTTCTGTTACTGTCAATGCACCTGCAAAACCATCACCAGCAGTAAAGTAATGAACGCTTTCAATAATTGATTCGATATGAGCCTTGGTCACTCGCGGTGCTACAGCTTTTTCTTGAAGTTCTTGTTCGGTTACTTTTGTCATTTGGTTATCTCTGTTCATTATATGAGAGTTGGGTTTTATTCAGACAACAAAAAAGCCCACCATTTGGCGAGCTTAATTTAAACATGGTCTGAAACTGCGTAATACGACCAGTATAGTTTTACTATACCATTCCAAGGAAAATTTTCCTAGAACTATTTTCACATTTCTTTAAAGGTATTTTTCTTATACTTCTTGATCGCCTCAGATGCTCCATTTATAGCAGTTTCAATCGCAATAACCATCAATTTCTCATATTGCTCCCAAGTGCATTCATAAGCCTTAAGTGACATTTGATGATCGCCAATACCCATGTAATACATACACCCATATTTCGTATATGCATTTTCAAGTCTTGGGTTCATTGCAAAATCCAATACCTTTCGAGCCATTAACCATGCCAGGTGATACATTGCAATTCCCTGTGGCTCGCGCTTCTTATCTGCTTGCGCATTAATGAGCATTATCTTCGCTAGATGATTTCTAATGTACTCATAGTCTGATTTTGCCAAATCCCCATATATAATCAAACTCGTCACTGACTTCTCTAATTGAGTATCCATACTCGCAATCGCACCAAGACGATCTTGATAATCTAAAGGCTTTTCTGCAGTTCCTCGAACAGTAGGTTCATAATTTGCAGTTTTAGCTGTAATGCCTTTTGCCAACCATTCAAATGGTTCAAATTTTTCAATCGCTAAATCAATATTAATTGTGCTCATCCCCATCCCCTTAAATCTTCTTCACATAAATTATTAACGCTGGAGAATTCCGAACTGGCAGACGTTCGACCACCAATTTTTCAACCTGCCTATCATCCAAAATCAATCCGCATTTCGATAAGGAATCAAAGATTGGCTTAACTATGTTGTCTATATCCCTTACTTTTGCATCTGGTGGCGCAAATTGGATGTTTACCGCCACTTTCCCATCGTACCTACACGGATTAATAAATCGCCCCATAACAGCCTTAAAATGCAATGCGCGCTTACTTAGTCTTTTCTTGGCTCTTCCTGAATCCAACCAATAATTATTTACCGATGGCGGGATAATCTCGATCTCACACATAAGCAAGTCATCTTCAAACAACCCATCACTCGCAAATCCTTTCACCATGTGAGCTGGTATTTTTGGCGATGGATCAGGATTGCGTTTCTTTTTGGGTGTGACCTTTGCCACACCTTGAAGTTTCCTGTATTGAGAGGTGGTCATTCGTTCAGTCACTCTTTCTCCCACTCCTTACGATCTCGAATATGCCCTTCAAGCACCGCTTTGGAGATTTTTATTTTCTTGATCTCGATGTCAAAATTACCTTTATCAATCTGACTTTTTGACAACTTCTTAACCAATTCAGACTCATCTAGTGAAAAGTAAGCAACATCACCCCAACCAACGGAGAAAACCCCTCTAGTTTTAAAACACTCAACCTTTTCAGCATCTTCAAATTTTTGACGCAATTCGCGACATTCAGATTCAATGAATCGAACATCATCAAGACTTAGGTTTTCAAAACGAACACTGCTAATTTCCATCAAAGCTCTAAGATCAACACCGCCATTCTGAAAACATGCATTTAATTTGTCTGAAAATTTCATAACTCACCTCGCAGGGTTTTCTTGATCTCACCAATGCAATATCGAATCGCAAAAACACGCTCCGATTTTCCAGACTTCTTGTTTTGCTCCAATGCAAATTCAAGATGACTGGTAAGCCGACTCGCTGCATTTCTCAACTTATCGTTTTCAATCTTTGCGTTATGTAATTCTTGAGCAAGTCGATCAACCTCTAAAATTGCTTGTTCTCTGGTGAGTTCTTGGTCCGCAAAACACTCACCACCTACATGGCAATATCCGTCAGCGCCACAATAAGGACTTCCACCCTTACAGCGCATCACAGCATTAGCCCAAACATTGTGGTTTTTGCTTAGCAAGTCATGTTCACAAGGTATTTTTATTGCTTTCATGACCCACCTCGCAAAACATCACCCAATTCACCGATTAACTGCTCCATATCATCACGAAATGTTTGATCACCCCAATCTTTAAGCATTTGCAAAGCTTTGGCTGTTCGACCCTCCAACACCGTCTTTTCCGCTTTGAGCTGATCGATTTCCTCTTGACGAGCGTTCCAACCCTTTGTATGCCATTCTTGGGTTATAGCTACACGCTCATCCTTGGTTATATATTTAACTGTCTGCCATGCTTGATAAGTCATCTGCACTGGCAACACTCGGTATGCATCGCCATCTTTAGCAAACAATCCATCACCATGAATGAATCGCATATTGGTGTAGAAGTCTTGGTTCATGAACCATTTTTCAAAATCAGAATTCACCCTCTCCACCCCTCAACTTCTCCAAAACCCACATAATTTCGCTCATCTTCCGCTTTCAGCAATTCAAACTCAGCGTGAATAGCATCCCATTCCTGTTTTAGTGATTCATGAGTTTCACCTGGTGCAAGACTTGTAGATCCGTTTAATTTGTCTCGTAATGTTTTTAGATCGTTCATGCTGCCACTCCTTGCTTGACTTCAACAGTGCAGATCGTGTCGTTATGATTTCCACCATGAGCAACCGTCATAATTTCAATAATCTGAAAACCTTTCGTTTTTCCTATACCGTTTGTATTCCATCCAAACGAAATAACCTTTCCGTTTAACTTGGTGATTCTGGCAATTTCTTTCTTAAGATCACCCCAAAACTTTGATTGAGTATCTTGTGCCGACACAGCAAGACCTAGAGCTTTATAACATTCAGAAACCTGCCTAGGGCTGTAAGGGGGATCAAGTAAAACAAGATCCACAGACTCATCCTTGAAAGTCTTCAAGAAGCTCAAAGCATCAAGTGAAAAGTCAGCTCCCATTGTCCAATCAATGTCATTTGTCACCTTTGCCAAACGCGATGTATTGGAGAATGGATCAATGCTCAAAAACTCAGGGTTGTTGTGCCTCTCAATCAATGATGAAATTGCTTTGATTGAAAATGTATTCTTGTTAGGCATTGCCCAAACACGATTGAATTCCATGTTCATGCTGCCACCCCAAATAACTCCTTAGCCTTGGCTGTTGCCAAATATTCATAAATCGATACTTTTTGAAGATAGCCACACGACACTAAGTCATTCATGCATTCGCGTATTGTTGATCTAGTTCCATCCAATACGGCTTCTGAAACATCACCGACTGTTATATGTCTCGGTGTATGCACTGCAAAAATAAGAATATCCAGCCGTCTTTCGAACGATGTTTTACCTTTGGGTCTTTTAGACTCTCTCATGCCGCACCCCCAACACTCTTTACCGCACCTTTAATTTTTGCCGCCAATTCTGCTGGACATGGAATCCCTTGAACAGGCGCATTGTTATGACCAATGGCTTTAGTCTCAGGCTTCTTCCACAACTGCTGAACACGCCCTTTATCCTTAGCTTTTTGTAGGTAGTCTTCGTAGATGTCTTTAAATGCTCTGTGGGCTGCTTTCTGCCCCTCAATATTCAAGATATGGCGAACCTCATCTAAAGCGCATTTAGCAAGCTCTGTGATCGGCTTACTTCTATCAGCTTCAAAGTTCATAGCTTTAGCCCATGCTTGATCTGCGGTCCACCAATCTGATGCAATACACCAACTTCTGAATTCAGGAAGTGATGGGCACCATTTCTCTGTTAACATGCGATCCAAACCGCGTTTGATATCTGCAGGTTTAAGACCATTCAACACTGTGCACGCTGTTAGCTTTAGTTGGTCCGCCTCAACATCACCATACTTCTTGTCAAACTCATTCCCATAAAGCTGTTGAATACGACCTAAAACCTGATCAGCCACTTCGATCGGGAAATCAACCGTGAAAGCGTCTTGAAATAACTGAATACTATTCATTAGTTCACATCCTTCATTTGTGGTTGAGCAGCACTTTGTCCAAAGCGATGTGCTTTAGGTTGGGTAGACTGGTTCTGGTTTTGATTCTTGATCCACTCCGCTTTAAATCCTTTCCAAGAGTTCACAACACAGTGCTCAACCACCTGGTTAAGGGTGAGGTTAGATTTCTTTTGTTCAGAAATAAGAGATTTGAATGCAGTTTCAGAATTAACAGCTTTCTTAATCTTGCGAACTTCCATGAACTCAGTAATGAGTTTTTGATCAACTCCGTTTTCCAAAAGCGCTTTAGCAAAATCGAATTTGCTCTTATATATATTTGCTTTTGTAATAGTTGTTTTTGAGTTGTTATTGTGGGTCGAATCTTTAGATAGCGTGCTATCTAAAATATCGACTCCCCCCTCTAAAGATTCGCTAGCGATTTTTTCGCTATCTAAAATATCGACTGCAAAAATACTGTCAGTTAGAACATATCTAGCTGGCTGATTTGAATATGATTTGCGTTCAATAACACCCATTGAAACTAACTTTTCACAACCTTTTAAAACAGAGTCTTTGTTGTACCCAGTTCCTTTTACCAACTGAGATACGCTAATGCTGTCATCAGACTTATTCCATCCACGTGTTTTACGCACAATGAACAAATAGCAAGGTAATGCCGGGCCTTTCATGTGAGCCATATAACCTTTGTCGATAAGGTCATTAGGAAGCATGAAAGCATTAGATATAAAGCTACTCATGCCGCAGCCCCCTCATCACAATAATTGCAACCGTGAAATGTGTACGGATCGTGTTGCCAGTTGATTTTTCCGCACTTAAGGCAATTGAAGCGAGTCATTGGGTTTGGTACTCTGCGACGTTGTTTTTTTATATGTTCTGGTGTTTTTAATCCTGCACCAGTTATCATTGTTTTCTTGTTGAAAAGAGATGCGTTAAAGGTTCGTCGAGCTTGTTTTACTGCAAAGTCAAATGGGACAACAACATAAGCATCTTGATCAATTTGTAGTGCTTCACTTCGATTGATTGTGTCAGCATCTGCTAATTTTGGGGAAACACCACCATGCCAAACCCAATACACATCATTCCCATCAAACAAGCCTTTTTTAAAAACAACATATTCAGAGTCATGGCTAAAGTCTGAATTTATCGGTAGGCATTGATGGTCAACCTTCCAAGCAGATAGCTCATCTATATGGTCAGCAGAAATTGGATACTCGTCATCTCTAGCTAACTCATATTTTTTTTGAGCTTCCTCAAGAGTGTAAACATGAGCTTGATCTAGGTCTGTGGTGTACCCTTTGCCATCTTTTGCATGAAAAACCATGTTTGAGCCAATGTTTCCGTGTGGTGAGCGAAGGTAAAAACGATTTTTCATGCCGCCACTCCTTCACTCACTAGCTTCTCAATAACCCACGCTTCACCTTTAGTTGTGAACATAGGTTGAGAAAATCCAAGTTCAGTTTGTTTAAGCTCACCAAAGCCTTTATCGATGAACCATTGTTGGAATACACGTGCACGCTTTACGCCACGACTGTAGACATTGAGAGCATCAAGAAACTTGTTCATAGCCATTGCTGACATACCAAGCTTTTGAGCTACCTGAGTTGCGTTCAGTAAGGTTGAGCGTTCTACAACTGTGTCGAAGTATTGAACTTTAGGTGCTGCAAGCTCTAATTGACGCGCTTGATCGGCTGCGAGTTGTAGGGCTTCGGCGAAGGTTTGAGGTAATTTGTTTTGAGCACTTTCAAGCTCGTACCAACGCTTTACTATTGCTGCGGTGAATTCCGGGCAAAGCTGAGCAACCACAGTGATTGAATCTAATTTGCCTTGTTCGCCTGTGAAGACGTAAACCTCAACATCATAGATTCGACTATTAGCTTCTTTTTGCACGACCTCAATTTGAGGATGTGCTATTACTTTTGATTGAATGAGGCTTTCAATAGTGCGCTTAACATTGTCATGACGCTTTTGAACTAGCTCTGAAATTTCCAAGCTAGTCATTGATTGCTCTGCATTTTGAAACTGTGTTAAAATTGGCATGTTCATATTAGTTAACTCCTGTGTGAACACCAAACCTCAGCTCTGATCAGCTGGGGTTTTTGTTTTTTTAGCTTTAGCGATTTTTGGATTTGGAAACTTTCGAATCTCAAAGCAGTGAACTAATTGCGCCTTATCGTCTAAAACCGCATAAACCTCGCGGGCATTTGACAGAACATGATTAATGTTCGTTAGGTGGCAACCAACCATTTCAGCAACTTCCGCTCTTCCATGTTTCTCAACCAATGTTGCTAACGGTAATGTTTCCATAATAATAACTTTGCTATTAAAAACTACTGAATAATAACATTGCTATTTAACGCTTGCAATAACATTGTTATTTGTTGTTTAATAACAGCGTTATTAAAATAAATGCATCACAGGTGTTAAAAGAAATGTGCATCATGGCTAGGAAACCGATCTCGTTAGAGCGTCAAAAGGATGCTGAGCGATTGAAAAGTGTTTGGAGTAAATTTCGTGAAGCGGAAAAGCTAAATGGGAGTAAGATTACGCAAGAAGATGTCTCTTCTGCGTGTGGATGGTCTACGCAAGGCGCATTTAGTGCTTACATTAACGGCAGAACACCGCTCAATCACGATGCCCTAATAAAACTTTCCAGTTATTTCGGTGTAAATCCTTTTGAGATCAGTCCTGAGCTTGCTTCTGGCATCAACAGCGCAGCATCTATGTTAAACGAAAGTCTAGATAATAATGCCGAAGTTACAGCTGTTAAAGCATTGAAAAGAATACCTATTTTAACGTATGTTCAGGCAGGGAATTGGAGAGAATCTATATATATGCCTGCTGAAGACTATACGTTCACCAGTATTGATTTAAGTAACCAATCTTTTGGTGCTTATGTCGTTGGTGATAGTATGATGGATGAGTTTAGAGATGGTGATCTAATTATCATTGATACTCAGGTGAAGCCTGCACCAACTGATTTTGTACTTGCTCAAAATGCAAATGGAGAAATTACATTCAAGAAATACCGTAGCCGCGGTATTAATGAGAACGGTGTAGAGATCTTTGATTTGGTGCCATTAAATCCTGACTTCCCTACTATTCATTCTGATAGACAGCATGTTGAAATTATTGGAACTGTAGTGGAGCACAGAAGAACGTTTAAGAAAGCTGCAAGATATTTCTAGTCAAACTTAATAACAAAATTATTTAAGCCCGCATTTTGCGGGTTTTTTTATAACAATGTTTTAAATAATTTGTAAATTTAATAACATTGCTATTGTATTAAAATAATAACATCGTTATTATTATCTCGTACTTAAGCAAAAAGCCCGCGACTCTCACATCAAACGGGCTTTTCACAACAACGAGGTAATTATGAATCAAATACATCCAAAGAGTCAAACGACTCAGATCTTATATCAGCCACCTACTAAAGCCGAAATGAAACCTAAGTCATTCATTAAAGACACTATTCACAACATAGTTATGGCTCTAGTCGTAGTTTCAATTATGAGTGGTCTCACAACTGCTTGCTTCTATGCAGCCGATAAAGAAGCGGAATATCAACAAAATAAAGCCGAAGTTCGTGCGGAGGTGGTGAAGTGAATCAATTTCAAATCGAGAAGTATGCTGGCATTGATCAAGCGGTTGCGAAACACATGATGCACAGCGGAACAGCTAAAGCAAAAAACGCTATGTCGCTTTTGAAAATGTGCGTTTCACTCCCTGAAAATTGTGCTCTCACACTTCTTAAAGAGGCTGTTAGTGACTGTAAAAAAGAAATAAATGAGGTGCAGCATGAACGCAATATCAATTCAAACTGACTTGTTAGCTCCCTGTTTTCCAGCTTTTAAAGTTGAATTGGAAATTGTCTTAGGCGATCGAATCCAATTTGTTTTAAGCCTTGGTTGTTGTTCGATTGATTGCTCAATGCCTGTGCTTAAAACCACACAAAGCTTTTTGATCAACCACACTTCCGACCCACAAAACGAAATTGATTTAGATATCGACTCATGGAAAGCCATTGAAAATACACTTGTTGATGTGCTTGCAAGTGATGGTGTGGCTATTCAGGAAGGTCAGCAATTCATGCTCACAGATGATCAAATTTATCGATTAAATGAGCGCATCGAGTGGGCTGTTGAAGAAGCTTTTGAAAAGGAATTAGCAGCAAAGAAGTTAGCTGCCGAAGAATGCTGAGGGATTGGAAATGAATGCAAAATTTGAATTAGAAGTTTTGAGTGAAAACTCTAACGAGGTTGTTGAGGCTTTTAAAACTGAAGGTGGCGCACAAGCCTTATTTGATCGTATTGCTAGTCAAGCTAGATCAATTGTACCTGATTTGCTAACCGACAAGGGTCGCAAAGAGATTGCATCGGTGGCTCGTAAAGTTGCTTCCACAAAAACTGCTTTTGATGCTCACGGCAAAGCCCTTAAAGAGCAATACACGGTAATCACAAACAAGATCGATGCAGATCGAAAACTATTCCGTGACCAGTGTGATGCACTACGTGATGAGATTCGCAAGCCGTTAACTGATTGGGAGAATGCTAAAAAAGCACGCGAAGTAGAGATTCAGAGCAAAATAGCTGAATTTGATAAAGGGCGTATCGATATTGGTTCTCCTGCTGAGCTAATTAAATCAGTAATAGCCGAAATCGAATCAATCGAGATAGATGACTCATTTGATGATTTCAAGGACGTTGCAAAGCTTCGTAAATATGAGTGCTTAGAGCACATGAAAGTCATATTGATCGAACGTGAAAAATTTGAAGCTGAACAAGCCGAATTGGAGCGCTTACGCATAGCTGAGGCTGAGCGCTTACAGCGTGAACGTGAAGAACAAATTGCTCGTGAAGCTGCTGAACGTGCGACCCGTGAAGCAGAGGAAAAAGCTCGTTTAGAAGCTGAACGTGTACAACGCGAAAAACTTGAAGCAGAACAGCGCGAAGCTCGACTAAAAGTAGAAAAAGAAGCGGCGGAATTACGCGCTGTTCAAGCTGCTGAAAATGAACGTAAGCGTCTTGAAGCGGAGACTTTTGCTAAAGCTGAGGCAGAGCGCAAGGCTGAAGAAGCGCGTTTGGCTGACGAAGCTCATACAAAAAGAGTTTGTGCAGAGGCACTTGAGCATCTTGCTTTATTACCAGGTGTGAATGAGCAACTTGCAAAAAGCATCTTGGCTGCGATTTATAAGGGTCGCATTCCTCACGTTTCAATCAAATTTTAAGGAATAAGAAGATGAATGCACCAGTACAAACAAATTTAATTACCGCACAGATCAGTCAACTTTCTACTGTGCTTGGTTTGCACAACGTTGATCCCGCTGAACTTGAACAAACTTTAATTCAAACCGCTTTTAAATCATCGACACAAATTACACGCGAGCAAATGGGCGCACTGCTGATTGTTGCAAGTCAGTACAAATTAAATCCATGGACCAAGGAAATTTACGCTTTCCCTGATAAAAGTAAGGGCATTATTCCTGTAGTGGGTGTTGATGGTTGGTCTCGCATCATCAATAGCAACCCAAACCTTAACGGAATTGAGTTTGTATTTTCGGACAACATGGTTCGCATGAATAAGGCAAAGGTTGATTGCCCTGAATGGGTGGACTGCTTGATTTACCGCAAAGACCGTGACCGCCCTACTGTAGTTCGTGAATATCTGGATGAAGTATATCGTGAGCCAATGGGTGCTAATGGTTTTGCAGGACCATGGCAATCTCACCCTAAGCGTTTTTTGCGCCATAAGGCTTTGATTCAGTGCGCACGCTTAGCTTTTGGTTTTGTTGGTATTTATGACCAAGATGAAGCGGAACGAATTCAGGAGAATAGCTCACCTAAAACAGTGAGTGGCTTCGATGAAAATACAATCCCTGATGGTTATGAGGAATTTGAGCCGCAGCATCTGAATGAAATGCGCGCCTTAGCTCTTGAGGGTCTTGAGGCTCTTCAAGCTGGTTTTGATTCACTACCTAAAGGTAAATGCCGTTCGCACTTCTGGACTATACATAAAGAGTCGCTTAAAGCAGCAGCAGAAAAAGCAGATCAATCACATGGAGAGACTTATGAACATTCTCCAGCGTAATGATGATTGGCATGCTCAAAGATGTGGAAAAGTTACCGCGTCGCGCATAAAAGACATGGGTGCTAAGCCAACTAAAGGCAAGAAGTATAACGCCTTAACACTGACTATTCTTTCTGAGCGCATCACTGGCGTTCAGGAGGAATCAAAGCCGACCGCATTGATGCAATGGGGTATTGATCAAGAGCCTTTTGCAATTACTGCTTATGAAAATGAGCGTGGTGCGATTGTTTCAAATGTGGGGTTGGTTGACCACCCTGCAATTGAAATGAGTGGGGCGAGTCCAGATGGTTTGGTTGGTAAAGATGGTCAATTAGAAATTAAGTGCCCATCCACGACTATACACTTGAACACCATTTTAATGGATGAGGTGCCTGCTGAACATATTCCACAGATCACATGGCAGTTGGCTTGTACTCGTCGAGCGTGGTGTGATTTTGTGAGTTACGACCCTCGCCTACCTGAACATTTACAGCTTTTTATTAAAAGAGTTTATGCAAAGGACTTAGATATTCAGGGTGTTGAAAATGAAGTGATTGCTTTTAATCGCAATGTCGATATTGCCTTAAAACAGCTACAAGCTTTCGAGGTGGCAGCATGAGCTACACATACAACAGTCAAACTCGCACAGTTGAAATCACATGCAGAGGCAGAGTTAAAACTTATCGAGATATAAATCTGCATGGTATTGAAGCTTGTATTAAAGACTTTGTGGGTACGTGGGGGTATAGATGATTTTTAGAATAAAACAGCGCGACCTTGAAGCCTTCAAAATATGGCTTGTACTGCTCGGGTGTGTGCGTAAAGACCTTGCTGACGGTGGATCGACATTTAAAGGTAAAGGCACAAAGTTGGATTATGTGCTTATTGATTCAAAGATGAGTGGCAACTCTGCATGTCAGAAGTTGTGTGAAGAATTCAAAGTCCATTTGGTGAGTCCATTGGATGTGAAATTGGCGAAGGTGGCGTGATGGATATTCAAAATTTTATAACTGAATTTAAGAAGACTTTCGTTTACGACATGCTTAAAGATTACGTGTCTGACGAAAAGTTATTTGATCATGTGGTTGAAGGCACTAAAGTCATTTGGATGAAAGAGCAAACTCGTCAAATGTGGACAATGTGGCAAGCAGCCAAAGCGAGTGTGGCGGAAGGGTTTGTTTTGGTTGATAAATCAAAAATTGAGTCCTGGTACTTAGATGATTATGAGGGCATGTATACCGATGAGCCTGATAATTTCCTAAGCGAATTGGATATTGGTGATGTTCAAGCAGTCAAAAGAAAAGATTACTTAATTATTGATGAACGGACTTTATATGCCGCTCGCCCTTGGAATAAAAATGATGAAGCTGCTGATTGCTGGGAGTTTTATGAAAGTAAAGATGAAGCAGACTTGGTTGCAGAGAACTGTTTAAAAAATTGGAATGGTGATGAAGCACAGGAGCCAGCCAAATGAAAATGAATGCACCAATTAAAATTGAAATGAAGGTTTATGCGGTTGAAGAAGAGTCTGGGCAGCAAGCAGTTGTAACCATGTCGCTTCCTTTGGGTCAATACCCTACTCGAACAACATTAGAGTCTATTTTTAAGCAAGCTCAAGATGCTCTACCTGAAGGCTTTCGCGTGATGGATAAATCCGAATTCTTTAATGCTTATCTGCAGGAAGAATATGGAGCAACCGAAAAGTTTGCGACTCCAGGATCTCGTGAATTTACCGATGAAGATATTGAAATGGAGCAAGACAATGACTGAAATTAAGAAAGAACAACAAGATACACCTGATTTTTTACAGTGTGAACCACGCACCTTTAAAGTCAAATTAAATCATTGGCATGATGATACTTGTGAGCTTGAGTTCACGGTCATAATCAAATGTATTGATGATGTGCTGCACGATATAAATAATTTTTGGTCAAGCAGTGAAAGTCGACTTGAGGACAATGAGGGGGATATTGTTGCTGTTATTTTGAAAATGATAGGGCGTAAGGTTTTTTGGTGGTGCTATGAACACAATTCAAATTCAGTGCATAAAGATTATGGTGTGAATTCTATTTTTAAAGATGAGGGTTGGAGTCCAATTTGCTTTGAAATAACAAAATTGAATTTTGACAACTATGTTGATGATGATGCTTTTGAGTTTGAGCCTGTAGTTGTAGAGGTGCTAAATGACTGAAATTCAACGCACAAACATTGATTTTGCAAAGAACTTTCTTGAATTGATTGGTCCACGTGTGGGAAATGGAACAGGTATTCAAGGCACATTAACAGATGGTGAATTAGGCGCTCTATATCACATCGTTCAAGAGTGGTTATTTGAACATGATTTACCTGAGAGCGTGGTTGAGAGCTTAAGGGAGGTTTCTTAATGGCTACTGTGGAATTAAAACCTGAAGAACGATTGGCTCAGTTGATTCAGTCTGGCGCAAGTCTTGTTGGTCATACTGACTTTGCCAAAATCATGGGTCTTAAAGCAAATACAATCCGAGTTTGGGCTACTCGAGGAAATGGACCAATTAAACCAGTGATCATTAATGACACTTATAAATGGCGTTTGACTGATATTAGAAATTTGGTGGGTGTGTAACCCCAACTATAAGTAAAAGGAAAATTATTATGGCTAATCCAAATACAATTGAAATTCATGGTGAAAAGACAATAGTTAAGTTGTGCAAGTTTGGCGCTGAGCACAATATGGAAGGTTGTTCATTCACCGAAATTGTTGAGCGTCTAGTAACTGAATATCAACGCGCTAAAGATCTAATTCCTAAAGACCCTAAATTCTTTAGTTATGACTTTAATGGTGAAGGCATTCAGTTTCATAAAACTATAGATGAAGCCAAAAAGAACACTGAAGTAAACCTTGATCACTATCGAGATAGAGTTGCTGATGGCTATCATGTTGATGAAGATGGTAACTTTAATGATGTTTGTTATGGTGTAGTGCTTGGTTCTGCTGCCTACTCTGTTGATGAAGTCGTAACTACAGAGCATCATGAAAATGAGGATTACACCCAATATGCAATTGGTACGGAGATTTTAAGTCTCTATATAGAAGATGCTTAATATTGGGAATCTAACTTACAGCCACTTAAATAGTGGCTTTTTTATTGCCTACCCTGCTTACACTAATTTATTTTGACTGCTTACATAATGCTTACATGGATTCAAGAATTAAAAAAGCACCTAGAAGAATCACCTCTAAGTGCTTGAAATATTTGGTGGGCCCAGACAGACTTGAACTGTCGACCAACGGATTATGAGTCCGCTGCTCTAACCAACTGAGCTATAGGCCCTATAAATACTGATTTCTCAAGTATTTTCGAATCAGAATACTAGCCAATATCAAATTCAAAAACAAGGTTTTTCATTTTTTTATCTTCAGCTTGACCAAAATTTATTCATTGCAGTTTGCAAATCACGTACGATCTTGGTCATCTTTAGAATTTCAGTCACAAATATGTGAAAAATTATGAATTTTCGGTAAGCGTAGAGGATGTAAAGTTTGCAGAGAAAATCTAAATTTAGTAGTCCATTTTTCTATAATTTATCACTAAAGGGATTGAATTTTTTAAAATGAAGTAAGAAACTCTGCCATATAAAATTCAAATATCTCTGTGAATCATGAAAAAACACATTGCCGAAATGGCATTTAAACTTGCTGGTGTCAAATATCATGTTGAACCGAATGTGCTTGGTGATAAACAAGTCATTATCGGTTTTGAACATACCACGATGATGGATGCTGTACTCTCAATCGCACTGTTTCAAATCCATGATATCCCGATTCACACACTAATTAAAAAAGAACTATTCAAAGGACCTTTTAAGCCAATTTTAGAAGGGGTTGGCGGTATTCCAGTTGACCGTCACTCAAATAAAGATATCGTGGCTCAAATGGTTGAACTCTTCAACTCCAATGACAAATTTAATCTCGTGATTGCGCCTGAAGCGACTCGTGCGAAAAATGGTGAACAACGTAAACCGATCCGCACCGGTTTTTGGCATATCGCAAAAGCCGCAAACGTTCCTATCGTTTTCTTGTTTGTAAACCAAAAAACCAAACAAGGCGGAATTTTTGGCAAAATCATGCCATCAGAGTTGGATCATGATTTGAAGTTGATTCAGGAACTTTATAAGGAACATACAGGTTTAGACATTATTATTCCTGAACCTAAGAATAAAGCCTGATCTTGAACAATTGCTAAAATAAGGGTCTTTATTAAAAAAAAGCCCTTATGGTAGAATTTCGCAGATTTGATTAGGCATAAGGCCAATCTACAAGGAGCATATTTCGCATGGCGGGTCATTCCAAGTGGGCCAATATTAAGCATCGTAAAGCTAAACAAGATGCTAGTCGTGGTAAAGTTTTCACAAAATATATTCGTGAAATTGTTACAGCTGCAAAACTCGGTGGTCCAGATGCAGCAAGCAACCCACGTCTTCGTGCAGTTGTTGAAAAAGCATTGTCCGTTAACATGACTCGTGATGTCATCAACCGTGCCATTCAGCGTGGTGCTGGTGGTGAAGACAATGATGATTTAAAAGAAGTCACATACGAAGGTTATGGTGTTGGTGGTGTAGCCGTTATTGTTGAGACAATGACTGATAACTTAAACCGTACAGTACCAGATGTTCGTCACTGCTTCTCTAAAACAGATGGTAACTTAGGTACTAACGGCTCTGTTGCTTTCCTTTTCACTAAACGTGGCGAAATTACTTTTGAAGATGTTTCTTTAGAAGACCAAATTATGGACGTTGCGTTGGAAGCTGGTGCAGAAGACATTGAAGTAACAGAAGATGAAATTCTTGTGATCACCACACCTGAGTCTTTTGGAACAGTGCAAGATGCTTTAGCGGCTGCAGGTTTAAAATCTGACAATGCAGAAGTGGTGATGAACCCTTCAACTAAAGCAGAAATCACAGATATCGATCAAGCGAAAAAAATCATGAAAATGATTGATATGCTTGAAGATTTAGATGATGTACAAAACGTATATACCAACGTTGAATTCTCTGAAGAAGTTTTAGCGCAATTGGATGCTTAATCCATATTCAGAATTAGAAAACGCACCTTCTGGTGCGTTTTTTTAATTGAAAGGCGTCTTTTTTTGCAAGCTTGAATTATGCTTTACTCAATAAACCATGACAGTTAAATACATCATATTCTTTAATGACAAAGCTTGAATGCAATGCCACAACATGATCAATTTTACCAATGCGCTGTAACAAAATCTGGCTATAATTTTCCATATCACGAGCAACAACTTCTATAATAAAATCAGCAGATTGCCCTGTGACTAAAAAAGCATTGATCACTTCAGGAATACTTTTAAGTTCATCTAAAAATTTTGCAAAAGTATCTGAGTCATGCTTACTCAATGATACTTGTAACAACACATGTAAATTAAACCCTAATTTTTGATAGTTAATATCACGCTTTAAATTCGTCATGATATTGGTTTCAATGAGATGTTTAATACGACGGTGCACTGAACTTACAGACAGGTTAATACGCTCCGAAAGCTCGTTCAGATTCAAATCTTCATGTGTAAGAATTTCTAAAATTTGTTTATCGTAACGATCTAATTCCATCTTCTTCTCAATATTTTCATGGCATAAAATGATTATGCGTTGTTTTTTCAAAAATATCGATTAAAATGAAAATAAATTAACCAATCAGACAACTTAATAGAAAATATGCTCTGTTATATCCCGCGCCAATCTACCCGCGCATTTCGTTCGTTGGCATAAATACGTTTGACATATTGCCCTATTGGTAAATCAAGCAATTGATTTTGATAGTCCTCAAATTCAGATGAAACTGGCTGATGATATTCTCTTTCCCAAGGTGTACCAGAGATCTCAAGTAGTGGAGCAAGCATTGAACAAACGGCGATATCTGCCAAACCCAAACGATCTCCCACCATATATCGAGCTTGATTCTGAATCAATTGATCGTTTAACTGCAAAATAATTTCATGCATATTTTCTTTAGCAAGCGCAACTTGTTCATCATCAAGTTGATAGCTGGTTGAAACTAAAGTTTTAATAAGTGGCTTACTGATCTTTTGAAATTTTCTCAGATATCCTTTTTCACCGATCATGATTTCTAGTGGCTCATCACTTTCAGATAAAGCTTGAGCAAGCCCCCAGCGCCTCACTGATACACCCAATTGATTACTCAGGTCATTAATTTCAAGTGCTTTTTTTCTTAACTTTAAATCTGATCTGAGCAATGAATGCTCTGGATAAACATCATCCAAATACAGGGCAATTTGGGTTGAATCTGCAATCCACTTTTCTTTATCACGTAATATCGGTAGAGAATTTTGACCTGTTTTTAATTTTGCGAATGCACGATGTACGCCCGGAATCATATTTTGAGCAACATAATCCAATTCCTTATGATCAAGTAACCAGCGAGCTTTTTCACAAAAGTGAGATAAAGGAAACTGGTAAAGGATGCGCATAAAATCTCCGAAGTCTTGATCAATCATAGGATTTATTGTTTTGCTTACTTTATGCAACCCTATGCCAAAACACAATGTGATAATGCATCAATTGCAACTTAAATTGTTATTTTTGGAAATATGAATCCGTTAAATTATAAATGTTTAGCAAATCTTTATCTTTTTTATTGCAAAGTCTAAATGAATTCAACGTGTTTAGAGCACTGAAATTTATTAAAATTCATTATTAATCAAAATTTTAAGTTTTCTAATATTTTTCAATCGATATCTATATTTGTCTTAAGCATTTTTTTTGAATAGTTCAACGAAAACCAGCATTTAAAAAAAATATTCTATGGGCGTAGCGTATATCTCCTCAAAGAGGAATTGATCTATGTCTCGTTTAATTACTGAAAATGTTCATGTTATTGAAAATGATCAAGATGCCATTCATGCAGCCTATCATGTTGCTGATTATGCGCTCGAAGGTCGCAATCAGCGTGACCAACAACGAGCTTTACCATTTGCAGAAATTGAATTATTCAGCCAAAAAGGTTTAGGAGGCTTACGCATCCCCCACGTATATGGCGGTGCTGAAGTATCTCATCGTACCCTTGCCCAAGTATTTCGTATTCTAAATAAAGCGGATTCAAGTTTAGGGCAAATTCCACAAAATCAAATTGCATTGCTCAATATGATCAACATCATGGGAAGCGATGAACAAAAGCAATTTATTTTCAACGAAATTTTAAAAGGTAAGCGTCTTGCCAATGGGGGGCCAGAACGACATACCAAAGATACCAAGACTTTAGACACACACCTTGTTTTGGAGGATGGGAAATATCGAGTTTCAGGAAAAAAATTCTATTCTACAGGCAGTTCATTTGCACATTGGTTAGCCATCAAAGCCATACACCCTGAAGGTCACGTGGTTTTAATTTTAGTGAACCGTGAATCCACTGGTATCGAAGTCATCAATGACTGGGATGGATTTGGTCAACGTACCACTTCAAGTGGCACAGTGATTTTAGACCATGTTGAAGTTGATCCATTACTGATTTTTGATGAAAGAAAATTATTGAACGTCCCTAATTTTAGAGGCGCGTTTTCACAGCTGATGCAAGTGGCTATCGATGTTGGTATTGCTGAAGCAGCATTTGAGGACATGTTGTTTGCGATCCGTAAAGCACGCCCAATTGTGGATGCACAAGTTGAGCGTGCCAGTGATGAGTATTTCACCTTACAAGAAGTTGGCAAAGCTAATGTTTTGTTAGATGCCGCCATTCTTTTGCTTGATGAAGCAGCTGATTATTTAGATTCACTCAATGTAGTTGAACAACTCTCTGATGAACAGATTGCTGAAGCTTCGATCAAAGTTGCTGAAGCTAAAGTCTATGCCAATGATGCTGCACTGCATATCTCAGAAAAGTTGATTGAGCTCGGGGGAAGTCGCGCCAGCCTCAATGTCCATAATTTTGATCAACACTGGCGAAATGCACGTGTACATACCCTTCATGATCCTATTCGCTGGAAACTTCACGCGCTGGGTTCGTATTACTTAAACCATACTTTTCCTGCACGTCATGCCTGGATTTAAGGAGTCATCATGTCATCTTTACAAGCTTTAGAGATCCAAGAATCAGGCAGTTATAGACCAGCGCATATTATTCGCTCTGATGAAGAAGCATTAAAAGTCGCACACGAACTTGCAGAAAAGTTTAAGTACCGTGCATCTGAACGAGATTTAAATCGTGAGCTTCCTCATGAAGAAATCGAAGCGTACAGTCAATCTGGCTTATGGGCCATTACAGTACCTCAACAATATGGCGGTGCCGATGTTTCTATTCATACACTGACAAAAATCATCGCATTAATGAGTGGTGTTGATGGCTCTATCGGACAAATTCCACAAAATCATTTCTATGCACTTGAAATTTTGAGGAATACTGGGTCTGAGGCTCAAAAAAGACGTTTATTTACTGAAGTTTTACAAGGTGCTCGCTTTGGAAATGCCTTGGCTGAGTTTAAAACTAAAAATGCAGCACAACGCCATACCTCTTTAAGACAAGTCGAAAATGGTTATGTCCTCAATGGAGAAAAATTTTATTGCACTGGCAGTCTATTCGCTCACCGTATTCCAACCCTTGCTAGTGATGAACAAGAGCGCCAGTTTCTAGTCTTTGTTCCATATGATAGCGAAGGCTTAAGCCTATTAGATGACTGGAGTGGATTTGGTCAACGTACCACAGGCAGTGGGACTGTTAAATTTGAAAATGTACAGATTGACCCAGAGGATATAGTCCCTTTTGATTTGGCTTATTCAACTGCCACCATTTCAGGTCCATTTGCACAAATTATTCATGCCTCAATTGAAACAGGCATTGCTCGAGCTGCTTTTGAAGAAACATTAATACGCGTTCGTCAAGCACGCCCTTGGATAGATGCAAAAGTTGAACATGCCACTCAAGACCCTTTGACACTATACGAAATTGGTCGAATTGCAACAGACGTCAAGGCCACCGAGTTACTACTAAAACAAGCAGCGCAAGCGGTTCAAGATGCCAAAGTCTCCCCTTCAGAACATTCAGTTGCACATGCTTCTATTCAAGTGGCTAAAGCACGTGCACACAGTACCGAGACTGCACTAAAAGTCTCGTCAAAACTGATTGAACTGGCTGGTAGTCGTGGAAGTCAACGACAAGATAATCTTGACCGATACTGGAGAAACGCACGTGTTCATACCTTGCATGATCCAGCGCGTTGGAAATATTTCTTCATAGCCAATTATGTTTTAAACGGCGTATTCCCCCCAAGACGAGGTACGCTGTAATGACAAAAATTCAATCGAAACCTCAAAAACAGATCCTGTTCAATGCATTTGATATGAATTGTGTAGGTCATATCAACCATGGGCTTTGGACACACCCACGTGATCAATCCTACCGATTTAATGAATTAAGTTATTGGACAGAACTCGCTCAAACTTTAGAGAAAGGTCTTTTCGATGGATTATTCATTGCCGATATTACTGGCGTTTACGATGTCTATCAAAATGGCATTGATCTAACCTTGAAAGAATCGATTCAACTGCCGAGCCATGATCCAAGCACGCTGGTGTCTGCAATGGCAGCCGTCACACAGCATTTGGGTTTCGGTATTACAGTGAACTTAAGTTATGAATCTCCTTATCAATTTGCTCGTCGCTTCGCGAGTCTGGATCATCTGACCCAAGGACGTTTGGGATGGAATATAGTCACTGGCTATTTGGATAGCGCAGCGCGATTGGTCGGTCAGCAAGGACTGAAAGATCATGATTTACGTTATGAACAAGCTGAAGAATTTTTAGAACTCTGCTACAAATTTTGGGAAGGCTCTTGGGAAAATGATGCTGTCATCCAAGATAAGCTCAATCGCATTTTTACCGATCCGACTAAAGTACATACGATCCACCATCAAGGACAGTTCTATAACAGTCACGGCGTCTTCCAAGTCTCGCCTTCAGTGCAACGTACACCTGTGCTATATCAAGCAGGAGCATCACCTAAAGGACTACAGTTTGCCACTCGGCATGCAGAAGCCATGTTTATTGGTGGAGATACTGCTGAAAAAATTGCGTCGCAAACACAAAAGATTCGCCAATTAGCCCATTCACACGGTCGTGATGGTACAGCAATTAAATTATTTGCGGGTATCACTGTCGTTACTGCTGAAACAGATCAACAAGCGCAAGAAAAACTGCAGGACTATATTCAATATGCAAGTCCTGAAGCAGGGATTGCGCATTTTTCAAGCTCAATCGGAACAGACTTAGGTCATCTAAAAGATGAGAATGCTATTCCATATAAAAAAACCAACAGCATCGTTTCTGTAAATGAGCGCTTTAAGGAAAACAAAGTCACTTTGGCAGATTTAAAAGCTCAGCATGTACTCGGTGGACGTTATCCCTTATTTGTTGGCAGTGGAGCAACAGTTGCTCAACAGCTAATCGAATTCATTGATATTTCTGGATTAGATGGTTTTAACCTTGCCCGTACAGTCGCTCCAGAGTCACATCAAGAGTTTATTCGTTATGTCATTCCTGAACTCCAACAACGTGGTCGCTATAAGACCGCCTATGCTGAGGGTAGCTTAAGGCACAAGCTATTCAATGCGGGAGATCATTTACCACATTCACATCCTGCACATCATTTCCGATGTCCAAGCTCAACACAAGATATACAACAATCAAATTTAAATCCTATACACCAACATTCAGCTTAAGTTTTTAATATTTAGGGGTCTTTCTATGGCACAAGCTCAGTCTTCTCGACTTAAATGGATCGGCGTTGCAATCGCCATTATTGTGATTGCAGCGTTTGCATGGTCCTTATTGAAAAAAAATGATCAACAAGAAATTGTGATTGGCATTAGCCCACCATTTGCAAAACCACTTCAAGCCGCAATTGAAGAAGCAAAGGCTCAAGGCATTCATGTACGTTTGGTAGAATTTTCAGATTGGAATACACCCAACATCACCCTAAATCATGGGGATATTGATGCAAATTATTTTCAGCATCAACCTTTCTTGAATAATGCGTTAAAAGAAACCAACTTTAAGCTCAAACCCTTGGGCATCGGCTCAGGAACCCATGTCGGTTTATATTCAAAAAGATATAAAGCGATTAGTGAAGTTAAAAATGGCGCTCGAGTTGTACTGCCAAATGATCCTGTGAATCAGGGTCGCGCCCTACTCCTCTTACAACACGCTGGATTAATACAACTTAAGGATTCCAACAACCACTTATCCAACTTAAAAGATATTAAATCCAATCCAAAAAAATTGAACTTTATTGAAGTCGAAGGCCCGCAAACTGCGCGTGCCGTAGATGATGCAGACCTCGTATTTAGCTATCCAATGTACCTACGCTTAGCGCAAACAATTGATCCAAATGATGCCTTAATTTTGGATGAAATTAACAACACGCTTTATGCCATCTTATTTGTTGTTCGCGATGACTTTGAACAAACTCAGCCTGAAAAAGCAGCTCAACTGAAAAAATTTATCCAAATTTATCAAAGCTCAGACAAAGTTAAACAAGCATTGAATGAGGATATTGGTGAAAAACTATGGTTCAAAGGCTGGAAATAAGGAGTGTTCATGTCTACTTCAACTCAATCATCTAAATTCATCAAAATTGCAGTCATCATCGTCGCAGTACTGGTGGCCTTAGTGGGATATCGTTATATCAGTCAAAACTCAAATGATAAAGTGATTAAAATCGGCATTAGCCCACCCTATGCTGAATTACTGCAAAGTGTCGCTGAGGATGTAAAAGCACAAGGAATCCATCTCGAGTTGATTGAGTTTTCAGACTGGCAAGCACCCAATGTTGCTGTGCAAAATGGTGATATTGACGCTAATTTCTTTCAACAAAGTGTTTTTCTAGCGAATGCAGTGCGTGAAACAGGCTATGACCTTGTGCCTTTTGCGAAAGGTTCAGGCAGTCATGTCGGACTTTATTCAAAAAAATATCAATCCCTACAGGAAATACCTGATCAAGCGAAAGTAGTCGTACCGAATGATCCAGTTAACATGGCACGTGGTTTAAATTTGCTGGCTCGTGCAGGCTTAATTCAAGTCAAAGATATTAATAATGAGCTCACCAGCACCCGAGATATTATCAGTAATCCTAAAAAACTCAAGATTATTGAAGTTGAAGGCCCGCAAACCGCGCATGCTTACAATGAAGCTGACTTAATTATGGGTTTTCCTCATTATTTGAAAATGGCAAAAGTTGCTGATCCTACGTCTGCACTGTTATTAGATCCGATTAATAAAAAATTTGCGATTTTGTTTGTAACGCGTCGAGATTATCAAGATCAGGATGACAAATTAAAAACTGTGGTTGAAACCTTCCAAAACTCTGCAAAAGTCCGTCAGATTCTAGACAAAGACTTTGGACAAGGTTTGTGGTTTGAAGGCTGGAAATAAGGAGAATGATCATGGTGAGTTTTGGTTCACACATTGAATTTGCAGTACCTCATATTACAATTCGTCATTTAAATAAGTATTACGATGTACAAGGAAAACAAGTTCACGCACTCAAAAACATTAATTTGGATATTCCCGAAGGAAAAATTTTCGGCATTATCGGCAAAAGTGGTGCGGGCAAATCTTCATTGATTCGCACCTTAAATGGGTTAGAAACTATTTCTGATGGTAGTATTCATATACATCAACATGATTTAGGGCAGCTTAATCACAATGAATTAATCGCCCTACGCCAGCGTATTGGCATGATTTTTCAGCATTTTAATTTACTATCTGCCAAAACAGTTTGGGAAAATGTCGCGCTTCCATTGAAAATCGCAAAAGTGCCTGCTGCTGAGATTCAAACTCGTGTGGATGAGGTTTTAAATCTAGTCGGTCTGGCTGAAAAGCATCATCACTATCCATCACAATTATCGGGTGGGCAAAAACAACGTGTTGGGATTGCCCGTGCATTGGTCAGTAAACCTGAAATACTATTGTGCGATGAAGCAACATCGGCACTTGATCCAGAAAGCACATCTGTTGTTCTATCTTTACTGAAGGAAATTAATCAAAAATTAGGACTCACCATCGTTCTCATTACACATGAAATGCAGGTAATTCGTGAAATTTGCGATCAAGTGGTGGTTATTGATCAAGGTGAAATCGTTGAATCAGGGCAAGTTTGGTCAGTCTTCTCTCGTCCCCAGCAGAAAATCACGCAAGAACTCCTCAATTTGGAACAGCTTGATTTGCCATTCCAGTTACATCAAGAGCGAGCTACACATTTAACGCATACCATTTTGAAAATCAGCTATGCAACTGATTTGAAAAATCCTCCCAACTTAAATGATGTACTTTCTAAAATTACACTGCCTGTGCATTTATATCAAAGCCATGTAGACACTATTCAACATCATCTGGTTGGCTCACTCATCGTAGGTATTCCTCAATTAGATGTTGATGTGCATACGCTCCATCAGCAATTCCCCCATAAAACATCACAAATCGAGGTGCTTGGCTATGCACAACCAGCTCATTGATCTTTTAATTACAGGCACTATTGATACTTTATTAATGGTCGGTATTTCTGCATTTTTAGCACTTCTCATTGGCTTGCCTATGGCCGTGATCCTCGTCAACACCTCAGAAAATGGGATTTATCCATCAAAAAAAATCAATCATGCCTTGGGTTGGGTGGTAAATATTACGCGCTCTATTCCCTTCTTAATTTTAATGGTGGCACTCATTCCCTTCACTCGATTGATTGTGGGGACCAGTTATGGGGTATGGGCTGCGGTTGTACCTTTAACTATTGCAGCTACACCTTTTTTCGCACGTGTTGCGGAAGTCAGTCTACGAGAAGTTGATCATGGACTCATAGAGGCTGCACAAGCCATGGGCTGTAATCGCAAACAAATTATTTGGCATGTGCTTTTACCAGAAGCACTGCCTGGTATTGTTGCAGGTTTTACTGTCACGCTTGTAACCATGATCAATTCCTCTGCGATTGCGGGTGCTATTGGTGCGGGGGGTTTAGGTGACATCGCCTATCGATATGGCTACCAACGCTTCGATATGCAAATTATGTTGGCAGTGATCATTGTATTAGTCGTATTGGTGATGCTGATTCAAGCTTTAGGCGATCAATTGGCACATAGTTTGGACAAACGTAAAATCTAATTCACTCTATTCAATTGAGTCTCATCAGTGTTTTCGAGAAACATCAAAGCCATGACCTGACTTTGTCATGGCTTTGATGTAAAATCACCGACAATTTTTAAATAACACTGTGTGAGTCTTTTCATGGGTTTTAATTGCGGTATTGTCGGCTTGCCGAACGTTGGTAAATCTACACTTTTCAATGCATTGACGAAAGCTGCTATTGCTGCAGAAAACTTCCCATTCTGTACCATTGAACCAAACACTGGCATCGTTCCTGTTCCAGATCCACGTTTAGATAAATTAACTGCTATTGTTAAACCTCAACGTGTTATTCCAACCACAATGGAATTTGTAGACATCGCAGGTTTAGTTGCTGGTGCTTCTAAAGGTGAAGGTTTAGGGAACCAATTCTTAGCCAACATTCGTGAAACTGATGCAATTGCACACGTAGTACGTTGTTTTGAAGACGAAAATGTTATTCACGTGAACGGCAAAATTGACCCACTTGATGACATTGCAACTATTAACACTGAGCTTGCTTTAGCAGATTTAGAAACAGTATCAAAAGCGGTTACACGTTTAGCAAAGTCTGCGAAAGGTGGTGATAAAGAAGCCGTTGCAACAAAAGCTGTACTAGAAAAAATTCAGCCATTACTTGATGAAGGTCGCCCTGCTCGCGCAGCTGATCTTGATGACGACGAGCGCAAATTAGTTCGTGGCTTTGGTTTATTAACCCTTAAACCAACAATGTATATTGCAAACGTTGCTGAAGACGGTTTTGAAAACAATCCACACCTTGATGCTGTTAAAAAATTAGCGGCAGAAGAAAATGCCATTGTTGTCCCACTTTGCAACCAAATCGAAGCTGAAATTTCTTTGCTTGAAGATGATGAGCGTGCTGAATTCTTAGAAGCGATGGGCATGGAAGAACCAGGTCTTAACGTGGTTATTCGTGCAGGTTATGGCTTACTTGGCCTACAGACTTATTTCACTGCAGGCGTTCAAGAAGTCCGTGCTTGGACTGTAAAAATTGGTGCGACCGCTCCTCAAGCTGCTGGTGTGATTCACACTGATTTTGAGAAAGGCTTTATTCGTGCAGAATGCATTGCCTATGACGATTTTGTTCAATACAACGGCGAAGCTGGCGCTAAAGAAGCTGGAAAATGGCGTCTTGAAGGTAAAACTTATGTCGTTCAAGATGGTGATGTTTTACATTTCCGTTTCAACGTTTAAGTCATTAAAAAAACAGCCGAAAGGCTGTTTTTTTTTTGCAAAGATTATTTAAAAGATTGAGATCATGGATTTTGAGTTGAAGTACTCGAGTGATTTACGTGTTTATGGTCCATGTCATAGCGTAATTGTTTAGCTCGAACCAATACTTTCTCTTCCAGTTTCTTACGTAAACCAATAAGAAATATAAATTCTGCTACCACAAATAAAGGACCTATAGCGAGTCCAACAAGATCATCCACAAAAGCTGGTTTTTTCTTTTCATAATAGTGCCCAATAAATTGAATAATCCATCCCACAATAAAAAATCCAGCACTTACCAATACCCAAGAGGATGTCGCTAAAGCTGCTACTTGTGTGGCTGGTTGATAAATTAAAGCAAATAGCACTGCCATCACTACCCCAAAAATGAGATCCAAACTCAAGTAATAAATCACCGATGCGACGATCAATAACATTGCAAGATCAATGGGATATCCTGCAACTGTAAATTGTGCTTTGGCTGCAAAACACAAGATCGAAAATACAATCAAGGGAATTCCAATAAAATGTGAAAATACGTTTTTACGATCTAGGTGATAAGCTGCATATTGTCCAAGCAAGCTCTCTAAACGAGTCATGTTATCATTCCTTTTTCTGACTATTTCCTTCACTATATATAAATGTAAACCAATAAGTTGTCGACTAGACGACAAATAAACAGTATAAAAGGGATAATTTTGCTTTCAAATCAATACGTTTATCTTTTAAAAAATAATTGGTGGTTTAGCCAGTTTGATCATGAACTACAACAGCTGATGCTCGAACATGGACAGCTCATTGAATATGGCAAAGAACAACTGATATTTTCTAAAGCTGATCAATTTGATGGCATTTATGCCGTAATTAATGGTGCTGTTCGTTTAGCACATATTGACGTAGATGGTCGCGAGGCGGTGACAGTTATCGCAGATCCCATTATGTGGTTTGGTGAAATTTCGTTGATTGATCAACAACCCCGCTCTCATCATGCGATTACCAGTAAAAAATCCAAAATCCTCAAAATAAGTCGTGTAGGACTTGATCTAATTTTAGAACAATATCCAAAATTTTGGTTTTATCTGGCCCAATTGGTCAGTCATAAACTCCGTTATGCTTTCATGGAGTTGGTGTCTATTCAAACACAACCCCTTATTCAACGTTTAGCTCAAAGATTAATCTTTATCTTAAATGGATACGGTAATCTCAAAGAGATTGAAAAAAACACCATCAACCTATCTCAAGAACAATTGGCACAAATGTTGGTCTGCTCAAGACAGACCATTAATCAAGAACTACAACATTTAGAAAAAATTGGCGCAATTAAAATTGCATTTAAAAAAATTGAGGTGATTAATCTTAATCAACTTAAAGCTTTAGCCGATCAAACTTAATCGATTAAAGATGATGTGCTTCAGTAAAATCTGGATTAATCATTGTATTGGGGTCGCTAGGGTCACTTAAAATAATTTTGTATACGCCTTAGTGTTTCCTAATTCTGGTTGCTCAATTGCAGTTTTGCACTGCGCTTTATCGCGTTCATAATTGGCTTGACGCTGTGCGAGCTGGCCCTCATTTTCCACGATTGCACGTGCCCAAGCATCTATGGTTGTTAGCGCTTTACGACAAAGCGCATATTTCCCTTCAGTCACTGAGTCGGTCATTTTGACATTAATACGCCAATCCAATACCAATTGACGCACAGGCTCGCGTACTTGTGATGGTATAAGCGCTTTATTGGCTTGATACAGAATAGGATCAACCTGATTAATCAATTGCCAAGCATGATTTGCATATTCAGTTGCGTCATTAGTCAGCTTCGGTGCTTCTTTAATTTCAACCTTTTCATCGGCAGTTTCTGCCTGACCACCACAACCGGATAAAGTGAAGATGAGGAATGTAGTCAATGCAGCTAATTTAAAGGGAGATTGAATCGCAAACATGACATCGCTCTAATAAACTATTCGGCACTATGCTAGTAAATTCGGGTAGAATACTCAATCTCGTTTTATACCTTTTGTTCCAATCTCCAATTAGGTTTATCGTGACCCAATCAAGCTCCCCACACATGACACCGGCAGGTTTTTGGCAAGGTGCCAAAGACAGCCAAGCCATCATTTTCACCTATTTGCCTGTTTCATTCGCGTTTGGTGTATCGGCAACTCAATTTGGATTTACGGCGTGGGAAGCATTATTTTTATCCTGTTCGATGTATGCAGGTGCCAGTCAATTTTTGGTGGTTGCCTTACTCGGCAGTGGCACTTCTATCTGGATGACAGCCTTAACTGTAATAGCACTTGATATTCGACATTTGTTATATGGCCCTGCTTTACAAAACTTAATTCAAGATAAACTCAATCTGAAAAAAACAGCAATTTGGTCATGGGGCTTGACCGACGAAGTCTTTGCATCAGGCATGATTAAACTTTCGCAACGCCGTCAAGAATGGTCTGAATCTTGGATGTTAGGTCTGAGTCTGTTTAGCTGGTTGTCTTGGGCACTTGGATCTTTTCTCGGGGGCTTATTTGCAGATCAAGTCAGTCATCTCCCCCAATTTTTGCAAGCAGCGCTCGACTTTCTATTACCTGCACTTTTCTTGAGCTTTTTATTGGCTGCATTTGAGAAAAAACATACCTTTGTCGTGACCATCACCATTATTGTTTCTGCTATTTCGTGTTACTTTATCGATTTATCTGCAGCGATATTCATTGGCATAAGCTCTGGTATTTTGGCTGGTTTGTTTAAACATTATGTACTGAAGCAACATGATCCTTTGCACACAGGTGAACAATCATGAATCTAGAAATTATTTGTGTCGGTATTCTGGTCGGCATCGCGAATTTCGCCTCACGCTTTGGTCCTTTTTTTGTGATTCAGAAACTACAACAAGGTCGCCAGAAACGCGGTGCTCTTTGGCTTAAAATCGCCCTTGGATCTATCGGTATTGCAGCAATCAGTTCAATGCTCGTGGTCGCGACTTTACCGCCGCTCTTAGAAACACCCAATAAGAGCGTTGCCATGTTAATTGGTTTTATTGTGCTCTCGGGTTTGTATTTCAAATTTAAACAGATTGTACCTGCAACACTCACAGCGGCACTCACATACGGTTTGGTGTATACCTATTTCCCACTTTAAAACATTTCTCGCGTATTATTCATTCAGATTCTAAATTTATAAGCCTGATCCTCGGATAAGGCTTATAAATTTTTATCAATAAAAAAATTAAACGATATCAAAATAATTTCTTGCTTTTTCTTGTATTCATCGCGCTCAAGAGGTTTTAGTTCTGATATGCTAAAAGTCCATAATATCAAGCACGGATGAATCAAATGCTTATTACACTCGGTACTCCACTTCAATCTTCGGCGTTTAAAGTTCTATTATTGGGTTCAGGTGAGTTGGGTAAAGAGGTGGTAATATCATTACAACGATTAGGTGTAGAAGTACATGCAGCAGATCGCTATGACAATGCACCTGCCATGCAAGTTGCTCATCATTCCTACACTTTGAATATGGCGGACCCAAAAGAATTAAAAAAACTGATTGAACAAGTTCAACCTCATTTAATTGTTCCTGAGATTGAAGCCATTGCCACTGAAGTCTTAGTGGAAATCGAAGATGCTAAAACTGCCGTAGTTATTCCCTCTGCGAAAGCCGTGAATCTCACCATGAATCGTGAAGGAATTCGTCGCCTCGCAGCTGAGGAACTAGGGCTACCAACCTCGGCTTATCGTTTTGCCAATAGTTTGGAATCATTCCGTGCAGCATGTGATGATATTGGCTATCCAAATTTTGTAAAACCTGTGATGTCATCATCAGGTAAAGGACAATCACGCGTAAAATCTTTTGATGAAGTCGACGCTGCTTGGGAATATGCTCAAACAGGTGGTCGTGTCAATCAAGGTACTGTCATCGTAGAATCGCAAATTGATTTTGATTTCGAAATTACATTACTCACAGTACGGGCAAAAAATCCTGAAACAGGAGAAATCGAAACGCACTTCTGCGATCCTATTGGACACCGTCAAGATGCAGGTGACTATGTAGAAAGCTGGCAACCTCAACCTATGAGCACAGCTGCCCTTGATGAAGCAAAACGTATTGCCAATAAAGTCACAGTAGCGCTCGGCGGTTGCGGTATTTTTGGTGTGGAATTATTCGTTAAAGGTGATCAAGTTTGGTTCAGTGAAGTTTCTCCTCGTCCACATGACACTGGATTAGTCACACTTGCATCTCAATATCAAAGTGAATTTGAACTTCATGCCCGTGCGATTTTAGGTCTTCCAGTGAACACGCAACGTCACAGTGTTGCTGCAAGCGCTGTGATCTATGCAGGTGTTGATGATACGAATTTGTCATTTTCTGGCGTAAATCTTGCTATGCAAAATCCTAATGTCGATTTACGTCTTTTTGGTAAACCTGAAGGTTTTAAACGTCGCCGTATGGGGGTCGCAACTGCACGTGCTGAAACAACTGACATTGCACGCGAATTAGCGACTGAAGCAGCTTCAAAAGTAATTGTAAATCAAAACAAATAATTCATTAGGTAGGCCATCATTTCATGATCAATACGTCTCCATTAGCAAACTATGTTTCGAGTAATCACGACATCAAGGCAATTAATCAATGGCGCTCAGATGTTGAAAATCAATTACAACATGAGTTTGAAAATGGTAAGGCGATACGTGAGATCATCCTCACTCGATCTAACCTGATTGATGAGGCACTTAAATTCCTTTGGCAACATGCTGAGTTAGATCAAACCGATCTGGGCTTGTTCGCTGTAGGAGGTTATGGTCGTCGTGAAATGATGCCCTACTCTGATGTCGACATTCTGATCCTTTCAGAAGATGATCTTACACAAGAACAAGAAAATGCCATTACCATTTTTATTTCCTCTCTATGGGATGTTGGAAATTTTAAACCTGGCGTAAGTGTAAGAACCATTCAACAGTGCTTTGAACAGGCCATGAATGACTTAACGGTAGCAACATCTCTCATTGAGTCTCGTTTAATTATTGGCAATGAACACTTAGCGAAATGGCCTCGTCGTGTTGTTTCACAAACTTGGACGGATAAAACCTTCTTTGATGCCAAGATGGAAGAACAAGCCAAACGCTACGCTCAGCACAACAACACTGAAAGTAATTTAGAACCTGATATCAAAAATGCACCGGGCGGCATTCGAGACATTAACCAAATTGGTTGGATTGCAAAACGGCATTTCCGAGTAAATCGTATATACGATCTTGTACATTTAGGTTTCATTTCTGAGTTTGAACTTGGGGTGCTCGAAGATGCTGAGAATTTTCTCTGGGAAATTCGTCATCATTTACACCGCTTAACTAAGCGTGATGAAAACCGACTATTGTTTGATTACCAACGCGATATCGCAGCAAAATTTGGTTACCACAAAGTCGAAGGTGAACATATCAATTATCCAATTGAACAGTTCATGAAACGCTACTATCGAGCAGCTCAGCAGGTTTCAACCCTGAATGAAATGCTACTCGCCTATTTTAATGAATCAGTCATCACTCCTCGCTTACCCAACTATGAGCGTAAAATTGAAGAAGTGAATGAAAACTTCAAATTGGTGGATGGTAAACTCGCAGTTCAACACCATAAAATTTTTGCAGAGAAGCCTACAGCCATCCTTGAGATTTTCTATATCCTAGCAAATCGCCCTGATATTGATGGTATTCGAGCTCGTACACTTCGATTGCTTACTTTAGCTGCAAAACGCATTGATCAAGCGTATAGAGACAATCCAGTTAATCAAGCCTTGTTTATGGCGATCATCCGATCACCAAATAACTTATATGAAACATTGCTTGCGATGAAACGTTATGGTGTACTCGGCAACTATATTCCTGCATTTGGACAAATCATGGGCCTTATGCAATACGATTTATTCCATATCTATACTGTAGATGCACATACGCTCCTACTCTTACGAAATTTAAATCGTTTTAAAGCGCCAGAATTTGCTAAAGATTTTCCTGTCGTAAGTTCGGTATTCCAGCGTCTGGTGCGCCGAGACATCGTATTCCTCGCTGCTTTGTTCCATGATATCGCCAAAGGCCGTGGTGGAGACCATAGTGAATTGGGCGCGGTTGATGCCATTGAGTTCTGTAGCAAGCACGGTTTTACTGAGCGTGAGTGTAATCTTGTTGCGTGGTTGATCCAAAATCATCTATTGATGTCGATGACTGCGCAGAAAAAAGATATTTCTGATCCAGATGTTGTAAAAGATTTTGCCGAGAAGCTAGGTGATATGGAACACTTAGACTATCTGTATACGCTTACAGTGGCTGACATTAACGCAACCAATCCTAAGCTTTGGAACACATGGCGAGCATCGCTCATGCGTCAGTTATATACCAATGCTCGTGACGTTATTCGTAGTGGTTTGGGACGTCCTGTCGATTACCAAATGCTGATCGAAGATACCAAATTTGCAGCAAGTGAATTACTTGTCAATGATTATGCTTTAGAAGCTGTTGAAAAAGTTTGGCAAGAACTTGGTGACGAATACTTCCTCAAAGAAACTGCAGATGAAGTCGCATGGCATACACGTGCAATCCTAGATCATGGTGATAATTCAGCACCATTGGTGATGATGCGCGCGCACCGTAAATCAGCGCAAGATGCTGTGCAGATTTTTATTTACACTCAAGATCAACCTAATCTTTTTGCCACCACTGTTGCAGTTCTAGATCGTATGAATCTAGATGTACAAGATGCACGCATTATTACAGCAACTAAATCCTTCAGCTTAGACACCTACGTGGTGCTTGATCGTTTTGGCACATTAGTGACAGATCCAGAACGTGAAAATACGGTAAAAGAATCATTGGTGCACGCATTAACAGATTCACAAAATTATCCAGGTTTAATGCAACGCCGTATACCACGCCAACTTCGTCATTTTGATATCGAAAACACAATTGATATTACGTTGAACGAGGCGCTGCAGCAAAATATGGTCGAGATCTCTACCCTCGATCAGCCTGGATTACTTGCCCGTATCGGTGGCTTATTTATGATGCAAGGTCTCGATATCCATTCCGCGAAAATCGCCACCTTGGGTGAGCGCGCAGAAGATATTTTCTTTGTAACCAAAAAGAATGGCGAACCTATGAATTTAACTGAAGCTCAGGCTTTTGCTGAACAATTAAAAGCAGCATTAGATGAGGCTTCAAATCAGGTCTGTAATCATCATTAAAATTTAGATTTAACCCGACGGTAACTGTTTCATGAACTCTAGTTTAAACCTATTACATCCTTATCCATTTGAAAAGTTGAATAAACTTTTTCAGTTTGTAAAACCTGCAAATCTTCCGTTAATTCCATTGTCAATTGGTGAGCCAAAACATCCTGCACCTGAATTCGTAAAACAAGCTATTGTCGATAACTTCAATCATCTTTCGACATACCCAAACAGTAAAGGCTTACCAGAATTACGTGAAAGTATTGCGCAATGGCTCACACGCCGTTTCAAATTAAATGCTATTAGCGCAGAAGATCATATTTTACCTGTGACTGGCACACGTGAAGGAATTTTCTCATTCGTACAAGCGCTGATCAATCGTGATGAAGCGCCTTATGTAGTTATGCCGAATCCCTTTTATCAAATTTACGAAGGTGCAGCTTTACTCGCTGGCGCTCAACCCTATTTCATCAACTGTACTGAAGAAAATGGTTACCTTGGCGACTTCGATGCTGTCCCTGCGGAAGTATGGGAGAAGACAGCTTTGCTCTTTGTCTGCACCCCCGGAAATCCGACAGGTGCTGTGCTTTCAAAAGAAAAGTTCAAAAAATTAATTGCGCTCTCTGATCAATACAATTTTGTCATCGCATCTGATGAATGTTATTCAGAACTATGGTTTGATGAAGCACCAGTTGGCTTATTAGAAGTTTGTGCAGAATTAGGTCGTGATGACTATAAAAACTGTATCGTATTCCACTCTCTGTCTAAACGTTCTAATTTACCAGGTATGCGATCTGGCTTCGTTGCAGGTGATGCTAGTCTATTAAAACCTTATTTAAAATTCCGCACTTACCACGGTGCTGCAATGCCAGTACAACATCAATTGGCATCGATTGCTGCATGGAATGATGAGGCACATGTTGAAGAAAACCGTAAACAATACCGTGCTAAATTTGATTTATTCCAACAAGAATTAGGTCATTTGCTACCACTGAAAAAGCCTGATGCGGGTTTCTATTATTGGTTAAAGGTCGATAATGATGAAACTTTTGCCAAAATGCTGATGGAAAAAGCACATATCAAAGTCTTACCGGGTCGTTATTTATCTCGTGATACTGAACAAGGAAACCCAGGTGAAAGCCATGTTCGTCTTGCTCTCGTAGCAGATTTAGACCAATGTAAAGAAGTTGTTAAACGCTTAAAATCAATTCTCTAATCGTGCATGATCTTTAATTTTAAGCCCTCTTTTTAGAGGGCTTATTTTTTTTATTGATGATTCTAGGCATAGTTTGAGCGGAAATTGATATTTTCTAACAAACCTCTCTCTAACTCTCTCCCAAAGGGAGAGAGAACTAAAAAGAATGGATTGCCCATGATAAAGTTTGGATCACTCTCAAGTGTGAGTTGTATTATGCCTATGGGATTTAATAAATTAGTACTTTATGCATGATGGTAACCTTTTAATTTACTAGTTATTTTACTTTTTATAGAACCATTTTTATACAAGGCATATATGAGTAAGTGTTCAATGAGTAAATATACATCATTCGGATGTGGTGTATCTTTAATGTCATAATTCTTCTCTACCTTAATAAAGTTTATATATCTTATACATGGAGAACCATAATTTGAGCTTAAGTTACTTATAAATCCTTAGAACATGCTTTTCCGAGAAAATTTGAATGTTTAGATGCTTTATTTTTATATAAAATATATTCTTCTAATAGTTCCTTCCTTCTTTTTGCTGTAGTGCTTTTAGTTTCAATTTCGTTCTGTATTAATTCAAGTTTATTTAAATTATAAATATATTCTTTTGCTTCATTTGCAATAACCTCACTGCCTTTTGATTTCTCCATTCATTTGAAATACACCATGCAGTAGTAGATGCTATTCCAGCTCCTATTAAAGTAGTAATTGCTCCCCAATCCCAGTTACAAACTTGCATATTTTTTTCCTTTCGTACCTTTTATGCAGCAACAACACCATGCTAAACAGCTTTTCCAATTTGTTTATTTGTTAAACCTTTTATCCAACTCTTTGATTTTATCATGTTATTAAGTTTTAACTGTCTTAGCACAAGGCTTCTTCTCGCTTCTTTATAAACCTTGTTTATTACAATCTTAATCCTAGTTAAAAAAAAGCCATGAACATTCATGGCTTTTTAAAATAGTTCAAGACTGTAATTTGAAAATTACAAAGTCGCTAGAATATCTCTTAAAGTCCGATTTGGATTTTCTGATTTAGTAATCGGGCGACCAATCACCAAATGTGTAGAACCATCTAACATAGCTTGCTTAGGTGTAACAATACGTTTTTGATCATCCGCTGCAGAACCTTCTGGACGAATTCCCGGAGTGACGAGAGCAAAGTTCTGACCTAGAGTTTCACGTAACATTTTTGCTTCTTGCGCAGAACATACAACACCGTCCAAGCCACTTTCTTGAGTCAAAGTCGCTAGACGTTTCACATGTTCAAAAGGCTCGATATCCAAACCAAGATCACGTAGATCTTCTCGCCCCATTGAAGTTAATACAGTGACTGCAATCAACTGTGTTTGATAGTTACCTGCTTTTAATCTTTCTACACAAGTTTCCATCATTTTTCGTCCACCAGATGCGTGAACATTGACCATCCATACCCCTTGATCTGCAGCAGCGCAAACGGCTTGTGCTGTCGTATTTGGAATATCATGAAATTTTAAATCTAAAAATACTTCAAAACCTTGATCATGCAATGCTTTTACAACGGTCGGACCTTCATGTGTAAAAAGTTCTTTACCCACCTTTACACGACAAAGTTTAGGATCCAAATTTTCAGCAATTTTCAATGCGTCGTATTGGCTTTTTGCATCTAAAGCAACAATGATACTCAAGGTTGTTCTTCCGTCCATCTAAAGTTGCGTCATTATAAAGATGTTCAACTTAAGCTGCAAAATTAACTTTCAAAAACTCAGCTTAAAATTCAACAGTTTATTTTCAATAAAAAAAACCTCTAAAATAAATTTTAGAGGTTTTTTAAATATTTATAAATTACAGCGGATTTGAGTTACGCGGATCTGAATGCACATCTAGTACTGTCTTTTCATGACGTACATTTGCAGCAGCTTCAGCAGCAGCTAACTGAGCATTTTGGATTTGTTCTTTACGAAGATATTCAATATCTTTGCGAAGACGCTTAATTTCCCAACTATTTTGGAATACACGGAAAACTTGAACTCCGAGTAATAATCCAACGATGATCCCAAGTGCCAAAGTCAACAAAAGCAATAAACCTAATCTCATTGCCGGTACTTGAGTGAATAGAAGATCAACAGTCAGTTCTGTACCATTTTGCAGAACCAATGCCAATGCATATCCGAAGATTACAACTAACAGTGCAACTAATACGTAACGCATAACCACCCCTGAGTAATTTATTATTTTCCTGCTGATTCGTTTACAGCATCTCTTAGTGCTTTACCTGGTTTGAAATGAGGTACAGCTTTAGCAGCCACTTCAACTGACTTACCTGTTTTAGGATTACGCCCAACTCGCGGTTCGCGATGATGTAAAGCAAAACTTCCAAACCCACGAATTTCAATACGATTATCAGCTGATAATGACTCAATCATTTGATCGATCATAATTTTAACAGCTTCTTCGACCAATGGCTCAGCCAAATGAGGGTTTTTGATAGAAATACGTTCTATTAAGTCAGACTTATTAAGTGCTTCAGTAGTCATCTGCGACCTCTTTAATTATCAAGCTACTCTGTGCATAGCGAGATAATAACCTGTTTAAATACAAAACGGTAGCGCAGTAAGTCAATACTACGCTACCGTTTACAGTATTTGTGTAAAAAGTATTAGTTAAATTACATTAACAATACATTGAACACGAAAGACTTAGTGGTTCATTTGAGCTTTGATCAAATCACCAATTGTCTTAGGACCGTTGTCTTGACCTGCAGAAGCAGTTTTCAAGTTAGCAACAGCTTCTTTCTCTTCAGCTTCGTCTTTCGCTTTGATAGACAAGTTGATTGCGCGTGATTTGCGATCAACATTGATGATCTTAGCTTCAACTTCTTGACCAACTTCTAAGAATTTAGTTGCATCTTCAACGCGGTCACGGTTGATTTCTGAAGCTTTAAGAGAAGCTTCAACTTCGTCAGCCAACTTAATTGTTGCGCCACGAGCATCAACTGCAACTACAGTACCTTTAACAAGAGCACCACGTTCGTTAGCAGCTAAGAAATCGTTGAACGGATCGCTGTTCATTTGCTTGATACCAAGGCTGATACGGTTGCCTTCAGCGTCTACAGAAAGGATAACCGCTTCAACAGTGTCACCTTTCTTGTAACGACGAATCGCTTCTTCGCCTTGTTCATTCCAAGAAATGTCAGATAAGTGAACTAGACCATCGATACCGCCTGGTAAACCGATGAAGATACCGAAGTCAGTGATAGACTTGATTGTACCTGAAACTTTTTCACCTTTGTCGTGAGCCTTAGCAAACTCTTCCCATGGGTTAGCACGAGTTTGTTTGATACCAAGAGAAATACGACGACGCTCTTCATCAACTTCAAGAACCATAACATCAACTTCATCACCAATCTGAACAACTTTAGATGGGTGGATGTTTTTGTTTGTGTGGTCCATTTCTGAAACGTGTACTAAGCCTTCAACGCCTTCAGCGATTTCAGCGAAGCAACCGTAATCAGTTAAGTTAGTTACACGCGCTTTAACGATAGAACCTTTAGGGTAACGGTTCATGATCGCTAACCATGGATCTTCACCTAGTTGTTTAAGACCTAATGATACACGGTTACGCTCTTTGTCAAATTTAAGTACTTTAACAGTAACTTCTTGACCAACTTCAACAACTTCTGATGGATGTTTGATACGTTTCCAAGCCATGTCAGTGATGTGAAGAAGACCATCAATACCGCCAAGGTCAACGAAAGCACCGTAGTCAGTAAGGTTTTTGATTGTACCAGTAACTGTTTGACCTTCTTCAAGTTGAGAAAGAAGAGCTTCACGGTCAGCTGAAGATTCAGCTTCCATAACTGCACGACGTGATACAACAACGTTATTACGTTTAGCGTCAAGTTTGATAACTTTGAATTCTAACTCTTTACCTTCAAGGTGAGTCGTGTCACGGATAGGACGAGTGTCTACCAAAGAACCTGGTAAGAATGCACGTACTGGACCGATGTCAACAGTGAAACCGCCTTTAACCTTACCAGAGATAACACCAGTAACGATCTCGCCGTCTTCAAAGATTTTTTCAAGTTTAGTCCAAGTTTCAGCACGTTTAGCTTTTTCACGTGATAAAACTGTTTGACCCATACCGTTGTCAAGCGCTTCAACAACTACGTCAACTGTGTCACCAACGTTAACTTCAAGTTCACGTTGTTCGTTTAAGAATTCAGAGCGAGCTACTACGCCTTCAGATTTAAGGCCAGTATCTACAGTTACCCAGTCAGAATCGATGCTAACAACGATACCTTGGATGACTGCACCCTTTTCAACGTTGAGGTTTAATTCGCTTGCTTCAAAGAGGGCTGCAAAAGATTCGGTCATGATATACCTAGAAAAGTCAGCGGTCTTGGATCAGACAAGGCCGGTTTAGTTAAGTATCGACATAGTCCATATAGAACTGATCAAGCTATGCTTCCACTAATATTCATTAATTTATCTTATTGCGCATCAATATATGCGGTCATCAGGTTAAATACAGCGTCAATGTCCAGATCTGAACTATCGATAATGTAAGCCCCTTCAGCCGGCTTAAGCGGCGCAACGGTTCTTTCCATATCACGCTTATCACGTGCTTGGATATTAGATAAAATGTCGCTTATTTTAACATTTTGCCCCATGGCCTGCAACTGCTTTACACGTCGCTCAGCACGCGACTCAGCAGAAGCCGTCAAATATATTTTTGCTTGGGCTTCTGGGAAGATTGAAGTCGCCATATCACGGCCATCGGCAACAAGACCTGGTGCTTGAGCAAATGCACGTTGTCTTTCGAATAATGCCTGTCTTAATTCAGGTACAACTGCAACCTTGGATGCAAACTCACCGACTTTTTCAGTGCGAATTTCATCCGTTACATCATGCCCGTTAAGTAAAATTTTTGTTTTTAAATGATCACTAACAAATTGAATATCGAGATGAGTCGCTATTTCTACGCATTTAACCAACACATCTGGATTGTGAATTGAATCAATTAAATTCAGCTGATGTAATGACAATCCCAACAAACGATACAAAGCTCCAGAATCTAGTAAATGAAACTGGTAATGCTGTGCCAATTTTGCTGCCAAAGTTCCTTTGCCTGAACCGCTTGGTCCATCGATCGTGATAATTTGAATTGTCATTACTTTACCAACTTCGCCTTAAAGGCGTTTTGCTAATTTCTTAAAACCAAGTGTAATAGCAAGTTTGAGTTGTGCAAGAATTAATTTGCTCACAAACGGTGCTCTTGCCTGTAATTCGATCGTGTATGTGACTAAAGTTTTAGCTGTTGAAAGCTCTTTAAATTCAATAATTCCAAGATGATGATTGATTAATGGATTCTTGATAATTTTGTATTCAATACGCTTATTTGGCTCTAGTACAGTAATTTCTTCTTGAATTGGCTTTATTGGGCCTAATCCCATTTTTCGTACTGATCCAATCCCATCAGGACGACTCGGATCAGCTGCATCTTTAATGCGTACAACCTGAATCGGTGCAAATACATCATTATAAGTCGCATGTTTTGACAAAACTTCAAATACACGATCTATAGGCTGGTTAAATTCTTGTTTAACTTGGATTGAATTCATTTTTATTCCTTTTCATTGAGTCCGCTTCATACTGACAATACATTATGTCAATTTTTCCACAATCAACAATAGCAATCATTCCTGATTATTTTCTATTTTTTGTCGTACACGCTGTTGTTTTTTTTGTTCTCGTCTGAATTTAAAAAATTCTGAAAGTTGATGAGCACACGCTGATTGCATGCAGCCCCCTTCAAATTCAAATATATGGTTGTAGTAACCTTGATTATTCAATAGCTGTCGCGCACTGACTAGAGAACCCGCTTTCGGCTCTAAAGTACCAAATACAACACGGTGAACTCGAGCATGAATTAAAGCCCCCACACACATCGTGCATGGCTCAAGGGTTACATAAAGGGTTGCATCTTCTGGTAGACGATAGTTCTGAATTTGATTACATGCTTGGCGAAGTGCGACCACTTCAGCATGAGCAGTCGGGTCATGACTCTGGATGGGTTGATTATATCCTTCACCAATTACTTTTCCTTGACTCACAATGACAGCTCCAACAGGGATTTCTCCCAATTGAGCTGCAAATGCAGCCTGCTCATAGGCACGCTGCATCCATTTTAGATCTTCGGCATCAAATTGAATTTCAGTCAAAATTAAATAATACCGTACTGTTTTAACAAGTTATTCCAGCTCTCGATATTTGTAACTGGTGGGTGCGCACCTAAAATTCCTTTTAAGGACATAGATTCTGCAGGTGTCCATTCAGGAGATAAATCTTTATCCACTAAACGTGCACGTACGCCTTCAACAAAATCAGGATGTCTAATTTTCCAATCAGAAATTTGAGTTTCAAGTTCAAATACTTCTTGCCAAGGATGAACTTGACGCCCCCATTGCCATAACAACCAGGTAATCGCAGCTGTACTTGGTGATCCTTTTGCCAGATTTTCACTCGCTTGTCTTAGCCAATCACTTCGTGCATCACTTAAACCGATAATTGCTTCGTAGTCATTTTCAAAGTTTGCACCACGACAGACACTGTGAATCACGTCTAACGAGATTTGCAGTGGCCCTGGAGAAACTGGTCGATGCAAACTATTTAAAGTGTCATCTAATGCCCTAAAATCACCAGCAGGATAATGATCCCAATCGATATTGATCAACTTTTGTAAAACAACATCGCGCTGAGCATCACAAATATGAGTCGCCCAGCCAATACCATAAGCTCCTGCCGCAGTCATGATCGATCCAGTTAAACCTGTAAATAGACCAATTGGGCCACGATCTGCCAAGAAACGACTAGCACCAACATCTGGATATAAACCAATATTTACTTCTGGCATTGCAAGACGCGAATAAGGTGTAACGAGTCTGAATGGTGCAGCCATAAATAAACCAAGCCCACCACCCATCACATAACCTTCTCCCCAAACGACAATCGGCTTAGCGTAGTCATGCAACAAAAGATCTAGCGCGTATTCTTGTTCAAAAAATTTATTTGCCGCATCAACCTCATTATTGATGACCAACTGACGGAGTTTGCGTACATCCCCACCGGCACAAAAAGCTTTAGGGGTTGTTGAATCAAACCAGATCGCTTTAACCGCATCATCATGATGAAACTTTTCAAAAACAGCCAATAAAGCCGTCACAATAGATTCATCAAGTGCATGTAAGGATTTTGGACGATTTAATCGAACCACTCTCCATCCATTCTGTGCTTCTTCAACAATTAAGTCAGGATGATATTGATTCGTCTCAGGAGATATTGTCATGCTTCCAGCTGCCATTTAATTGGCTCAATGCCATTTTGTTTAAGATAATTATTTGTTTTTGAAAAAACTTTACACCCAAAAAAACCACCTCGGTTTGCTGCCAATGGTGATGGATGTGCTGCTTTTAAGACCAAATGCTTATTTTGGTCAATTCGTTGACCTTTCTTATGCGCGTACGCACCCCAAAGAATGAAAACGATCTTTTCACGTTGCTCATTTAGAACATCTATCGCAGCATCGGTGAAATCTTCCCAACCTTTCTTTTGGTGTGAAGTCGGCTGGCCCGCTTCAACAGTCAATACACTGTTCAGCAACAAGACACCCTCTTCAGCCCATTGGGTTAAATCACCATGCTTGGCAGGTGCTATTCCAAGGTCAGTGCTGAGTTCGTGATAGATATTACGCAAAGACGGCGGTAATGCAACACCCTTTTGCACTGAAAAACTCAATCCATGTGCTTGATTTGGACCGTGATAAGGATCTTGACCGAGAATCACGACCTTTACACGATCTAAGGGTGTGGTGTTGAAGGCATTAAAAATAAGAGAATTAGGTGGGTATATCACCTTATTCGCCTGTAATTCAGATTTGAGAAAAGCTTTCAGCTGATCCATTTTATCGCTGAGCAAAAACTCTGCTAAAGCATACTTCCAACCATCCTCTAACCGAACTTGATTCAGTTGACTTAATTCTTGTTCGGTGAGTTGCATTGTGTTCATCCCTAAATCAATCACAGCTTTAAAGTTTTACTTGTAAATCTACACTTGGGTTCTTAAAAGTTAAGCCTTGTTTCAATTGTTCGTACATTTTAGGATCAGACCATTCATTTTGAATTTGTTCTGAGAATACGATTTGATCAAGCGCCAATAAGCCCATCTGTTCATTTACGATATCTTCAGCAAAACTTTGCGCATAGCCTGTGTCAGTTTCATGCACGATCACTGAATAGACTTCAACATCACCTTCACCATTTTGCGTGACAGTTGATTTCAGTACTTGTTCTGCCAAATAAAAGAAAATTCGAGAAAATTGTTCAGCAGAAGGTGAAACGGGTAATGAAACCCAACGCGCACTAAAAGTTTTACATGCTTGAATATATTCAGCTGAATCTTCTTGCCAAAAACAAATCGCATGATCAAAACTATCATAAAGTTCTTTGATCACACCTTTCAGCAAACCAAAATCATAGACCATTTGACCATGGTCTAGCTTTGAGGCTCTCAATAATAATTCGACTTTATAGCTATGACCATGAATTGAACGCTTACAGCGGTCTGATGTGCAATTTCGCACAATATGCGCGTTTTCAAACTTAAATAATTTTCGAATTAACATATGTCAGAGCAATAAAAAATCATGGGTTAAAATAATTATAGTGCATATTCACACAACTCATCATTAATTTTAACGTTTTAAGCAATTGGCAAAACGTATTAAAAACAAAAAAAATATAAAGCCATCATTCAATTTGTTTAAATTAATAGTTTAGCAATTTAATCAATTGGTTTGAAGAGGTGCCAAACTTCTTGAGAAGACATAAACCTTATCTTCATCACGCATCAGATAACTCGAAAAATATCGCTTTCGATCAGATAGCATGATTTCAATATCTGCTCGATAGAATGCAGATTTAACATCAAAATTATTTTTTGCTGTGCTTTTTGCTTCTTCACTTAACTGACTTAGAGTGTTGAGTTCCCATAGCTGATCTACGGACTCAAAAAACTCACCATTGGCTTTTTTCTGATCCAAATCACGCTGCACATTTTGCACATCCAAACTTGGGTCTATAGCAGCAATAATCATCGCTGGTGCTGTATTAATATTAATTTTAATTTCTTTTAAAGGAATCGCTGTAACATAAGGTTTTATCAATAAAAACTTATCACCTTCAAATCCTCGCACTTGCTTCAACTCTTCAACGCTATGAAAAGGACCATTCGCTGGCAAATAAGGACGCGTTAAACTTAAATAATAATTACTCTCTGCCCCCATCGCACCAATCGTCAAATCATCTTGATCTTGCCAATCAATTACCGCTTCATTCAATTCTTCTGGCAAACCAAGCTTTGTTAATAATCCCTTAAAGTAATTCACCGCATTATCATTCGGCACGCCATCATCTTTGACCAAACTGTTTAAATTAAACTTACCCGTTTCATCAACAATTCGCCCTGCGACATAACCACCATCAATTGGAAATGGTGGCATCGGTTGAGCCCAAGTTTCTTGAAGATTATCTGATTTTGAATTGGACTTAGCATCTTGAACCAATAATTCTGAGAAAAAAGCTTCAGCACTTTTTGCATAATACAGTGCTTGGTTTTGACGAATCACATAAGCCGTATTTTCACTGGTATTGTATTGACGATGGGCAATCGTCGCAGCAATGATAGTTGCCAAAGCGACTAACATTAAAATCGTAATCAGGGCGATTCCTTTTTGCTGCTTCATGCATTTTCCTAATGATTAACTAGATGCCGGTTTTAAATAGTCAGTATTAAGCAAACTAAAAATCCACTCATATTCAGTATCTTGTTGCTTAAATCTAATTCGCATACCTTTAGGCAATAGCCGAGCAACACCATCTTGAGCATCATTACTATTAGAACTTATTGTTGATGCTTCCGGCCACGAATTCAATTCATTCGGGTTTAAAAGCGTGATTTGAAAATCATCCACATTTTCTAGGATCGTACTGGATAAAGGTTGAGTTGTTTGAAGAACATTCAGATTGGGATACTTTAAACGATAAACTTTTCGATCTTGCGCATTATAACGATATTCTATTCTCTCAAATGGAGACAAACCCTGTTTCAGCGGGTCTGTGACCCCTGCCTTACTAAATTGTACAGACTGATCATCCAGTAAAAATGCAGGTTGGATTTGTCCTGCGATATTTGCAGTCAGCGGTACAATTTGCAAAGCATCTCTTTGCATTTGTAAATAACTATCTTGCAAACTGAGAAGTTGCTGTTCATGCACCGCATTGCGATCTTTGACTTTATTTAAATAATCAAAAATTTTCCATCCTAAAGCAGACAATACTGCAAAGATGGCTATGGCAACCAAAAGCTCTACCAAGGTAAAACCTTGTTGTTTACTCTTGATCATGAGTTGGATTGCTCTCTGATAGGATAGTTATAAAACACCATGGTGGTGACACCTGATTCAACTTTACCTAAATCATTGTTATATAGACTCACTTGCACTTCTATTTTCTGAACATCTGGGCTAATAGTCGCTTCTGATTTTTTATCAATTTGCCAACTTAACCCTTGAGAGGTAATTTGCTTCGATTGAGTTCCCTCTAACCATTCACCACTAATTTGCATTGCAGCGACTTCATTTTGTGCGACGAATTGTGCTTTTGTTCGTAAAATTGCATTCGCAGTCGCCTGTGTGTACTGCATAGCTACCTTCGTCAATGACATTGCTGCTACAGCGAAAATAGCCAAAGCCACCACAACCTCAATCAAGGTAAATCCTTTAAGCGCCCGCATCGATTTTACCCAAGTAATCTATTTGAATAAGATCACCAATTGCTTTTTGTTCATAATACATTTGAATTGTGACAGGTTTAACCTCGCCATTGCCCAACCAAATTAATTTCGGTGCATTATTATTCATCAAGTCTGCATTAGTTGCATTTTCAAAACTATAGTCGCTACTTTCGATCTGAAATGAAACCTTTGCAGGTAGCTCTCTCGCAGAAAACTCTGGCATTTCAACCCAAGTGGAAGGTTGACGATTATTATTCGATACAAGCGTCTGCTCTGGACGAGTTAAATCATTATATTTTTGAAATGTATAGCGAAACTGATCACCATTCCATTGTGGCACCAATGCAACCACTAACGATTGATCAACAGCCTCTCGATGAATACGTTTTAAATCTAATATTAAAGCCTCTCTAGCTTGCATTGCTTTACGTTGATCAATCCCACCAATATTCATCACCACCAATGCCGCCATGATGCTGATGATCACAATGACCACCATCAATTCGATTAAAGTAAATCCGCCTTGACGGTGATCTAGAGATTGCATATTAGGCCACTGATTCTGTCAAATTTATCTGTTTAGGCATCATCAATGCTTGATCAATTAAAGCAACCCTTAACGTATCTCGACAGCCTAAATAGCGTTGATAGAAACTCGAATTTAATATCGCAGCACCACCATGAGTAATCGACCAAATGGATGCTAGATAATCCCGAGAACTCATCTTACTTTGAATGGATGCTAGATGATTTTCTGTCATACGAATGATAATTCTGAGTCTACTTTTGCGGATCTGATACATTTCATTAAATAAATGATTAATACCCTGACCAGTTGTAGATAATCGTTCTTCAATTTGATGAAAGAGTACAGTACGTTCTGGATGATGCAAATGGTGCAACATAAAAAAAGCTAAATGTTCAGGAAAGCCTTTTTCAGTATCTCGAACCATTTCTAATAACATGCGCTCATTACGAATAATAAGCAACATGTACAATTCATCTTTACTTTGGAAGTGCTTATAGAGTGTTCCTTTTGCTAAATCTAACTCAGCGGCCAATGCATCCAATGTCATGCCCGCTTCGCCGTTTTCCAAAAGAAGTTGTTCTGCGACCTGAAATATTAATGCTTCTCTCGCTCTAAACTGAGCCTGACGATCCATCTTCACTCTATAAACTCTCTTCTTTCTATTTTCCGTATTAAATTTTTACTGCATTCGTAGAAGATTCTCGAAATTTTGCGTTGTAATAAAGGCAATCTCCTCGACTGACTTATCATATACATCACTTAATGCTTTGGCTACATATGGGACATACTTTGGTTCATTAGACTTTCCTCTATATGGCATTGGTGCTAAATAAGGGCTATCAGTCTCAATTAATAGTCGATCTAATGGAACTTGCTTGGCCACATCACGTAAATCCTGAGCATTTTTAAACGATACTATTCCTGAAAATGAAATGTAATAACCGCAATCTAGAACCGCTTTTGCCGTATCCCAATCCTCAGTAAAACAATGCAAAATTCCGTGTGTCGACTTTTCAGCTCTTATAATATCTATCGTATCCTTTTTAGATGAGCGTGTGTGTACGACCACTGGCTTTTTCACCATCTGTGAAGCTTGAATATGTCGTGCAAAACATTCTTTTTGTTCTTTAACAAATTCAGTACTGTGATAATAATCTAGACCCGTTTCACCAATTGCCCAGACCTTATCTATACTCGCCAATTCAACCAAAGTTTCAACAGTAGCACGCTGCATGACTGCTGGATCTTCACATGGATGCACCCCAACACTGTAACCCACTCCTTCGTGTCGAGCTGCAATTTCTGACAGAATAATATGATCATCCAAATCAACCGATATCCCCATCATTTTTGTGACACCAGCATCAATCGCTTGCTGAATTGCTAAATCGATATTTCCCTCGTAAGGTTCAAGATTGAGCATGTTTAAATGACAGTGTGTATCTACAAACACAAGGACACCTTTTAATTTTTTAAGTCAGAGCCTACATTGTAAAGCTTGCACGTGCTGTTGACATACTTCCAGCGAGTATTTTTTCTGCTTCCATCTTGTAATAGGCTCCTTTATCTCCAGTTAACTGCAATCCAAAACCTTGTGGTTTAATGCCCGATTGCTTATAGGAAATCCAAATCACCTTACCCGTAATTGGTATTTTTTGGGTTTGATTAGGAAGTGTTGCCAAGATAAAAATTTCTTCACCCATTTTGACTGGATGTTTGGTTGGAATAAATAATCCACCACCCTCAACAAAAGGCATATAACTGGATTGCAGAGTTTCGCGATCATTAATATTGACTTGTAATAAACCGCCCGGACGTGGCTGCATCTCTATCCCCTGTATTCAAACATGATTATTGAACATTCATTAATTTTATAAAAAGCTGATCAACAATTAAATTTGATTGAACATTCTGCTCAACCATTTGTTTTGCTTGATGCACATCATTATAAATATCAAATAATTGCTCTAATTGATATTGCTCAGCCAACAAACTAAAGTCTAAATCGCTATTTTTTACATTTTGTTCCATTTTATAGGCAACAAGATCAGCTAATAAGTACTCAAACATAACAATCAACTCGGAAAAGTTGAGTTGCTTATTCCATTTAGAGGCGTACTGCATTGGCATATTTTTTTGACTGACTAAATGATACCAATCATTTATAAACGCACTTCGCAGAGTTAACCATTCACTTGAGGCCAACTCAATAGCAGCTAAAGGCATATCATTCGAAAGGTTAAGCAACAGTGAGCTCAAAGTCTGCTGCTCTGCATTCAAATGTTCATTCAAATATGCATTGGCTTGATCATCAGTCAGCCGATCTAAGGCGTAATGTTGTAGGCGACTTCGTATAGTGGCAGGTAATTTTAAATAATGATCCGCCAAAAGAATAATCACAACACGCTCACCTGGTTCTTCAAGTGTTTTCAATAAAGCATTTGACGATGCGATATTGAGCGCTTCCGCCGGTTCAATCACAATAACCCGCCAACCATCGACGGTTTGTTGCACGAATGGCTGTAATTCACGAATTTTCTCAATTTTAATTTTAGCGTTTTGTTTCTTATTGTCCTCATCCGTCGTGACGTAAACATAATTTGGATGAGTATCTGATTTTAGCCACAAACAACTCGAACACTGACCACAAGGTTGATTTGGCTGCTTATCTAAACATAGCAGCCAAGTAACAAATTGCTGGGTAAAAGCTTCTTTACCACAGCCTTTTTTGCCATAAAAAAGTAATCCATGACCTACTTGAGGAAACCGCTGAGTCAGTGTGCTCCATACATTAAGTTGCCAAGGATAAACATGCTGAGTCTGAGTCATTGACTAATCTATACTATTGGAAATGAGAAATAGGCATTGCATTAAGACGGTCTAAATCTTGTTGCGTATCCACACCTGGTGGTAAGCACACCTCTGCCACATCAATTGCGATTCGATGACCATTTTCTAAAACACGCAGTTGCTCAAGGCTTTCTAAAACCTCAAGCTCACCCTGATCCCATGTCACGTACTCTTGCAGTAACTTCACTCTATAGGCATATAAACCAAGATGTCGGTAGGCTTTAGGATGTAGTATATGTGGTTGTTGCTTTGATCCATCACGATCATATGGAATGGTTGCACGACTGAAATAAAGCGCTTCATTGAACTTACTCATGACGACTTTGACAATACTATCGCGTTTAAACTCTTCTAATTCTTGGATCACTTCACACAAAGTGGACATTGAACATTCAGGCTTTTGCTCTAACAAAGAAGCAACCTGTTGGACTAACGAAGCAGGTAATAATGGTTCATCACCTTGCACATTTACAATAATATCTTCACTCGCCCAACCTTTGATTCGTGCAACTTCACTCAATCGGTCGGTTCCAGAAGGGTGTTCTGCACTGGTCAACACAACATCAATTTGTTCTGCCTTACAAAGATCAACAATTCTTTGATCATCAGTAGCAACACATAAATCATCAAACCCAGTCACTTTTCGCGCCTGATCTACCACACGTAAAATCATTTCACGCCCGTGTATTTTAAGTAGTGGTTTTCCAGGTAACCGCGAACTTGCAAAGCGAGCAGGTATTACAATATGTTTCATGGATATTCCTTATGTGTTTACGATACCGAGTTTTGCAAGCTGCTTATCCAGCAAATCATAACAAGCTGATGATAAAGCTGCTTCAACAGGAACCACCCAAATTTCACGACTAAATTCTGGATGTTGTTTTAACAAAGGGAGGAGTTTCACAGCATCTTTTTCAGTGGTGATGATTGGATTTGAATCTTCAAATTGTAAATCATCAATCTGATAATCATAATGATCAGGAAATTCATGACACTGAAAATGCTTTAAGCCCATACTTTCAAGGGTTTTATAAAAGCGTTGCGGGAACCCAATACCTACGACCGCATAATAATTCAAATCAGTGGCAAAATATTCAACTTGATCTTCGACTGGATTTAACAAGTACGGCGCTGCGACTTGTAATTGCATATACAGATCTGAACTTGGTTGTTCAGCATGCTCAATTACTGTACCACTGCATAACCGTGCTACTGGCTCACGCAAAAAGCCTTCTGGCAACAGTTTCTGATTACCCAAACCACGATTGTTATCCAGCACAATCCATTCTAATTGACGATCAAGTGCCCAATGTTGCAAACCATCATCACTAATGATCAAATCAAGTTGATGCTGAGAGAGAAGTAACTCTATACTTTTCTGTCGTTGCCCACCTACGACCATCGGCACGCCAGTCGATTGCACAATTAAACAGGGCTCATCACCCACTTCATTTGGCTCAGAATCGAGATTCACGCTTGCAGGAAAAGGACCTTTACCACCATAGCCTCGACTAATTACTCCAACTCGAATATTTTTTTGTTGAAGATATTTAACCAATTGAATTAATAACGGTGTTTTACCACTACCACCTACCGTTATATTGCCAATGACCATGACAGGAACTGGTGCAGTATAAATAGGTTTTATACCACGTTGATACAAGGCTTTGTTCAGGAAAAATCCTAATCGATAAAGCAATGACAGGGGTCGCAATACAATCAACCACTTGGATTGCTTATTCCAAGCGTTTTGAATGACCTGCGCAATAGACATGACTTATTCCTCAAAATTACGTTGATGCAGTTGGAAATATGCACCACGCAAATCGAGTAATTCCTGATGTGTTCCCTGCTCTAATATTCGACCTTTATCCATTACCACAATAAGATCTGCATTCTCAATCGTTGATAATCGATGTGCAATGACAATCGTTGTCCGATCCTGCATAGCTGCATCAAAAGCACGCTGAATAAAGTATTCAGACTCATTGTCTAATGCGCTTGTCGCTTCATCAAGAATTAAAATTGGAGCATTTTTTAAGATTGCGCGAGCAATTGCAATACGCTGTCTTTGTCCGCCAGATAAATTTAAACCTTGAGCACCTAATGGTGTGTCATAGCCTTGAGGCAGTGCCATAATAAAGTCATGGGCATAAGCAGCTTTCGCAGCAGCAATAATCTGCTCTTCCGAAGCATCTTGTAACTGACCATAAGCAATATTCTCACGAACAGTTCGGTTAAACAGCACGACTTGCTGATTGACCATAGCCACTTGTGAGCGTAACGCTGTAACTTCGATATCTTGAATATCATGGCCATCGAATTTGATTGACCCTGAACTTAATTCTTGAAAACGAACCAATAAGTTAACTAAAGAAGACTTACCAGCCCCCGAACGCCCCACCAACGCTACAGTCTGCCCAGCTTTAACATTTAAATTGAAATCATGGATGGCATGGAAACCATCGCTATATGTTAAATTTGCCTGATTAAATTCAATATTGCCTTTGAGTTGTGGTTTTAACTGCCCTTCATTTTTTTCTTCAGGCATATCCAATAACTCAAATACTGAATGTGCTGCAGCCATTCCTCGCTGTAATTTTTCATTGATATCGGTTAAAGCTTTAATCGGCTTACTCAACATACCGGCTGCAGTAATATACGCAACAAACTGACCCGCTGAAGTATCCTGTAATATCTCAGGTCTTAAAGCAATCCAAATCACAATACTTAAAGCGATCGCCATAATAAGTTGTACAACAGGACTATTTAATTGTTGTACTGCAACCATTTTTAAACCACGACGCAAGTTTTCGAGTGAGGTTTCTTTAAAACGAGTTTGCTCGTATGCCTGTCCACCAAACCCTTTAACAACCAGATTACCATTCACGGTTTCTTGCACTACATGGTTTACATCACCCATCGTATCTTGCACTTGAGTAGACAGCTTACGCATACGTTTAGCAGCTTTTCTAATCAACAAACCGATTAATGGCGCAAAAATCAAAATACATAAAGTCAAGCGCCAGTTGGAATAGAACAAATATCCTAACAGCGCAATGGTGATCAAACCTTGTTGTAATAAGGTTCTTAATGACTCCGTTGAGGCAGCTGTCAGCTGTTCAACGTTGTACATAATTTTGGCAGTAATATGACCACTAGTGTTATCTAAATAATATTGCGACGGCAATCGCATTAATTTAGCAAAAACTTCTTGGCGAATATTAAAAATTAGATTTCGAGAAATTACCGAAGTGTAGTATCCACCTAGAAATAGCCCCACTCCTCGTACAAACATCAAAACAACAACCAAAAATGGGAATAAGTTCGTGAAACTTCGATCCTGTTCTTGAATGGCATTGATAATATGCTCTAATAATTTCGCAACAGAAACTTCAGTCGCGGCATTCAGCACAAAACCAAATACAACAATCAATGCAATCGTCCAGTACTGTTTTAAGTAACTCAACAAACGCATATAAACTTTAAAATCTTGCTTCACTCACAACCTCTAATTGGTACGGTATCCTTAAACACCTAAACAGATTCAGCACGTATGCAATTTAATCATACATAATTCGAACATCGAATGCTAAAGTCTGCCCCACTCTAAAATCAATGACCTGATTGTATGGAATGATCAAAGTAAACCTTAGCTCAATTGGAGTATTGAGACCTAAATGACTTAAATCTCAAACTCATCTAAATAAATCACATTTACTGCTTTTAAATTAATTATTTTTCATCTAAACAGATATTTAGAATACCATCTAACTCATCAAGTGAATGGTAATGAATCACAAGCTTACCTTTACCTTGCTTATTGTGATCAATTTTAACATCTGCACTGAAACGTTCAGAAAGACGCTGAGTCAGTTGCTCTAAATCAGCTGAAATTGATGGTTTTGGCTTATCCTGTTTTGGTGCATTAAAATCACGCACTAACTGTTCTGTTTGACGAACAGAAAGGTTTTTTTCAATGACAATTTTTGCAATTTCAATTTGGTCTTTTGCACGCAAAGTCAATATTGCACGCGCATGCCCCATATCTAATTGACCTTGTTGGATATGGTCTTTAATCGGATCCGCTAAGCTTAATAAGCGCAATAAATTACTTACTGTAGTACGTGCCTTGCCCACCGTTTCAGCAATTTCTTGGTGACTTAATCCAAACTCTTCATGAAAACGTTGCAATGCCATAGCTTGATCAATTGGATTTAAATCTTGGCGTTGAATGTTTTCAATTAATGCCAACGCAATTGCAACTTGATCTGACAAATCACGAACAATTGCAGGAACTTCATTTAGTCCAGCGATTTGAGCTGCTCGCCAACGGCGCTCCCCTGCAATAATTTCATATTGATGCACATCATCCTCAATTGGACGAATGACAATCGGCTGCATGATGCCATGCTTTTTAATAGAAGATGCTAATTCCTGAAGGTCTTCTTCATGTATAAAACGTCGCGGCTGATAATTACCACGTTTAAGAAGTTTGACATCTACTTGTTTGAGCTGACCATGATCTAATGACTGTGCTTCTAATTGTAATTTTTCTTTTTGAATAGAGCCCAATAACGCATCTAAGCCACGACCCTTTGCTAAGCCTCTTTTCTTCACGGTCATGCTTTACTTCCTTTTTTCACTTTGGTTTTTTTTAACATTTCAGCAGCAAGATTCAAATAAGCCACTGCACCCTTAGAACTTTTTTCAAAATAAATAATCGGTAACCCATGTGCTGGCGCTTCCGCTAAACGCACATTTCGAGGAATAACCGTTTCGTATAATTTTTTACCAAAATACTGCTCCAACTCATCCGACACATCACGTGTCAGCGCATTTCGAGCATCGTACATGGTACGCAATACACCAATGATTTCTAAATCAGGGTTTAACGCTTGTTGAATACGATCAATCGTTTGTGTTAAATCTGCCAAGCCTTCCAATGCATAATATTCACACTGCATTGGAATGATCACGCTTTTAACAGCAGCCAATGCATTTACCGTGATCAAACTTAAGCTTGGTGCACAATCCACAATGATGTAATCAAACTTATCTTCAATTTGTTGGATCGCATCACGCAGAATAAATTCACGACCGTCTTGCTCAGCAATGGCTAATTCAACACCTGCTAAATCACGATTGGAGCCAATTACGCGATATCCAACTTCAGCTTTAGTGATGGCAGTTTCAATTGGCACTTCACCCAGTAAAACATCAGTTACTGAGTATAAGAGATCATTCTTTTGAATACCTGAACCCATAGTGGCATTGCCTTGAGAGTCCATATCAATCAACAATACTCGCTTTTTAAGCACTGCTAATGATGCAGCCAAATTTACAGCAGTCGTGGTTTTACCTACGCCACCTTTTTGGTTCGCAATAGCAATAATTTGAGCCATGGTAACCCCAATCCCTAGAATTTTTAAATTTGTTTAAGTAGCAATAAATGACGTTGTTCATCTAAACGAGGAACGTGAAGCTCAATAATTTCGCAACTCAACTCATCTTTATGGTTTTCAATTTCCTCAGCAGGAATTAAACCTTTCATAGAAGCAATAATACTGTTTTCATGCATAAAAGGACGAGAAGCAGTAATAAAATCTGTCAGTGAGGCGAAAGCACGACTGGTAATTACATCGAATTTACCCAGTTCATTAATACTCTCTTCATTCTCTACTCGAGTTTGAACTGCCACAACATTTTTTAGTTTTAGATCAGCAATAAACTGTTTGAGAAAACGAATTTTTTTTCCATTCGAATCCAGAAGCACACAGCTTCGCTCAGGTTGACATAGCGCGATGATCATCCCCGGCATACCACCACCGGTACCAATATCAAGCAATCGCCCTTCAGGCAAGTCTTTCAAGATACTGAGGCTATCCAACAAATGTTTAACTAACATTTCTTTAGGATCACGAATTGCGGTCAAGTTGTACGCCTTATTCCACAATACAAGCGCATCTTGATATTTTAATAATAAATTCAACGCTTCATCACTGAGTGATAAACCTAGTTTTTTACTACCTTGTTGTAACTCATGAAAAAAAGGATGCATAAACAGTAAACATCTCAATAAAATTAATCAAAGTATACCGTTTTATGCATCGTGGAACACTATTTAACGCTTAGTGAATACTCAGTTAGTTAAATTGTCCTTCTCGAATGTGCTGATCCAACTGCATCAACCTTTCTGGAGTACCCACATCCACCCACGTTTCTGCCATTTTTGCAGCAGAAATTCTGTGGTTGTGCATAGCATCTTTAAGCAAAGGTGCTAAAGGACGCTTGCCCCATTCTAGACCTTCAAATAAATGAGGATGAATCACCGCAATACCACTATAAGTCAAATTTTCGCCCTCTTTTTCTTGCTCAAAAGTATAAGCACGACCATCTAATAGTGTGAAATCACCTTGAGGATGTTGTAGCGGATTTGGTACAAGTACTAAGTGTGCTAGATCTTCTTGTAAATCAAGCTCAAGCAACTGAGCAAAATCAAACTGAGTCCACACATCCCCATTGACGAGGATAAATGGTTCTTCACCCAACAAGGGCAAAGCATTGATGATTCCACCAGCTGTTTCCAAACCCTCATCTTCACGCGTCCAGCGAATGTTCACACCAAACTGAGAACCATCGCCTAAAGCACCGATCAATTTGTCTGCCAGCCATGCCGAATTAATAATAATTTCACTAACACCAATCGACTTTAATTTTTCAATATGCCATACAATTAAAGGCTTTCCACCCACTTCCAACAGTGGCTTTGGTTTATAAAGCGTCAAGGGGCGCATACGGTTACCCAGACCCGCTGCTAAAATCATGGCTTTCATGCAGCTACTACCTCATAGTGACCATACTTGGCTTCAAATGCATGTAGCACTTTATCTTCAACCCATTGAATAAATGGAGTGAGTTCAGCGTAAGGCTTCGACTCTTCGAGTAAATACCACATGACACGAGGCAAGTCTTTTAAATAGCCCGACTTTCCATCACGTTCAAACAATCGCACAAAAATACCTAAAATCTTTAAATGGCGTTGAATCGCCATGAAGTCAGCATCTTTAATAAAGCGCTCTAAATCACGATCAATTTTTGAATCATCTGGTAATAATTCATAGAAGGTTTTAAACCATTGTTTTACACGTGCTGGAGGCCATTGCACGTATGCATCACGTGTAATTGAAATCAAGTCGTAGGTATCCGCACCGATTACCGCATCTTGAAAATCAATTACACCTTGCTCTTGCTCATCACTTAACAGCATGAGATTACGACTGTGAAAGTCTCGATGAACAATCACTTGTGGTTGAGCTAAAGCCGCATTTGCCAATATCGCAAAAGTACGCTTAATCAAACCTTGTTCATCAGCATTTAATCGAATATTTAATGATGGAAGCAACCAATCTGTGAATAACTCCATTTCACTGATTAATTTTTCGTAACTATATTCTGGAAACTGATCCACACCATGAATAGACTGTAATTGAATGAGTTGTTTAAAACTCTGTAAATAATGCTGATCTACCGTGTCATCATTTAAATGGTTTGCTAAAAGCTCATCCCCAAAATCTTCTAGAAGCAATAACCCTTGATCTAAATCCTTTGCAACAATATGTGGAACACGAACTCCATGACGATCAAAGAATTCGTCAATCGTCACAAAAGGTACACAATCTTCTTTTTCTGGAGGTGCATCCATCAACATAAATGATTTATTATTCAAGGTGATTCGCGCATAGCGACGGAAACTGGCATCGCCTGCTAAATATTTTATTTCGAACTGCTCTGATTGAAGTACAGATTGCACCCACGTATGTATCAATTGTTCACGTTGTGTATTCATTTGCTATAAATTCTAGTACAGGCTGAATATTTAAAGTGCTAAGTGTAGCCACTAATCCGTTTTTTCTCTATGATGCGACAATAATTAATTGCAATTTGCATACTTGGTTAATGATATAAATGAAGCATCAGTTTACTTTCAGCCCTTTGGCGACTGCTATTTTAACCTTATTGTGTGGTAGCACAGTCTCAAGTTATGCCGACTCTAAAGACAGTACAACTGAGGTGGACAATCAAGCACTTCAAACTGCAATTAAAGAAAGCTACCCTGGTCAGCGCTTCTTTGATCAATATTATGTCAATAAAAATTCAGCCGAAGCGCAACAACGTAGCACGTTCTCCCCAAGCTCAAAATTTTGTGCTCAAACTTGGTTGACACCAATCAGCCCTGATACTAAAGCAGTTGATCCTGAGCAAGCAACATCGATCATCACCGCTGATCGTGCATATTACAATCCAAATGGTGATTCAGAATTAGAAGGCAATGTCATCATCGATCAGCAAGGTCGTATGGTTCGTGCAGATAAGATTAAAATTGACAATACTCAGACCCATGCCAAAGCTTCTGGCAATGTACAGTTAGCACAAGCGGGTTTATTGGCTCAAAGTGATCAAATTGACTACAATTTAAAAACCCAAACGGGACGCCTCAATAACAGCTTTTATATTTCAGAAGCGACACATGGGCATGGCCGTGCAGAAAATATTGAGCGCACCTCACCCAATATTTTACTCCTTCAGAATGCAACTTATAGCACGTGTCCACCTGAGCAAAGCCCAACGTGGAAGATTCAAGCCAATTCGATTGAGTTAAATCAAGACACTGGGCGTGGCGTGACCAAAGGCACTAAATTATATATTAAAAACACACCAGTGCTGGCTGTGCCATATTTCAATTTCCCTATTGATGATCGTCGTACCACTGGCTTATTAAACCCAGGTTTTGGTTATACAAATGATGGTGGTTTAGAACTTGAAGCGCCAATTTATCTCAATTTAGCACCCAATTATGATGCAACTATAACCCCACGTTTCATTGGCGGTCGTGGATTGATGGCTGAAGGTGAGTTCAGGTATCTGACTGAACAATATGGTGGTGGCCGTATTTGGGGTGGTTATTTAGCACAAGATCGTAAATATGATGATGAAGATCGTAAAGATTTACACCTCGTGCACAATTGGAAAATCAATGACCAATGGACGACCAACCTAGAATATAACTATGTTTCTGATAAAGACTTCTTTGCAGATCTAGACAGCAATCCGAATACAAGAACAGAGTTAAACCAACGCCGCGCTTGGGATCTTAATTACGCGAATGGAATTCCAGGGTTACGCGCGCAACTCAAAGTTGAAGACTTCCAGACGCTAGACCCTGATGTTGATGATGTTGATCGCCCCTATGCACGACTACCGCAATTGCTCGTCAATTATATCACTGGTAATCCGCAAGGACTGGAATATGAATTTAATAACGATACAGCATATTTCCAAAAAGATATTAATGACTTAAATGCTTCAGACAACTCAAATATGGACACCATTTATCAACCAAGTGGTACACGTCTTTATAATGAGTTTTCTGCTCGATATAACTTCCGCAATCAGTGGTCATTCTTTATACCACAAGCATCAGTTCGCTCTATAAATACTTTCTTTGATCAAAATACGATTGATCGTATCACTGAAGAACAAAGAAAAAACACCAAAGATAATGCAGTTATAGTTCCAGAGTTTACTTTAGATGCTGGTCTTATCTTTGAAAAAGATGGAAAATTCTTACAAACCATCACACCACGTGCATTCTATGCTTATGCACCACACAGAAATCAAAACAGTTCACCGAACTTTGACTCAACCGCAGCGTCCCTGAATTACGATCAACTCTTTAATCCACGTCGCTTTTATGGCCACGACCGCCTAGAAGATAATAACTTCTTATCACTCGGGGTAAGTTACAGCCTCTTTGATACAATCGGATTAGAACGTTTACGTGCCAGCATCGGACAAAGTTACTATTTTGAAGACCGTAAGGTGACTTTGAATAATAGTCAAAATGACCCATTTAATACTGAGCGTCAAACTGGTCCTGTGATCAGCATTGCCAGCCAGCTTTCTCAGAACTTTACTGTGAATGCAAACTCAATGTGGATGTCTAACGGAGATAATGCTCAACGTGATCTACAAGTGTATTACACAGGTGATCAAGGTAACCTATACAACTTTGGTTATTTTAATCGTAAGCGACTTGAAGATCGTCAAGACCACTATGACCAAGTTACAGCATCCTTTATACAACCTGTGAAAGGTAATTGGAATTTGATGGGTCATATGCAATATGATCTAGACAACAGTGTTGCACGCGAGTACCTTTTAGGTATTAATTATGAGTCGTGCTGCTGGGGTGTTTCGGTCTATGGTCGCTCTTATTACAATGACTTAGATGATGTTAATGCACCAGACACCAAACAAAAACGTGCTGTAATGGCAGAGTTTACACTTAAAGGACTTGGTGGCTTAAACAGTAAGTTAAGCTCTTTACTGGAAAATCGAATCTTGGGTTTCGATAAAGTTAAACAAAATTGGACGAATTAATGAAGATGCAAAATTTAAAACAACTCTTTAAAGCTTCAGCGTTAGCACTTGTTATTTCTGCATCAGTGTCAAGTTATGCAAACCCATCAGATCAAATCGTTGCTATTGTTGGCAAAAGCGCCATTTTAAAAAGTGACATTGCACAAGGTGTCGCTGAGCTACAACATCAGCTTAAAGCTCAAAAAAAGGATGTACCACCACTTCAGGTACTTGAAAATCAAGCTCTGAATAAACTTATCATCCAAAATGCGCAACTTGAACAAGTAAAACGCTATGGCATTCAAGTTGATGAAAAAACTTTAAATGATGCTGTACTTAATGTTGCTCGCCAGTCGAACAGCAATAGCCTAGAAGACTTCCAGCAAAAGCTTGACCGTATGGCTCCAGGCACTTATGAAAACCTACGTGCTAAAGTCGCTGATGATCTTGCTATTCAGCGCTTACGTCAACAACAAGTGATGTCACGCATCAAAATCAGCGACCAAGATGTTGAAAACTTCCTCAAATCACCGGAAGGTCAAGCTGCTGTGGGTACTCAAGCTCACGTGATTCACTTCAGAATTTCTGGTGAAGCCTCTCAACAAGAACTCACTCAAGTCGCGCAACAAGTTCAAGATGCACTTCAAGCTTCGAATGATGTAGATGCGATACAGAAACAATTTTCTACATCTACAATTAAAGTCGAAGGTGCAGATATGGGCTCGCGCTCAATCGCAGATATTCCAGAAGAACTTGCATCGAGTATCGCTTTAGTTTCACCAGGCAATACTACTGATTTAATTCAGGCTCGAGATGGCATCCACTTGTTGAAACTCTTAGAGCGCAAGTCAAATCAGAAAAAGACAATTGTGCCACAATACCAAACTCGCCATATTCTGATTAAGACTTCTGAAGTGGTGAGTCCTGAAAATGCCAAACACACTATTGACAGTATCTATAGCCGTGTAAAGGCAGGTGATGATTTTGCAGTCCTTGCTGCAACTTATTCTAATGATCCAGGTTCTGCACGTGATGGTGGTAGCTTAGGTTGGGTTTCACCAGGTATGATGGTGCCAGAGTTTGATCAAAAAATGCAGACTGCGAAAATTGGCGAAGTCAGTGAACCTTTTGAAACACAGTTTGGTTGGCATATTTTGCAAGTTACTGATGCACGTCAGCAAGACATGACTCAGGAACAGCAAAAACGCATAGCGCGCCAAATTCTTGGTGACCGTCAATTTGATGCAGAGTTAGATGGCTGGTTAAGAGAGCTTCGCGCAAGTACATACGTTGAAATTAAACAACCCAACCAAAACTAATTTTTTCTTAATTGAGAGCCTCCACTATGGGGGCTTTAATTTTAATTTTTAGGCTGTTCATATAAAAAAAGGCACCTTCATCAGGTGCCTTTTTGATTACTCAAAAATTAACGATTGTTATCGTCTTCTTGAGCATCATCAAATTTTGTTTCGCCATCAAAGTTTGGTGTAGAAGTGGCACCAAAGCCACCTTGACCACCGAAGCCACCTTGACCACCGAAGCCACCTTGTTGACCACCGAAGCCGCCTTGAGCACCAGCAGGAGCGCCTGCAGGAGCACCAGCAGGACGTGGATTACGTGCAGGTACAACTGTTGAAATAGCGTGTTTGTAAACCATTTGGCTTACCGTGTTTTTTAATAATACAACGTATTGGTCAAATGATTCGATATGGCCTTGTAATTTAATACCGTTGACTAAAAAGATTGAAACTGGAATACGTTCCTTACGGAGAGAGTTTAAGAACGGATCTTGTAAAGTTTGACCTTTAGACATGTTATACTCCAAAAAATAAAATCAGCGCAAAAAAACTATCTTTATTTTTCAATTAAAATTTATAAAAAAGATAGTGAGTAAATTTTGCTTTATCCATATAAGTTTCGCAAGTCTTCTTGAGCTTGCTTTATCGTCAAAAAAGTTTGAAAACTGTGCGCTTCTTGCAAAGAACGTAACCAAGTGTATTGACGTTTAGCAAGTTGTCGTGTTGCAAACAAACACTTGTCTTCCATATCTTGCTTAGATTTGAGACTTCTATCACTATTTTTAAGAAAATCTAAAGCTTGGCGATATCCAACAGATCTCGCCGATGGCAAATTATCGTTTAAATCGTATTTTTCAATCAGATACTCCACCTCATTTAAAAAACCGATATCCCACATTATTTTTAGGCGCAGTTCAATTCTTTTGTGTAATTCTACACGATCAGGTAATAGCGCATAATTATTAAAATTGTAACGATATGGCTGTTTTTTAGGCTGTTCAGCTTGAAGCTCAGTGATAGGTCGACCTGTCAGACGATAGACCTCTAGCGCGCGTATAATGCGCTGACGATCACTCACTTTAAACTTCTCACCTGCCATAGGATCGACACGTTTTAACTCTTCGTAGACGCTGTCCCAACCGAATGCCATGGCTTCATTTTCAATTTGTTGACGTACCTTTTCATCAGCATTAGGGAGATTCGTTGCCAAGCCTTCCAACAGTGCTTTGTAGTACAACATCGTCCCACCCACCAAAATTGGGGTCTTACCGCGTGAATGTATTTCATCAATCAGCAGCGATGCATCTTCAACGAATTGAGCTGCCGAATAAACCTCGAGCGGTGTAATAATATCAATCAAGTGATGTGGATATCGTTCCTGCTCTTCTTTTGATGGCTTTGCCGAACCGATATCCATGTCCTTATAGATTAACGCAGAATCCACTGAAACAATTTCAAAATTACCGCGCTCATATAGCTCGCATGCCAAAGCAGTTTTCCCACTCGCAGTCGGCCCCATTAAGTTGATGACTGGCATTTGATTTGACATGTACAATTACTCTCCTCGAGCAAATAATTTATCTAATTGACTAAGTGGAAAAACTCTCCAAGTCGGTCGTCCATGATTACATTGACTTGCAAACTCAGTTTGTTCCATCTGCCTCAACAGTGCATTCATTTCAGAAATACTTAACATTCGATGCGCACGCACTGCGCCATGACATGCCATCCCTGCCAAGATATGGTCTCTTTTTTGTTGTAAAGCACTGGCCTCATCATTGGGATCAAGATCATTCAAAAGTTCTGGGATTAATGCATTAAAATCAGCTTTGTGCAAAATAGCAGGCACACCTCGCACTATCACTTGCTCATCGCCATATTGATCAATTTCTAAACCAAGCCGCGCCAACTGAAGCTTAAGGTCTTCGATACGCGTGGCTTGCATGCGTGTAATTGAAATCACTTTTGGAATAAGCAACTGCTGTGATGTCCAAAATTCAGGTTTATCCCAAGCAGATTTCATTTGCTGCAACAAGATTCGCTCATGCGCAGCATGCATATCCACAATGATCAAACCTTCAGAATTTTGCGCCAGAATATAAATTCCATGAAGTTGTGCAATTGCAATCCCCAAGGGGAACTCATCAACTCTAGACGATGTTGATTCTATCTCAGCATCATGAGGAACTTCAAAATTAGATGACGTTTCTTTCAAAGGTGCCAAATAAGATTTGAGTGCATTACTGATATTAGAATTTGAATAAGGCTGGCTCGGCGCACTATATTGAACTGACTGAGGCTGTTTAACACTAAAATCTGTTAAATAGCCCTCATGACTCGATTCCTGCAACGTCTGGGACATAGGAGGCGATGCTGGAGCATTTTGATGCAGATTAAATTGCTCTTGATAACGTGGTAACTGTACTGATGGTGCGATGACATCTTGATCAAGCTTTAAAGCCTGGGCTAAATCCGCAGTCGCAGTTTGAAATTGCGACAAAGTTTCTTTGGCAAAATGACGTACAAATTCGTGTACTTCACGTTGATTCAAAAAACGAATTTCATGCTTAGTCGGATGCACATTCACATCAATAAATTCAGGATCAACTTCTAAGAACAACAAATAAGCTGCATGTTGATGCCCATGTAAGATGCCATCATAGGCCATTCGCAAAGCATGAGAGATTGTTTTATCTTTTACGATACGACCATTGACGTACACATACTGCAAATCACTTTGTGCTCGAGCATCAGAAGGATGACCTAACCATCCTGATAAGCGCATATTGACACTATCAGCATCGATCCAATACGCATTTTCCGTAAATTGTCGGCCTAAAAGCTGCTGTACACGTTGAAATCTGAGTTGACCACTGTCTGCGACAGGCAAATTTAAACGGATAGTACCATTATGTTCCAGCACAATCCGAATATCGAAATGCGTTAAGGCTAAGCGCCGTACGATTTCTTCAATGTGACCAAATTCCGTATTTGGCTTTTTTAAAAACTTTCGTCTTGCTGGCACATTAAAAAATAAATCTTGTACACGTATGTGTGTGCCTTGCTGAGTAGCAACAGCTTGAATCTCTTGATGATCAAAGGCCGTGCCGTTTACTTCGACCTGATAACCAATTCCTGAATCATCACGACTACTGGTCAAGGTCAAGCGCGAAACAGCAGCAATGGAAGCCAAGGCTTCTCCGCGAAAACCTAAGCTCACAATTGCATGTAAATCTTCAGCAGTTTGAATTTTACTGGTCGCATGACGCATGACCGCAAGCGGAAGATCCTCAGGATGAATTCCTTTGCCATTATCGATAATCTCAATCAGCGTACTACCGCCTTGTTCGACTCGAATGATTAATTCAGTCGCACCTGCATCAATGGAGTTTTCTAGAAGTTCCTTCACCACTGATGCAGGACGTTCAATTACCTCTCCCGCAGCAATTTGGTTTGCTAATGCAGGAGATAAGGTTTGAATTCGATTCAAGCTAAGATCATGCGCCATAGAATTATTTAAAACTGTGTCTTTAATTTTGCGAGTAAAGCTTCATCATTTGAAGAAATCGTGACATGACGTACTGATTCATCATCAGATTTCTCAATATTCAAGATAACATCTGCATTTGGAATTTCGTCACCACCTTTAGAGGGCCATTCAAACAAGAATAGCGCATCAGCAATATCCAGATAATCACGAATACCCATCAACTCAAGTTCATAAGGATCATTCAAACGGTACAAATCAAAATGAAAGACATCCTGCTGATTGATTTTATAGGGTTCAACCAGTGTATAAGTCGGGCTTTTAACCGCACCACGATGACCTAAATTTTGTAGCCAATAACGCGTCAGGGTGGTTTTACCCGCACCCAAATCTCCAATGAGGTATATGACACCCTTTTCAATACACTGCCCTAAACATGCAGCTAATTTTTGAGTATCTGCTTCATCATTTAAGTTGAGTTGAAAAGAATATTGCATCTGGATCACATTAGACATCTGTTGAAGAGGTATAATAGCATGCTCCTGAACAGTGCCTATCTAGACTTGTTCAAAAACTCATTCATCTGATCATTTTTTTATTCTGTTGTCTTGTTATGCCAAAATCAAATTCAGAAAGTGCCCCAAGTTTTACGCCACCGATGATCAATGGTGTAACAGCCAGCAAAGTATTTCTTCCAAATCTACAAATCTCCCCAATTACGATTTATGATTTTCTCATTCAAGCCTTTTCTCATATAGACGCACTGGAGTGGCAACAACGTTTTCAAGATGGTCTTATTTATAATGCAGATGGCAACAAACTTTCAATCAACTCGGCGTATCAACCTAATTCTCATATTTTTTATTATCGTTTTTTAGCAAACGAAATTCATGTTCCGTTTAAGGAAAAAATTTTATACGAAAACGATGATCTGCTCGTGGTGGATAAACCTCATTTTTTAACCATGAGTCCGACAGGTCAATATGTTCAAGAAACCTTATTGGTGAGATTAAAGCAGTTCACTGATAATCCTCATCTCACACCGATTCATCGTTTAGACCGCGAAACAGCAGGTGTTGTTTTATTTTCAAAAAAAGTCGAAAGTCGCGGAGTCTATCAACAACTTTTTGCAGATCGAAAGGTATCCAAAACATATCAAGCCATCGCACCTTACTCAAAAGATTTAGTCTTTCCACAAACAGTCGAATTGCGCATGGAAAAGGGAAATCCATTTTATATAATGAAAGTATGTGAAGGCGTCACCAATTCTGTCACTGAAATTGACCTGATAGAACACAATTCACAGTGGGGACGATATATTTTGAAACCACTGACCGGTAAGCAACATCAACTCCGCGTTCACCTCAATGCGCTCAACATTCCAATCAAACATGATCCTTTTTATCCGGTAATCGCGCATAAAGCTGAGGATGATTTCAGTGCTCCGTTGCAATTACTTGCTGATGAGCTTCAATTTATTGATCCGATATTAAATATTGAAATGCACTTTAAAAGCACGCAAACACTGACATTGTAGGTTCATTGTAATGACAAATTTATATAATTTTCACGTTCAGACATTGAAATTACATTTACTTAGATTAAAATAAGCACTTAAATTTAGAGTCGTTTGGTTTTAATTCATGAGAAAAACAGAAGTTTATCAAGTCCGACTTGACTCACAAGAAAAAAAACAAGCCTTTGCAGTTTTTAAGCAATTGGGGATTACACCAGCGCAAGCAGTGCGTTTATTTTTCAAACAAGTTGTACTGACAAAGTCCATTCCTTTTGCAATCGAAAATCAAACGATCAACATGGATCAATTGTTGAAACTTAAAAAGCTTAAGCAAGAACATCAAGATTCCAACACTACAACTTCGAGTTTAGATGACGACGATTTTTTTGCAGAATTGAATGCACTTTTGGGTGAAAGCGATAAAGATTAATTTTTGACATAAGTTAACTTTGTCGTATTTTTAAACAATTTAATTTACAGCACTCTGCGCAAATATGTTTAGCTCTTCATCATAACAACATTAAAAATAATGATCTGAGGAGAGCTTAACAGTGATAGTACGGAAAGCCACAACAGAAGATCTCAATCAACTCGCTGTACTTTTTGATGAATACCGACAGTTTTATGGTGCATCATCCAATATTCAACAATCCTATGATTTTCTAAAACAGCGATTCGAAAACCAACAAAGTGTTATTTTTATTCACATCAAAAATGATGTAATCACTGGGTTCGTGATTCTTTATCTAGGTTTTTCGTCCCATGCTTGTTCAAGCTACTACATTTTAGATGATGTATATGTCACTCCAATTTATAGAAGACAAGGTTCAGCTAAACAACTCATTGACACTGCAATTTTGTTTGCACAATCCGAAAAAGCCAGTCGAATTTCATTAGAGACACAACGAAGTAACTTTCAATCTCACCAACTTTACGAAAAGATGGGCTTCGTCAAAGACAATGAATTCCAAACCTATCATTGCTTTCTATCTTAAGGCATTACATAACATATCGTCTTGAGAATAGAGTCTTTAGCATTGATGATTTAAATCTCAAGGAGTTGAGCATCAGGACTTTGATTTTTGGCAGCGAGTATTTGCTGTTCAGTGAGATAGCAATATTCACCTTCAGCAAGCTGATCTAATTTTAATTGTCCAATTTGCAGTCGATGCAATGATTCAACACGATTTCCCACAGCAGCAACCATACGCTTTACTTGATGATAAACGCCTTGATGCACTGTAAATTGTAGGTGTTGTTCGCTTATGAGTTGAATGTCTGTTGCTTGAAACAATCCTGTTTCATTGCGAAGCTCTACACCTTGACCCAATTGAATGATTTGCTGCTCAGTGACTAGATCTACTGTATGCATTTGATAAACTTTAGGAACATGTTTTTTAGGATGAGTCAGCGCTTGCAGAAATTGTCCATCATCTGTAAGTAGCAATATACCAGTCGTGTCTTGATCTAAACGTCCGACAGTTTGCACTCCCCTTTGCAACAATATGTCATCGATTAATTCAAACACGCTGAAGTGATGCGTCGCTTGATGCGAGCATTCATAGCCTACAGGTTTATTGAGTGCTATATAAACTTTTTCACGATAAGTATATTCATCGTTATACACGTGGAAGCTAAGACCTTGAAGCTTCAGTTTATATTTCGGGTCCGTGATCACAGTACCATCAATGACCACTGCACCAGCTTTAATTAATTGTTGACAATATTTTCGTGATCCAAAGCCTTGAGACTGTAACATTTTTTCCAGAACCATGAATCACTTCCATTACTTACAATATTCGTTGAAATTTAAAGGATGCCATCTGAATGCAGACTTTAAATCAGTTAAACTATTATAACTTTCAAGTACTGTCCTGATAAGCACTGGATCTTCTTTATGTCTCAATTAGACCTCAATTTAATCGTTCTAATCATTTTATTGGCATGTGGAATATTCAGTCAAAATACAGCTGTCACAATTGCAGTCGCAGTACTTATTGTATTTCGTATCACCCCTTTAAACGAGTATTTTCCATTGCTTCAACAGCATGGTTTAAACATCGGCATTATTATCCTCACCATTGGCGTACTCACGCCAATTGCCAGTGGCACCATTCCAGGTAAAGATATCCTCAAGTCATTCTTGAGCTTAAACTCAATTTTAGCCATTGGAATCGGATTATTGGTTGCATGGTTAGGTGGTCGTGGCGTAACGCTTATGGCGAATCAGCCAAATATTGTTGCTGGACTTCTGATTGGTACTGTAGCAGGTGTGGCTATTTTACGTGGTGTCCCTGTTGGACCTTTAATTGCAGCAGGAATACTTTCCATTATTATTGGCACTTCTTGAAACAGGTTGTTTTCACGACTGAACAGTCATTTCACAAACGCAACAGTCATTATTTGTTGGTTTGATCTTTTAGAACTGCAGTAAAGTATTTTGATTACGGATACTTGCACAGTTTAAATTATGCAAAAAATTAAAATTATTCGTCAGGATCAATACGAACTTGCTGCTACCTTTTTTCCTGCCGAGCATTCAAAGCGTCTTCCCGTCTTGGTGTGCCCTGCCACTGGAATTACTCAAAAGTTTTATCATCGATTTTGCGAATGGCTTAACCAACAAGGCTATGCCGTAATGGTGTTTGATTTTAGTGGTATTGGTGCTTCTCTTTATGGCCCATTGAAGCAATCCAAAGCAAGTATTGTGCAATGGGGACAGTTAGATATTCCCGCTGCGATTGATCAACTCTTACAACTTACCCATGCCAAGCAAGTTATTCTTGTCGGTCACAGCGCCGGCGGACAACTCATTGGGATTACCCCCAACCATGATAAAGTTGCAAAAGTCGTTGCAATTGCAGGTTCGACTGGGCATGTAAAAGGGCTCAAAGGTCGTACGAAACTACTTGCCCCTGTGATGTTTAAAGGTATTTTTCCTCTCGCACGTATGATGCTCGGTTACGGCCCTACCCAAGCCATTGGTATGGGGGAAAATCTACCGAAAGATGTTGCACGTGACTGGGCTCAATTTTGTAGTCAACCAGGCTATGTTATTAATGCAATTGGCAAAACGGTTACCCTAGATCAAGATTATCACAAAGAGATACGAATTCCTGTCACGGCCATTTGGGCAAGTGATGATGAGATTGCAACCGAAGCAAATGTTCAGGATTTACTTCGTTTGTATCCTAATGCACCTACTGAAGCGATCGAACTCAAACCCAAAGAGCTTGGCCATAAAGCGATTGGACACATGATGATGTTCAAACAGTCGCATCAAAATATTTGGCCGATGATCGAATCTCAACTGCATATATAAGTCTCCATAAGTAAAAAACCGCCTTTAAGGCGGTTTTTTTAAACTTGCTCTATCCCAATATCCCAATGGAGAGCTGGATCACTATCGCATTTACAATATCGATGAAAAATGCACCTGTCAGTGGAATGAGTAAGAATGCTTTGTGTGAAGGACCATAGGTATTGGTTACTGCTTGAATATTGGCAATAGCCGTTGGCGTCGCACCCATACCAAAACCACAGTGACCTGCTGATAAAACTGCAGCATCGTAGTTACTCCCCATCACCTTAAATGTCACAAAAGCAGTGTATAAAATCAATACCAGCATTTGCACAATCAGAATCGTGACTAACGGACCTGCTAAATCTGCTAATAACCACAGTTGTAATGATAACAATGCCATAGATAAATAGAGCGATAACGATGCATTTCCAAACACATCAATCGCACGATCAAAGATATTTACTTTGAATACATGTTCAAGCAGATTTCTCAAAATCACACCTGAACCTAGCGCCCAAACAAAGGTTGGAAGCTCAAACCATTTACCCTGACTAAAATCTGTCATTAAGTTTGCTGTGAATATACAAAGTGCAAACATACCAAGGGTCGAAACCGCATTACTTGCAGTAATTAATCGTGTCTTTTTTGGATATTCAAATGGTGCAGATTTTAACTGATCATCCAATTGTGATTCGTTTTGATCATTGTCAATTTTGTCAGCCAGTTGATGACGTTTAATTAAAAATTTAGCAACTGGACCACCCACGATACCACCAATAATCAAACCAAAGGTCGCACTTGCCATACCTAATACAATAGCACCTTGAATGCCATGCTGGGTTTCAAGCACTTGCCCCCATGCACCTGCCGTGCCATGACCACCCGTTAAGGTGATTGAACCTACAATTAAACCAATGAGAGGATCTAAGCCTAAAACCGTCGCTAAACTCACCCCAACAATATTTTGAACGATCACAAATCCGATCACACAGAACAAAAATATAAATAGGGCTTTCCCGCCATCTTTTAATTTAACAAAATCTGCACCTAAGCCCACAGAGGTAAAGAACATCAGCATTAAAATGCTTTGAATTTGCGCATCAAATGTGGCACTGATATTAAAGAATTTAAATAAGATGAATGCTGTAATTGCTGCGACCAAACCGCCAATCACAGGTTCAGGTAAATTGTAGTTTTTAAAGAATTGGACTCGGTTGACAAGGTATCGCCCAATAAATAGAAAAAATACGGCAATCACGATGGTGCCAAAGGCATCAACTTCAAAATTCATTGTATTTCCCTAATATTTTAATTTTAATCAATTTTCACAAAGATTTTTGCTTTATTCAGCTACTGAAATGTAATTTTTCAATGATTTATAGGCAGTACATTTATTTGTACTGCACTGTTGGTTTATTGCGATTGTTTTCTTCTTTGTTCTCGAATTGATTCGCGAACTCGATCTGGCTCGACTACACCTAGGTGGTGCTGATTGTAATAGCGCTGCTTATCGTATTCAGACATGTTTACTGTTTCATCTTTATATTTCTGATAACGTGCGTCTTCTTCTGAATCAGAATTTTTAATCTCCACGCTTGAACATGCAATGAGCGATAGACTGATTAAACTTAAGGTAAGTAGCGTTTTCATTATATTCATGCTGTGTTCATTTTTTGCTTATTCTATTTATTTCACATTTTTAGATTGTTGCTGTCTGTTTTATTTATGGTTACGTGCTTGTAAGATTTTCGCAGTAGTCAATTTGAATTTATATTCGATTCAGCATGACGAATCTGTGTGAATATGTTTTAATGCAGGCAGTATGAGATGAGCCTTATATGAGTATCACGAGAGTGGTACGACTAGCCCCGTTAATTTAATGATTACGGGGCTTTTTCATGGGCTTTCTTTTTCGGTAGATGACGGTTTCTCCATATTTTTGAAACACCCACTCTTTGGCTTGTTGATCAGTGATGTTTTCAAACACATAGTAGTCATGATCCCATGCTTCTTGATGGAAAATGACCTTCTTCGTATAAGTTTCATTCTTTCCATTGGTGATACAAACAAAGCTGTCGCCTTGGTCTTTGACTTGTGTTCCGTTGAGAAAACCACCGATACAGAGGAAGCGGGATTGTGGGAGCATACTATTAAACCGAATTTCAATTTATCAATTATATTCTAAATACTTTTATAACTTGATTGCTTACTCACTCTAAAGCTATACTTTCTATGCAGTCTTTCTCAATGCTTGTTCAAGAATTGTCCTATAAAGACAAAATTGCGTGTAGTCTTTTCAAAAACTATATTCGTTTTAGTGTTACCCGTTGGGATTTACTGCATCTCTCCTCTTCTTTTTTCAAAAACTGAATAAAACCAAATTTTTTCACTTATTATTATCCCTTTCATATCTATAATCTTATCTCTTCTTAATATTACTTGTACTAAACTACTATCTCGGTAGGTGAAAGATACCAATGCTTTTAAACTTAAATAATCTCGAACCAAAATTAAACCATCACCTTTATGGTAGGAAATCTCAACTCTCTCCTAATCGCTGATAATCTTTTACGCTTCTAATCATCTTTCTCGCAACCGGTAATAACAACCAAGATGCTACTATCCTATTATTCGCACGTCCTTTACGTGTAATATGTTTCCACCCTACTCGATTAACTAAAATACGTCCCAATTTAGAATGAAAATGCTCATTAGTATTTAAAGCCCAATTTTTATAATAACTCCAAGCATCCTTTTTTAAATAAGTATTTCTACCTAGTGCTACTGGTAAACAATCATCATTTTTGATAAATAACTTATCTAACTTGTATTCATTAACCTTGTCACCACATAATTTATGAAATTCACTTTTAGTGTGTAAATTTAATTTATTTTTCTTAGGTACTCTTATTAAATTCTTATTAATCTGACAATAAGCATTATTATGTTTCAAATTAACCCAGTAACCGTCCAACGATTTATTATCAGGATTATCAAAATTATAATTATCAGCATCAATAAAAATTAAGATTGATGGTGAATCAACTTTATTCCATCTTTCACGATGAGATTCAATATAGTCTCTACCAACTTTAACTCCTATATGGTCTGGATCTTTATTTCTAAGAATTTTATAACCTCCTGTCCGACCACATTTTATTTGAACAAAAATCACACCTCCTGTTTCAACAACTTTACTTCTACCCTTTCGCATTATTATCATGCCATCAAAAGCATTATCATTTTTTGCAAAATAGTCTTGCCATCCACAGAATATACCATTCTCAATAAAATTAGTTACAGTTTGCACACCCAAATTATCTAAGATTTTATTATCTATTCTCATAAAAAAAGCCCCACCTAAGTGGAGCTTTTATAAACTACCTTTGCTTAATTATCAATTAATTAAGACAATTGAGCAGCAGCAATTTTCTTGGTATCAACGTCTTTAGCAGCGTCTGTATAATCGTTCATTTGATCGAAGTTCAAGTACTTGTAGATATCCGCAGACATGCTGTCGATTTGAGCAGCATACTGTTGGTATTCTTCAGGAGTTGGCAACTTACCAAGTACCGCAGCAACAGATGCAAGCTCAGCAGAAGCCAAGTAAACGTTTGCACCTTGACCTAAACGGTTCGGGAAGTTACGAGTAGAAGTAGATACAACAGTTGTATTTGGAGCTACACGTGCTTGGTTACCCATACATAATGAACAACCTGGCATTTCTGTACGCGCGCCAGCTTTACCATAAGTATTGTAGAAACCTTCTTCCATCAATTGGCGTTCGTCCATACGAGTTGGAGGAGCTAACCAAAGACGAGTAGATAAAGAACCACCAGGTACTTTGTCTAAAAGTTTACCAGCTGCACGGAAGTGACCGATGTTCGTCATACAAGAACCGATGAATACTTCATCAATTTTGTCGCCTTGAACGTCAGAAAGAAGTTTTGCATCATCTGGATCGTTCGGGCAGCAAAGGATAGGTTCTTTGATGTCAGCAAGGTCGATTTCATACACTTTCGTGTATTCAGCGTCAGCATCAGCTTTAAGAAGTGATGGATTCGCTAACCATTTTTCCATGTTCTCAACACGGCGCGCCATAGTACGAGCATCGCCATAACCTTCAGAGATCATCCACTTCAACATCGTGATGTTTGAACGAAGGTATTCAGCAACTTTCTCTTCAGAAAGTGTGATCGCACAACCAGCAGCAGAACGTTCAGCAGAAGCATCAGAAAGCTCGAACGCTTGTTCAACAGTTAAGTCAGTTTCCATTTCTGATAAGTCGATCTCTAAGATACGACCAGAGAAGATGTTTTTCTTACCTTTCTTCTCTACAGTTAAGTCACCTTCTTTAATTGCGTAGTAAGGAATCGCATGTACTAGGTCACGTAAAGTGATACCAGGTTGCATTTTACCTTTGAACTTCACAAGAACTGATTCAGGCATATCAAGTGGCATAACACCAGTTGCTGCAGCGAACGCTACAAGACCAGAACCCGCTGGGAAAGAAATACCGATTGGGAAACGTGTATGTGAGTCACCACCAGTACCAACTGTATCTGGAAGAAGCATACGGTTTAACCAAGAGTGGATAATACCGTCACCTGGACGTAAAGAAACACCACCACGGTTCATGATGAAATCAGGAAGCGTGTGTTGCATTTGAACGTCAACTGGTTTTGGATACGCAGCAGTATGACAGAAAGATTGCATTACGAGGTCAGCAGAGAAACCTAAGCAAGCTAAGTCTTTCAATTCGTCACGCGTCATTGGACCTGTTGTATCTTGAGAACCAACAGTTGTCATCTTAGGTTCGCAGTAAGTACCTGGAAGTACACCTTGACCTTCTGGAAGACCACAAGCACGACCAACCATCTTCTGAGCAAGCGTGAAGCCTTTGCCAGTTGCAGCTGGTTGAACTGGAGTACGGAACAAGTCAGAAGCAGGAAGACCCAATTCTTCACGTGCTTTAGTAGTCAAGCCACGACCAATGATCAAGTTAATACGACCACCCGCACGTACTTCGTCTAGAAGTACTGGAGTTTTTAACTCAGCTTCAGCAATTTGAGCGCCATCTTTGAACGCTGTAACTTTTGCAGTCGCTTTGTCAATCTTCAACGTGATTTCGTCGCCCATGTTCATGTTTGCAACGTCGATCTCAACAGGTAACGCACCAGCGTCTTCCATAGTGTTGAAGAAAATCGGAGCAATCTTAGAACCTAAGCAGTAACCGCCTTCTTTCTTGTTTGGAATGTGAGCGATTTCGTCACCAAAGAACCAAAGCACGGAGTTTGTTGCAGATTTACGAGAAGAACCTGTACCAACAACGTCACCCACGTAAGCAACAGTATTGCCTTTCGCGATTAAGTCTTTGATTTGGCTTAATGGACCAACTTCACCTGGAACTTCGGGCTTAATACCATCACGTTCGTTTTTAAGCATCGCATTCGCGTGTAACGGAATGTCTGGACGGCTCCAAGCGTCTTGTGCAGGTGACAAGTCGTCAGTGTTAGTTTCGCCAGTAACTTTGAAAACTGTAAGTTTGATTTCTTCTGGAACATCTTTACGGCTAGTGAACCATTCAGCGTCAGCCCAAGATTGAAGAACAGCTTTCGCGTTTTCGTTACCTGCTTTTGCTTTATCAGCAACATCATGGAACGCATCGAAAACAAGAAGTGTTTTCTTAAGCGCTTCAGCAGCTAAAGCACCAAGCGCTGCGTCTTCTAATAATTCAACTAAAGGAGCAACGTTGTAACCACCAAGCATAGTACCTAGTAAGTAAACCGCACGCTCTTTAGAAACTAATGGAGAAGTCGCTTCACCTTTCGCCAAAGCAGCCAAGAAAGCAGCTTTTACGTAAGCAGCTTGGTCAACACCTGCTGGAACACGGTTTTCAAGCAAATCAACTAAGAATGCTTCTTCGCCAGCTGGTGGATTTTTTAATAATTCAACTAATGCAGCTGTTTGAGCGTCATCAAGTGGCTTCGGTGGGACTCCGAGTGCGGCACGTTCTTCAACGTGTTGGCGGTAAGCTTCTAGCACGGTGTTATTCCTCTTCTTTAAAAAATTACTTGCAATATCCTGCTTATAAAGCCTGCAAATAATATGGACTGCTAAATTTTACTAAAATTCCGGTTAAAAGTTAATGCAAGAAGAGTGTTTCTTTGTGATGACCATTATTTTCTTACTAAATGATCTCTCTTCTGATTACTCATTGTTCAATATGTTGTTTTATCGAACAATTCTGACATTAACATGAAGCTTTTACGGATCTGAAATAAATAAAAGGCAACAAGATGTTGCCTTTTAAATCCTTTTTTGACTATTCAACCTTAGTGGACAGTCGTGCGATCTAAATATTGTTGCAGACTTTCTCGTGTTCCTTCGAATCTGACCAATATTTCATCATCATGTAGCATGCGGTGTTCGGCACAGGCAAAACTAATGTGTACCTGATAAATTTTGGCATGTTCATTGATCATATTTTTAAGATAGACTCGATCCCCTAAACTTAGGACGTAATGGCTGCCATTAATTACAGCAACACCATTGGCATCTTCAAGCAGAAGATCGGCATTATTCAGGTATGCGACCACTTCCATTGTTTCGCTCCTTTTGTTTTATTTATCTTATTTTTATATAAGCTTTTCTATTTTAATGCTAATCAAAATTTGTAATTAATTTCGACAAAAAAGGGAAACTTACGCTTCCCTCTTATTTATGGTCAATCTTATCGAAGCACCTTAAAACTGTTTGTAGTCAGGCAGATTATCTTTATCGTAAGGAGTGGCTAAACACTCATCCGTTGCTTCTTTTTTGAATTTAGCCATTAATGCATCACGATCCACTTCTAATTGATTCGCAGGATAAGCATAAACCTTCTCAATTTGAGCATCTACAAATTTCTTCGTCGTCGGATCGGTCAGTTTAGAAGCATGTTCGACCGCTGCAGTCTTCTCGATACCATTTTGACGATCTAGCAAAATAGAGCGTGCAGCATTACCAATACTGGTACAGTAACCATGCCAGACTTCTTCAGGGGTTAGTGGCTTTTTTTCTTCACAAGCACTGAGCAAAACGGCTGAACCAAGTACAGCACCCAGAATCACGAATTTGTTCATACATCTCTCCTGTTGCGGCTATGATAATCGAGTTAAACCGAATAGGAAATCGTGTAATGACATTTCTCGTTCATTAGCCACAGCTTGAGCGAATAATTTTATTCTGATCATCCACGGTTACTGTAATACGATCATTTCGATAATCCATAGTAACCAGATCATTTGGTCCGACACGGCGAATAATTTTGGCTTTGGTTTTATTCAAAATCTGTTGATCATCAAGATTATGAATGCCGACTAATTTTTTCGCTTCTTCAGGCTTGCAAATATTTTGATGATGTCTAAATAGTTCCCATTCCTCTACCACAACACCATCTGGCAACTGGCAATAACCCACTTGACCATTTGCCTCATCGCGTATTTCTAATTTTCCACCTTGTTGAACACAAAATTTGCTTGCAGGATTAGCCATTCCAATTTTTGGAGTAAGTTGCTCAGTTTGAGTGGTTTGACAGCCCGCCATGAGTGTTGCCGCTATCATCGCGATGAATATTGCAATTGTTTTCATTTTTTAATTCTTTCTTGTCCGATAAATTTTAAGTCTAGCATTTTAACAATAGGGCTTAAATTTAATTTCGGTTTATACAGTGAATTAAAAAAGGCTTCGATTGAAGCCCTTTTACCTTTTAGAATCGCCAGTTGTAGAAAATATCAATGGCTTTTTCTAAAGACTGACTTGCTTCCAGATAGAGTCTTTGGTTCATCTGATATCGTAGTGTCAATTTATTGACTGGCGTAAAGACACCTACACCATATCGAATATATAAATCAGGGGTCAGATAACCTGTCACACTCACTTGAGTATCATCACCTGTTCCTTGCGCATCAAGAGCAAGACCACTTAACCCAAATGTCTGTCCAATTTGATTGGTCAAAGCACGTGTACCACCAAGCCCTAAGCTAATCCCCGCTGCAGCAATGGTATTGTTCACATCTGACTTAAAGCCTTCTGCTTGACTCAAGCTACTTGAACCTTCATTGATTCGACCTGTAATCAAGGCATTCATTGCTTCTTGTTCAGATAATCCCGCATCATTAAAGACTTGGATATTTGGACTGCTTGCAGTTCCAGTAACACGCACACCAACTGTACTGCCTGAAATGAGTTTACTTGCTTCAACCTCAAGGGTTGGGTTAGACAATGCACCATTGAAACGCGCAATTGCACGACTTAGTTCTAAAGACTGCCCATAAGCTTCAATGGTAACGCGTTTACTTACACCAATCGCACCATTGGCACGCATGGCAGTTTCTAATCCGCGTTGCGTTAAATAAATTCGCCCAAGCAATGGAATACGACTATTAAAGCCTTGGAAAATCACTTGGTTTCCTAAATTTAATTCTAAGTCAGCGCGGATATCCCATGGCTTTGCAGCCTTAAGTACCGCGAGTTGATTATCACCTTCACGTACCACTCGAACATCGGCTGATAAAGGCACTACGGACGCGCTCGATTCTGGCATTGAAATCAGCGCACGCGGCACTTCAACTTTACCATTCAAAGTTAACTGCTTACTGACAGGACGTGCATCTAAATCCATTTCAGTGTTCACAACAGCTGTGATTAATGGTGCTTGGCGAATAAATAAATTATCACCTTTGAGTTTTAAACGAATTCTAGGATCATTTTTCCAATCGATATCACCCGTTAACTTACCCACACCTCGACCACTATTGAAAGCGCCATCGATCGTCGCTTGGTTTTGACGAATAGATGAATACAGCTGAATATTCGTGAGATTAACAGGTAACGAAATCATGCTGATTGAACCATTTTTAAGTCGCATTTCGCCGTTAAATAACGGTTGAGTCAATGTCCCACTGATTTTACCCGCAAGGGATAAATTACCATCGATTTTACGCACATCCGAAATGAATGGTTTTAAAATTTTCAGTTGTACTTGACTCAGAGCAACTTCACCACGCATTGGTTTCGAATCAACAAATGGATTCACCACAACATTTGCATATCCAGTCCCAATATTCGGAGCTTTCAAATCAGCACGAAGTAATAATCCTTCACGAATACTTCGCGCAATAAGACTTACTTCATCGTAGTTCATTGTAGTGCTGATATCATCAGGATCGGCAGCTGCTAGACCGACAACACCATTACGCGTAACAAGTTTGGCATCGATTTTTGGTTGAATGCCTTGCCCCCAAGACGCTTTAGCATAACCATCCAATTTACCTGTAATTGCGAAACCTTCAGGCATAAATGCGGCAAAGTCACCAAGATCTAAATTCCGACTCATAAATGAAGCGCTACCTTTGGTCTTACTCACACGTAAGGGCTGATCAAAGCAAAGTTGGCTTTGATTACTGGTCCAGCAATGAGCACCCACAAATAATTCTGTTTTCGCAGTATTATAAATCACAGGGGCAGATTGGGCCTGTTTTAAATGCACCCGTGCAGAGTCAAAGTCACCTTTTTGAATTTGACCTAACCAATCATTCGCAGGATTAAATCCACCTGCCAGTTGCACATAAAATTTAGACAGCTTGTTCGAGGCTTGCACTTTCAATAAATGTGCTTTTCGTGTACCAGCAATTGAGACTTCAGCGTTTTGAATCTCACGATTGCCACTTCTTAAACTGTCCATTCTTGCAGTTAATGCAGTAGGCACTGTGTCTGAAGTTGGTAATTCCCCTTGGATGTTGAGTGATTTGATACTGACAAGATCATTGAAACCAAAGTTATTCACCCTCACATTCGCAGTTGCAGACAATCTCGGTTGAGACTGCACGTTAACAAAACCTTGCGCACGACCACGTAAACCAGGATAAAGCTCAAATAATGCAGGCGCGTCAATCTTAACGCGAAGATTCTGAGCATTCCCTTCGGCTTGAATCTGATTCTGCGCATACACAAAATACAAATTATTGGCTTCAAACTGTTGTGGTAGGAAACCTGTCTGATTCGAATTAAGAATAACAGCAAGATTACCTTTTGCTCTCAGCGGTTTTTTATTGATCATGCCAGCGAGATTGAGTCGATCAATATTAATTTTTTTCAAACGATCTGACCAAACACCATCCGTTTTGACATTACCTGAAATTTCCCCTTTAACACTTGAAACAAAATAATGAGGCTTAAAGCGTATTAAAGAAGCATTAATGTCCCATCCGATTCCATTGGCTAAATTGACTAAACCATTGGCATTGATCTGACCCGCAGCACCCTGATGTTTAAATTCGGAAATATTGATGCGCTGAGGTGTGCCTGCTACACGTATTTTAAGCTGACCATCCCCTTGTGGCAGTTGGCTTGCATGTAATGCACCATCATAATTTACTGCGAAGCCTTTAAAGCCACCACCCGACTTTTCATCATGTAGAAGAATGGCTGCTGTACTTGAGCCAGTCAGCTTAATTGTTTCCGGTGGATTTTGATTGGCAAGTTGACCTGAAAGATTGATCTGATTTAACTGAATAATTTGCTGGTTAGGTCGAGCAAAGCCACTCGCTTGAATTTGTCCATTTAATAAATTTACAGGAGCAGCAGAACTGATGGTTTGCGGATTAAAGTCTTTTGCATTAAGCACCGCATTCCACTTCAACTGTCTTTGATCAGATGGTAATTCAACCTTGGCATTTGCTTGTAAAGATCCTTTTCCATCTGCTTGATAGATAAATGAAGGAACATGAAGATCATTCCCTTTAAGGTCTAATTGGGCATTGTATTTGCCAGCAGGTAAAGTTCCTTTTTCATTTGCACCAACTACGGTTGCCACATGAATATTTTGTTGACCTTCAACTAAAGCAAGTTTTACATCCCCAGATTCACTACTTAACCAACCAATGTACGGAACAGCACGATCAATATTTTTCCAAGCGACATCTAGCAACATCGGATTCGGTTTATTATTTTTTTGTTCAGCTTGATTAAGATTTAAATTCCATGTTTCATATTGGTCAAAATCAATAAGTGCTGTGAGAGCTAATCCCTTCTCTAACGACCCAGCTGAGGCGATTTTGGCATCCAAACGTTCTGGCAGAAAATCTTGCACCACTTGTGGAATCACTTTATCTTTTGGATTGATTTTATCTAAGCGACCTTGCACATCCCAAGTGACTTTATCCTTCCATCCTAAGACACCCGCAAGATTCAGCGCCCCATTCATCAATTGGCCATTGAGGTTTGAAATATTCAATTGATTGACGAGATCTGTATGCGCCAGCGCAGTATATTGTCCTTGAGGAATATTTTTACCAGAAATATCGGTATTAATATCCAAATTCAAACGTTGGATATCTCCAGAAAACTTAGCAACTCCTTGTTTAGATAAGAGCTCCTGCTCTAGCATTAAAGGCCAGTGATAATCTTTAAAGTTTAAAGCACCTTGCATTGGTACATTTTTTCGAACTGGATGTACCACTGCCCAACCTGTTAATAAATCAGGGGTACGTGTGGCAATGCCCGCTTGAATGGTATCTAAAGAGCCTTTTGCATGGACATAAATATCCTCAACGTTGATCGACTTTAAAGATGGGAGTCTTACAACCGCTTGCGCATCTAACGGATATTTACCTTTAAAATCCATCTGACCTGTTGCTTTTTTTACAGACAAATAACCCATATCAAACTGCGAATCTTCAAACTTAAGCTCAGTACCTGACCATAGTGCTTCGTTTAGGATAATGTCATTAAATTGTACTTTAGAACTTGAAGTCTGAATGACCAATTGATCGATATCGGCTTGATCAACACGTAAAACAAAAGGGAGTTTAATTTCACTAAACTTAAATGGCTCATCACTTGGCGGTGACTTGTTAATGACACGCAAATTTCGGACATCGGCACGATTCAAATGAATTTCTTTATCTAATATGGCACGCCAACCCAAAGTGACATCAGCTCTATCAATTTTCACATCAACTGATTTCAGCGTCACCAATACATTTTTTAGAATAATGCCTTGAAGTAAATTTCCACCTTCATATTCATACTGAATAATCTGTTGAGTGGACAAAGCACGGTCAAGTAAGAATTTACTGCCTTTGTCTGTTGAAAACATTACGGCAAGCGAAGCCACAAAAAAGATCAGAATAAATAAAATGATCAGCAATACACGGCGCAATAAACTTCGCTGTGGCGTCACGTTTTGATCAGGTTGTTGCTCAGGTTGCTGCTGGATGTCTTCAGCCATACTTATTCCAAAAAATGATTGAGTACTTTTATTATCTTAAATATTAAAGTTGCGGCCCGATAAAGAAATGTAGACGAATCGGTTTACCAGGATCAGATATCCCCGATGCCACATCTAGACGAATTGGACCAATTGGAGAGTTCCAGCGGATTCCTGCTCCTATGCTATATTCAGTATCATTGGTAAATTTTTCATCATAAGCATTACCAAAATCACTAAATAACGCGGCGCGCCAGCCTTCTTTAAATTGGTAATTGTACTCTAAAGTCCCAATCGCACGCGCTTGACCTCCGACTTTATATCCAAATTCCATAGGGGACAAACTCTTATAGTCAAAGCCTCGTAGACTTTGGTCACCCCCTTCAAAGAATCTCAAGTTATAGGGCACTTTTTGAAAATCTTCTGTGATGATATAACCGAGGTTTGCCCCACCAATGAATTGATGATCATTGTTACTGCCTAATGAATATAAAAATTTCCAGTTCGCATTTACAATCGCCATATCAGCATCGGATAGCAGGCTTTCACTCCCCAATTGGATTTTGTAGTTTTGTTTAAATCCTTTTGTCGGATTTAATCGATTATCACTGGTGACTTTAGTGGCTTCATAACCAAGTAATAAAGATTGCTGCTCATCATTACCCGTTGCAACGACGAACTCTGGAATTTCATCCCAATTGGTATCTGGGTCAAGTGTCTCAGGAATATCACCTTCAATCGTCATACGATCTAGACGATAACGCACACCAAAAATATGCTGCCAATCACGACGCGCACCTTTAATAATTCTGTCAGCTCCGGCAACGGCGGATTCCACAATGAGATTTAATCCATTCCCAATTTCATCACGATCTTCACGCTCGTAACCACCAACTAGACTGACATAATCATTTAATGGGTGTTTATATGGAATATTATAGCGACCATCAATCGATTGTCTGACTTGTGACAACTCCAAGTTTGCATCAAATGAATGACCACGTTCATTCACAATAGAACGGCGGTACTGACTTCGTAAGCGCACACCGGTATCAGTACCATAACCAATACCCGCTTCAACACTATTTAATTTATCCGCATTCAATGTCACGATGACAGGGATTTTTTTCTCTTCACGTGCTAAGGCTTGTAAACGCTCAGTTTCTTCCTGCTTGGCTTGCGCTTGATTATCAGCATCATTACGCTCTTGCAAAGTACGACGTTCATTTCCACCCGCAAATTGAGTTTCATCTGCTACATTCTGCGTGACTTCTTCTGATGAACTTGTTTGTTGTTCAGCCTTTTCTTGACCTGTTAATAAACTTCGATCGATTTTTTGCTCATCCACCAAAGCCTGCAAATCAGGTGCGAGTTCAAGCGGCTTAATAATTGGATCAGGTTTAACAGCGTCAACGAGGCTATAGTTAAAATAACGTGAATTGGTTAAGTTGTTGGCTAATACATTTACACGCCAAGCGGTAAAGTCTGCGCCTTCTTGCCAAGGAGCTAATGTTCTTAAAATATCTTCACGAATCGGTAATTTTTTTGATGGATCACTCATTCTAAACTGCACATCATCCAGCTTATAACGTTCACCTGTTTCCATCTTCAAATTTATATCTGCTTGATTTTGAGGGCGGGCCAACATGACATCGTGCATTCGCCAATAATAATCAAAGAAACCGTTGTTATTCGCCGCTTCAATGATTCGAGCTTTTGTCGCTTCGTATTTACCATGATCGAAAATATCACCCACCTCCAAATCAGGAAGCACTCGAATCACTTGCAATTGAGCAAGATTCTGCCCAGGCCCAGTAAATTCAATATTTTGTTCTCGCACCACTACTGGATTATGAGGTGTGACATTGACACGCACTCGGTTATCACTGACTTTTTCAAACTTAAATTCAGCATCGTAATAACCTACGGCTTGTGCAGCTTGGACAGTCATATTACGGAGTTGCGGGACGGCAGCATTGAAATCTGAAAATGACTCAACTGTGAATGATGATAACTTTGCTTTGATATTGTCCGCGAGTGGTTTAGGTGCGCCTGTAACATCTGCGGTAATACGTGGCACAGCAGCGGGCTGATTAAGACGTGGAGGACGTATTTTGTAGAAAATGCGTTTAAACACATTTACTTTTTCTGGTTCTTTATTTTCAGGTTCTTGGGTTTGAACGGATAATGAACGTCCTTCCACATTTTCAGACACCTCAATCTGACGATCAGACTGAATATTTTGCATCAACTGATCAATGTTGACTGGTGCTTTTGTTAACTCAGCTTCTGAAATGTAATTCGCAGGTAGATCTTGTACTTGAATGGCTGGAGTCGTCGTCAAACCTGATCTGAAATTTTGCGCTTGCTGCTTGGCTTCTTCAGCGACTGATAAAATTTCATTTGCAAGTCGGGGGTCCACACTCTCCTCAGGCAGCAACTCCAAATCATCAAATTCTATCGGCTTGAATTGCTCTTGTGGACTCAATTGCTCTTGCTGCTGAAGCATTTCATAACTATTAAAATCATCTTGCCCACTCAACTGATCTATTTTTTGATCAATACTTTCAATTTTTTCTTTTGACAATCCCTGTTGCTGCGCAACGTTTTCTATTTTTTGTTTATTATTTTCGATGGCTTGTACGGATGTCGCAGGCTCAAGCTCCTGACTTGAAACCACTGTATCGGCTGCAAATAACACAGGTGAAGAAAGAGCACCTAAAAAAACACTTGCATAGAACCATTTATTGATATCATTTGATATCCATGTGTGCTGTACACATTGGGAAAGTAATGATTTTTTAAATTGTGTTTTCGATGGCATACTGCGCTCTGAATACTTTATATTTTAAATAGAAAATACGGATTTTTCACTCAAGCTAACTGAATCAAATTTCTAGTATTTTCGAAATTTTTAGGATGAAAATATGATACATGATTTTCCGATATTGTTACTAAATCATCACATTTCTTAATAATTTTTAAAAAAGCTGAATTGTCATGCAAAAACAAGAGCATCTACTGAGTTCGCGCCGTTTTTTACCTATGTTTTTGACTCAATTTTTTGGAGCCTTAAACGATAATGTCTTTAAACAATCCTTATTGCTTGTCATTACCTATGGTTGGATTCAACAACAGACCGCAAGCGTAAGCACACTGAATAATCTAGCTGCACTTCTCTTTATTCTACCTTACTTCATTTTTTCAGCGACTGCAGGACAAATTGCAGACAAATACGAACGCTCTTTCTTGATTCGTAATATCAAATTGCTTGAAATCTTGATTATGCTGATTGGTACTGCTGGATTTTTACTCGGCAATTTATGGCTATTGTTATTAGCATTGTTCCTCATGGGTACTCACAGTACCTTCTTCGGACCGATTAAATACGCCATTCTCCCTGAAATATTAAAACCGAATGAATTGATGTCGGGTAATGCTTTATTTCAGTCAGGTACTTCCATTGCAATATTGATGGGGATGATCTTGGGTGGTGTAGTGATTTCAAACTCTGAAGGCAACTTAGTTTGGATCAGCCTGACGGTCTTGACCATCGCGATACTTGGTTATAGTTGTAGTCGCTTCATTATCAAACAAAAAGTCCGTGAAAATCATATCAATGTCGATTGGAATTTCTTTCGAACCAGTTTTCAAACCATACGTTATGCAAAAAGTTTACCCCTCATCTTTACCATTTTATTGGGTAATTCTTGGTATTGGTTTTACGGCGCGACTTATTTAACTCAAATTCCTCAAATGACTCAGCAAAATCTACACGCCAATGAAAATGTGGTCAGCCTCCTCCTTACCTTTTTTTCTGTGGGTATTGGTGTAGGTTCATTGCTATGCCGAAAAATTGGTGGCTCAGAGGTCAATATTAAAATGGTGCCTATTGGTGCAGTAGGCTTAACCGTTTTCGCCTTCTATTTAGCAGGAAGTTTAGCCTTTGTTCCTGAAAGGACTGGCGATTTTATTGGCATATCAGACATGTTTAATTCTGGTGTGATCTATTATCATGTGATGATTGCAGTTACATTATTAGGGATCAGTGGCGGTTTTTATATTGTTCCGCTATATGCCATGATGCAAGCCTATTCACCGTGTTCACATCGTGCTCGTATAGTGGCTGCTAATAACATTATGAATGCAGTATTCATGGTGTCTTCTGCTATATTCTCCATTATTATTTTAAGTATCTTAAGTATTGATATTAAGATTCTATTCAGTATTACAGCGATATTGAGTGCTATGTACACGATTTGGTTATTAACACGCTTAAAACCAATGTTAAAAAATGCTCAAATTGATTTAGAGGATTAAGGTTATGCGTCACTACACAGGTCTAGATAAATTTATCCATTCATTTGATCAAGCACTGCGTAGTTTGGTTCCAGGCACCACCACCTCACAACGTGAAAATCCAGCAAGTCAAGCAGAGACTCATCTCGCAGTGAGTGAAGCAAGGCATGTTGCTGGACTCATGCGTGTTAATCACAGTGGTGAAGTCTGCGCTCAAGCGCTTTATCACGGTCAAGCATTGACAGCTAAATTACCTAATGTTCGTCGTGAAATGGAGCATGCCGCGATTGAAGAACAAGATCATTTAGCATGGTGTGAAGATCGTTTAAAAGAGTTAGATAGTCATACAAGTCTACTCAATCCTGTATGGTATGGTCTTTCTTTTGGTATGGGTGCGATTGCAGGTATTGCTGGTGACAAATACAGTTTAGGCTTCGTTGCAGAAACTGAACGCCAAGTGAGTCTGCATTTGCAACACCATCTTGACCAACTCCCACCGCATGATGAACGCTCTCGTCAAATTTTGACACAGATGAATCAGGATGAACTTCAGCATCGAGATACTGCACTAAATGCAGGTGGTGTAGAATTACCAGCTGCGGTCAAAATCGCAATGACGGGTATATCCAAACTCATGACCAAAACAAGTTATTATATTTAAAAAAAACGCGGCTCATGGGCCGCATTTTTTATAGATGATGGAATCGTCTAAACTTATTTAATTCACGCTCAGCATGATTAAAATTCAAATTTAACCGCAATTTATCCTGCTTTAAGGACTTTATTTTCTTAAGATACTCTTCCCTCTTTTCTTTGGTGATTTTGTCATCCAGTAAGTAGTCTCGATAAGTTTCAATTTCTTTATCTTTAGCATCTTTGTCTTTCTTAGAACGATAGTACTGATCGGCCACATTATAAAAGGGTGCTAATTGGGCATGTAACTCTGATGGACAAACCCTATACCCACCTCTTCCATCCAAAGCTCCATCGAAAATAACTTCGGGTTGACAATATGAACGAAGCCCAATTTGGTAACCTTGTTCATATAACTTGTGATCAGGTTCAATATTCACTTTTGAACAGGCTTTTTGATGTTTAACAATGCGATTCGAATAACCACTGCTTCCATCTTTTTCACCTATTTCCGACCATTGAGCAGTTCGACACTCTTGAGGGGAAAGCGTTGCACAACCTGAGAGGAACGCCAAAATTGCGCTTAACACAATAATTTTATACATCTTCTTGATATGGAGCTTATTTATTTTGAAGTGGCGTATTATAAAAATTAGTCCATTTAAAAGAAGCTGATTATTGTTACATCACAGCCTATTTCCGTATCAAAGACATATTTGATCAATGCTACCGATGGACTATTCGGCGAAACTCATCCTATTTTAGAAAATGAACCATCTAGTGACACTTGAGGAAAATGATGCGCTTCATGCTCAAATAATGGATTTTCCCAAATATCAAACATTGGAATTTTAACATCTAAGGCTAATGGCATTTTTTTTGGATTAAATTGCATATTTTGGAGCGTATTTCCCCATGCAATGAGATCTACATCCAAAGAAATATCATGTGACGGACGGACTCGACCAGAAGCTTTTTCCAGCGCTTTTAAAAGATTGGTAATTTCATTGACTTGCCGCTTTGATTCTAATAAACATGCAGCATTCCAATAATCTTGTCCAACACCATCTCGACAAGGTATGACATAGATAGGAGAACGCGTAATACATCCCAATGACGCAATTTGTTTTAATGCATTCACCAGATGATTGTGCGGTTGGCTATTACTCGCCAATGCTAGCGCATAAATCATTACGGTGTCTTTCAAGACGAATTCCTACTGAATTAGCTTGTGGAATAATAGCAGGCTTACGCACAGTAATTTGGATAGACTCAATTGCTGGATATTGTTCAAACAAAGCTTTGAGGACAATTTTTGCAGCAAATTCAATTAATTCAGGTTGAGCTTTTTGAATCGTCTGAGTAGCGATTTCACAAATTTCAGCATAATTTAAAGTATCAGCGAGAAGATCTGAATTTGATGCCTGCTCTAAATCAGTCGCAATATGAAGATCAAGCAATAATGGTTGAATGATTTGCCGTTCCCAGTCAAAACATCCGATGACTGTTTCAACTTTCAATCCTTCAATTAATATGGAATCCATCTTCAATCATGACCTTTTCGTAAACTATCAAACAGTGATAGCACGCTTGACGGGAGGCGATAAAAGCAAATCCTCTTCTATTGAGGATTTGCTGTGATATTTTAACACTTGTTTAAGATTTAATGTTTCAACAAAAGATTAGGATCGATTGTTTGTACCATTTGTAAGCGCTGATCTGCATAAATATCAGTGTACGGCGCAAGAATTCTCATAAAACGATCAAAATAAAGCATTTGTTTAAACAGCAATGCGAAATCCCGTGGAAAACGGATGCCATGACGCTCACCTACAGCCACCATATCCATCATGATGTCATTTAGGTCGGCTGGATTAGATGACAGAATTTGCTGAGGGTCAGCTGTGAGCACGCCACTGAATAATCGTTCTAAATCGTTTGCCAAAACTGTTGTATCAATTTGCGTATTGGTCATGCCCATTTTCAGCATATTTTCTGCCATCAATGGATAATTGGTATTTTGCAATGCATCCATGAAAGCAATACATGCCGTCCATACTTCAGGCTTTAATTGTCCCACAATACCAAAATCAATGAATCCAATGCGACCATCATCCAAAAGCATGAGGTTGCCAGCATGTAAATCTGCGTGGAAACTTTCACACATCATCAAACTACCAAACCATGTGTTCATGGCAGTAATCAAAACCTGTGATGGGTCTTTAGAAACTTGACGAACCACATCGAAATCCGTCAACGGCACGCCATAAAGACGCTGCATTGTCAGGACACGACGTGTTGAATATTGATGATATACCTTTGGTGCAGTCGCTTTAGTATTTTGAGTAATGTGCAGATAATTAACAAAATCATCAATATTTTTTGCTTCTTCAATAAAATCAACTTCACGAACCATACGTGTTTTGATTTCTTCAACAATATCCGCAAGTGAAGCAAATTTTACTTTAGGAACTGCCTTCTCTAGAATCTTGGTCGCCCAATGTAGGACATTTAAATCCGTATAAAGGATAGTTTCAACACCAGGTTTTTGGACTTTGATCACGACATCTTCGCCGCTCACCAATTTAGCAGCATGCACTTGTGCGATCGAAGCAGAAGCTAATGGCGTTTCATCAATAGATGCGAAAATTTCACCTAAATCGCGACCGTCAAACTCAGCATTCAAAACACTTTCAATATAGCTAAATGGGAGTTTAGGTGTCTGATCTAAACACCCTTGAAATTCCTCAACATATTCACGTGGAAATAATGAAGGCGTACTGGCAATAAACTGTCCCAACTTAATATACGTTGAACCAAGTGACTCGAAAGTTTCGCGCATTAATTTCGCATTACTCGGTTTTTCTGTCGCGTATTTAATCCCTGCTCGCGCAGCAATGACCGCAGTTTCACCTACACGGGCCACTGAGCGTAAACCATCTAACCAAATATTATTTTTCATAATGTCGATATTAAATTTCGATATGTTGAGTGTAGCAAATTAAATTGTCTTTGCGGATTGACTGATGTGACAGATTTGACATTCTTTATCCTTGTCAAAATTCAAAATTCGCTGTTGCATGTTCCTTCCATTCCATAGAAGGATCTTCTGTTTTAATGGTGTTAAATTTAACCCCAGATATAATAGCGCATGATGTGCTTGCATACTTGCCATCAGGTTAGGAGTTGTTGCTAAAACTCCTGAATCTGCACACCTTAAACTCTCATCTGCATGATCTTCTTTAGGAAAAAGACATTCATAACATGCTGATTCACCATCCACCATAAATAACTGCCCCTGCAAACCAATCGCAGATGCACTAATGAGTGGAACATTCGCATCCTTACACATTTGATTGACCAAATAACGGGTTTCAAAATTGTCACAACCATCTAACACAAGATCTTGCTGTGTAATCAGTGCGGCAGCATTATTAAAATCAAATTTAGTATTGATGTATTCAATCTTAATATAAGGATTAATTTGAGAAATTTTCTTGGCTAACACTTCAGCTTTGTAAAAACCCACATCATGATGATCAAAGGCAATTTGTCGCTGTAAATTACTAATTTCTACAGTATCAGCATCGATGAGTGTCAATTTACCCACGCCTGCTCTCGCCAATAACTCTGCAGTCAAACACCCTATTCCACCACAACCAATAATAAGCACATTGGACAGCTTTAATCTTTCTTGTGCATCAATATCCCAATCCTCTAGTAATATTTGTCTTGCGTACAACTGTAGCTCAACATCACTCAGTTCAATGCTATCACTCACCTAAACACCCTGATTACATGCTTGTATAAGCCTATGATACCGAATAAATAAGCAGTCTATTTATACAATTCTGAAGATAATTTTTACCCTAGAAGATCTGTACCTTATTGTTACAATTCGAATAGGTTTGTTTAATTTTTCTTATTTTATTTTGTACTATTAATAAACATAATCTCAATAATTGCTTCACTAGCAATTAATTTTAAAAACATCTAACTCCAATAAATGACAGTCATACTTATGAATAAAAAAATTTTTGCACTCGCTACATTATTAGTTTCGAGTTTATTCCTGACGGCATGTAAAGATGAAAAGATCACCAACATTACATACGTCAATCAAGGTTCGGATACCCAACCAGAATATATAGAAAGCACGCTTTATGATCTGGACGAAGAGAATGCTTCACCCAATCAAGACAATCGGCAAATGTTCTTGATTCTGCACTACACAGCAGTATCTAAAGACGAAACATTGGCTTTGTTTAAAGATCCTAATTTCCCTGCCAGTAGTCACTATTTTGTACCCGAATTACCAACCAATGGTAAATTTACTGTGTACCGTCTTGTGCCTGATGATAAAAGAGCTTGGCATGCTGGCACGAGTTCTTGGCAGACCAACAGTAGTTTGAATGCCTCAAGTATCGGCATTGAAATTGAAAATCTCGGTTTCCCTGCAGACGATGAACAACTCCCTTTGATGCAACGTCGATGGTATCCATTTTCATCAAAACAACAAATCGAAGTCCTTGCAGATATTATTTTAAAAATTACTAAAAAATACGAGATCAGACCCGACCGAATTTTGGGGCACAGTGATATTTCTCCAGGTCGTAAATTTGATCCAGGTCCACTATTTCCTTGGAAACGTTTATATGAAGACTATAACATTGGTGCTTGGTACGATAACGACACTGTAAATTATTATCGTACCTATCATCCTTGGAAGAATGATATTGCTTCGTTACAAAGCAAATTGGCATTATACGGTTATAACGTTCCTGTCACTGGTCAATATGATCAAGTCACTCAAAATGTTGTATCTGCATTTCAAATGCATTTTTATCCTGAGAAATATGATGGTATGGCGGATATTGAAACTGTAGCCCGCCTTGATGCATTACTTGAGAAGTATCGAAATGTAGCTCGTCCGGCGATTTCACCATAAAACATCTGAGATCAGTTTAGTCGTCTATTTAAGTGAAGACTAAACTGATTTTCATATATTATTTTGGCGCCATACGAATTGCGCCATCCAATCGAATCACTTCACCATTTAAATACGAATTTTCAAAGATATGTCCAACCAGTTTCGCAAATTCTTCAGGTTTAGCTAAACGTGGTGGGAATGGAACCATCTGTCCCAATGCATCCTGCACATTTTGCGGAAGACCTTTAAGCATCGGAGTTTCCATGATCCCAGGTGCAATAGTCATAACACGGATCTTTTCGCGTGCTAACTCACGCGCCAATGGCAAAGTCATACCAACAACAGCGCCCTTAGATGCAGAATATGCAGCCTGACCAATTTGACCATCAAAAGCAGCAACTGAAGCCGTGTTCACAATGACACCGCGTTCTTCCTCTTCCCCCGAAAGCGCATACTGTGACATTAATTGCGCAGCATATCGCAACATATTAAAGGTTCCACTGACGTTGATATTCAGTACTGTTTGGAACATATCTAAGGCATGCAGGCCATCACGACCAAGCACTTTAGCTGATGGTGCAATACCAGCACAGTTGATTAAACCATTTAATTGTCCATATTTTTCTTGTATGTGTGCAAAGAATGATTCAACTGCTTTTTCATCAGTTACATCTAGTTGAATAAATTCTGCACCAATTTCTTGACCAGTTTGCTCGCCCAAAGATGCATTCATATCAACAATTACGACTCGAGCACCCTGCTGTTGAAGATAAGCTGCTGTCGCCGCACCTAACCCAGAAGCGCCACCTGTAACAACAATCACTTTTCCTTGAATATTCATAAATCCCATTATCCATTTTTAGTTTTAGGTTGGCTTTAGGGTAATCTTCCTCCAATACGGATTCAATTTATTCAGTGACCAATTGGTCTAAATAATTCAAAATAGATATAATTTAATATTTATTTAATATAAAAATAAATCACCCATGACAATTTTTTTTGCCTTAATGACATGATTTAAAAACCATGCAGTCATCGATATTCTTTTGAATTCGGCTAATATTTAGACTATTTTAATCTTATTCATTTCGGCATTTTGCCATATCTCCTAAAGGTTCAATCATGTTTAAAATGATCGATGTCTTAGAGCAAAATTTTGCTCAAACTTTCACCCATGCACTTAATCAAGATTCAGATCAAATTTCAGAGCAGCTTCAAATGAGCATTCTGAATGCATCCGAAATAGATTTAAAAAATGCAATCAATCAATTCCTAGACACTCAAGATGCAAGTGAAACTGCACTTGCATTAGATATTTCAACTGATCGTCTTAATGAACTGAAATCTGGTATTGCGTTAAAAGATGCTTCAAAAATTTCGGACACTTTAAAGGTAGTAGCGCTATGCTTGGCTTTGGAGTCAGACTCATTAGACCTTCTTGAAGTGAGCGATATTTCAACTGAGTATTTCGTATAATGTAAGTATTGAGATCAAACTGATATGGTTTGGTCTCATTTTCACTCTTAGCCTTGCTATATTAAATTATGTGACCTTCATCTCATTGCATTAATTTATATAAAGTTCTGATAAATCACTATATTTTCACAAAACCACAATATTTATAAAATATTGATTTGATTTCAATGTGTTAACTCATAATTTTAACTTTATCAAAATTTGTTCTTTTAATATCTCATTTTCTTTTTTGTCACAAATCACCTGAAAGGCTATTTATATCGAAAATTTAGCGAATTAAATCAGGTACTTCAATGAAAAAATCGATATCTCCATTGAAATTAGGACTGTTGGGTTTAGTAATTAGTGTTGTTCATAGTGGAGCTAATGCTGCCCTCCCTAAGGAAATCAAACTGGATTATGCCTATTATGCTCCTACGAGCTTAGTGGTTAAAAATCAAAAGTTATTAGAAAAGGCTTTACCCAATACCAAAATCAAATGGGTATTTAGTCAAGGCAGTAATCGCTCCTTAGAATATCTCAATAGCGGCAGTGTTGATTTTGCTTCAACAGCTGGTCTTGCCGCTGTATTAAGTCGTGCCAATGGTAGCTCTGTTAAAACAGTTTATATCCAAAGCCAACCTGAATGGACAGCTTTAGTCGTGCCAAAAGACTCCCCGATTAAATCCTTAAAAGATCTAAAAGGTAAAAAAATTGCCGCAACAAAAGGAACTGACCCATTTTTATTGACGCTACAAGCTTTAGATACCGTTGGATTGAATAAAAAAGATGTACAGCTTGTTCATTTGCAACATCCAGATGGCAAAACAGCGTTAGAGCGTAAGCAAGTGGATGCTTGGGCTGGCTTAGACCCTTTGATGGCATCAGCTCAAGTTCAGTCGGGTGCAAAACTGCTTTATCATAATGTAGGCTTTAATAGTTATAGCGTGTTAAGCGTCAAAGAGCCATTTACTCAATCTAGCCCAGAAGCAATTGAAGCCGTAATTAAAGCGTATGAGCAAGCACGTAAATGGGCAAAAGCCAATCCAGATAAACTGGCGCAGTTACTCGCCACTGAAGCTAAACTACCTTTAGAGGTTGCAAAACTTCAGCTTCAGCGTACTGACTTTAATCAAAACATTCCTACAGCCCAACACATTAATGCACTACAAAAATCCGGCAAAATCTTGACTGAAGAAGACTTAGTTCGTAAAGGAACAAATGTAAATCAAGTTGTTCAACAGTTATTTAATGCCTCATTCGCTCAAAAAGTGGTGACAAAATAATGGCGATCAGTGAAAAAGTGATTGAACATCGGAATATCGATGTCCATTCACAACTGTCGACAAAAGGGAATAAATGGTTGAAAGGTATTTTCCTCCCTGTATTACTGGTATTGCTGTGTGAAATTTTGGTTCGAGGTGGTGTAGTTGAACCTTATCTGCTACCTGCACCAAGTAGCTTATTAGTTTCCCTGCAAGAACTTGCTAAGAATGATTTAGGTCAACATATTTGGGCAAGTACATGGCGAGTGTTTTTAGGGTTTGCTATTGGTAGTGGCTTAGCACTATTTTTTGCAGTTTTGGTAGGACTCAATCACCATGCAGAAGAGTTTATTGAACCGACCTTTTCTGCAATTAAGTCAATTCCTAGTCTTGCGTGGATTCCTCTCCTTTTGTTATGGCTTGGTATTGATGAATCCTCAAAAATCACCCTTATTGCGATTGGTGCTTTTTTTCCAACCTATACCAATACTGTGGCTGGTATTCATGGTGTCGACCGAAAATTGATTGAGTTGGCTCAAGTGTATAGACTGAATCGCTGGCAACAAATCTACCAAATCGTTTTACCCGCAGCTTCTCCATCTATCCTTACAGGCTTGCGCAATAGTTTGAGTTTAGCTTGGATGTTCATGATTGCCGCTGAACTCATTGCAGCAACGCAAGGTATTGGATATTTATTAAGTGATGGACGTGAAACATCGCGTCCAGATATTGTGATCATTGCTATTATTTTATTGGCAATATTGGGAAAAATCACGGATACCATAATGAAAGTATTTGAATCAAAATTATTGTTATGGCGTGATGTCATCAAAAGATGAATCAATAAAAAAGCGACCTAAAGTCGCTTTTTTATTTCTAATGAGGCCATTGTGCTAAAGTCACGCGATCGTTACCACCATAATCTTTAACGGTTCTCACTTTCTTATAACCTGCTTGACGAAATAGATGCTGAACAGCGTCTGCTTGATCATATCCATGTTCAAGTACCACCCAACCTTCAACAGTCAGATGCTTCTTGGCTTGTAAAATAATTTGCTCAAGATCAGCTAAACCTTTTTTATCAGAGATTAATGCACGTTGAGGCTCGGTCGCCAAATTGTGCATATGTTCATCTGCTGGATCAATATAAGGCGGATTAGATACAATGACATCAAAAAATTGACGCCCAAACGGTTTTAACCAACTGCCTAGTACAAATTGAACCTGATCTAAGTCATGTTGCTCAGCATTAAATTTAGCGACTTCCAATGTAGGCTCATAAATATCGGTTGCTGTTAAAGACCAATTAGGACGTTCGGAAGCGAGTGACAATGCAATGGCGCCTGTCCCAGTTCCTAAATCTACAACGCGCGCATCCTCAGGCAACTCTAACTTTAAAACTGTCTCCACCAAAACTTCGGTGTCCGGTCTAGGCACCAAAGTATCGGACGTCACTTTTAAGTCCAATGTCCAAAAAGGTTGCGAACCTGTGACATAAGCTAAAGGCTCACCTGCTTCAATCCGAGCAATCGCCTCTCGATACGCCTGCTCTTGTTCTGCAGTGAGCTCTTTATCCTTCTTCATCACCAAATCGAATGAATCGATTTTAGTGATATGTTCGAGCAACCAAGCATTTTCTTGACGCTCATAACTTTCAGGCTCACCACGCAGTGCAAGCGCTTGTTGAATGTTCATTAACCACCATTCTGCTGTGCAAGCATTGCCAATTGATCCGCTTGATATTCACGATGTAAGCTATCTAAAAGCTCAGTCAAATCTCCCTCCATCACTGCATCCAACTTATATAAAGTTAAGTTAATACGATGATCAGTCATACGACCCTGAGGATAATTATAGGTACGAATACGTTCTGAACGATCACCTGAACCCACCAAATCACGGCGCATTTCAGATGTAGCAGCATCAGCTGCTGCACGTTTAGCATTCTCAAGACGAGATGCCAATAATGCCATTGCCTTTGCTTTGTTCTTATGTTGTGAACGCTCTTCCTGACATTCAACAACAGTACCTGTCGGAATATGCGTGATTCGTACAGCAGAATCCGTTTTATTGACGTGCTGACCACCCGCCCCAGATGCACGATAAGTATCAATACGCAAGTCTGAAGGGTTAATATCTACAGTCGTATCAACATCAATTTCAGGAAGAATTGCAACGGTACAAGCTGAAGTATGAACTCGCCCCTGTGATTCAGTTGCAGGAACGCGCTGAACTCGATGAGCACCGCTTTCAAATTTTAAGCGTCCGTAAACACCTTCACCATTAATTAAACAAATAATTTCTTTGTAACCGCCATGTTCACCTTCATTTTCAGAAAGAATTTCGACACGCCAACCCTGTGATTCAGCATATTTACTGTACATACGGAATAAATCACCAGAGAAAATCGCAGCTTCATCGCCACCTGTCCCTGCACGTACTTCCAGATATGCAGAGTTCGCATCATTTGGATCTTTCGGAATCATCAGAATATTCAATTCTGCCTCTAAAGATTCAATTAATGCTTTATTCTCTTTAATTTCTTCTTGTGCCATTTCCTTAAAGTCAGGATCTGACAACATTGCTTCAGCCGTTACAATATCTTCTTCCGCTTGGGTATATTTTTTCCAAACAGTGGTGATTTCAGTCAAATCATTGTGTTCACGTGACAAATTACGGAAACGCTTATTGTCGGAAATGACTTCAACATCAGCCAATAGCGCTTCTAATTCTTCATGACGATCACAAAGTTGGTCTAATCGTAAACGTAACGATTCTTTCATGTTAAATAAAATCTCTAATACTGGATTAATTTAAGGACTGCCTTAAATTAATATTTCTAAAATTGCGAGTAGTTTAACGACTCTGACATTCAATTAACATATTTATATAGAATGACTTTGCAAAACCATTTTCATTCCTTGTCACACCCAATTAATGGATAATCAAAAATTAGCTCCATAACTGCCAAGTTTAAAAACTGTTTACTGAATCAACTCTCCATAGTTTCTTCTTAATCAGCCCAATAATGCATATTGAATGATCAGTTGTAATATAAAAACAACATTGTGCAACCAAAACGTAAAACTCTAGGTTAACTTCTACATATTTAGCGCTTCAATTCTTGTTACATTGTGCTCAACGAATTATTACTCGTCCACGAACAAGGACATGGAGTCACACATGAAATTAAATACCCTATTAATGTCAGCCACCTTAGCCACTGCATCAATGTTCACGGTATCTGCACATGCAGACAGTACAGCGCGTGTCGCTGCTGCGAGTGCTTTAGGTAGTGTAGCAGGTACAGCAATTGGTAAAAACATGGGTGGCACAACAGGTGCAACTTTAGGTGCAGCACTTGGTGGTGCTGGTGGTGCTGCTGTTGCTAGTAATAAACGTAACCGTACTGAATCTGCCATCGGAGGTGCATTAGGTGGCGGTGCGGGATATACCGTAGGTAATAGTATGGGTGGAACCAATGGCGGTTATATCGGCTCTGCTTTAGGTGCTGCTGGTGGTGCTGCTCTTGGTAACAAAATTGCGAAAGACAAAGCATATGATTCACGTCAAGATCGTAAATGGAAAAAGAAAAAACATAGCCGTCGTTAATATAATCTGATTGATCGTTTCCCCTTTGAATACTCTGTATTCACCTCGATGCGCCTTAGGGCGCATTTTTTTATTAACAAATTAATTATGGATAAATTAGGGAGAGAAAAATACAAACCAGCAACTTGCTCTCCAAAATGATTGCAGAAATTTGGATTAAATTAAAACCATCAAATATAAGACTTCGACAAGGAGTTCACCATGAAATTTAATTCAAAGTTATTTGCTGCTGCGATCGCAACTGCGGCCTTGAGTACAACAACTGCTTATGCTGATAGTTCGTCTAGAGTTGCCCTCACATCTGCTTTAGGTGGAGTCGTTGGTGCTGCGATTGGTCAACAAATGGGTGGCTCGACTGGAGCAATGATCGGATCAGCGATTGGTGGTGCTGGTGGCGCAGCTGCATCAGCGAACAAAAAAGATCGTAATGCTGCTGCAATTGGTGCTGCATTAGGTGGTGCTGGTGGTTACACCGTTGGTAATAATATGGGCGGAACAAATGCTGGTTATGCTGGGGCTGCATTAGGTTCAGCTGGTGGTTCAGTTTTAGGTAAAAAAGTGGCTGAAGATCGTCGCGAAGATGACTATAGAGATCGTTATGATCGCCGTGAAAGCGGTTATCGCAATTCAAACTATCGTTATAATGACCGTAATTACAGAAGTGACAATGGTCGTCATTTAGGCTGGTATAAAAACGGTAAACGTTAATTCCAAACTCTTAGAATTCAAGCGCTCAACTTAGAGCGCTTTTTTATTTACACTTATATCGTTTTTTTTCAATATACAAATACTCGAGTTCGTATTAACATCTTTATGAGTGTTCAAAAGAGTAGAAAGTTATGCGAAGCTTAAAAGATATCGAGTTTTCAGTATTGGAACTCGCTCCTGTACGTGATGATAAAACGATTGCTTTTTCACTACAGCATGCTTTGGAGTTAGCACAAAAAATCGAACAATTGGGTTTTAAACGACTGTGGCTTGCAGAGCACCATAATATGGATGGTATCGCTAGCTCAGCTACAGCTGTGTTATTAGGCTATATCCTTGCTAACACCTCCTCTTTAAAAGTAGGTTCTGGCGGAATCATGCTGCCTAATCATGCACCACTTGTTGTAGCAGAACAATTTGGAACACTAGCAACGCTTTATCCTGATCGAGTTGAGCTCGGACTAGGACGCGCACCAGGTACAGATCAATTGACCATGCGTGCCTTACGCCGAGGTCGTCAAGAGACTGAAGATCAATTTCCACAAGACGTGCTCGAAATTTTGAGCTATTTGGGGGAACCATCGCCACATCAGAGAATCAAAGCGACACCAGGTCAAGGAACACATGTTCCCGTATGGCTGTTAGGTTCTAGCTTATTTAGCGCACAATTGGCAGCTAAACTTGGCTTACCTTATTCTTTTGCCTCTCACTTTGCCCCTCGTATGCTGGGTCAAGCGATTCAACTTTACAGAGAAAACTTCGAACCTTCTGAATATTTGGATCGTCCTTATGTATCAATGGGCGTTCCAACTGTTGTAGCTGACACTGATGAAGAAGCTGAATACTTGGCTACTAGCGCTTATCAACGTGTATTAGGCTTAATGCGTGGGCAAAGCTTAAAACTCAAACCTCCAGTTAAATCAATGGATGGAATTTGGTCTGCTCCAGAAAAGATGTCAGTTGACAGTTTTTACGCAATGGCTCAAATCGGATCACCAGAAACAGTGAAACAAGGTCTTGAACAACTACTGGTGCCTTATGATGTAGATGAGTTTATTTTTACCTGTGATATCTACGATACAGACAAACGCATTCAAAACTTTGAGTATTTAATGCAAATTAAGCAAAATGCTTAGATCAAAAAAATCCTGAAATGATTGAGTAATGGTTTTGATTTCAAATCTATAATTAATTACTCTTTCATTTCTTGAGTTTGTCAAACAACTATTGGCAATAAATGACATCAAATGTCCCTAAAAGACTATTCCAATGAAAAAATTCTTTTAACCAACAATATTAGTTATTCATAATCAAATACTTAAAATTTGGCATTTTATATCAAACTAAAATAAGCACTTCTGCAAAACACATCACATTTTTAAGCGATAAAATTTCATGATTAAAAAATAAATACGGATGTATAACATGGCCTCTATCGACTTAGAAAAAATGTTGGATAAAGTAAAACATACTCAATGGACACTCTCGGATATTGCCTGGGATGCTCCTGGCAAAGAATTAGTCACCGCAGAACAGTGGCCCAAGCTTAAAGATTTTATGGCTGATCTAATGTGGATCGAACATGTAGGTGCTCGTGCATTTTCTGCGATGTCAAAAAAAGCACCGACAGATACGCTTCGCGAAATGTATGCCATTTTCCACGCTGAGGAACAGCGTCACGCCAATGCCGAAATGGCACTGATGAAAAGATGGGGTATGCTTGAAGGCGATATTCCTAAACCCAATAAAAATTTAAGACTGATCATCGAATGGCTCGACACTTATGCTGATGAAATGCCCTTCTATATTCTAGGTGCTGTCATTCCGATGCTAGAAGTCGCTCTTGATGGCGCACTTTGTACATTCCTATTGGATACTGTAGAAGACCCAGTTTGTCATCAAGCTTTTGAACTAATTAATGGTGATGAAGCTCGTCATTTAGGTGTTGGATTTAGTGTCATGGAAGATCAAGGCTACAATAAAACCTTTATTGAGCTTTCTAAAATGGCAGCGCGAGTTGTAGATCCACGTTTATTACTTGGTATTCTTGCCTACTTACCACTCATTAATAAAATGCGTGATAATGTGATTAAACTAGGCTTGCCAGAAGAAAAGCTCTATGCAGCGATGCACAAATTTGCTCGAATAGGTGGACGTACTGCAGAAGGTCGTCGTAATCCTTGGTATCAAATTATTAACTTCCATGCACGAAGTGCCATGAACCGACGTAATAAATGGTTTCATATCCCTGTCGACACTATGGTAAAAATGACTGATAAGATTCCAGAAAAATCTTTACCTAAAATCCCATCTTGGATATATGAATTAACTGCAGAACCAAAAGCAACCCACTAAAACAATAATTAGGTACAGAAATGAAAAAAAGGAATAAAGCCCACACGGATTCGTTCTTTCATAATGAAGCTGAGTATTTTTCCAACTTTAAAGGAAAAATTATCTCAGCTGAGGACATCAAACAAACCGATTTTTCAGGATTAAAGGTCGCGATTATTGGTGCCAATCAAATGTCAGTTTCACATTTAGATGTGGTTTGTCAAAATGCGCTATTCGTCAAAGTATTTCAAATGACACCTCATTTCGTTTTGCCACACACTGAAAAAGGGATTCAAAAAATTATTGCTCATCCCCTCATCGCTAAAAATAAACGATTATTTAATCAGCGAATTAAGACGACATTGGCAATACGATATTTAGATTCTCAGATTTCAGATACTTGGTTAAAAAGACAATTGATGCCAAATCCAGCTTCGTCGCAAAAAATATTTTTTAAATCCGATCATTATTACAACGCCTTACAGCGAGAAAACTGTAAATTGATCACATGGCCAGTCGTGAAAATTACTGAAAATGCCGTTCAAAGTATGGAAGGAATCGAACACTTAGTAGATATTATTATTACAACGTACGAATAGTGATCATCATTTTGTAGATAAATGCGATTCTAAATGACATTTTATGATGAAATTATAGACATTTGAATTATATAATTTTTGAATTTTATGAGTATTTATGACGATTAATCGCTTAATAAAAAAGAAGCACAGCTAGTGCTTCTTTTTTTTAAATTAAATTTACAGATTTAACCAATCCGACGTTTTAAGCCAGTCATTTGCAATACTCGTGTTGAAATTTCTTCGATCGACATTTCTGAAACATTTAGATATTTAATCCCTTCAGAAATATAAATACCTTCGATTGCACGCAATTCCATCTGACATTGGCTAAAACTTGCATAACGACTGTTGGCTTTGCGTTCAGATCGAATTGCCACCAAACGATCAGCGTCAATCATTAATCCAAACAATTTATGCTTATGTGGACGTAAAACTGCTGGCAAACGGTTGTCATCCAAATCTTCTTCAGTTAACGGATAGTTCGCAACTCGAATACCAAATTGTAATGACAAATAAATTGAGGTCGGTGTTTTACCAGAACGCGAAACTCCAATCAAAATTAAATCCGCTTTATCATAGTGTCTTGTACGTGCGCCATCATCATTATCCAGCGCGAAATGTACAGCATCAATACGTGCCTTATAAGACTCAGAATCAGTCACAGCATGTGTTTGTCCGACTAAAGTTGTAGGAGCTGTTCCAAGCACCTCAGATAGCTTACTAATTAACCCTTCAAACACATCTAAATTAACCGCATTTGCCGTATTGATGATATCCCGAACATAGGGATCCACAAGAGTATCAAAGACCAGAGGTTGTTGGCCATCAGACTCTGCGCGCGCGTTAATCTCTGCAACGACGTTCATTGCGGCTTCTTCTGTAGTGATATACGGGATGATATGAATATCAAAATCGACATGAGGAAATTGAGCCAATAAAGAATGCCCGAGTGTTTCAGCCGTAATGGCAGTACCATCGGAAATAAAAAAAACACTTCGTTTAATATCTTTACTTTCTGCCATTAAATTAATCCTCAAATATTTGTCTAAGTACTATATAATCTTTATAGTAAACCGATCTTACATGACTGTCGCTTAGTAATGAAAGTTTGCTAAGTTTTCACAGAAAAATATCATGCCAAGATAGTGATTAATACTGCAAAAGTGGAGTAACAACTTTGGAAGCACGCGTAATCGGTCTGGAAAAATTAGGTAAACACGACGTAGAAATCGTGGGCGGTAAAAACTCATCTCTAGGCGAAATGATCAGCCATTTAGCAAATGCTGGTGTATCAGTTCCAGGTGGTTTTGCAACAACTGCTGCAGCTTACCGTGAATTCCTTGAGCAAAGTGGTCTTAATGCCAAAATTTCAGCCGAGCTCAAACAACTTAATGTTGACGACGTAAATGCACTTGCTGAAACTGGTGCTAAAATTCGTCAATGGATCGTTGATACTCCGCTTACTCCAGCACTTGAAAAAGAAGTTCGTGATGCATTCGCAACTCTTTCTAACGGCAACCCTGAGATCGCGGTTGCCGTTCGTTCATCTGCGACTGCAGAAGATTTACCAGACGCATCTTTTGCAGGACAACAAGAGACTTTCCTAAACATCCGCGGTATTGACAACGTCTTAATCGCGATTAAGGAAGTTTTTGCTTCACTTTATAACGACCGCGCAATTGCTTACCGTGTACACCAAAACTTCGATCATGACATCGTTGCTCTTTCTGCTGGTGTGCAACGTATGGTTCGTTCAGAAACTGGTGCTGCTGGTGTAATGTTTACACTGGACACTGAATCTGGTTTCCGTGACGTTGTATTCATTACTGCATCTTACGGTTTAGGCGAAATGGTCGTACAGGGTGCTGTAAACCCTGATGAATTCTATTTATCTAAGCCACTTTTAAATGCAGGTAAACACGCAGTATTGCGTCGTAACCTCGGCTCTAAACACCAAAAAATGATCTATGGTGAAGAAGGCTCTGCAGGTAAATCAGTTGTTGTTGTGGATGTTGAAAAAACTGAACGCCAACAATTTGCTTTAAATGATCAAGAATTACAAGAACTTGCTAAGCAGGCGTTAATCATTGAGCAACACTACGGTGCGCCAATGGATATCGAATGGGCGAAAGACGGTGATGATGGTCAAATTTACATCGTTCAAGCACGTCCTGAAACTGTGAAAAGCCGTGAGAATGTCGGCACAATGGAACGCTACCTATTAAAACAAAAAGGTACAGTTCTTTGTGAAGGTCGCTCAATCGGTCAACGTATCGGTTCTGGTAAAGTCCGTATTGTTAATTCAATCAAAGAAATGGACAAAGTCCAAGATGGCGACGTTCTTGTTTCTGACATGACCGATCCTGATTGGGAACCAGTTATGAAACGTGCTGCTGCGATCGTTACAAACCGTGGTGGTCGTACTTGTCATGCCGCGATTATTGCACGTGAACTCGGTGTTCCAGCAATTGTTGGATGTGGTAACGCAACAGAAGTACTTGTCGATGGTCAAGAAGTGACTGTTTCATGTGCTGAAGGCGATACAGGTTTCATTTACGAAGGCGCTTTAGATTTCGAAGTTCAACGTAACTCGATTGAATCTATGCCAACACTTCCGTTCAAAATCATGATGAACGTTGGTAACCCTGATCGCGCATTTGACTTCGCTCAAATTCCAAACGAAGGTATTGGTCTGGCACGTCTAGAGTTCATCATCAACCGTATGATTGGTGTTCACCCTAAAGCATTACTCAATATTGACAGCTTACCTCGCGAAACACGTGCAGCTGTGATGACCCGTACTGCAGGTTACTCTTCACCGATCGAGTTCTACGTTGAAAAACTCGTTGAAGGTATTTCTACACTTGCTGCTGCATTTGCTGATAAACCTGTCATAGTACGTATGTCAGACTTCAAATCGAATGAATACGCGAACTTAATCGGTGGTAAGTTATACGAACCTGAAGAAGAAAACCCGATGTTGGGCTTCCGTGGTGCGAGCCGTTATGTTTCTGACAACTTCCGTGACTGCTTCGAATTAGAATGCCGTGCATTGAAGAAAGTTCGTGATGAAATGGGTCTAACTAACATTCAAATCATGATCCCATTCGTCCGCACAGTTGCTGAAGCAAAACGTGTTATTGAACTTCTTGCTGCAAATGGCTTAAAACGTGGTGAAAATGGTCTTAAAGTGATCATGATGTGTGAATTACCTACCAATGCTCTACTTGCTGAACAATTCTTAGAGCATTTTGATGGCTTCTCAATCGGTTCAAATGACTTAACTCAGTTAACGCTTGGGCTTGACCGTGACTCAGGTATCGTTTCTCATTTATTTGATGAACGTGATCCAGCAGTAAAAGCTCTTCTTTCAATGGCGATTCATGCATGTCGTAAGGCAGGTAAATATGTGGGTATTTGTGGTCAAGGACCATCAGACCACCCAGATCTTGCTCGCTGGTTAATGGAACAAGGTATCGAATCTGTTTCACTCAACCCAGACTCTGTTTTAGATACATGGTTCTTCTTATCTGAAGAAAAGACTAAACAAGCTTAATAAACTATGTTAAAAAAAGACCCATTCGTGGGTCTTTTTTTTTACCCCATTATTTTTTAGTAATTTTTGAGAAATTAGGTTTATGCAAATTTACTTGGCGAGAAATAATCAACAAGCTGGACCGTATACGGTAGAGCAGTTAAATCAAATGCTCTCGAGCCAACAAGTTTTACTCACAGACTTGGTCTGGCATCAAGGTATGACTGAATGGAAAGCTTTAGGTGAACTCACTCAAGGAAAATTATATTACCAACCTGAAGGCTATCAACCCACTCCACCAGTGCAACAAAGCTATTCAAATGCTTCTATTTCGAGTGTCAATGTTCAAAAAAATACTGCTCATCAAGAACTTGCCTCAATTGGATCTCGATTTTTAGCTAAACTCGTTGATCTGGCGCTTTGGTTGCCTGCCATGGTGATTCCTTCGTTCTTTATGCAAGAAAAACAAGTTGCTCAATTGACTGAACTTCAGCAAAAAATGCAGAATGCTAGCTCATCAGATCAAGCAATCAAATTACAGGAACAGTTATTTACACTTATTCCAATGGAAGCTTGGCAAGCAATGTTGGTTTACATTGTATTAATGCTAGCTGCTCAAGCATTTTTAATTGCGAAAAGTGGTCAGAGTTTAGGAAAAAAAGTAGCAAAAATTCAAATTGTTGATGCTGAAAATGGACAGCAAGTAAACTTAATGCGCGCATTCACATTGCGTAGTGTGATTTTTATTGTATTGAATTTACTCTTTATGCCATTCATTACCATCATTGATCATGCCTTCGGTCTAAGTCAAAAAAGACAAACTTTGCACGATAAATTAGCAAAGACTAAAGTCATAAAACGATAATTTTTATCTTAGGGGAGCAAATGCTCCCCTTTGTTTTGCCTCTGTTTTCATACTAAAAGTAATTAATTCTTCAACCAATTCCGACCAAACAAATTGGGTTTAATCCTTATATTTAAAGGCACTTTACATATAGCTTAGTTGGTCGTTATAGGGCATAATGCCCTACAACGTAGCGGTGTCATATGACTGAAATTCAGTAAATGTAATTTTCTGTTTTTCAATCATGTGACACTATAATCGCTATCCCATAATTTTATTAGGGAATGGGACTCTTCACCGAGGTTGTAAAATGAGACAAACAATTTTAGCTGTATTGTCTTTATCAACGCTTGCCGTGCTCTTAACAGGGTGTGGCGGTGATATAGTACTTCTAAACTCAAAAGGTCCAGTAGCACAAGGTCAGTCTGATCTTATGATGACTGCGATCTACCTCATGCTATTGGTAGTAATTCCATCAGCATTGATGGCTTTATGGTTTAGTTGGAAATATCGTGCGTCAAATAAAGATGCAGACTATAAACCTACATGGGCGCACTCTACTATTATTGAAATCGTAGTGTGGGGTATCCCGTGTATTATTATTGGTATTTTAGCGTATTTAACATGGTGGGGCTCACACAAGTATGACCCTTATCGTCCGCTAGAATCAGAGAAATCGCATTTAACTATTCAAGTTATTGCTGAACAGTTTAAATGGGTTTTTGTTTACCCTGAACAAGAAATTGCAACAGTTAACGAAGTTCGTTTCCCAGAAAAAACTCCGATTAATTTCAATATCACCTCTAACTTCACAATGAACTCTTTCTTCATTCCTCAGTTAGCTGGTCAGATTTATGCAATGGCGGGTATGCAAACTCAACTTCATGTCCTTGCGGATAATGAAGGTGTATACCGTGGTTTCTCTTCGAACTATTCAGGCTATGGTTTCACACAAATGCGCTTCCAAGCTCATTCTGTTTCAGAAGCTAAGTTCGCTGAATGGGTGTCTGCAGTAAAAGCTGGTAACGGTACTTCAATTAACCCTGAAGCTGTTCAAAAAACAGTTTTAGACCAAGCTGAATTTGCAACCTTGCGTGATGGTAACCGTTCAGAGAAACAAATCGCTGCGATGGTTCGTAACGCTAAAACCGATCTAGAGAAGCAACAAGCTGAAATTGCTCAAAAAGAAGGTCCATATAAGGCACATCCTCATCCTGTGACTTACTACTCTTCTGTTGAAAAAGGCTTGTTTGAATCAATTATCAACAAATACATGGCAAACTACCACGGTGCAGATCACTCAGCTAAAGCTGAAGGTCATGCTGTAGCTGCTGATGTAAATGCTGAACCTGCTTCTTCAGTTGTAGGGGAATAAGACATGAGCTTCTTAGGTAAGTTAAGTGTAGATGCTATCCCGTACGATCCAATCGTACAGGTAACAGTGTTAATGATGATTTTAGGTGGTATTGCAGTATTTGCTGGTATCACTTATTTCAAAAAATGGGGCTACTTGTGGAACGAATGGTTCACATCTGTAGACCATAAAAAAATTGGTATTATGTACCTTATCGTTTCTGTGATCATGTTATTACGTGGTTTCGCGGATGCGATTATGATGCGTCTTCAATTGTTCCTTGCAAAAGGCGGCGGCGAAGGCTATCTACACCCTGAACACTACGATCAGATTTTCACCGCACACGGTGTAATTATGATTTTCTTCGTAGCGATGGGTCTTGTAGTGGGTATGATGAACATTTCTGTTCCACTACAAATTGGTGCGCGTGACGTAGCATTCCCATTATTAAACTCTTTAAGCTTCTGGTTATTCGCTGGTGCTGCTGGTTTGATGATGGTTTCTCTTGCGCTTGGTGAGTTTGCGGCAACTGGTTGGATGGCTTACCCTCCTCTTTCAGGTATCGAATACTCTCCTGGTGTTGGTGTTGACTACTATATCTGGGCACTTCAGATCTCTGGTCTTGGTACACTTCTTACTGGTGTTAACTTCTTCGTTACCATCATTAAAATGCGTGCTCCTGGCATGGGTCTTATGGATATGCCGATCTTTACGTGGACATCTTTATGTACTGCAGTATTGATCATCGCATCATTCCCAGTGTTGACTGCAACAATTGCAATGTTAACGCTTGACCGTTACTTCGGTTTCCACTTCTTTACAAATGACATGGGTGGTAGCCCAATGTTGTATGTAAACTTGATTTGGACATGGGGTCACCCAGAAGTTTATATCTTGATCTTACCTGCATTCGGTCTATTCTCTGAGATTACTTCTGTATTCTCTCGTAAGACATTGTTTGGTTACAAATCAATGGTGTATGCAACGATCGCGATTACAGTTCTTGCATTCGTTGTATGGTTACACCACTTCTTTACAATGGGTTCAGGGGCCAACGTTAACGCGTTCTTCGGTATCATGACCATGATTATTGCGATTCCTACAGGTGTGAAAATCTTCTCTTGGTTATTCACAATGTATAAGGGTCGTATTACCTTCACATCACCAATGTACTGGACAGTTGGCTTCTTAGTGACTTTCGGTATCGGTGGTTTGACTGGTGTACTTATGGCGGTTCCACCTGCGGACTTCCTTGTACACAACTCACTATTCTTAATCGCTCACTTCCATAACGTAATTATTGGTGGTGTTGTATTTGGTATGTTTGCTGGTATTACTTTCTACTGGCCGAAAATGTTCGGTTGGCAGTTAAGTGAATTCTGGGGCAAAGCATGCTTCTGGTTCTGGTTCTTCGGTTTCTACTTCGCGTTCATGCCATTGTATATCCTAGGTTTCATGGGTATGACTCGTCGTCTAAACTCGTATGACAACCCAGACTGGGATCCATATGTTGGTATCGCATTATTCGGTGCTGTATTAATCGCAATTGGTATTGCTTGTTTCATCATGCAAATCATTGTTGGTTTCTTACAACGCGAACAAACTCGTGACGTTACAGGCGATCCATGGGATGCACGTACGCTTGAATGGGCGACTTCATCTCCAGCTCCATTCTATAACTTTGCAGTATTGCCTCAAGCGAACGGTATCGACCGCTTCTGGACTGACAAAGAAAATGGTGTAGCTTACGCACGTCCTGCTAAATATGAAGATGTTCATATGCCAACTAACCGTGCTGCAGGTGTACTTATTGCACTGATCATCACTGTTATGGGCTTTGCACTTATCTGGCACATTTGGTGGTTAGCGATTGTTTCTTTCGTTTCTGCAATCATCGGCTTTATCTGGAGCTCATTCACGAAGAAAGTGGATTACTATGTTCCAGCTGCTGAAGTAGAACGTATTGAAAATGAACGTTATGCGTTACTCGAAAAACACTTGAAGAAGGACTAAGGATATGGCTGAAGTACTTCATCACGAAAACCACGAGCATGATGAACATCATCACGATGATACAGACATCACGGTCTTTGGTTTTTGGACTTACTTGATGAGTGACTTGATTTTATTCGGTACACTCTTCATCGCGTTCGCTGTATTAAGCAGTCATATTCCACCTGGCACTCCAAGTGCAAAGGATCTTTTTGCAGATTCTTTAGGTTTCGTTTTAACTGAAACTTTCGCACTTTTGATTTCATCAGTGACATTTGGTTTTGCGGTACTTGCTTCTTACAAGAAAAATGTTGGTCAAGTTCTAGCTTGGTTAGCAGTTACATTTGTATTCGGTGCAATCTTTATCGGCATGGAACTTTATGAATTTAATCATTTAGTTCATGCTGGTCATGGACCAAGCGTGAGTGCGTTCTTATCTGCGTTCTTTACTTTAGTTGGTACGCACGGTATTCACGTAACTTCTGGTTTGGTATGGATGATCGTGTTGATGATTCAAATCAAAAAATATGGTTTGACTACAATCAATACTCGTCGTCTTGCTTGCCTAAGCTTGTTCTGGCACTTCCTTGACATCGTATGGATCTGCGTATTCAGCGTAGTGTACTTAATGGGAGTATTATAATGAGTCATGATCATAATGCTGCTGGTGCATCACACGGTAACGTAAAGCAATACACAATCGGGTTTGTACTTTCTGTTTTATTGACTGTAGTTCCATTCTACATGGCAATGAATACTGATAGCTTCAGCCGTGGTGCTATTATTGCTGTTATCGGTATTACAGCTGTTGCTCAGGTACTTGTACAATTAGTTTACTTCTTGCACATGAACTCATCTTCAGAGCAACGTTGGAACGTGATTGCATTTATCTATACAATTCTAACTATTGCTGTTCTTTTAGTTGGTTCTGTATGGATCATGAACTACTTACATTCAAACATGATGATCTAAACTGATTGTCATGTTTAAAAAGTACTTATTCCTGACTAAGCCAGGAATTCTCTTTGGTAACTTTGTTACCACTTTGGGTGGCTACTTTGTAGCTACTCAAGGTTCAGTAGATTTCCTTCTCCTGCTTCTTACCCTCATTGGCACTACCCTCGTAGTTGCATCCGGATGTGTGGTTAATAACGTTATTGATCAAGACATCGACCAAAAAATGCAGCGCACTCAAAATCGTGCGTTAGTTAAGAAAACCATTTCTGTTCAAATTGCATTAGCTTTTGCTTTGCTATTAGGCATACTCGGTTTTGGTATTTTATGGTTTTGGGTAAATGCGTACGCTTTTTTATTCGCAGTTATTGGTTTTGTTGTATATGTTGGTTTTTACAGCTTATGGACAAAACGAACAACGATCCACCAAACTGTGGTCGGTAGTATTTCTGGTGCAGCCCCCCCTGTCATTGGATATACAGCGGTCGCGAATCAATTCGATTTAGGTGCGCTACTCATTTTCTTGGGTTATGCATTTTGGCAAATGCCTCACTCATGGGGAATTGCAATTTATCGTTTTGATGATTACAAAAATGCGGGTATTCCGATTCTTCCTGTTGCGCGCTCGATTGTTCGCACCAAGATCGAATCGCTGATTTACATTGTGCTATTTGCAATCTCAATGAACGCTTTATTTGTATTTGGCTATGCAAATTGGCTTTATTGTATAATTCTCAATGTATTGACTGTTTATTGGCTTTATTTAAATATCATTGGATTTAAAGCTGAAAATGATCAATTATGGGCAAAGAAATATTTCTTATTCTCTGTTGTCCTAATTACGATTATCAGTATTTGCTTTAGTTTTACTGCTACTGCACCAATAAACAATCTTGTCATTTTTTAAAAGATAGAGAAACCTCTATCTTTTTTTATCTTCGCTTCAAGCAGTCTATAAATATCTATACTCAACACTACCTTCAAATACTTTCTAAAAGTAAGTTAATTTTCAAAATTGAATAGTCCAATTTATTTTCTTCGTCGTTATATTTTGCTTTATTTTTCTTGTAATCCCCTGCCGACATCCTTACAATACAGCTTCGCATTTTTTTGCGACACATTAAGTTTTTTTGAAACCAATAAAATTTATTTGTGACTCCTTGCTTCTAACAAATGCGTTAGGGGCTGCATAAAACCGTAAGGAGCTGACAATGCGTCACTACGAAATCGTAATTCTGGTACATCCAGACCAAAGCGATCAAGTGGTAGGTATGGTAGAACGCTATATCTCTCACATTAAAGATGCTGAAGGTCAAATTCACCGTCTTGAAGATTGGGGCCGTCGCCAATTGGCTTACCCAATTAACAAAATTCACAAAGCGCACTACATTTTAATGAACGTTGAATGTAACCAAACTACGCTTAATGAATTGGAAGAATTATTCCGTTACAACGATGCTATTCTTCGTAACGTTATTATTCGTCGTGAAAACGCAATCACTGAAGAGTCTTTATTGGCTAAGAGTGCTGAAGAAAAACGTGCGCGTAAAGCTCAACGTGAAGAAGCACAACAAGCTCAAGACTCTGCTGAAGCATAAGGAGAACATCAATGGCACGTTTCTACCGTCGTCGTAAGTTCTGCCGCTTTACAGCTGAGAACGTTACATATATCGACTATAAAGATATCGATACTTTAAAACAGTACATCACTGAAAACGGCAAGATTGTTCCTAGCCGTATTACAGGTACTAAAGCTCGTTACCAACGTCAATTAGCTCTTGCTATCAAACAAGCTCGCTACTTAGCGTTGATTCCTTACACTGACAATCATAAGTGAGGTTGAGCTGTGGATATTATCTTATTACAACGCATTAAGAACCTTGGTAAATTAGGTGATAAAGTTTCAGTTAAAGCTGGTTACGGCCGCAACTACTTAATCCCTCAAGGTAAAGCAGTTGCTGCTACTGAAGCTAATACTGCTGCATTTGAAGCTCGTCGTGCTGAACTTGAGAAGCAAGAAGCTGAAGTATTAGCTGCTGCTCAAGCACGTGCTGACCAATTGAACGAAGTAAATATCGTAATCACTGCGAAAGCTGGTGACGAAGGTAAACTATTTGGTTCTATCGGTACTCGTGACATCGCTGACGCGTTGACAAATGCTGGTCTTGAAGTTGACCGTGCTGAAGTTCGTTTACCGAACGGTGCACTTCGTCACACTGGCGAATTCAACATCGCAATCCAATTGCACCATGATGTTGTTGCTGAAGTTCTCGTTACTATCGTATCTGAGTAATTTTATGCAAAGAAAAAGAGCATGCACCAGCATGCTCTTTTTTTATCCCTAATAATTATAAAATTTGATTTAGCAAGCTGAAATTTAGACTTAGTTTTTTATTTGTTATCGATATTATTTGTTGCACTGTCTTGCTTGTGCATTTTGCATTAAGATAAGTCTCCCCTATTCATTTTCGTAATTATTGTAAATCAAGGTTTTATATGTCTCAGGCGACTGCCAAAAAAAATACGAATAACACTGAGTTAGATTTGCTAAAGAGTGAATCTTCAGCACTCAAAGAGTTTCGTACGCCTCCGCACAATCTTGCTATTGAACAGGCTGTTCTTGCCGCACTCATGACAGTAGCTGAGTCATTCGAACAGGTCAGCGATATATTAACCGAGAATGATTTTTACGCGACTCGACATAAATATATTTTTAGAGCAATTGAAAAACTTTCTAAAGAAAGTTCACCTTATGATGCCGTATTGGTCAATGATTGGTTAATCAAACAGAACCTGCTTGATGCGATTGGTGGTGAAGAATATTTAATGCAATTGATGGCGGATTCTCCATCAAGCTTTTATAACCTTGAAACTTATGCCAATAAAATACGTGAATTTGCAACTTTGAGAAATATGATCAAAGTTGGTAATGAAATTCTACAAAATGCGTATGACACGAAAGGTCGAGAAGTCAGTGAAATTTTAGATTTAGCTGAGACCAGTATCTTTTCTTTGGCTGAACAACACAATAACAATGCTAAAGCTCAAGGACCAAAAGCAATTAATACCGTTGTCGCAGATGTATTCGATAAACTCAACGAATTATCACAACTTGATGGGAATATTACAGGTCTGACCACAGGATTTGTGGAGCTTGATAATAAAACATCAGGTATGCAAGCTGGAGATATGATCGTCGTTGCTGCCCGTCCATCAATGGGTAAAACAACTTTCGCAATGAATTTAGTCGAAAGTGTGCTATTCAATTGCAACCTTCCTGCTCTCGTATTCTCCATGGAGATGCCTGCTGACTCTATTGCCATGCGTTTAATTTCCTCGTTTGGTAAAGTGCATCAAGGACATTTACGATCTGGCAAATTAGATGGCGAAGAATGGAACAAGGTCACAGGAACGATTCTTCAACTGCAAGAGAAGCATCTCTATATTGATGATTCTTCTGCCCTTCCACCGACTGAAATGCGCGCACGTGCAAGACGTATAGCCAAACAACACGGTGGTAAACTCGGTTGCATCATGGTCGATTACCTGCAGTTAATGAAAGTACCAGGTATGGGTGATAACCGTGTGGGTGAAATTGGTGAAATTTCTCGAAGCTTGAAAGCATTGGCGAAAGAGATGCATTGCCCTGTGATTGCACTTTCGCAGCTTAACCGCTCACTCGAAAACCGTCCAAATAAACGTCCTGTGATGTCAGACTTACGTGAATCTGGAGCAATTGAGCAGGATGCCGATTTGATCATGTTCATTTACCGTGATGAGGTATATAACAAAGAATCTAAAGAAGCAGGAACTGCTGAAATCATTATCGGTAAACAACGTAATGGTCCAATTGGTACCGTTCGACTCGCTTTTGAAGGTCAATATACGCGTTTCAGTAACCTATCACCTGAATATTATGCGCAAAACCAAGAAGAAGAGTAATTTTGCTTTGATCAATTCGTAGTTGAGAACGCACGAATTGATCTGACCTCAATTATCTTTTTTCAGTTTAAAAGATTTAACCTTTCCACATGCCTCTAGGAGTAAATTAGAGTGCGCCAAGCAACGGTTTGTATTGACACACACGCATTGCAATACAATTTAAATCGCGTGAAACAACTTGCACCAAACTCTAAAGTTGTAAGTATGGTAAAGGCAAATGCTTATGGTCATGGAGTCTCAGACTGCTTAGCCGCATTGAGCCAGTCTGATGCTTTTGGCGTTGCATGTTTAGAAGAAGCACTTGAAATACGTGAATTAGGTTTTAAACAACCTATCACCTTAATTGAAGGTGTTTTTTCTGAAGATGAAATGCAAATTGCGATTGAGCAACATATTGAAGTAATCGTTCATCATCATCAACAACTGCAGTGGTTGTTGCAAGTTAAAGATGCTTATATCGCCCGAAATCTAAAAGTATGGGTTAAACTAAATAGCGGAATGAACCGCTTAGGCTTCAAAATTGATGTAATCAAATCGATTATTCATCAATTAAAAAATGAAGGTTTTACCTGTGTACTTGCAATGCATTTTGCTAATGCAGATGTTGATCACCCTTTAAATGAACAACAAATATCTCAATTTCTTGAAGTAAAACAAGATTGTGCACCAATTTTAGCTTCGTGTTGTAATTCAGCAGCAATTTATAAATACCCTGAATTGCATTTTGACTATGTTCGTCCTGGTATTATGCTGTACGGCGCAACGCCATTTGCAGATCGTGACGTCCACGCTCTAGATTTAAAACCTGTCATGACATTCAGTGCTGAGATTATTGCACTTAACGCCATTCAATCAGGTGAAGCTGTAGGTTATGGCTCAACCTTTGTTACACAGCGACCTATGCAATTAGCAATTGTCTCGATCGGATATGGTGATGGGTATCCAAGAGCTTTTATTCGTGAGAATTCAGTTTCATTTAAAGGTCAATTGACCCCAGTGATCGGTCGGGTTGCCATGGATATGATTGCCATAGATGTCACTGATCTCAACGCAAAAATTGGTGATCTAGTAGAATTATGGGGTAAACATCGTTTAGTGGATGATGTTGCTGAAGCGAATGGTACGATTGGTTATGAGTTGTTATGTCGATTAAGCCAACGTCCGAAGCGTGTCAAAATGTAATGAGCGAATTCAATCAACGTAATGCTAAACAGCATTACGTTGTAGTTCATTAAAATCCGTATCCTGAGCGCGTGTCAAAAATCGAATTAGATAATCAGCTTGATCTTGAGTAAACTGTGTTGGCGTAAATTGACTAAATCCCATATCTATTAAAGCCTGCTTCACTGGACTTTGTCGTCCTACAAACTTCATAGACCATTCTTGAAATTGTTTTTTTTCAATATTTTTTCGCTGAAATAGGCGAATTTGATGATGACGTTTATCCTTGTGAAGCTTTTGCAGCAATATATCTAGTGTGGCTTCATCACCCTCTAGACATTGAAAATAGTGCCCATCTGCATAATAAAGTGCTCCAGAAATTTGATGCTCAAAATTGAAATGACGGGCTTCAGTCAAGATTTCACGAACATCAATCAATAACCGACTTGCATCTGCAGTTGACACACTCGCATAACTGAACTGTTGCATTGCTTCCCCTAATTTTTATAGTAATGATTTAATATTCAATGCAACTCAATTTAATCTAAACTTAACCTTAAAGCAAAATTATTGCCAATAGTCTTCTGTTGGACGTGGCAAACCGTTTAATCCTTGACGCAAAGTATCTGACCAAAGTTTACTAATAGATGAGAAATATGGATCATCATCATGAATACGTTTAGACAATGGAATCGCAAAACTATCTTTTTTATAAATACATGCATCTAGTGGTAAGCCCACAGAGACATTAGATCTAAGGGTTGAATCAAATGAAATTAAACCGCATCTTAATGCTTCATCTAGCTCAGTATTGTAATTTAATGCACGATCTAAAATTGGTTTACCGTATTTACTTTCCCCAATCTGAAAAAAGGGCGTATCTGACGTCGCATTGATAAAATTACCCTGAGGATAAATATTATATAACTGAATATCCTCCCCTTGAATTTGACCAGAAAGTAAAATCGTACAGTGATAATTACTTTGCTCTAGTTGATCAGTAGTCACATCCATAATGACTCGTTTTAAAGTATGACCAACCAATTCAGCCATCTCGAACATGCTATTCACACTATACAAATTAGGTTCGTGTTTTAAATCTAGCTGATTCTGCAAATGTCCTATAACGGCTTGTGTCGTCGCCAAATTACCCGCAGTTTGTATACAGATAAAACGCTCACCCTCAACACCGAAAAGATAGAGTTTACGAAATACAGAGATATGATCTACACCTGCATTTGTTCGCGTGTCACTGATACAAATTAAGCCATCACGTAAACGCATAGCACAACAATAGGTCATTGAAATATCTCTTCAAAATTTTGTTCTAACACGGTAATACCTGAACGATGGTCGTCATACTCTCCACGCCACCAGCTTCTCGCACACCTCTGATAGGTGCAACGTCCCAATAATCACGCCCTAATGCAATATAAATGTGTGAACTTGGCGTATAGAGCTGATTGCTAACATCAAATGTATACCAAAGTCCATCTATATAAGCTTCAGCCCAAGCATGGCTCGCCAAATGACTCATTTCCGGAACGTAAAGATATCCAGAAACATAGCGCGCAGGAATATTTAACTCTCTACACATACCTACAAATACATGAGTATGATCCTGACATACCCCTTGTTGATGATGGAATGCATCTATTGCTGTAGTATTCACTTGAGTAGAATCTGAAATATATGGCATATGCTCAAGCAATGCAGAACTTAAATGTTTTAATTCATCACGAGTCTTTTTACTTACATGTTGAGCTGCAAAAGCTTTCATTTCAGCATCACATTGAGTCGCTGGGGTAATTTGTAGAAAAATACCGACTGGCACTTCTGACTCAATAGCTTGTTCTGAAACTGTATCGATTTCAATGATGCCCTGCGCCATAATACTTAAATTTTGATATGCATAGCGTTGAGTCGAAGTGATCCAAATATTATTAAAGGCATCTTTTGCTTCGACCTTATGACCAGGAATACTCACTGACCAAGCATCTACTTTTTGGTGAGCATTACTTTGAGGACACATTCGTATATATTGGATACTATTTTTTGCTGTTTCCGTATATTGATAATGGGTTTGATGATTAATCATCAATTTCATGCATCCACCTCAAATAAACATTGCACCTGATCATTCAATTGGTAAAAGCTATTAGCATTTGGATGCGCTAAAAGATGTTGCCAAGCCTCATCTAAACTGTCCCATCCTTTAGACTTCAACAGTTCAATCACAACACTTAAAGAATTGATTGTAGAATTAACATCCTGATTCAATCTTATTTCACGATCAAGATTTTCGAAATAATGTCCTAGACTAAAAAACAGAAAAATGTCTTCATTTTCAGCTTCTAGAATATCGCTACACTCATCAACAACAGTACAAATTAATCCTGCATTTTGTGTCGCTGTATCCACCATCTGTTTTAATTCTGAATAAGCCTGAACTGACAATACACCACGTAAATCTTGAATATTATTTTTCACACATTCAAATTGTTGAAAAAAAGAAGCAGGCTGATCATTACTCAGAATCAGCTCATTGAGCGAACACGCATTAAAAGCAGGTAAGCAAAAAGCATGGGCATACTGCAATGCTTGAACATCATCTTGAAATGGAAACTGACCACATAAATGTTGAATACGAGATAAATAACGGCCAACCCAGTAAATATTTTGTGCATTGCTGTTTAATATAATCATGACAAGCTCCTGGTTGTATATTTATGAATGTAGCGGATCTATAACCCACGTATCTTTAATGCCACCACCCTGCGATGAATTTACAACTAATGCCCCTTCTTGCATCGCAACTCGGGTTAAACCTCCCGGCACGATTTCTGTACGATACGGTGAACTTAAAATAAACGGTCTTAAATCAATATGGCGTTCAGCGATGCCGAATTCAGTTAAAGTGGGAGCGACTGAAAGCGCTAAAGTTGGTTGTGCAATGTAAGCATGCGGCTGTGCAATTAACTTTAATCTAAATTGTTCAATTTCTTGTTCGGTCGCTTTAGGACCAATTAACATGCCATAACCGCCTGAACCTTGCGCCTCTTTAACCACTAACTTTTCTAAATTACAAAGTACATAATCGAGTTCTTCACGTTCACGACATTGGTAAGTCGGTACGTTATTTAAAATTGGCTTCTGGTTTAGATAGTAATCAATCATTTTATCGACATAAGGATAGATTGATTTGTCATCTGCTACCCCCGTGCCAGGCGCATTTGCAATCACGACATTGTGTTGTAAGTATGCAGACATCAGACCTGGTACACCTAATGTACTGTCTGGCATAAAACACAGAGGATCAAGAAATCCATCATCTAGGCGTCGGTAAATTACATCGACTTGTTTTTTACCCCAAACGGTTTTGGCATAGACCTTAGCATTTTCAACAAATAAATCCTGACCTGTAACTAGAGGAACATCCATCTCACGTGCGAGGAAGCAATGCTCATAATATGCACTGTTATATCGACCCGGTGTAAGCACCACGATAAATGGATTATCTACTTCAGCATTTTCCTCGAGTATTTGTCTTAAAAGTTGTGGGTATTGCTCTACACCTTGTAAATTTGATGACTTACAAAGTTCGGGCATCATTTTTTCACTAATTTTTCGACTTTCCAACATATAAGACACGCCTGATGGTGTTCTTAAATTGTCTTCTAATACAAAGAAGTCACCTTGCTGATCACGAATAATATCGATTCCGCTAATTTGACTATAAACTTTACCTTTCAATGAATGTTTATACATCAATGGTTGGTATGCCTCATGAGTGAGCACTTGCAGCTCAGGCACTAAACCATCTTTTAAAATCGCCTGATTATGGTAAATATCATCTAAAAAAAAGTTCAATGCTTGCACTCTTTGTGCACAGCCTTGCTCTATTTTGTGCCATTGTTGTTTGGCAATTACACGTGGAATTAAGTCATAAGGAATAATACGATCTGTACCCTCAGCATCACCATAGACTGTAAATGTAATGCCGTGATAGAGGAAATGTTCCTTCGCTTGATGATTTAATGATTTCAGCTCATCCAAGCTTCTTTCACATAACCAATTTTCGATTTTGCTAGATGCCTCTAAGCCAATCGTTTTATCATCTAAAAGTTCATTATAAAATTCAGATTTAAGTTGATCGAACAAGTACGCAGTGCTGTTTTGTTTAACTTCGATCTGGTTAGATTTTTCAAAAGCTTCGACGGTATGATCAGCCTTAAAATTTGCGAGAATTGAAGTGGTATCTTTTTCCTCTTTTAGCATACATACCTCTTAATTGTTATCAATTGTAAACAAAATTAAGCAATTTCAATGCCAAAAATTTACCTATTCATCTATTAATGCCCCATTTTTGAAGCATTCACAACGAAAAATGGCCTAAAGATGTATCGAAATATACTCAACAGCTTCACTTTCCATGCTTGCTTATCTCTTAAAGATTTTTTATTGTGTGTTTGAAAAATATTTTCTCTTTATTCATTAGTTGATTATGTCCTCTCAAGAAAAAGAAACATCGAATAGCTTATATCGACAGTGGCAAATTCTTTCACGTTTAACCACTGGCAAATGGATGGGTACACGAGAGTTGCAAGAGACCCTGCAAAGAGAAGGTATTGAAATCAGTTTAAGAACCATTCAACGTGATTTAAATCAAATTTCTCAAAGATTTCCTATTGAGAGTAATAAAACTGTACCACAAGGTTGGCGTTGGCGATCAGATGCCCCAATTCAAAGCTTGCCGCATATGACCAGCTCTCAAGCGGTCACCTTTATGATGGTTGAAGAACATTTGAAGCATTTGCTTCCACCAAGTTTAATTGAGGAGATGAACCCTTGGTTCGAGCTTGCAAAACGCAGCTTATCTACACAAAACAATGTACGTCAATGGATTAACCGTGTCCGTATTGTTCCAGCAAGCCAGCCCTTGATCCCTCCTGTTGTAGAGAAACATGCGCAGCAAGCCATTTATGAAGGTCTATTGCAAGATAAACAGATCGAATGCATATATCGTGCGCGTGGACCTGAAAGTGAAGAACGTAGTTATACCTTAAACCCGCTTGCATTGGTTCAAAAGGGTTCAATCATTTATTTGATTTGTACTCGACATGACAAATCAGAAGTTCAAACCTTTGCTTTACATCGTTTTAAATCTGCAAAAGTTCTAGAGCAACGCGCCTTACACCCTGTTGACTTTGATATTGATGCTTACATTGAATCTGGTGCGCTCGGCTTCAGAGTTGATTTCAATAAACCCACTGAGCTCGTTCAACTCGAACTCTTTATGAATAAAGCTGATGCACTTTACTTTTCCGAAAGCCAACTCAGTAAAGATCAATCCATCACACAAGTATCTGATGATCTCTTTAAAGTGGTGGCTAATGTGCCCTTTACTTCACAATTGGTTTGGTGGCTCAGAAGCTTCGGCAAAAAAATCATTCGTATTGAACCGCTCGATGTATTTAACGCCGTTCATGAAATTGAAAATTAAAAAAGAGCCAAATTGGCTCTGAAGATTTTTTTATTATCATATTTTCAGTATTGCGCTGATTTCTTATTGTGTTGAGTTTAAATACGTGAACTAAACTCCCCTTTAGCTCACGTACACTTTTCAATGTCGTTGGATTATGATTTACATCGTGCAGCATGCAATTTCATAACCATTATAACGAATACGCTTCATCGTCATGGCCTTTCCTCTTTGTTGTGAACGTAGAATCAATATAACGACATTAACTTGGATTGAGAAATAATCATAATTTCTTTATTAATCTCTATTCTTGTTAAACGTAAATAATAAATTATTTCTCTTATTTATGAATAAATCGTTATATGAGGATCAAAAAAACCCGCATCAAGCGGGTTTTTTGGACTGCAACATGCTTAAGCAGATTTTTTAGTTTGTGCATTCTTACGAATCGTAATCATCACCAATTGAACAGCAGCAGGTGTAACGCCCGGAATACGACTTGCTTGAGCGAGAGTTTCAGGGCGAACTTCTTTGAGTTTCAAAGTAATTTCACGAGATAAACCAGATACCACGTCATAATTAAAATCAGCTGGAATCTTAGTCTCTTCTAAGCGCTTCATTTGCGCTACATCCTGATGCTGACGGTTAATATAACCCTCATATTTAACTGCAATCTCAATTTGGTCACCCACTTGAGCAGAAACATCAGAACCAGTGAGTTCCGCAATTTGAGCAAAAGTAATGTTCGGACGTTTCAACAAATCAATCGCAGAACATTCTTTAGAAAGATCCGCACCTGTCATTTCAACGAATTTTTTACCCATTGGATTGTTAGGTGCAGCCCAAAGATGTTGTAAACGACCTGTTTCACGCTCAACCGCTTCCATTTTTTCGCAGTACGCTGCCCAACGCTCGTCATCCACAAGACCCATTTCACGCCCGATTGGTGTCAAACGTTGGTCTGCATTATCTTCACGAAGCATCAAACGGTATTCCGCACGTGAGGTAAACATACGGTAAGGTTCTTTCGTACCTAAAGTGATTAAGTCATCGACCAATACACCCATGTACGCTTCATCACGCTTCGGTGTCCATTGTTCTTGATCCCACGCACGGCGTGCAGCATTCAAACCTGCAAGTAAACCCTGTGCACCGGCTTCTTCATAACCTGTCGTACCGTTAATTTGACCCGCAAAGTACAAGTTATTAATCGCTTTAGTCTCTAAAGTGAATTTCAAAGCTTGTGGGTTGAAATAATCATACTCAATGGCATAACCCGGGCGCAGGATATGCGCATTTTCCATACCACGGATTGTGCGTACTAATTCAAACTGGACATCAAACGGTAAAGATGTAGAAATACCATTTGGATAAAGTTCATGTGTATCTAGGCCTTCAGGCTCTAAGAATACTTGGTGAGAATCTTTATCGGCAAATTTATGAATTTTATCTTCGATTGACGGACAGTAACGTGGTCCTACACCTTCAATCACACCAGTATACATCGGTGAACGGTCTAGGCCGCCACGAATAATATCATGAGTTTTTTCGTTGGTATGCGTGATATAGCAGTTGACTTGCTCTGGGTGCATAGATGCATCACCCATAAATGACATCGTTGGTGATGGGAAATCACCCGGCTGTGGTGTCATCACAGAGAAATCTACAGAACGTGCATCAATACGTGGTGGCGTACCTGTTTTTAAACGACCTACTGGCAATTGAAGCTCACGTAAACGGTGCGCCAAAGAAATTGAAGGTGGATCACCTGCACGACCGCCGCTTGATTTCTCAAGACCAACATGAATCACGCCACCCAAGAATGTACCAGCGGTTAACACGACAGTTTTCGCATCAAAGCGAATCCCCATTTGTGTTACCACACCTTTAACGGTATCGCCGTCAACAATGAGATCATCTGCTGCTTGTTGGAAAATATCAAGATTGGCTTGGTTTTCTAATGTTTCGCGAATAGCCGCTTTATAACGTACACGGTCAGCCTGCGCACGCGTTGCACGAACTGCAGCACCTTTACGTGAGTTCAGAATACGGAACTGAATACCACCCTTGTCTGCTGCGAGTGCCATCGCACCACCTAAGGCATCAATTTCGCGAACAAGGTGTGATTTACCAATACCACCAATCGCTGGGTTACAGCTCATCTGCCCTAAAGTCTCAATATTATGAGTTAAGAGTAAAGTCTGTCGACCCATACGTGCCGCAGCAAGCGCTGCTTCTGTACCAGCGTGTCCGCCACCGATAACAATGACATCGTAAACTTTAGGATAATGCATAGTGGTATATGAGGAGATAAAAATAATGACAGAAAATTATAGCAAATTTTGTTTGCCTTGAGACAATCGAGAACGATTTAATTCTAATTTTTTTGAAGTCCAATAATATAAACCATTTTGATATAAAAATTTATAAATTTTGCAGATTTAAGCGATTTTTTAACAATTTAGAAAATTTATTTACAGCATTGCCCTTCCATTGATTCGACTATTTTTTCAACATATTCAAGTCATATTTTTTAACAAGAGTATACGAACATGAAAGTCCAGTTATTTACGATGTCAATGTTATGTTGTTTGGGTCTAAGCGTAAGTAGTATGAGTATTGCGAATGACAAAGTTGATAATGCCTATAATGCCAAACAATTCCAAAGTGTATGTAAGGGTAAAAGCGAAGGCGATGCTGTCAGTTTCCCGTATAAAGGAATCATTTGGAATGGTACTTGCCAAACTCAATTTTTCCCAACCCAAAGTAAAGATTTAAAAGGAAATGAAGAGCAGCTTAATTCAGCTTGTAAGTCTGATGCAGCGAGTGTTTCCGTGAATATTGAAGGTCAAGAATATAAAGGCAAATGTGCACTCGGATATGCGCCACCGATGCCAAAAGCGTCTTAATCCAATTTTTTAAATTTGACCATTTATGCAACCAATTGAAAAATTGGTTGCTTTTATTTATTGATAACGATAAAACCAAATTAAAAATAACGATCTATTTACAAATAACACAACAAAATTCAGGATGAATTTATGGACACAGGGATCCTTACGATTTTTTTACCTTTAGCACTTGCAATTGTGATGGCGGGTTTAGGACTTGAACTCACTGTTCAAGATTTTCTACGCGTTCGCAAACACCCTAAAGCAGTGCTCATCGCATTATTTTCCCAACTCGTCATTTTGGTTGGCGTTGCATTTATTATATGTAAAATACTCAATCTTACGCCTTACTTAGCTGTCGGCTTAGTGTTGCTTGCTGCCTCACCAGGGGGTGCGACAGCCAATCTGTTTAGCTATTTATATAAAGGTGATGTTGCTCTCAACATCACCTTGACTGCGATTAATGCCATTATTGCTGCAGTGACCTTGCCGCTGATCGTGAATTTTGCAATTACACATTTCATTCAGGATTCAACTCAAATTGGTCTGCAATTTAGTAAAATTTTACAAGTGTTCGCCATTATTCTTATTCCAGTTGCCCTCGGTATGTTTGTGCGCTACAAATTTCCAAATGTTGCAACCAAACTAGAAAAACCAGTGCGTATTTTTGCCGTTGTATTCTTAGTGTTAATTATTGTTGGTGCAGTACTTTCTGAACGTGCCAACATTATGAATTATCTTGCTCAAATTGGTTTAGCAACAGCGTTATTTTGTATCGCAAGTCTTAGCGTTGGTTATTTTCTACCACGCTTCTTTGGTGTACCGAGCTTTCAAGCAAGAGCGTGTGCTTTTGAAATTGGTATCCATAACAGTACTTTGGCCATGGCGATTGCAATCACGATAATGAATAGCAGCGAAATTGCGATGCCAGCAGCTGTTTATTCAATCTTTATGTATATCTTCGCTGCTATTTTCGGCATGTTGCTGAATCGTTTTGCACCATTAGACCATCCGGCTGAGTTAACTCGAAACCACTCACAAATTAACTGATATTAATTGAGTTAACCAACTCATCTTAAAGGCACTGTAATCGTGCCTTTATTTATGCTTCAGGTTTTATCTGCATTCTTAAAGCGAATACAGTACAATGCTAACTCTCGTATTGCATATTTAGGTTTTTTTACTGTGAAGTGGTTACAAATCCATATTACTGTCGATCAAGCACAAGTTGATTTTACTGAAACATTATTATTATCTCTTGGTGCAGTCAGTGTGACGCTAGATGATGCAGAAGATCAAGCGTTATTAGAACCACTTCCAGGTGAGACTCCGCTTTGGAACAAAGTCATCGTAACGGGTATTTACGCTCAAGAAGATGATGAAGAAATCGATGTCGTCGCACTAGAAACTTTCATTAAAGACCAGATGCCTGAAGCGCCTTTACGTTATGAGTTTATCGAAGATCAAGAGTGGGAACGCACTTGGATGGATGCATATGAGCCAATTCAAATTGGTGAAAAATATTGGATCGTGCCTGAGTGGATGGAAGCACCTGAAGCGGATGCGGTCAATATTAAATTAGATCCAGGCCTAGCTTTTGGTACAGGTAATCATGCTTCAACATTCCTCTGCCTACAATGGTTAGGTAAAACCGATGTAAAAGACAAAATCGTCATCGATTACGGCTGTGGTTCTGGCATTCTAGGTGTTGCTGCCCTACTGCTTGGTGCAAAAAAAGTATATGCGACGGATATTGATCCTCAAGCTGTACTCGCTACACAACAAAATGCTGAATTAAATGGCGTTCTCGAAAATTTATATGTCGGCTTACCTGAAGAATTTAATCAAGCACTCGGTGAGCAAAAGGCAGATGTATTTGTCGCAAATATTCTTGCTGGCCCACTGATGGCACTTGCTGAGGAGTTTTCAACACTCATTCAACCTGAGGGTGAATTCGCACTAGCCGGTATTATTGAAGAGCAAGTTGATGATGTTTCTCGTGTTTATGCTGAATTTTTTGATATATTAGACAAAGAAAAGCGTGATGAAAATTGGTACCGTCTTTCTGGGAAACGCCATAAATAAGTAGAGCTTAATTTAAGATATGAGTGATAAACAAACCCGCTGCCCAAATTGCTCCACAATTTACAAGGTATCAGTCACCCAGTTAACTGTTGCCGAGGGTATGGTTTGTTGTCCTAAATGTTCTGCTGAGTTTAATGCGCTTCTACATCTATTCAATCCTCAACCGAAAGTGATTGAACCTTTAATCACAGAAGCCCAAGACAGTACAGCACCATCTGAAGATGTGATTGAACCTAAACAAGAACAACACCTATTGGATATTTTCGATCGTAAAGTTGCAAATTCAAACATAACCTTGCGTACGTATTTAAATAACTTAAATACGTTCAATCATGATCCGATTACCAACTACCCTTCTTTAAATCTTTCATCATCAATCCATGCCAATAGCCAATCGAAACCAAGAACTAGGCTTTATATTGCGACATGGGCGATCGTAAATACAATTTTAGCGTTATTACTGGTTTTTCAATTTTTATGGTTTAACCCAAATGTATTGCAACGCTCACCTGCGCTAAATCAGGCATTTATATCAGCATGTAACTTATTTAATTGTGACACGCTTGATGAACGCTATACCCATATAAAAGTACAAGACCTCAATATTGAGTCAACATCAGCGATCTCCACTGTTTTTTCAGGTCACTTGGTGAACCAATATAGCAAAGGGCTAAAACTGCCTCTGTTGAAAATAAGCATTTTTCAACAAGGTAAATTGATTTCATCCTCTATTAAAGCACCCAATGAATATTTAGTAGAAAGTTTGCATGGAATTACACGAATTCCTCAAGACAGTCCATTTGGTTTCAAATTTAGTATAAATTTTTCTCAATCTGAGTTTGACAATTATAAATTGGAAGTTATACGACCATAAGATCAAAAAAAACGATAAAAAAATTAAAAAAAATGTAGTTTTCTTGCTCACTTTTTCATAGACAATGGTATGATACGCGCCACGAAAGCTTTGTACCGCAAACTCCTCGCAATTTCTCAAAATAAATACAGTTCTGTTCATGTGCTTAATTTTTTTATTCAGCGCATCAGGGATGTTTTTTGTTTTATGTGGAACCGTAACAAATATTAAACTATTGTTACGCTTATTTTTCACTCAATTGCTCTAGTTGTGGCAAGCTAATTGTTCTTGTTTTAGAGTCGACCGTTTTAGGACCTAAAACGGAGCTCGTTTTTTTTATTTTGACCACAAAATCACTTTTACCCTAAGTGATTATTGATTCTCGGATTAACTCGCATGAATAGCAAATCTCCTATTTTTACTGCACAATCTGATGTCGCTCTTCGTATTCACGTAGATCGCGCAGTTCGCCATTATTTTGCACAATTGCAAGGCGAGCAACCATCTCAAGTTTATGACATGGTTTTAGCAGAAATGGAGAAACCTCTTTTATCTGTAGTGTTAGAATATACACGTGGCAACCAGACTCGCGCTGCTGAGATTCTAGGCCTTAACCGTGGTACTTTACGTAAAAAGTTGAAAGCTCACGGTTTAATGAGTGAATAAATGATAAAATGCTTGCGGCTTCCGCGGGCATTTTTTTTACCTGCTATTTAGCTTTTTTGTTTTAATTCTTGATAACTGTGACTAAATCATGACTATTAAACGCGCATTAATCTCTGTTTCTGATAAAACAGGCATTGTTGAATTTGCCCAAGACCTTGTTGCTCTAGGGGTAGAAATTTTATCTACTGGCGGTACTTATAAGTTGTTACGTGACAACAATATTGCTGTAGTCGAAGTTTCAGAGCACACGGGTTTCCCAGAGATGATGGACGGACGTGTAAAAACACTTCATCCGAAAATCCACGGTGGTATCTTGGCTCGTCGTGGTCTAGATGAAGCTGTGATGGCTGAACACAACATCGATGCGATCGATTTAGTTGTGGTAAACCTTTATCCATTTGCTGCAACTGTTGCAAAACCTAACTGCTCACTTGCTGATGCGATTGAAAATATCGACATCGGTGGTCCAACGATGGTTCGTGCTGCTGCGAAAAACCATGCGTCTGTAGGTATCGTTGTAAATGCATCTGACTATGCGACTGTAGTTGCTGAGCTTAAAGCTGAAGGCTCACTTTCTTATGCAACTCGTTTTGACTTAGCAGTTAAAGCATTTGAACATACTGCTCAGTACGACGGTATGATCGCATCTTACTTAGGCGCTCGCGTTGGTAAAGAAGAAGGTCAAGCTGATCAATTTGCACGTACATTCAATACGCAATTAAATAAAGCTCAAGATTTACGTTACGGTGAAAACCCACATCAATCTGCTGCATTCTATGTTGACCCTGCTGCAACTGAAGCCTCTGTTTCTACTGCTAAACAGTTGCAAGGTAAAGAATTATCTTATAACAACATTGCAGATACTGATGCAGCACTTGAATGTGTTAAATCATTTGCGAAACCTGCATGTGTAATCGTAAAACACGCTAACCCATGTGGCGTTGCAGTCTCTTTAGACGGTATTAAAGCTGCATATGACCTTGCATATGCAACTGATCCAGAATCTGCATTCGGTGGCATCATTGCGTTTAACCGTGAATTAGACGTTGCAACTGCACAAGCTATTGTTGATCGTCAATTTGTTGAAGTGATTATTGCACCAAGCGTTGCTGAAGGCGTACTTGAAGTAACGGGCGCGAAGAAAAACGTACGTGTACTTGTATGTGGCGAATTACCAGCTATTGACGAACGTGCTCCACAAATGGACTACAAACGTGTAAACGGTGGTTTACTCGTTCAAGATCAAGACTTAGGTATGATTACTAAAGATGATCTTAAAGTTGTGACGAAACGTGCCCCAACTGAACAAGAAATTGATGACATGATCTTTGCTTGGAAAGTTGCGAAATACGTTAAATCAAACGCGATTGTTTATGCTAAAAACCGTCAAACGATTGGTGTGGGTGCAGGTCAAATGAGCCGCGTAAACTCTGCTCGTATTGCTGCGATCAAAGCTGAACATGCAGGCTTAGTCGTTGAAGGTGCAGTAATGGCATCTGACGCATTCTTCCCATTCCGTGATGGTATTGATAACGCCGCTAAAGCAGGTATCAAATGTATTATCCAACCGGGTGGTTCAATGCGTGATGAAGAAACGATTGCTGCTGCTGACGAAGCAGGTATTGCAATGGTGTTCACTGGCATGCGTCATTTCCGTCATTAATTAATGGTTCGTGTCATGATGACTTCTCATAAGTCACCTATAACACTGATAAGAGATTTTTAATCTTGCCTAAAGTCCTCTTCTATTCATTTAGTTGAGGACTTTATGTCATTTTCGATTCATGGAGTATGAACCGATGAATATTTTAGTTTTGGGTAATGGCGGTCGTGAACATGCGTTAGCATGGAAAATCGCTCAAGATGAAAAAGTAACTAAAGTTTTTGTTGCACCGGGTAATGCGGGCACAGCAACTGAACCAAAATGTGAAAATGTAGCACTTAACATTTTAGACAATCCTGCAATCATCGAATTTGCTAAAAACAATGCAGTTGAATTGATTGTAGTTGGTCCTGAAGCACCACTTGTAAACGGTGTAGTCGATGCTTGTCGTGAAGCTGGCGTAAAAATTTGGGGTCCAACTCAATTTGCAGCGCAATTAGAAGGCTCTAAAGCATTTGCCAAGCACTTCTTGAAACGTCACAACATCCCAACGGCTTTCTATGACGTGTTCACGGAAGTCGATGCTGCTAAGGCATTTGTTGAGAAAAATGGTGCACCGATCGTAATCAAGGCAGATGGTCTTGCTGCGGGTAAAGGCGTAATTGTTGCCATGACCAATCAAGAAGCATTTGATGCGATTGATGACATGCTTGAAGGCAACAAATTTGGTGATGCAGGTTCACGCGTTGTCATTGAAGAGTTCTTGGCAGGTGAAGAAGCATCTTTCATTTGTATGATTGATGGCGACAACATTTTACCTATGGCAACTTCACAAGATCACAAACGTATCTTTGAAGGTGATCAAGGTCCTAACACTGGTGGTATGGGTGCTTACTCTCCTGCTCCTGTTGTAACGGCTGAAGTTTTTGAAAAAACCATGAATGAAGTGATGCGTCCTACCGTTGAAGGTATGAAAAAAGACGGTCACATTTATACAGGTTTCTTATACGCTGGCTTGATGATTGATGAACAAGGTCAACCAAAAGTGATCGAGTTTAACTGTCGTTTCGGTGATCCTGAAACTCAACCGATTATGATGCGTTTAAAATCATCTTTAGTTGAATTAGTTGAAGCTGGTATTGAAGGTAAACTTCCTGCAGAAGCCGAATGGGATGAGCGTAAAACGGTTGGTATCGTACTTGCATCCAAGGGCTACCCTGAAACGTCTAGCAATGGCGATGTGATTTCTGGTTTAGACACGGAAATGGCAGATGCGAAAGTGTTCCATGCAGGTACGAAAGCCAATGAGAATGGTGACATCGTAACTGCTGGTGGTCGTGTACTTTGCGTGACTGCACTTGGCGATACCATTGGTGAAGCACAAGCAAAAGCGTTAGAGCTTTGCCAAAAAGTGACTTTTGACGGCGTTCAATACCGTAAAGATATTGGTTACCGCGCAATTGCTCGTGAAAATGCTTAATCTTGTAAACTAGATTGAACAAAAACCTCGCTAAGCGCGGGGTTTTTAAATGCTTAAAATACATATTTTCAAAAAATTAAAATTTATGCTCTAACGTAATAAATACATGATCCCTACTTTCAGGAAATTCACCAAATTTAAATTTAACTTCCCCAAAGTCTTCTCTTTTTGACTCAGCACGAACAGAAGATACTGAATCAACCCAAAAAGTTTCAAATCCTTCGTTTTTACGTACAATATCTTCATCCTCACAAATAGCTAACACTGTTTGCTCAGGATCCAATTTCTTTAACTGCTCAATTAGTTCTTTAACTTTCATTTATTATCACCGTATTATAATATCGAAAAATATTTATTAGCTTGACAAGATATTAATCTCTTTCTAATTATACATTTAAATCAAATAATAAAAATAAAGCCAAGTTATGTTTAGCCTCTAAAATCTTAAAAACTCAAAACAGATAAACCTTAAGCCCCAATAAGGTTAACTGCCTTGAGTTATATTTATTCCTATTTTACTTTTGGATGCAGCTTTACCATCATCTTAGAATATCCACGAACAAAATTAGACTGAACAATTTCGGGTTCTTCAAGCACTTCAATTCTGTCATAACGTTTGAGAATCTCCTCCCACAGAATGGTCAGTTGCATCTCAGCCAAACGACTACCCATACAGCGATGAATTCCATAACCAAATGATAGATGTTTTTTCACATTTTCACGATCAATGAGAAATTCATCCGCATTCTCAAACACAGTTTCATCACGGTTAGCAGACGCATACCACATAACAACTTTGTCACCTTTACGGATATACTGACCTTTATAAATTAGATCTTGAGTCGCTACACGGCGCATATACGCCAATGGTGTCTGCCAACGAATAATCTCACTAACCATATTAGGCAACAGATCAGGATTATTCTTCAGCTTGCCTAATTCCTGAGGGAACAAATGCATTGCGTAAACCCCGCCCGACATCGAGTTACGAGTCGTATCATTCCCGCCTACGATTAATAATGCCAAATTCCCCAGAAACTCTAATGGTCGCTGAATCAGATCATTTGTCTCATCACTCCGAATAAGCATACTCATCAAGTCAAAACTTGAAGCCTCACCTGCGTTTATACGTGCAGCCTTATCATGCCAAAGTTGAGACAAATCTCTCACCATCTCTTTTAAACCATCAAAAGTATTTTCAATAGTCATCGTACCGCCTGTCGTACCTGGTGATGAGGATGCAATTTCAGACCAATAGACCAATTTACGGCGTTCTTCGTAAGGAAAATCTAACAACGTCGCCAACATTCTTGAGGTCAGTTCAATTGATACTCGATCTACAAAGTCGAAAGCTTCATTTAAAGGCAAGTGATCAAGTACGTCTTGGGTACGAGTCCGAATCAAGCTTTCCATGTCTTTCAAGTTTTTTGGTACGAAAACCCCCTGCACAGCTTTACGCTGAATATCATGTTTCGGTGGATCCATCGCAATAAACATTTCAAGCTCTAAACCTTGCGGTTGCTCACCCAACATAATGATCGGTTCTGAAGAGAAGAGCTGATGATTTTTATCGACGTACATGACATCTTCGTACTGTGTCATCGACCAAAAAGGACCAAATAAACTGTTTGATTGATAATGTATCGGCGCATCTTTACGTAATCGCTTAAAAGTATCCTTCCATACACCTTGCTTGTATAAAAAAGGGCTACTGACATCAAGCTCTTGTAAGGGGCAAACATTTGGATCTGGAAGTTGAATTTCTTCAATTTGATCAAAATCAGGATTCTTAAATAGGCTACTTTTTAATTTATGGTATACATGGGCAGCTTTGATGTGATTTTCTAAGGGAATATAGCGAGCGCTAAAATTCACCAAATCTATTCGAACAGCATTCATTTTTTTGACTAAATTATTCATGACAATGTGTCCTATGTGATCTCATCTTTAAATTTATATTCAGCCTTTATTCCATTAAGCTGATGATCTGTGTTTGAGCATAGAATTTTAAAAATACACAATCAGGTCATTTTTTGACATTAATAAGTCATTTTTTGACATTCTTTTTATTCAAATTAGCAGCTCTAATGAGGCTAGATTTAAGAAAGATAAATATCACGCTATCTGGACTTGAGTATGATTTCTAAAGGAATAGAACATAGCAATCAGGACAATAATGCAATTCGGGCATTGATTCCCTGCGCCTATGTCAGAATTATTGCGCAACAATTGGGAGGTGGGCTGCGTGTATTCCCAACTTTATTGAATGGCACATCACTGACTGCTGAATTTATTCAACAAGAAGATTCTCGGATTTCAGCATCTGATTTTATTCGTATATTTGAAAATGCATTGAACATGGCAGATGTTCCCGACTTCGGTTTAGAACTTGGACATCGCCTTAAACCAACGACTCATGGCGCAATGGGCTTTTTGATGCACAGTTGCCCAAACCTTTATGCTGCACTTGAAGCGATTCAACATTATCTACCTACTCGAATTGGATTTGCAGAAGTCATTCTCGAAATGCGTGATCAGCAGATGAATTGTAAAATTCAATTTAATATCGATTGCTCCACCCTTGTATATCAAAGCATGATCGAGTCTTGCATGGTGGTATTTAAAGAGTGTGCTGAATTTATTTTAGGTAAGCCATTAACTGAGCCGAAGTTGCTTTTTAGCTATCCTAAACCTGCTTACCATGCTGCTTATACAAAAATTTTTCAATGTGATTTCGCATTTTCACAATCTTTTGATGGCATTCAGATACCTTTATCTGTGTGTAAAATCCCGAATGCTTCAGCAAGTCAGGAGAACTATCTCATTGCAAAAAAACAATGTGAAAATGTACTTAAGGAACTTCTTACACCCCAAAATACTTATCAGTTTCGTGTCAAAAAAATACTGATTGAGCATTTATCAGATCCCAAAAATGAATCTGAGATTGCCGCTTCATTATTCATGAGCAAACGAACCTTAGCTCGTCATTTAGAAAAAGAAGGTTTAACCTTTAAAGAAGTCAAAGATCAAGTTCTTGCACAGCAAAGTGCTTATTTTCTTGAGCATACGCAACTCACGATTGAAACAATTGGTATGCTTCTTAATTATCACGATGCCTCAAATTTCAGACGAGCATTCAAGCGTTGGTTTGGTATGACCCCTAGCCAATATCGGCAGAAATACAATAATGATCTTACCAAGCAAATTTCTAAATTAAATTAAATCCATATTTTTCATATTGATATATTAAATCATTATAAGGTGTTCGACTGGTAACAGATCTTGCTAATTTTAAACACTCAAATTATAAGTATGATATTTAAAGTTTATTTATACATTCTCATAAATTGTATATGACGCTTTATGCTAAGCTAGTTCATTAACATCACTATATTGAATAAAAAAAAATTGTTATCATCAACCAACTTTTTTGTTATCAATGCTTAAATAATTGATAGCTAAATACCGAATTATCTCTAACAGATGAATAGGTTGAAATGCTCTTTAAACAAGGACAGTTCATTTCACTATTCACCTCACTGCATATGTAAGTTGAAGATTGTTTCAACATACTCAGGAAATATCATGAAGAAAATTCTTGGTTTAGTTTTGGGCCTATCAGTGGGTATCGCTGGATGCTCAAAACAAGATGCTCCAGAAACCGCTGCAAACAACACGAATAAAGATTCAGTTCAAACCATTACAATCGCTTCTACAGGTTCAGATGCAGATATCTGGAAGTTCATTGCAAAATTGCCAGAAACTGAAGCTGCAGGTTTAAAGTTAGATGTTAAAAACTTTACTGATTATGTTTCAATGAACACTGCGGTAGCCAATAAAGAGATTGATATCAATGCCTTCCAATCATATGCATATATGGTTGCATACAATGATGCTAATACTCAAAAAATTGCGCCATTATCTACGACTTATCTTGAGCCAATGGGGATTTACTCAAGCAAAGTTAAAAATTTAAATGATTTCAAAACAGGTTCGACCATTGCAATTCCAAACGATGGTGCTAATGAATCACGTGCCCTTTTATTATTGCAATCTGCTGGTTTAGTAAAGTTAAAACCTCAATTTGACAATGTCAAAGGCACTACTTCTGATGTAACTGAGAATCCTAAACAAATCACCATCAAACCGATTCAAATGGCAACTGCGGTACGTGTGAAAGATGAAGTGGATGCCATTGTATTAGGCAACACCTTAGCAATGGAAGGTGGTTTGAACGTATTAAAAGATGCGATCTACTACGAGCCAATCGATCAAAGTACAAAAATGAATGTGAATGTACTGGCTGTAGCTGAAGGCCGTCAGAATGATCCTGTATTGCAAAAGGTAGGTCAGCTATATCATACAGATGCGGTTAAGCAATATGTGAAAGAGAACTTTGGTGGCACTAAAGTTAATGTTGATAAACCAACGACATATCTCACAGAAGCTCAATAACTCTAGACTTCTGTATTTTTAACAGGCAAATTTAATTTGCCTGTTTTTCATTTTTAATAGTTCTTGACGTTATGATTGAATTTAAAAATATTAGTAAACATTATCAGCTTAAAGGCCAAACTATTCACGCCTTAGACAATATTAATCTGACGATTCCAGATGGAAGTATCTTCGGAATTATAGGCTATAGTGGTGCAGGTAAAAGTACACTGATCCGTTTGATCAATTTACTAGAAAGACCCAATCAAGGTCAAATGATCATCCACGGTCAAGATTTCACTGCTTTGAGCGCTTCAAAATTACGTCAAGAACGCGCCAATATTGGTATGATTTTCCAGCATTTCAATTTACTACAAACCAAAACCGTTGCAGCCAATATTGAAATGCCAATGAAACTCCTTGGCTGGAGTAAAGCTGAGCGTCTAAAACGCTTAGATGAGCTACTTGAGTTTATCGATTTAAAACATAAACGCGATGCTTTTCCAGATGAGCTTTCTGGTGGTCAAAAACAGCGTGTAGGTATCGCTCGGGCACTTGCCAATCATCCAAAAATTCTACTCTGTGACGAAGCAACATCAGCGCTTGATCCTCAAACGACAAAGTCTGTACTTGCCCTTTTGAAAAAAATTAATCAAGAGCAAGGAATCACCATTGTTATGGTTACGCATGAAATGGATGTTATTGAGTCGATTTGCGACTTTGTTGCAGTTATGGAGCAAGGCAAAGTGATTGAACACGGCAGTACTCTCGATATCTTTAGTCAACCTCAACACCCGACGACCAAAACATTTATTCAAACTGTTTTACAGCAGCAGTTACCTATCAATATTTTAAATAACTTAGAAAATCAAAATCACCACAGTATTTATAGCTTGCAGTTCTTAGGTACTTCAGCACAAGAAACTGTTGTACAAGCTGCCATCAAACGATTTGATATTAGTCTCAATATTTTATTTGCCAACATGACCGAAATTAATGGCGCTGTGATTGGACAAATGTTTGTGCAATTACTGGGTGATCCAGACATTATTCAAGAAACCATCAGCTTTTTCCAACAACATGGCGTTAAAGTTGAGCAATCAGGAGTACGTGCATGAGAGATATGATTGTTCAATGGCTAACAGAAATTACTGAACCTTTTTGGAAAAGCTCACTTTCAATTGATCAATTTGTGACAGCCCTGCAAGAAACTTTTCATATGGTTTTCTTTGCAATGCTATTCGGTACGATTTGGGGTTTAATTCAAGGGATAACCCTACTTGTTACACGACCAAACGGGATTTTAGCCAATCGTGTGATTTACTATGGATTAAACCCTATTGTGAATGCATTACGTTCCCTCCCGTTTATTATCCTCCTGATCGCGGTTATTCCACTGACAAAAATGATTGTGGGTACTTCTATTGGGACATGGGCAGCTATTGTTCCTTTAACCATTTATGTAGGACCTTATATTGGTCGTCTGGTTGAAACTTCACTCCTTGAAGTCAATGAAGGTATCGTGGAGTCAGCGCAAGCTATGGGCGCAACACCCCTGCAAATTATTTTCAAATTTATTCTGCCTGAGGCACGTAGCTCTCTCATTCTCAATTTAACTACAGCTGCAATCAGCTTAATTGGTGCAACAGCCATGGCTGGCGCTGTCGGTGCAGGTGGCATTGGTGATCTTGCGATCTCCTATGGTTATCAACGCTTTGATACCAGTGTCGTTATACTCACCGTTATTGTGCTTTTAGTATTAGTTCAATTGGTGCAAATGTCAGGTGAAAAACTCGCCAAAATGCGATAGTAAATTTAAAAAAAGATCTCAACTGAGATCTTTTTTAATATCAATCCATCCAGAGTGAAGCGATTTTTTCCATTAATTGCGCACGTAACGGCGCAGTTGGATTGCATGGATTACGCTTTGCTTCATGCTTATAAAACGCTTGCCATTCGCGTATCATTTCCAAACTAACACCTTGAGCTTTAAACTGATGGATGTCTTGCTTAGATACACTTTCTAAGCGTGCTTGAGCACCTTCTGGCCCTGTTGCCCAACCAATAACTCCTTGCCCAAAACTCGGAAGGCTCATTTGGTTGGGTGTTTGAGGAACCGCTTTACGTTCGATTGTCTCATTGACCTTACAGCTGCTTGGACGCTCGTATAATTGAGACTTTTGCAGTTGACCAACTTGAGAGTTCTGCATACAACCAACAAGAACAATCGAACTCATCACTGCGCTGATGCAAGCACTCAATCTCACTTTTATCATCATTTACTTTTTACTCGAAATTAGTTCATCAGATCAGACAATCTTAAGCTAACAACAATGCACCTCATCAAATTCGAAATCAATATTTACAATACATCGCTGTTTAAAATTTGGGTGAATTTTACAATTTGATAAGCTTGATCTAGGATGAGATCAAATAAGTCACATGCTTTAGGATCGTTTAGGATGCGTTATCAAGTTCGCGTAATTGATGTTAACAATGCGCTACAAAACTATATATGGATTATTGAAGATACTGAAACCCAAGAAATTGCAGTGGTAGACCCTACAGAAGCCAATTTGGTGGTCAATTATTGTGACTCGAATGGTTTAACACTTAAGCAAATATGGCTTACCCACTGGCATAAAGACCATATTGGTGGTGTACCAGAGTTAATCGCGGAAAAAAATATTGAAGTTTATGGTCCACGCGAAGAATTATCTAAAATTCCATTTATCAGTTGTCCACTCAATCATGATGATGAATTTTATTTTAATGACTTAAAGCTTGACGTCATCGCTGTTCCTGGCCACACCTTAGGTCATATCGCAATATTTGCAGATGAAATCGACAGTTTATTCTGCGGAGATACCTTATTTGCAATGGGATGCGGACGCCTTTTTGAAGGAACGGCTGAACAAATGTATCAATCACTTAACCGACTGTCAGCGCTCCCTCCAAGAACTCAAGTCTACTGTACCCATGAATACACGCTCTCAAATGCCCAATTCGCTTTACATGTAGAACCTGAGAATAAGGCACTGCAAGAACGATTTGAGCAAGTTCAGAAACTTCGAGATCAAAATCAAATAACCTTACCTTCCACCATTGAAATTGAACTTGAGACCAATCCTTTCTTGCGCGTCAACAGTGCTGAAGAATTTAAACGTATTCGGGAAATGAAAGATAATTTCTAAATTTAGCATTATCTATTCAAATTACAGATGTTTATTACTGAGCGACATTCGCTCAGTTTTTTATCCCTTTCAGATAAAATTTTCTATTCTTTACTTCAACACTTCATAAAAAATTGATCAAATTTTTTCTTTCAATCGCATGAAATATATACATTTTTATTAAAATACAATAAATTTACATTAATTTATGGTCAAGCCCTTTAAAAAGACCATCATTAACCTTATTAATATTTCATTAGTCAAAGGAGTTGTCTCATGAAGAAAGTGGTCAAAGCAAAAAATTTAATCGCATTCAGAATTTGGTTAGAAAAATTAGGTTATTCCGTTCGAAATTTAAAGGATAACCAAGGCTTCACTTTCAGCTTTAAAAAAGAATATGGTTTAGTGACATGTGACTTATCTGGAAATACTCTGGCAATGCAATTAGGTGAAGAATTCGAGGATCACTTAAAAGCTTAATCTCACCTTAATTCAACGGAATGAATACTAAATAGATCATCTAAATATTAACATCGCCTCTTTGTAGGCGATTTTTTTATATTTATATATTTCAGTCTGTTTTTATATAAAAATATAGGCAATAAAAAAGCAAGGTATCAAACCTTGCCTTAATATGGTGGGGACGGAGAGACTCGAACTCTCACACCTTGCGGCGCTGGAACCTAAATCCAGTGCGTCTACCAATTTCGCCACGTCCCCTTTGAATACTCAATCATATTACTGAGCTTCATAAAACTTGGCAGAGGATCAAGGATTCGAACCTTGACGAACGGTTTTGGAGACCGTCATGCTACCATTACACCAATCCTCTATTTCACCTACTTCGGTCGTTCCACCTAGTAAATTACTTGGTGGGGACGGAGAGACTCGAACTCTCACACCTTGCGGCGCTGGAACCTAAATCCAGTGCGTCTACCAATTTCGCCACGTCCCCGATGGCTGTGTATATTATAGAGATCATTATCTCATGACAAGCCCTTTTTTTGAAAAACCTTATTGTTTGACTAAATATAAAACAATTATCCATTTTACTGGTTTTTCTTTAAACAAGTTCGCTTAATAACTGTTTTAATTGATAAATATTGTTCAATCTTTGTGATTTATTTTTCATCAACATCTGCTGGAGTACTGGTGTTAAGTCAGAAAAAGGCCTAATAATTTCAACTTTTAATTGCTGACAATGCCATTTTGCCCAATCTATATAGCTTTTTTTACGGATTGAGTACTGATTTAACCATTCTAACCAAATAATACCGAGTGCATATATATCTGATGCTTGTGATTTTGACTCACCATGAAACAACTCAGGCGCCATATACCTTGGTGTTCCATGTGTAGAAACTTTAGGATGGCACTCCAAGTGAAACATCTGTTCAAAATCAATTAATTTGGGTTGACCATTCAATATTCTAAAATGTTCTCTTTTGAGATCTGCATGGACCAATCCTTGCTCATGAATCGATAGTAATGCATCTAGACTATGTAATAATAAATTGACCACATTTGAAAACTCATTGTGTGGGAAGGTCTGCATTTGAATATAGACAGAATTTTCTACTTCAAATAACGGCGCCGCATTTTCTATCAGAATCAATGATGAAGAATCATGTTTTGATATACGGGTATTGAATCTACTGTTTTCGTCATACACGATCTCAAACGGCACTAAGATCTTTGAAGAGCGAGTACTGAGTGATTGGTAGTGTTTTATCTCATTGTCGAACCACTGCTCATGCTGTGAACTGATACCCTGCTGTTGTCGCTTAACCCAATAAGTTTGGTCATCTATTTCGATACAATAAATTAGACGACCATACTGCTGACTTTGTTGAGAATTAACTGGTTGCCTGAGCAGAGGCTGAATGGTTTGCCACTGTAGATTGTTTTTCAAGAGATTCATTTTGCTGTTTCAGTTGCGTCAGCATATCCAAACAATGTTCAATGGTTTTTCCTATACGCGCATGTGTTTCAATACTGGACAGTTTTGACCAAGTTGCCCGTTCCCCTTCTCTTTGAAGGACTTTAAACAAATGAGGTCGCGGATTTTGTAACATATAATGATAATGTCGCAGACTATAATTACCTACAATATTTAAATCCCCATAATAACGCTGATCAACAATACCATAACCGTGATCCAATAGTCGTCTAATCGTCGGCACACTGCCCATTCGGTCACGAGTGAAATTCATGACATCCATCGCAATCGTTTTACCATGTTTACGCACTAAACGTTGCGGCCAGCTGAGCAAATCTGTTCTAAAACGTTCCGCATCACTTTGCATGAATGGCACAATATGTGGATTCACCTGACTGGCAATGGTGTAATTAATATTGTAAAGACGAGCCATTTTCTCTTGTGGAAAATCACTTCTCACACTGCCATCCACCCAACGAATACTTGCCAAGTATGGTGTATGCACTCCATCATAACGCTTACTGGTCAGTCGAACTGGAGGAAATAAGATGGGAACGGCACATGATGCCAAAACTGCACTCCACACCAGTAAATCTGGCGCAGTATATTTATTCATGATACGAGCATCTTCCTGAGCGACATCATAAGGTGCAACACTGATATTGATATCAAGTCCAGACTTTTCATACGCTTCTTGAAACGTTAAGTCCCCTAAATTTTCCACTAAAAATTTCTTAAGATATCGCACATCAGCAATACCACCATTTCCTCTAAGCAACTCTTTGAAACTTCTAAAATGGAATGCTTCACTATAAAAGCTCTCTCCTGTCAGCAGCTGATCAATATCTTTTTGATCAGAAACGCCTAACATCGCCGTCATCAACGCACCAGCACTCGAACCTGATAAAACTTTCGGCATCAAATCTTGTTCCATCAGCGCCTTACACACGCCTGTATGAAACAAACCTAATGAGGCCCCACCAGAAAACATCATTGCTGGTTGACCATAGGTCAGTTGACAATTTTTAAAAAAATCAAATTTTTCTTGATGCGTCAAACCCGAACATTCATCTGAAGCGATATAAATTAAACTCTGTGAAACCTCTTCAATATAGTCCTCAATAAGTTTTTTAGTGCCAATATATGTTTGTGTGAACAGCATAGGATGACCAATATTAGCGACATCATGACTCAGGCCTTCTCGCAAAATATAGATAAGATCAATTACACGATGATTCAGCTTGTAACGGCGTAAGAGATTTAAACGATGCGATATAATTTCAGCATCAAAATACGGTGAAGTATTATTAAACTTCCATTCCTGAGCGCCCGTTTCCTCATCCAGCTTTAAGGCAATGTCTTTCCACTCTTCATAGCTCTCCGCACGTTCAAGCTCATGTTGCATTTTTTTAATTCGATACGCTTGATGCGGATTAATTTGACTACGATTGCCTAAAATCATTGAGCTAGTCCTTTGATTTTTATTAGTTCAATTAGTTTTATTCAGTTTTTAAACTATGCAAAAAAAGCACAAAATAATCAACTTAATAAAATTTATTTCTTGTATCGACCAGTCATCATAGATTTATCCCTTAGATCAGTTCACATCGCTATCGTCATCATGTAGATTAAACTTGATTTTATTGAATTGTATTTCACAAACAACTATGGCGACTCTAGAACTACCAGATCAACTGTTAACAAAAATTTCTCAACTTATTGACCAACTTAATCACACATTATCTGAACCGAGTCAGGAAATTGATTTCTCAGCACTAGGATACAAATGGCAAAATAAACGGCTGATCCCCATTCAAAAACCTAAAATAATTCATCTTGATGATTTAAAAGGTATCGAAAAACAAAAAGAAAAAATACTGCAAAACACTGAACAATTTTTACAAGGTTTACCTGCAAACGATATTTTATTGACTGGATCTCGTGGAACCGGAAAATCATCTATTGTAAGATCTTTACTGTCAAAATATGCTGACCGTGGTTTACGCATCATTGAAATTGAGCGTGATAATCTGTCAGACCTACCAGAAATACAAAAAATTATTGAAGGTCGTCCTGAAAAATTTATCGTGTATTGCGATGACTTAGCCTTTAATGCTGAAGACGAAAATTATCGTAGTTTAAAAAGTGTGTTAGATGGTTCACTAGAGTCAGGTTCTGGCAACTTTATTATTTATGCGACCAGTAACCGCCGCCACCTACTCCCGGAATTTATGCATGAAAACACCCCGATCACAAAAGTGGACGTGCCTCAATATACTGAATTACATCCGCAAGAAGCGATCGAAGAAAAAATCTCATTGTCTGATCGTTTTGGTCTTTGGCTTTCATTCTACCCGATGGATCAAAATCTTTATTTAGAGATTGTAGAGCACTATTTAAAAAAATCTGGTATTGAAATGACACCTGAAGTACGTGCTGAAGCGCTACGTTGGTGCCAAGCCAGAGGTCAACGCTCAGGTCGTTCTGCATTCCAATTTTCAAAACATTGGATCGGCTCTACTCAATTAAAGCGTGATTAAGCATTTACATCAGCTTCTGCAATAAGAAACTAAGATGGAATAACGTCTTAGTTTCTCGACTTTCACTCTTTAATCTAAGTTATTAGCTTTTATTACGATAAAAGTTGATAAATTATTCATGAATAATTATAAAGATAAAATTAATAATTTAACTCATTGCTCTCTATCGATATCAAAAAATTTTAAATAAAAAAAAGCTCAAATATTACTTTAGGTTATTAATTTAAATAAAATTTATTAACTAAATAAGAATTAAAAAAATAATTTAAATTTAAAACAATATAACATAACAACCATTTTTTGCTTTTCAAAAAAATTAATGTAACCCAAACTTAACAATTCAAAAATAGTATGAGGGACGCAAATAATTATAGAAAAAGGCTGCATCCATGCTTCAAATTAAAAAATATAGTAACCAACATACACAATTCCCAGAAGTTCAAAATATATTAAAAACGCTTCATCAAGCGATCTTCATGACACCAGAGGGTTGTGATTTGAATGACATTGCTCAAGCCTATGCCCCCGATGATGCTGCAAGCAAACGGGTTTTGATCTATTTTGATGAAAAAAAACCTGTTGGATTTTTATGTATGCAACGTTATGAAGTCAAAAAGAATGACAAGACAATGAATGTTTTTCGTGGTCAAGCAGGTCTTCTTAGCGCCTATCGAAAATCAAATCTATTAAAATTCCAATATATTTACTTCATCATTTCTCAAATGATCCGCCACCCAGCTCCATCATATTTTTTTGCTGTGTGTTTACATCCCTCAAGTTATCGTGCAATTACACGTTATGCTTTCAAAAAAAATACATGGCCTACTCGCCTAAACCTCGATAACAATACAGAAATGCAAGACCTTTGCACCCTATTCTCTCAGCAATTCAATTATCAACTTTCAAAATCTGGCCATGTTTTTATTTATAACGATGGTCTTGGAGGAACACGCGGTTGTAAGCACGAACACGATAATATGAATGAGGATGCTGCATTTTTTTTGAATCACAATGCCGGATATATCAATGGTGATGGTATGTTAGTGATTGCCAAAATCACTGTCTTTGAGGTGTTTTACCGTTTAACTTGTCACACTTTGGGTAAAATGAATCGCAATAAATATATTCAATGGACAAAACAGCGACAACAATAGTCCCGCTTTAAACGCATCTAGCACATATTGCTCACCACAATGTTGCTTAATAATCGGTAAGAATGCATCACAGGACAGTACACCTGTGGTGCTAATGGCTGCTTGTGGTTGATGTCTTCCAAAAAGCTGTAGAAAAATGATGGAAAACATCCCTCGAATCATATCCACAATTAAAGCTTGAACTGCCAATAAGGGATTTAGTTTTTGTGAAATCATAGCAGCAGACAGACTTGCCCAACCGAATCCAGAAAGCAATACAGCACTTTCCTTCCAAATTATCAGCATAAAGCAGGCAAATATTGTATTTGCCAATACCATTATGATTGGGAGTTTAAAATCATGCCATTGCAATGTTTTGATGTTAAATGCTGATATAAAGACTCCGATCAAAAATAGAATAATGTAGATCAGAACGTTTTGAATACTTAAAGCTATTTGCTCATCTATTAAATCCATTCGATAAGTGAAGATCCCTCCCACAAACACCAAAATAAGCAAAAGATATACTGTCAATATTTTAATGATATCCTTAATTTGGATTGTTTTACGTTTGCTGTTTTCCTGCTGTTTCTTCTTATAAAATAGTGAACTAAACCAGTAAGTAAATGCGCATACCCCGAGTGCGAGAATAACTAACTTGCTCAAAACAGCTTTAGGATTTTCTAATGCGAGTAGGTTTGGCGCTGCGTAAACAGTGCAAAAAAATATAAATAAAATCAGGGCTAAAAAAAATATTTGTTCAATGTACTTGTTGGGATGAAATTTACGACCATATAGATAGCCAAAAATGATGATGATAAGATCCAATCAGACTTCCAAAATTATTTTTATACGTATCGCTTAGATTAATCCATAGATATAAAATTAATATGACAATATGTTTCTTATAGAGCATCGTCATGTCTCATCACTTTTGGCTGCTAGGTTTTAATTTTAAAACTTAATTTCGCCCAACTATCGACCATAGTTGACTTCGTGGCGTTGAATTCTAATAAAGTTCAATTTCAATCTTTCAGCGTGCTAGCGCATCTCTTTAAAACAACTAATCAGATTTTTAAAATTTCACTCACAATTCTATAATCGTTTTTCATTTCAAATCACCTAATATATTTTTAAAAGTACTAAAGAGAACGTGATGGCTTACAATCATAAAGACCTTGATACCATCCCACATAGAAGCACTCGTGTTTATTCTCAAAGTTTTGACTACTCTTTGGACTTTAAAAAAATTAATTTCAGAGAGAGACCGGAACTCTATCGAATTGGTCGTGGTGAACAGGGTGTATTACTCGTCGAACCTTACAAATCTGAAATTCTGCCCTTTTGGAAATTTGCAGATGAAGATAAAGCTAGAGAAAGTTCTAATAAGATTTATCAACTCTTTCTTGAATATTTAGCAGTCGATGATTTTGTTGGTGCAGATATGGCTCGTAAATTTTTACAAATGGGTTATACCCGAGCGAGACGCTATGCAAACCATAAAGGTGGAAAAAAATATAAAGGTCCTGTACCTAATGACAAAAAAGGTTTAAGTGGTGCTCACGGGCGTGAAGAACTACCACGCCAACAAGAAGACCCTATTAAGGCTGCAGCAGCACGAATTTTTAAAGTGAAATGGGATGAAGCTAAACAGCATTCCCACTATATTGCATTAAAAGAACGATTTAAAAACTCAATTGCGAGTCAATAAATACATTCTCACACCATTTATAATACAAATAATATTATTTGTTTAGTTTTTATTTACAATAATAAAATAGACAGTACAATAAAGTTTGCCAAAAAATGATCGCCATTTTTAGCATTTAATGATAAATAAATCACAAATAATGAGCATGCGCCATGATAACTAAATTTTTTAAATTGGGTTTAATCCTCTCAATGACCACTTTAACAACGACAACTTTTGCCCAACAACACACCGTTTCATTGGGTTATGCTCAGTCTGAAATTGAAAATGCGTTTGATATTCGTGGTGTTCACGCTCAATATCGCTATGAACTAGAGACTCCTTTAAGCGTTATGGCAACAATGTCGTATCAAACTGGTGATGAAACTTGGATTGAACCAGGTGAACGCCAAGATACAGATGTAAAGCATTTTTCTTTGCTAGCAGGCCCTGCATATCGTCTTAATGAGAATTTCAGTGTTTATGGTGTTGTCGGGTTCGCGCATTCAAAAGTTGAAAGTTCATATCGCGCCTTGAACATATACGAAAACATGGATCTAAGTGAAACAGCGTTTGCGTATGGTGTTGGTATTAATATTAATCCTGCTCCGCAATATGCGATCAATATCGGTTATGAAGGTACTAAAGTTGATGGGGCTAAATTTGATGGGTTCAACATCAGCGCAGGTTACCGTTTCTGATTCTGCTTGAATACATAGAGAATTAATAAGAGGCTTTTTGCCTCTTTTTTGTCAAAATCATTGGATAATGTTTATACATTATTTGGATAGCGATAAATAGACAAATCCTATATAGCTAGAGTAAGTCTTATTATTCTACTTAGGATGTTTCATGCAAAAAAGAAAACTTGGACAAACTGATTTATTCATCGCACCCATCGTATTCGGAGGAAATGTATTCGGTTGGACGGTTGATGAAAAACAAAGTTTCAAAATTTTAGATGCACTGTATGAGCGTGGATTTAACACCATTGATACAGCAGACTTCTATTCCATTTGGGCACCAGGCAATCATGGTGGCGAGTCAGAAACAATCATTGGTAATTGGTTAAAACAAAATCCAAGTAAACGTGAAGACATCGTGCTATTTACTAAAGTCGGTTTAGATATGGGGATTCCCGGCCATCAAGGTTTATCTGAACGATGGATTATGCAAGCAGTTGAAGACTCACTTAGTCGTTTAAAAACAGATTATCTTGATCTTTATTTTGCACACTGGCCTGATGAAAACACACCTCATGAGGAAACATTATCAGCATTTTCAAAGCTCAAAGATCAAGGAAAAATTCGTGCCTATGGCACTTCTAATTTTTCAGCTGATCAATTAGACGCTTCTATTCAAGCTGCACAAAAGATTGGTGTGCAACATTATCAGGTTCTTCAACCTGAATATAATCTTTACGATCGCGATGTATTCGAACAAACACTGCAACCCATTTGTGAACGCCATCAAATTGGTGTCGTAAGTTTTTATAGTCTGGCTAGTGGATTTCTATCTGGGAAATATTCGTCATTAGACAATATTCAAGGGCGTCAACGTGCAGATACGCTTGTAAAATATTTTGATGAGCGAGGCTTAAACCTTTTAGATAAGCTCAGAGAAGTGGCATCGCGCCACAATGCGGCACCTGCTGAGGTAGCTTTGGCTTGGTTACTTGCGCAAAAGCATATTTCAGCACCAATCGCCAGTGCAACAAACCTTGAACAAATTACCCAATTTTCAAATGCAGTGAATCTTCAACTCTCACCAGAAGACATGCAAATTCTTTCAATAATGTAAATATAAAAAAAGAGGCTATAAGCCTCTTTTTTCTCGTGACCAAACATCTATGCTTCAGTCGGTTTTTTGAGTTCCGTCATCGGCCAACGTGGCGTCGTTGTCACGGCTAAGCCATCATGCTGTCCTGCTTTTAAGCGTTGATATCCAGCAAAAGCAATCATGGCGCCATTATCCGTACATAAAGCCGGTTCAGCATAATATACTTGAGCTTTTATTTTAGCTAAATCTGCTTCAAGACGTTCACGAAGACGCTTATTGGCACTCACACCACCAGCAATAACCAAACGCTTAAGACCACTTTGCTTTAATGCTTTAACTGATTTTTTGACCAATGTATCAACAATAGCCTCTTGAAAACTCGCAGCAATATCAGCGTCTCGGTTTTCATCACCTAATTTTTTCATTTGGACAGAAACCGCTGTTTTTAAGCCACTAAATGAAAATTCCAAACCTTGATGCAACATAGGGCGTGGAAATTCAAAAGCAGTGGCATCACCTTGCTCAGCAAGTTTAGAGATATTTGGACCACCTGGATAAGGCAGCCCCATCATCTTAGCAACTTTATCGAATGCTTCACCCGCTGCATCATCGATCGATTCACCTAAGATTTCATAATGTCCAATATCATATGCCGCCATTAATTGTGTATGCCCACCCGAGACTAACAAGGCGACAAACGGAAATTCCGGTGGAGTGGCTGATAAAAGAGGCGCCAACATATGCCCTTCCATATGATGCACACCAATCGCTGGTTTATTTAACGCAAATGCAAGCGTACGACCAAATAATGCTCCAGTCATGAGTGCACCCATTAGGCCTGGACCACGTGTATAAGCCACCGCATCAATCTCAGATTTTTTGATTTGACTTTCTTCAAGCAATTGATTGATTAAAGGAATTAATTTACGAACATGATCGCGTGATGCCAATTCAGGTACCACTCCACCATATTCAGCATGCAATTTAATCTGACTATATAACACCTGTCCTCTTAAGCCGACTTCGCTGTCATAGAGTGCGAGACCAGTTTCATCACACGACGTTTCTAAGCCTAAAACGATCATTAAATTGCCTTTAACCCATTTCAAAATATTGCTAAAGCTATTATAGACTTGTGATATGAGATGTAAATGAGTAAAATACTGACCTTCACTTGTGACTCAGCGCAATTCGGCGCTTAGTCTTATCCATAAACTAGAGGATTCTTCATGCCACAAGTTAAATTGAAAGAAGGCGAACCAGTAGACGTAGCTATCCGTCGTTTCAAACGTTCATGCGAAAAAGCGGGTGTTTTAGCTGACGTTCGTAAACGTGAATTCTACGAGAAACCAACTCAAGAACGTAAGCGCAAAAAAGCTGCTGCTGTTAAACGCTACCAAAAGAAATTGGCGCGTGAATCAGTACGTACTACTCGCCTTTACTAAGATTAATTTGTGATTGACTGCTCGGATATATAAATGACTACTTTAAAAAACCAAATTACTGACGTTTTGAAAGCAACAATGCGTGCTAAAGAAATGGATAAGTTAACGGTGATTCGTAGTCTCCAAGCAGCAATTAAGCAAATCGAAGTCGATGAACGCGTAGAGCTAGATGATAATCGAGTTCTCGCGGTCATTGAAAAACAAATCAAGCAACGTAAAGAATCGATTAAAGCTTTTGAAAGCGCTAATCGACAAGACTTAGCTAGTAAGGAACAAGCCGAGGTTGAGGTTTTATCTCAATTTCTACCAGCAGCTATGACTGAGGAAGAACTTGATTCAATTATTGCGCAAACGATTGCTGCGCAACAAGCTACTAGCATGAAAGATATGGGTAAGGTGATGAATTCTCTACGTCCGATCATAGCCGGACGTGCCGATCCTGCACAAGTTTCGAGTAAAATTAAAGCTCAACTTTCTTAAGTTTTCGTATTATGTTTGATTTGGTCTATTTAATAATGTCATTAAATAGTCCAGTCTAAATCACGTATCCCCGATATTATTACAACAATACTTTTTAGTTTTTCACTTTCTGATTATTTAAGCTCACATTGAATATTATATCTTTGTAAAATCTGCATTTCTTTCGATTGCTTCACTTTCACAACAACATCCTGCTTACTCATTCTAGAGTAGGAAAATGGTAAATCCTTTCGATATTTATCCACCACCTGATAAAAGCCATCGACATAAGTTCCAACAATGACACAATATCTTTGAGTCTGATCATCGCTAAAATGTGTTGTATTTGGTGCTAGCATTTTTAGAAAATGCCTCATATCGGCATTATATTTTTGTGATACAACTTCAATTTCTTGTGTAAATTTAACAGGAAGTGTTTCCGCATGAGTGAACACACCTACCCCAAACAACATCATAAAAAATAGTGGCAATTTCATTATTAGATTCAATCACATAATTTAAAATATTTATTCATTCATCATTCTCAAACAATCTAACCATTAAGAGTGAATAATTTCAATAAAGTTAGGTTTATATTCCTGGAAAAAATCTTCATAAGGTGGCGGTATTTTCCCTTCAACCACAGAACCGAGCCTTAAACGTATAACTCCTGGTAAATCAAGTCGATGTGAATATAAAGGACTTCCACATTCACCACAAAATACTCTTGCCTTTAACTCGGTATGAAAATAAGACTTAAGCACATCTTCACCAGAAATTAACTCGAAGTTTTCAAGCGGGATCGGGCTATTCCATGCAGCAAAACCGCCTTGAGCCAACTGACAGTGCTTGCAATAGCACAAAATACTTTTCTCAAGAACGCCATGATAAATATATTGTATCTTCCCACATAAGCATTGACCTTTTATCATTTAAACCTCTTATAATTTTTGTTGACGTTCATCCTGCATCATCCGCAGTCTTTGATTGATGATTGCACTCATAGAGTTATTTTCCTTAGCTAAACGCTGAGCATGAATGAGTGAGCGTATCGCATTCTCTTCCGCCCCCTTCCAATATTCAACTTCAGCCCGATATCGCAAAACATTTACAGTACGTAAAGGATTTTTAATATCTAAATTTGCCGCTTGTTGTCGGATGAACCATGCTTGCGCATCACGATTATTGATTTGGATAAATTTATTCGCCAACCTTTCAGCAGCAACAAAATTTCCCTGTCGAATATAAATTTCAGCTAATTTATAGCTTAGAGCGCGATTTTCAGGCGTTATTCGTTGACGCACCAATATCGTTTCCTGCGCAGAATCAAATTGATTGGTCGCCAAGTAGATATCTGCTTGAATAAGCGCGATAAGCTGATGATTTGGCTGGACTTTCTTAGCAAGCTCAATTTCTTTTTGTGCTAGATCAAAATCACCACGCTTTAAATAAAAAGCAGACAGTGCAATTCTTCCAGCCAATGCATTTGCTCTCACCACTCCCTTTAACTGTTCCTCGTTGGTTTGATTGGTCACAACTGCGGTATACCACTTGATCTGATCAAACTCAGAGAGTGTGTTGCTATATGGAACTTTAGGAAGTTGATCTGCACGTAATCGAGCCTCACTCATACGCTGAGTAGTCAAAGGATGTGTTAACCAAAAATCAGGAAGATAACTAATTTTTGGAGTCGCACGATTCATGGTTTCAAAAAACTCAGACATACTGTACGGGTTATATCCAGCACGATACATCAATTGCATTCCAATACGGTCTGCTTCACGCTCTTGATTACGACTATAACTTAACTGTCGATCCACCAATGCAGCTTGAGTTCCCATCATCAGGGCAGCACCTGCATTACCATCAGCTTGTGATGCAATTGCAGCACCCACAATGATACCAGCGAGTGCAAGCAATCCCTGCCCTTTAAAAGCCTCTTGAGAACGACTGTAGTGTCTTTGCGAGACGTGTGCCACCTCATGAGCAACTACACCCGCAACTTCATCCATGTTCTTTGCCGACGTAATTAATCCGCTATTCAATGCAAATAAACCGCCAGGTACAGCAAAGGCATTAATTTGCGGATCGTTTACAATCACCAAAGCAATTGGTTGACCCAACTGTGTTTGCGCAATAATTTTTCGGAATACAGCCATAAATTGATCTTCCAACCAAACATTGTTTAACACTGGAAGTTGTTGCTGTACTTGACGATAGACTTTTTCACCGATCATTTTTTCTTTTTGTTGATCGATAAATCCAACACCACTATTAATATCAGGCACTTCAAATTGAATTTTATTGGCATTGTAGAGTTCATCAGCCGCCGCTGAAAAACTCGAACTCGCTATCAATAAAGCCAAAATGATCTTCTTCAAACCTGTATTCCTAAACGTGTACTTCATCGACTATAACATTGAATAATGTGAAGATTAATGATGAACTGTTACGTTTATTATCATGCTCAACAGACTTTACTTATTCACAATATATTGAGGCTCATCCCCATCTAAGGCTTTTACCAGATTATCATAAGCAAGATTTGCCATTTTCATTCTGGTTTCTGCTGTCGCCGAACCTACGTGCGGCAATGTCACTACATTTTCCAATTGAAACAATGGTGATTCTTGGAGCGGCTCTTTCTGATAAACATCTAAACCAGCAGCAAAAATTTTGTGATTTTCAAGCGCCTCAATCAAGGCCGACTCATCCACAACTGATCCTCTGGCAATATTCACAAACACAGCATGTTTTTGCATTTTCTCAAATTGAGCTTGACCGATCAGCGCTTTCGATTGCTCATTTAAATCGACTGCAATGACGATAAAATCAGACGTTGAAAGTAAAGTATCAAGATCACAATATTTCGCCTTTAAAGGCTCAGCTCGCTCTATACATGGTTTTCGATTATGGTATTGAATATTCATATTAAATCCATAAAAACCACGTCGAGCTATCGCAGCACCGATATGACCTAAGCCAATGATACCGAGCGTTTTCCCATAAAAATCTTGACCAAATTGTGCAACACCAGCGGTACGCGTCCAATGTCCATGCTTTGTCCAAGAATCTAAATGTGTCACTTTACGAGCCGCACTCATCAATAAGGTAAAAGCCAAATCAGCAGTCGTCTCTGTCAACACATGAGGCGTATTGGTCAACCAAATACCCTGTTGTTTTAAATATTCAACGTCGTAATTATCATAGCCCACACTGACCGAAGAAATAATTTTAAGTTTTTTTGCGGTCTGTAAGTTGTCTTGATTTAAACGACGCCCAGCGCCTATCATCCCATCTGCATCCGCAACTTCTCTTAAAAGTTGCTCATTAATGTCACCCTGTTTTGGATTAATTTGAACGACCTGATATTTCGATTCTAATTGATTTAATATTTTCGGATCTATCTGACTAAATACCACAACCTTTTTATTCATAAAACTCCCTCTTTAGATCCAGTATCGATTTAATTTTTAATTAAGTTCCACAAGCGACGCTTTAACAATGGCTGCTCAATCATGTCTTTTAAGCTTGCAATCTGCATATACTGCGTCGTCGATATATGCGGCAAATACCCTAAGCTCAATATTTTTTTATCAACAGATAATGCATCGATAAAACCCTGTATAAATACTTGAGCACCTCTTCCATCTTGGAATTGTGCGAAATTAAATGGCCATTTTAAATCGTAAAACTGTGAACTCACACTACGCTGGATATTCACCCATAATTTTTCTTGTTCTGTGGTGAGCGCTGTAGCATCTAGCAGAATAGTATGTGTTTTAGTGATCATCGCTTGAATTTCAAAAGCATCGATTACAAGCGGTTGACGCTCAACAACTTCATCTTGAGACTGTTTGTCATTTTCCACAAACTCTCGAGGAAGCTGCACACCGTCTGGATTACTTTTTAACTGAAGCGAAGAATCATCTTTATTTAGCTGTTCAGCTTGTGAAGCTGGTTTTGTGATGAACTGTTCTAATTGAGCTTGCGCAAATTCAGGAAAAGATACATCTGTTGGATGATTTTCTTCAACTTGATCGCGATATAAGGAAGGTTTGTAATGACGTGTTTGTGCCGTATTTTGTGGAATCCATATATCGATTCCCATCACAGCTAAGAGGCTTCTTTGATGCTCTAACATATTCACATTCATTACAGATGGACTGGCATGAGGGCTGGGTATTCTACCCACTTTTTTAATCTTTTACTGAACTTTTAATCCGCTAACAATCATAACTTAATTTCATTTCTGACGCATTAATATCCTTGCACCTTTTAAATTCAGAATACATTGATAGCTAAACAATAATGACGCTATTTTTCTTATGCATTTGATCCACTATTTCATCACTTTCAAATCCAAGTCGCCAATATAATAATTCAAGTACATCTAACTCATCTTGTGTAATGATTCGATCATTCCATAAACATAATTCAGCAACACCCAAAATACTCAACCGATCTCTCAGCAACAATCCAGCAATATCATTAAGAATTTCACCTAAGTCGATAGGTTCGTCTGAAATTTCTTCATAAAACTCAATTTCATCACGAGTTAAAATTCGTTCTAAGATTTGGGTTCTAACTTCAAGCTGATTAGCAGTATTTAACTGCTGAACATGTAATAACGCATCTATTAGCCTAACAATTTGCGGCTTAGCATCCTCAATTGAGGTTGGACGATGTATTGGCAATAAATCCAGTTGAGACTTCACCTTTTCAATCAGTAAAGCATCCAAAAGCCCAATTTCACCATCTTCTTGAATAATTTTAGCCAATTTAGTAATAAACTGACGCGCACTTGTAGCAGGCATATTTCCCAACTGCTTACATGCCTCATGAAAAATTTGAATATGCACTCGACCATCTATATTTAACAGTGAGTCGACAATTGCACGACTCACAGGCGCATCAGAAGGAATAAATTCACGGTACTGCCGAATCATTAAAATCGCAACCATCACTTCACGCGCACCAGTCGAAGTTTGCAAAGCCCTTTGAATGAGTTCTGGACGTTTCATCTGCTGTCTAACTTCACTATTTAAGGGTTTGATGGCATCCTTAATTGCAAAGCTGATCGGTGATAATCTTAATAATGGAAGTGGCTGTGGTGACATCCATGGATTATATTCTTCAGCAATAGACTCCTCTAAAGAACGCATTAAACTAAATAGTGGTTGATTTCGTAATTTTTGTAAATTTTCTAATTGAATATCTTCAAGTAAATTCGGATTTAATTCATATATACGATCTTGAATACAAGGTTGGATATTCAACCAACTTTGAGGACTAAGTGAGTTAGCAAAGCACATATGAGAAATAGCTTCAGAATATTCACTATGAATCTGTGATCCTGCGTGATGAACATAGATTCTTAATAAGGTTTGAATATTTGCATTACTACTCAATAATTGTCTTGTCATTGCATCGTTATACAATGTTCGACTACCCAAAGTAATATATTTCATCAGACGCGTAATAAAGACGCCTAAACTACCAATTAACCATATGACTCCACCGATCGCCACAAAAGTTGTTTCCAAACTATCTCTCAATTGATCCCGATTACGTCGAAATCCCTGCTTCGCGATTTTACTGCCCCATTGACTAAAGGTAATTAACCCACTGTATAAAATTTTAAGACGAGTATTTTCTCGAGTTTCACCCGATAAAATTTTATGGAATTCATGACCCAACAATCCATAAAGCTCTAACTCATCGAGATTTTGTAGCGCCCCCCAAGTCAGAATAATCACAGTATCTTTGGGATGAAAACCCGCAGTCAGTGCATTAACCCCTATTTCATCGGGTAAGACATAGAGTGTAGGTGTATCAATTGAGAAACGATGTGCTAATTTTTCAGCAAGCCTAAGCGCTGTACTTTCTTCTGGAGTACTTTCAATAAAAGTGAGTTGTCGTGCTTTCAATTGTTTTGCGAGCGTATGACCACCAGAGCGGAAGACATAAAACTCATAAACGACAGAACCACCAATAATGCTAATCAATAGCAGCATCATATATGGACTGAGAAAATGCCACCAAATGGACTCAGAAGGATCAATATAGTGAACCAACAATCCGAGCGTCGTGTTTAAAATGATAATTGCGAGCACAATAACAATTAAACATACGCTTAATGACCACAGCATATTTTTGTTTTTAATTAAGTAACCACTCACATCTTTCAATGTAAAATTTCCTCATTACATTGTGTTGTGATCATAAATTAAAAAAGCGGGAAATACCCGCTTTTTCAAATAGAAAACTATAAATTAATTTTCTTTAATACCACTCAGATCAACTGAGGCTGCATCAATATTTAGATCGATATAACCATCTTTGGTTTTCTTGGCAGAGTCATTACGCTTGCGCTCTAAACCATCGAGATATGACTCATCAATGTTACCCGCAACGTAAATACCGTCAAATACTGAGCAGTCGAAGTCAGTTAACTCAGGTACTTTTTTCGTACGAACAGCTTGCTTTAAATCTTCCAAATCTTGGAAAATCAAACGATCAGCACCAATCATTTCACGAATTTCTTCAACATCACGATTTGAAGCAATTAATTCGTTTTTAACTGGCATATCAATACCGTAGACATTCGGGTATTTCACCATTGGTGCAGCAGATGCAAAGAAAACTTTTTTAGCACCGGCGTCACGCGCCATTTGAATAATCTCATTACACGTTGTGCCACGCACAATTGAGTCATCTACAAGCAATACGTTCTTATCTTTAAACTCTAATTCAACTGGATTGAGCTTTTGACGTACAGACTTTTTACGCAACTGCTGACCCGGCATAATGAAGGTACGACCGATATAACGGTTTTTCATGAAACCTTCACGGAATTTCACACCGAGTGTATTGGCAAGTTCTAACGCGGATGTACGCGAAGTATCTGGAATAGGAATGACAACATCAATGTCATGGTCCTCACTCCATTCACGCAGGATTTTCTGCGCCAACTTCTCACCCATTTTCAAACGTGCTTTGTATACCGAAATTCCATCAATGATGGCATCTGGACGAGCAAAATAAACATACTCAAAAATACATGGGCAATGGTGTGGGTTAGCCGCACATTGCTTCGTGAATAGATTACCGGCATCATCAATAAAAATTGCTTCACCTGGCATCACATCACGTTCAACTTTAAAACCAAGCGCTGTTAAAGCAACTGATTCGGAAGCAAGAATATATTCAACACCATCATCGGTATCACGCGATCCCAAAATTAAAGGTCGAATACCATTTGGATCACGGAAGCCAACTAAACCATGACCTGTGATCATCGCAACAACAGCATAACCACCTTTACAACGCTCATGCACACGAGTGACTACATGGAAAATATCATCCGCAGTCGGTGTAAGTTTGCCGCGTTTTTGTAATTCATGTGCAAAAACGTTTAATAACACTTCTGAATCTGAATCAGTATTCATGTGACGTAAATCTGTTTTAAACAGATCATCATGAATCTCGTCAGCATTGGTTAAATTACCATTGTGCGCTAAAGTAATACCATAAGGAGAGTTTACGTAAAATGGTTGTGCTTCAGCGCTACTCGATGAGCCAGCTGTTGGATATCGGACATGACCAATTCCGTAATTACCTAACAATGCACGCATATGACGTGTATGAAATACATCACGCACCATGCCATTGTCTTTTCTCAAAAAGAGACGACCATTATGGCATGTCACAATCCCTGCAGCATCTTGTCCACGATGTTGTAACATCGTTAATGCATCAAACAACATTTGGTTAACAGGTGATTTACCAGCTATACCAACAACTCCACACATAGCAACCTCGCAGACAAGCTAGGATTAATAAAAAGGATTATTCGTTGAATGAGATGACGAATCATCTTGTTCAGAAGATGATTGACGAGAAGAATCTGATGATTGATTCGACTCTTCTGATTTCATATGACTTAAAGCTTTTGACGCTGTCTCTTTGGTGTACTCAGTCGCTAAAGGCGCGTAAGGCAATAAAGTTTGAATAAACTTAGATTGTTTCCAATGTGGAGAGCTCTCTACAAATGAACCAATCCCTTGCATAGTAATGAGGACGATTAAGAGACCTTTCAAGGTGCCAAATGCACCACCTGCCAATCGATTTAATGGACCAAGCTTTAAGCTTTTCAGCAACCGATTTAATATTGCAGTGACGATCCAAGTCAAAACAACAATAATCAGAACAATAAAAGCAAATGCCGCTATTTTTTGAACCACAGGATCTTGACTGAGTGCGGACATTGAAGGCGCAATTTGACCCGCAAATTTTGCACCCATAATGAGTGCAAAAATCCATCCTACCAAGTTCGCAAAGGCTTTAACGAATCCTTGACGCAAACCGTTAAGCCCTCCAATGAGCAGAATAATCAGTATAAAGATATCGATGGTATTCATAGATTAGGTCATAGCTTGTACGCAATCTTTAATCAGTTTTGGCCCTGTATAAATTAGACCACTATAAATTTGAACCAATTGCGCACCCGATTGCTGTTTAGTCGCAGCTTGGTCACCACTAAGAATACCACCAACACCAATCAATGGGATTTGACCTTGAAGTAATTTTGAAAATGCAGATAGACATTGTGTACTTTTTTCAAATACAGGCGCACCAGATAAACCACCTGCTTCATCACCATGCACTAAATTTTCTACACCCTCACGTGACAAAGTCGTATTGGTCACAATCAGACCATCAATTTTAAATTGAATTAATTGAGATGCAATAAATTCAATATCTGACTCAGTTAAATCTGGGGCAACCTTTAATACCAGTGGAACATAGTGTTGATATTGTTCAGCAAGTTCAAGTTGACGATTTTTTAAAGTTTCAAGAAGTTCTGTTAATGCATGTCCACTTTGTAAACTACGTAAGTTCTTGGTATTCGGAGATGAAATATTAACAGTAATATAAGATGCATAATTATAAACTTTTTCTAAACAAATTAGATAATCAGTTACAGCATCTTCAACTGCTGTATCGGCGTTCTTACCGATATTGATGCCTAATACACCTTTATAATTTGCTGCTTTAACATTCTCAATCAGCTGATCTACACCATCATTATTAAAACCCATACGATTAATAATCGCTTGAGCCTCTGGAAGGCGGAATAAACGCGGTTGAGGATTACCAGACTGAGGTCGAGGGGTAATGGTTCCAATTTCGATAAAACCAAAACCTAAACTCGCAAGTGCATCAATATATGCACCATTTTTATCTAAACCTGCAGCCAAACCAACTGGGTTTGGAAATTGAATACCCATACAAGTCACTGGCTTTGGGTCTATTTTTTGACGCATTATGCCAAACTTATATGTCGATTTAAGCATTGATAATGTCAAATCATGTGCACGCTCAGGCGCCAATGAAAATAGAAATGGACGAGCAAGCGAATATAACATATCTCAAAAACTGCGGTTTTTTAAGTTGCCACATTATAGGCTGAGTATGCCCAAAACGCTATGCCTGTCATAGGTTTATTTTCACCACTTACTGTACTGATGCTGTTAATTTAATCGCAGCTCCAGACTTAATAAGTTCCAATTTTTCAACACTTAAACCCATTTGAACCAATTGGGTAAGAAAATTTGCGAGGATCGCGTAGTTTTCATGCTCAGCACTGATCATCAATTTATTATCGCTTGGTTGTGTGACCACAGATAATCCTGCTTGTTGTGCCACACGCTGAATTTTATCCGAAGGTGTTAGGCTTAAATCTGTTGAAGATTTCATTGTCACCACATTGGATTGCATCCACACCAATGTGTCTTTCAGTTCATTCAATCTTTTTTGCTGATTATCTGCTGCTTCATGCATTTTCCACAAAGCAGAACCAATCAATGCGACGACAACGATAATCGTTGCAGCGATGACAAGTACACGCTCACGTACACTCAATGACGATAAATAGTCATCAATCTTTTCAAATAATTGATCAAATTGATTTTGAAATTTTTCTAAAGTTTTCATTATTGTACTTTCACCAAACCAACGACCATTTTATCCTGAGTTTGCACATTCCCAAGTTCAGCTTTGAAGCCTTGCTGATTCATTTGCTGAATTAGATTTTGTAATTTTTCGGATGAGTCCGCCACCAAATCCATACTTAAACCAGATGCTTCATAAGAAACACGATTTGCGATAATTTGATGTTGCATTAAAATCGGACCTACACGGCTGATTAACTGTAAGACCTCAGTATTTGCAGGTTTACTCATCCGCAAATTACTTTCAAATTGGCTTCGCAAATTTTGCTCATTGAGACGACTATTGGGTCCAAACCAAGATTGATATTGCTCTACCGCAACCAAAGCCGTTTGATCAGATACTTTTTTTAACTTTACCCAACGCACTAAATCATAACTGAATTGCACTACAAGCAAGCCCACAAGCAGTGCTGCACATGCTTTCCAATAGCCTGAGATTCCACCCTCTGTGTTTTTTGCTTTAGGCAAAACATTGAATGGATGATTCTTTAATTTTTTTTCAGCTTTAAATACATAATTAAAGCTTTCCCGCTCATTTTGTTCCGTTGCATGAATCAAATTCATCATCTGATCATCATTTAACCGATCATGCAAAATATGTATAGGCTTTGGCAATAGATCCAAAAACAATGCTAAATCATCAATCGCAAAACCTTGATTTGATCCTGTTCTCGCCAATAAATGCCCATAAATATTGGCTAAAATAGTTTGCCCCTGTTCTGGCACTGGTAAGACCAAAAAATCGGGTAATAGCGCAACCACTTTCACCGGAATCAAGTTCAGAGCATGTTGCATTGTCTGGACTTGGTATTGACTGATCCCCATTACTGACAATTGATCTGGTGCCTCAAATTGAGTAAGCACTTTCATCTGATCAATGGAGTGAATGGTATATTCTTCAAGTAAATATTTAGCGCCTTCGCTTCCAATTTGCTTGAATTGCGCTTTGGGCATATTCTGTTCAATAATTTGTACATCATGGCTTGAAAAGAATACAACAGCTTCTTGTCCATGATACGGTTGAGTATCTTGAATTAACTCTTCTAGCGTTGTTGATGAATTCCAATTTTCACCATTTGACCAGAGCCAAACCCCATTCGACACTGGCATCCATAAATACAACATTAATTTTATTCTGCCGTTTTATTCATTAAACACTTATGGTTATTAAGCTGACGGTACAAAATGTTTTAATTTTGTGGAAAGTCCCGCAGCAATGACTGTCTGATCATAAATCCGCGCTTCAGCAAGTGCAAAAGGATTAAAAAATTCAGACGTAATAATTTCTTCAATATATGCCACAACATTCATATGACATACAACCACAATATTCTCAAAAGGTAGTTGAGATAACCACTCAACTGCAACTTTAGCATCATCGTCAGGTTTAATTTTATCACATACTAAAACTTCAACATTTGGAAAGAATAGCTGTATATGTTTTAAAGTTTCCTGCGCCCTGAGCAAAGTACTCACTACAAATATATCAGGTGCAACCATGTCTTTTAAAAAGTGTGCAGTTTGTTCAGCTTGAATATGACCCCGCTCGGTCAGTGGTCGTTTCGAGTCATTACCATTAATTGGTGGAGCGGCTTCACCATGACGAACTAAAGTGAGTTGCATTTGTTTTCCCTAAACCATGTGTCATCCATCATATCTAAACATTATGACAATGATGATAAACCATTCATTAATCTTAAACTTTATGATGCGGCAATACGAATTCAACATCACTTCGATGACCATTCTTCATCAAAGATAATGCAATATGTAATGGTGGTGCACCTTCATAAATCACTTCATAGAGTGCTGTGGTGATTGGCATATAGACATCAAGCTCTTTGGCTCTTGCATTCACTTGCACAATGGTATTAATCCCTTCAGCTGTTTGACCCAGTTCCGTCGTTGCCTGCTCTAAGGTTTTACCTGAACCTAAAGCAAATCCAACTTGATAATTTCGACTTAAGGGACTATTACACGTTGCGAATAAATCGCCAACACCAGACAAACCTAAGAATGTCAGTGGATTTGCACCTAGCTGTACAGCGAAGCGACTCATTTCCGCCAACGCACGTGTCAAAATCATGCTTTTGGTATTTTCGCCAACGTTATAAGCTGCAGCCATCCCCATTGCGACAGCATAGATATTTTTAAGTGCACCTCCAAGCTCCACGCCATGTACATCATCGCTTCCAAATACACGAAATAGTGCACTGTGTAATGCTTGTTGCACTGCATATCTCACCAATTCAGAATGGCTGGCAATCACTGTTCCAGCAGGCATTCCTGACATAATTTCTTTCGCTAGATTTGGGCCCGAAAGGACGCCATAAGGCACTTCTGGAAGCTCTTCACGAATAATATCACTCATGAAACTAAAGGTTTTAGCTTCAATCCCTTTTGTGAGTGATACAACTGCCTGAGCGGTGATAAAGGGCTTAATCTGTTTGAGTACATCTCGGAATGAATGGCTCGGAATAGCAACCAAAATAATGTCTCGATCTCGAACAGCTTTTTCAAGATTGGATTCTGCTTTTAATGCTGGCTCAAGGTTATAATCTGGCAAATATCTTGAATTTACATGTGTTCGATTTATTTCTTTCGCAATTTCCTCATCACGGATCCAAATCATGGTATCACAACCATTTCGTACTGCCGTATTCGCCATGGCTGTACCAAAACTACCACCACCAAGAATCGTAACGCGCAATGCTGTTTTATGATCAATTGCAACTGGCTCGACCAAATCTGAAAACTTTAATTCCGACATTCTTTTAAATCCTAAACATTCTTTTTCTAATCGTTAAATTTGCAATGTTGCAATTACGGCTGCCAAAAACTGACGAATGCATCTATTTCAATCTCAGCGCGTGGTGCAATCGCCTTAAAAGCAGTCCCTACATAAATGATACCTGAAATTAAATCATGCGTTTGTAGCCCAAGCTTTCTTTTAAATAGATCTGACTCCACAACAGCACCACTGCGCCACATGGTATTGAAACCCTGAGCTTGTAAACTGAGCAAAAGATTTTGTATTGCAGCGCCTGAACTTAAAGTTTGCTCAAAATATGGAACTTTCGCATGATCATGAAATCGTGTTACAGCGATAATCAGCATAGGTGCACGCATAGGATGATGACGTACGCGTTCAATTTGAATTGAATCAGTTTCACCAAGGTCTGCTACTGCTTCACTGAGTAAAACACCAAATGCTTCACGTTGCTCTCCTTTCACAACAATAAATTGCGTCGGTTTCAGACGATGATGATCGGGTGCGGTTAAAGCGGCTTTAAAAGCTAATTCTAATTGTTCTGCGTTAGGATGAGGTTCTACCAAATGACCAACGGATTGACGCTGATGAATATTGTCATGCACTACTTGAGAAAATTGATCTGACATTTGAAGACTAATCTTTAAACTAACACTATGTACTTAAGCTTAGCATAAACATTGAAAACTACTCTACAGTTATACTTATACACGAGGCATCCAGCATAATTACAATCAAACATAAATAAGGCATTTTACTTCAAAATCGATACAAAACATGCTTAATTCTTTGGAATTTAAGCCCTAGCATACATGACTGAGCTCCAAACTTAATATTGCAACGCTAGAGGAAAAATAAAATGAAAAAATTAATGACATTGGCTTCTGTAGCTACTGCAACAATTCTCCTGAGTGCTTGTGCATCAACACCTACTGAAACACTTGCTATTCAAAAACCAAACAATCAATATGAAGTGTCAGGATTAGGCAAAACCCAAGTTCTTGCAAAAAATAATGCAATTTCTGCCGCGAACAAAACTTGTGGTAAGAATTCTGCACCTGTCTTAATTGACGAAAAAACTGAATATAACGGCGCACTAAAAGGTGTTGTGGATGAACAGACTGGTAAACTCATTACTGCAGCTTCATCAGTTCTTGGCTCTGTTATTGGTACTAAAAATACAATCGAAAAAGACACTGACTATGAAACAACAATCACCTTCAGCTGTAATTCAACCCGCTAAAATTTCCTATAAAAAAGTCCCTTTGATGGGACTTTTTTTTATTGAGCAATTAGCAATAACCATCTAAACGTGTCAATGGAATCTTTTGACCAATCGCTTTTTCGATCTCAGGTAAATAAAAAGCATCATCTTCTGACAAGAAACTGATACTCACCCCTCTTGTTCCTGCTCGACCTGTACGACCTATACGGTGTACATAATCATCAGACTGCTCAGGCAGAGTAAAATTAATCACGTGTGACACACCATCCACATGAATACCTCGACCAGCCACATCTGTTGCGATCATAATGTTGTGTTTGCCATTTTTAAATTGATCCAACATCTTTAAACGTTTATCTTGCGCGATTTCACCAGATAACATCACTACCTTGTAACCATCATGCTTAAGATGATCATACAGCTTACGGACTTGATCACGGCGATTTGCAAATATCATGACTTTTTCAATTGGCTCATCACGCAATATTTCTTGAAGCAATTTGTATTTATCTGATTTCCCAACCACATAAACACGTTGCTCTACGTCAGCATTGGTTTTTTTCTCAGGCTCAATTTCGACAGTAACAGGTTCAAATAACCATTGTTGAGCAAGATTGAGTACATCATAACTAAACGTAGCAGAGAACATTAAGGTTTGACGTTGTTCTTTGCGTGGAGAGAATCGCACAATGCGTTTAACAGAAGGAATAAATCCCATATCCAGTAAACGATCTGCCTCATCAATGACTAAAAATTCAATTTGATCCAACCAAATTTCTTTTTGTTCAGTAAAATCAATCAAACGACCTGGTGTCGCGACAAGAATATCTACGAAATTTTCATCCAGTTGTTTTTTTTGCTTATCAAAATCTACGCCACCCACCAAAGTCACAACATTTAAGTCGGTAAATTTAGTCAGATCACGTGCATCGTTTTCAATTTGAATCGCAAGCTCTCGCGTTGGCGCCATAATTAAGGCACGGGGTTCACCACGATAACGCTGTGTTTGTATCGGATTGTTCAATAAATCATTAATAACACTAATTAAGAATGCTGCGGTTTTTCCTGTGCCTGTTTGTGCACGTCCAATTGCATCATGCCCTGCCAACGTATATTTCAATACTTTCTGTTGAATGGGGGTCATTTCATTAAACCCTAAAGCATCAATCGCTTGCTTAAGTTGCGGATGTAAATTAAGGGTTTCGAAACCTGATGACATATAAGGGGCTCTACAATCAATATTTGATAATGGTCTATAGTATAAACAAAAAACGCCCCAATTTATCAAAATTGGAGCGCAACCTAATTTTCAGTGAAAAGTAGGATTAGTCTAAAGGCTGAACTTCTTCAGCTTGAAAACCTTTTTGACCTTGCACAACGCTGAATTCTACGCGTTGACCGTCACGAAGTGAACGGTGGCCTTCACCTTGAATAGCACGGAAATGAACGAATACGTCATCACCGCCTGCGCGTTGAATAAAGCCAAAACCTTTAGTATCGTTAAACCACTTAACAACGCCTTGTTCGCGAGCTGTCATAAGTTAATCCTCAGTTGGTAAGAAAAGGGACCACCCGGTGTTGCAAACAGCAGAGCAAACAAATTTTAAAACATTTTTTATTTCAAAGCTTGTAATCATTCTGTAAAACTATTAACAAAATCCCGGTTATATCCATTATAAATAAGGCCTAGAGAACAAATTTCTCTACGCAATCCTTAAGTACGCATTGAGCTTAACATGGGTACAACACAATTAATAGAAAAATTTTAGCTAATTATCCAACTAAAACTTGTATATTAATCACACAAATTTAGTGCAAAAATTGCACTTTATTTGAACAGTTCATCTAAATCATTTAATTTTATTCTTAAGTCACACTTTTGCTAGAATAATGCCCAACTTTATTATTCAATCTCGTGTTTTACTATGTCTCAAGTGTTAATCGATGCGATGGGTAAACCTTGCCCTTTACCTTTACTGCTACTTAAGAAATCGATGAAACAAAATAGTGCACCTCAGCAATTTTTATTAAAAGCTTCAGATCCGAACAGTCAAATCGATATTCAACGTTATTGTCAGCTACATAAATTGACATGCGCATTTAAACAAGTTTCGGATTCTGAATTTCATTACGTGATTGAATCTTAGGTGTTTTCATCTAAATTAATCATGGATAAATATTGTATTTAAATTTACATTTCACTACCCAAATTCGCTTAATTCTGTATGCTATAAGGATTAAGATGAATGTAATTGGTTTTTTAAACTATTTTCCTATAAGGAGTACTCATGACTGACAGCAGCAATCAATTGATGCCCCTGTCATTGTCTGCGCCCGGGGTCAATTTAGGTGCTTACATTAGTACTGTAAACCAGATCCCTATTTTGACAGCTGAACAAGAAAAAGAGTTAGCTGAACGTTATTTTTATGACCAAGATCTAGACGCAGCTAAAATGCTGGTGATGTCCCACCTTCGTTTTGTTGTGCATATTGCCCGCAGTTACGCAGGTTACGGCTTACCTCAAGGCGATTTAATCCAAGAAGGTAATTTAGGCTTGATGAAAGCCGTAAAACGCTTCGATCCCAATATGGGAGTACGCTTAGTTTCTTTTGCAGTACATTGGATTAAAGCTGAAATCCACGAATATGTGATTCGTAACTGGCGTATTGTTAAAATTGCGACAACTAAAGCTCAACGTAAACTGTTCTTCAACTTAAGAAGCTTAAAAAAATCGAGCAAGAAATTAACGCTCGAGGAAGCGCAATCTATTGCGGCTGATTTAAATGTAACAGCCGAACAAGTTCTTGAAATGGAAGGTCGTTTAACAGCTTATGACGCAGCCTTCGAAGCTCAATCCGATGAAGATGATGAAAGCTCAGTTCATGTCGCTCCTGCGCTTTACTTAGAGGATAATCGTTATGACCCTGCTCGTTTAGCAGAGGAAGAAGATTATGAATCTCAGAGCACCTCTGCTTTACATGAAGCAATGGATCAGCTGGATGATCGTTCACGCAATATTTTACAGCGCCGCTGGTTAGATGATGATAAGTCTACGTTGCATGAACTAGCTGCCGAATATAATGTTTCCGCTGAACGTATTCGCCAGCTTGAAAAAAATGCCATGGACAAGATCAAGATCGCCATGTCATCAAATTAATACGATTACCAAAAAAGAGCTATAAGCTCTTTTTTTGTATTTACGCTATGCAAGTTTAAAAAAATCGTACGTCATGTATGCTATCGTATGACGCAATTTTCGATTGGGAATAACCTGATGTGGATCTCAATATCAGCCATTAATTTAGCGCTTGCCGTAATGCTAGGTGCTTTCGGCGCTCATGGCCTTAAAGCTCGTGCAACCGAAGCCCAACTGACATGGTGGCAGACTGCAACTGATTATTTCTTTTATCATGCAATTGGATTATTAATACTCGCCCTCATACCAAAAATAATTCCAAACTTTTCAACTCAATTCAGCTTTATCTTCATCCAGTTCGGTATCATTTTATTTTGTGGATCTCTATATCTCATGGCTTTAGGGCTCCCGCGCGGGTTAGGGGCAATTACACCTCTTGGTGGAGCATTGATGATTATTGGCTGGCTACTTTTAGCATGGCAAGCATTCAAAATTCAACATTAATTTGAAGGTCATCTGATGAATATTTTTTTAAATGGCGAGTCGATTCAAACGCAATGCCAAAACTTATTAGAACTGATTCAAGAATTATCGCTAGAAGGTAAACGATTTGCTGTTGAAAAAAATGAAATGATCATTTCAAAAAGTAAACTAGCAGATACCCCTATTTCAGATGCTGACCGTATAGAAATAATTCATGCTGTTGGCGGTGGTTAACTCGGAGTAAATATGGAAGATAGTCCGTTGATCATAGGATCACGTTCATTTAGTTCACGACTATTAGTGGGCACTGGAAAATATAAGGATATGCAGGAAACTGACTTAGCCATCCAAGCCAGTGGTGCTGAGATCGTTACTGTTGCAATCCGTCGCGTAAACATTGGTCAAAATCCAGATCAACCTAACCTACTCTCAGTGATTCCACCGGAAAAATACACCATTCTTCCCAATACAGCTGGTTGCTTTGATGCCAATAGTGCCATTCGCACTTGTATGCTCGCACGTGAACTTTTAGATGGTCACAATTTAGTCAAGCTTGAAGTATTAGGTGATGAAAAAACGCTTTATCCTAATATTACTGAAACCTTAAAAGCTGCAAGAACATTGATCGATGATGGTTTTGAAATCATGGTTTATACCTCTGATGATCCTATCGTCGCGCAAGAACTTGAGAGTATGGGCTGTGTCGCTATTATGCCTTTGGGGAGTTTAATTGGTTCTGGTTTAGGTATTCTTAATCCACATACCATTTCTATCATCAAAGAAAATGCCAAAGTCCCTGTATTGGTGGATGCTGGGGTTGGTACAGCTAGTGATGCTGCTATTGCGATGGAATTAGGTTGTGATGGCGTACTCATGAACACTGCAATTGCTGCTGCACAGAATCCGATTCTAATGGCTTCTGCTATGAAAAAAGCCGTTGAAGCTGGACGCGAGGCTTATCTTGCTGGTCGTATGCCACGTAAACGTATGGCAAATGCAAGCTCTCCAGAAACTGGATACTTTTTTAAATAAAAAAAACCCACTTTTAAAAGTGGGTTTTTTCTTAACTCACTCGTCGACGATACAAAGGATCATCCAATCCATCAATTTTGATAAAGTTAGGTAAATTTTTTATTCTTTCAATCCAAGCGCGTACATTTGGATAAGGCTCTAGAGAAATATCACCCATAGGTGCTAACGCGACATAGACAAACACTGCGATATCCGCAATAGTTGGTCTATTATTCGCTAACCATTCACGGTCTTTGAGCACACCATCTAAAATAGCCAAAGATTTGTGACCACGTATTTTCGCCTCTTTAAGTGTTTGCTCAGTACTTTCTAATCCCAAACCATTGTATGGACCTTTGAAAGACAATATCGCGCGTGCCGTGAAAACCCCGTATTGAACCCAACTGGCAGCAAAAGCAAGCCAATCTACAATTTTAGCTTGTTCTACTAAATCCTCAGACCACCATGTGTTTTTATCTGAATATTTATCTGCTCAATACACCAAAATTGCGGCAGAATCAGTTCAAACAATATCGCCATCTACTAATGCTGGCACTTCGCCTTTTGGATTAATTTTTAAAAATTTCTCACTATGCTGTTCATCACTGAAATAATCTAGTTCTACAATTTCAAGATCCACTTTCAATAATGCTGCTAACAGACGTACTTTATAACTGTTACCTGATTCGTTGTAAGAATATAATTTCAAACTCATTTTTTAGTCCACCGTTTTAAATACAAAATATAAATATCAGATTTAAATCAGCAACTTAAATAATGTTTAGTTCAAAAAATATCATGAATAACGATATCTTATTTAATGGATTACCACTGAATCTGAAACGAATTATGATGAAAAATTTGTCTTTTTAATGCTCTCTATTTCTAAATAATCTTTGTGAAATTACTCTGAAAATTTTAGAGTAAAAAAAGAGCCTTTCGGCTCTTTCTCGAAACAAACGGAACGAAACCTTACCTGTTAAGGAATCAATCCTTCATCTCGCATCGCAATCTGTACAGACTGACGCTCTGCAACTTTATTGCGTATATGAATAATATTTTTATAAGGACTCAAGTCATGTTCAATATGATTAGACCAATTGGTGAGTACAAATAAGTACGCATCTGCAGGTCCAAAATTATCATCTACCAAATAATCATTATTAGATTCACCAATTGTTTTATCAATGAATGTCAGTAAACGATCAACTTCGGCATACGCTTTTTGTTTAGCATCGTCCGTGAGCGGTGCACCGAAAAACACTGCATAAGCATCGTGTAATTCAGAATTTAGATAACCAAGCCACTCTAATACTTTTGCTCGACCTAATCCAGAAGGGGGGATTAAATCTTGAGCAGGATCATGCTGTGCCAAAAATGGTAAAATTGCGACATTTTCCGTTAAAATTAAGCCAGGATTAATTTCTAGCGCCGGCACATAGCCTTTAGGATTAATTGCGAAGTAATCTTCGCCTTTTTCAGTGGTATGAGTTTTAAGATCAACACGAACCAAATCAAAATCAACATTAATTTCATTTAAAATAATATGCGCTGCGAGTGAACATGCACCTGGCGAATAATACAACTTCATACTTTTTCCTTGTTATCTAACTACTATCATTTTTAAATTGCTTCACGCTTTTTTTCAATAAGAACTGTTTTTTAAATTGCAAGCAAGCGTAAACATCGATGATCTCCTTATGAATATTGTGCAGATTGAATTAATTTTCAAGCTTTTTTCAGCTTTTATTTGTGTGATGTTTTACCATAGCGCTGCTACATCTTTGTGAAAGGCAAATTGTGATTTATTTAAAGAAAGATCAGTGGTTTTCTAACATTCGAACTGACGTACTTGCAGGCTTAGTCGTAGGCTTAGCTTTGATTCCAGAGTCAATCGCATTTTCGGCGATAGCTGGCGTTGATCCTCAGGTAGGTCTGTATGCCTCATTCTGTATAGCTGTTACGATCGCCTTCTTTGGTGGTAGGACTGCTATGATTTCGGCTGCTACAGGTGCGATGGCGCTGCTGATGATCACTCTTGTTAAAGAACACGGATTACAATATTTATTGGCAGCTACGATTCTGACAGGTGTAATTCAAATTATCGCTGGATATCTCAAAGTCGCAAAACTCATGCGTTTTGTTTCCCAGTCAGTGGTCTATGGTTTCTTAAATGCTTTAGCGATTCTCATTTTTATCGCTCAATTTCCAGAAATTGCTCAAATGAATAGCTTAGGCTATATATTTTTAGCGATTGGTTTATTGGTCATTTACGCATTTCCCTATTTACCCAAAATCGGAAAAATCATACCATCGCCATTAGTGTGTATTATTGTACTCAGTGTATTGGCACTTCTACTTGGCGCTGACATGAGAACAGTTAGTGATTTAGGTGCATTCCCAGATACCTTGCCTGTATTTTTAGTTCCTGAAATTCCATTCAATCTCGACACTTTACTTATTATTTTACCGTACTCTCTCACGCTCGCCACAGTTGGTTTGCTTGAGACCATGATGACTACGACTGTGATTGATGAAATGACTGAGTCTGAAGGAGATCGTCATCAAGAATGTCGCGGTCAAGGGATCGCGAACATGGTAAGTGGCTTTATGGGGGGTATGGCTGGATGTGCAATGATCGGTCAATCCATCATCAATGTCAGCTCAGGTGCAAGAACAAGATTATCGACATTAGTGGCTGGTGTTTTTTTGCTATGTCTCGTGGTCTTCTTTAAAGATTGGTTGGCTTATATTCCTATGGCTGCTTTAGTCGCCATTATGATCATGGTCGCGTTCACGACATTTAATTGGGATTCAGTAAAAAATTTCCGCAAACATCCCGTGCAAAGTAATGTTGTCATGCTTACTGTCGTGGTGATTGTTCTTGCAACACATAACCTTGCTCTAGGCGTATTGATTGGTGTAGTTCTGTCAGCCTTATTTCTCATTAATAAACTCGAGAGTGAAGTAAAAGTTCAATCTGAATTAGAAAATCACGTGCGCTACTATACGGTGAAAGGTCAAATATTTTTCAGTAGCGCAGAAATTTTTTATGCATTTTTTGATTTCAAAGAAGATATCAAGCAAGTAGAAATAGATCTCAGCTATGCTCATATTTGGGACATCACTTCTGTCAATATGTTAGCGAATGTCGTGGCTAAATTTGAAGCCCAAGGAATTCAGGTACGTGTGATTGGTCTAAACCAAGCGAGCGTAACATTGATAGAACGTATCTCAAATACTTAAAAAAAGAGCCAAATGGCTCTTTTTTACTGTTAAGTTTTAGGAATGGTTTCTGCGTCTCCAACCAACCAAGGCTAACAGGCTTAATCCTAAAATGGATAGCCAGTTCAACGAACCACCACCTGACTTAGTGTCACGCTGTGGCTGCTCAGCATTTGTTGAGCTATTGAGCTCTAAGTCGACAATCACTGGATCATGATCAGATGATCTAAATGCATGATCAGCATAAAAGAGCGACTTCTGCTCTGTAGTCTTAAATTCTTCGTTATAATCTAGATTAGTTGGCTCATCAGCGTTAATGTGCCATACAAATGCACGCTTAACCGCAGGAAATAGCGAAGCATCAGCTAAAGCATGATCCAAATTACCTGCTCCACCAAATCCAGCTTTGTTACTGTCGACACCAAATACATAGGTATACGCCTGTTCGCCGAGCCCTACAACTTTGTCCGCCAGTACATTCGTATAATTAGCACGCTCTAAAGCCAAGATAGGATCTTCTTTTGCATAACTGTTTAAATCACCAATCAAGAGCGTATTCGGATGACCTGTAATTTGCGTTGGATTCTTTGCAATCCACTGCATGAGTTGTTGTACCGCTTTAACTCGTGTCGCATTCCAACATCCCTGACCATCACCTTGATCCGCATCAGCAGATTGATCATTTGAAGGACAACTTCCTTTAGACTTCAAATGATTCGGAATAACCGTAAAGATTTTACCGCCACTCACTGGTTGAAAACTTTGAGCAAGGGTCACTCGATTTCTTTGTGACTGGTCATCAAACACTGCAGCAGCGTTAACAGGTTTTACACGCTTACTGTTGTAAATAATCGCAACAGCAATCGCATCATCACCTAATCGATTTGAATTTGGCGGAGTGATATATTTCCACTCCGATCCAAGTGCTCGTGTTAAATATGCAATAGCACTATTTTCACCATATCCATTATTCGCAATTTCCATTAAACCAACTACATCAGCATCGATTTCTTTCATTGCACTGACAATTTTGGCATGTTGCTTCTCAAACTCAGCTTTGCTGCTAGCACCTCGCTCAGTTGGAAAACCATTTAAACCATTATCATAGTTCAAAACATTGAAAGCCACGACACGGGTTTGGTTTGAATTTTTCTGAATCATTGGTGGCCGCGGGTTATTCGCTTTAATTTGGATTTGAGTACGACCTTGTACAGGTTGAATACGCCAAGAATTGAATCGATATTCTAGAATACCCTCAACAGCATTTAACTGATCACCTGCACGTAAAGTATTTAAAGCACTAAACTGACTTGGCAATGTAGGCGTTAAATTTTGTGCATTATATCCGTCATCAAGTTCAATTTTGGACAAAAGATTTTTTTGCGCCAATGCCGTTGCTTGTGCTGATTTAGCTGGATAAATATTGGTCGGCATAAACAAACGTCCTAGACTTAGTGACAGTTGTCCGTAGCGACCATAATTGTAATTTTCACTTACCGTTAATGTTTGAGGGATTTTAACCAACATACCTTGATAACGCTTTGGCGCATGCCCTGACGCGTTAGCTAAACTCTCAAATGGTAACTCGATTGATAATGGCGTTATCCAAGCGCTTGCCGCTTGATTACAAGTTAAAATATTTTCGGATAAATTATCAATCTGTAACTGATTTTGATATTCAGTTAATCGACCTTTAAGAACGACTTCTTCTCCGACTTTTCCTCCTTTTATAGGACTTGAAGCAGGAGCATATACAAAAATCGCGTTAGTTAGATCGGGTTTTGCTTTAGCATCAGGGGTTTGGATATAGAAACCTGAGAATCCATTCGCATAACGATAATCCGCAGTAATCACCCCCTTCACAGTATAGTTTTGATTCTTAGCTGCTTGTGAGAGTTCAGCGATAGGTGTATTCGCAGAGTTACAACTTAGAGTCGTCGGAGATGGCTCTATTGGTTCATTTGTACTAATCGCTAAATACTGGTTAAAAGCATTGCGATCCGACCATTTAGCCCACTCTTTTTGAATTTCAAAGGGTGCAGATGGATCTATCGAAACGACATCATGTGTTTTCTTTGTACGTTCAAAGCTTAAACCGGTTGCCCAGTTTTGCTGTATTCCAATCGCACCAAAACGGTCGACAGCCACATTGTTTTTATAGAGAACAATTGCATCATCGCCATTAAATGAAAGGTTAGCAGTTTGCTGAACAGCTTCACCCAATTCAGTTTTTAAATTTGAATGTCCAATTAAAAAGTGCTGCTGAGCTGTTAAAGTTCCTTGCAGCTTAACCGTCAAATTCGCGGTGGTTAGACCATTCGGAAATATTTTTAATTGATACGCGGATAAATCAACAACACCTCCATCTGGATTGTATAGTTCAATACCTTTCTTGTTGTTATTACCATCCACATACTGGCTGATCATGAGTTCAGCATAGGGCGTTGAACTAAATCCGATCAAACATAAAGATAATGTGAGTTTATTGAACACCCATTTATTTAGCGTTATTTTATTCATTTTAAGTCTTATTCATTGTTCATATTATTTTCCAAGCCTAGTGTACAGGCATGACAAGTAGATGAACAATTCATGACATTTTGAAAAAGTTCATGAATAGATCGACAAATCATTGATAGCTACGTAGCGCTTTCAGGTAGAAAAAGGTTTGACTTAGGAGACTCAGGTCTTAAAATACCGCATTCGAATTTTTTCTCATTTGCCAAAGTTATGTCGAACGATCAATTAGACCCGCAAGTTGTAGAATTAGACAACTTGAACGAGCATCGCGAAATTGTCACATTTATGCGCCGTTCATCTCCGTTGAATACTTCTCAACGAACTGCGCTTGAACAATATGGTCACTTAATTTTGGAATATCCTGTTGGTGATTTACGTCAGCAATTTGAGCATCCTGAACGTCCATTGACGGTTGAAATCGGTTTCGGTATGGGGCGCTCTCTTGTACTTATGGCAAAAGCCAATCCTGAACGCAATTATGTCGGCATTGAAGTACATGTTCCTGGCATTGCACAATGTGTATATGAAGCGGGTATGGCTGGTTTGACAAACTTACGTTTACTTGATGCGGATGCAATTCAAGTTTTGCGTGAAATGCCTGATAACAGTATCAATGCAATTCAACTTTATTTCCCCGATCCTTGGCAGAAAAAACGTCACCATAAACGTCGCTTTGTCTCACACGATCGTATGCCTTTAGTTGAAGAAAAACTTGAAATGGGTGGAACATTCCATGCTGCAACCGATTGGGAACCCTATGCAGAATGGATGTTAGATGTATTAGATAACCGCCCTCGTTTAGAAAATATGGCGGGTAAAGGTAACAGTTATCCTCGCCCTGACTGGCGTCCTCAAACTAAGTTTGAACGTCGTGGAATTGAAGAAGGCCATAAAATTAACGACTTCTTATTTAAAAAGATTCAATAATAAAAAAACAGGACTTAAGTCCTGTTTTTTATTCTGATTGTCTTTTATAAATTTGATCACTCACCACACTATACACTTGGCTTAAATCCGTACGTCCAGCCTGCGCCAGCATCTCTTGATGCATATGGATAATGTTTTGATCACCACGCATCGCTGGACCAGTTTGCACCTGTTTTGGGGGATTTAAAGTCGCTTTTTTCGCAGTTTCCAAAATCAATGGGTACAATAAATTAAAATCGACTTTTTGTGCATCTACGAGCTGCTTAGCGACGTCATAGCAGTAGTTGGTAAAGTTGCACGCGAAGACAGCTGCTAAATGCAAACTCAAGCGCTGTGTTGAGTCATATTGATAAACCTTTTGACTCAACTCTTTTGCCATTTGAGTCAAGGATGCTAAATCCTGGTCGCTCATCGCTTCAACAAATATTGGCGTACTCAACCAATCAATTTGACTTTCAAAGCTAAAGGTTTGTAGTGGATAGAACACACCCGCACGTTCATGATATTGCGTGATTTTAGAGATATGGGTACTGCCAGACGTATGTACAATTAAAGCCTGAGGAAGCTGTTTTGCAACTTTTTCAGCAACTTCTTCAATTGCCTTATCACTCACCACCAATAATGCAATATCAACAGTGTCTTCGAGATCTTCAATTGCATTGCATGGTCTAGCTCTTACTAAAGCCGCCAACAAATTGGCTTTAGATTGCTCTCGACTAAACACTTGGACAATCTCATGATGCTGACTCAATACCTGAGCCAAATGATGAGCTACGCGCCCTGCTCCAATCACACTAATACGCATATCGCTTCCACATATATTCTGTATACCTAAGCATGCCGATAAAAAAAGAGCGAATCAATTCGCCCTTTTGCTATATTGTAATGAATTAATTAAACACATTGTTTAGGTACACAATTCTCTCATTGGTCTTTTGAATGAAACATTTAGAATATTGCATCTCAACATTCATTTGATTCATTTCATTGTCCCAATATTGATAATGTTGCTGATAAGTTTCGCGTTCTTTTTCTGGGATACTTTCAATTGACTTTTGAGAGACCACTTTACAGTCCACGTCACGACGTTCGAACCATTCAGTTTGATCGCTCTTTAGCTGCTCTTTTTGTTCGCCGCTCAAATTATCCCAAGTTAAATTAAGTCGCTCGACAGCTCTTGCTTGCTCTTTATCTAAATCAGATTTTCTCAATTGCATAGCTTTGAGTGCCAAGGCCTTTTGTTTTTGTTGAACAGCCTCATACTCTTCGTAAGCTTTTGATTCATTCTGATTTGCTTTACGAAATGCTTCAAATTGAACAGCATATCTCGTCATACTTGCAGCAATATCTAACAATGCATTATCAGGTTGCACACTCAGCATTAAACCTTCTTTATCCGTCTTGGTAATCTCATAATTCAAAGTGCCTGTGAGCTTATCTTGCCCATAACTGATATTGCCATGAACATCATTAATCCAATGTTGGAGCGTATAACTACCTTCGTCATGTTCACATTCGTATTCGCAAGGTTTTTCAAGGTATGCATTTTCAGCACGACGTTGAAGCCCCTTCGGCAGGTGGATAACCAACTGGCTTGAACACGTCAATTTGTTTGTTGCATTTGAAGGATCACTCGTTGTTGTAATCGACTTGAGTTCAAATCTAAGCGATGAATTGATTTGGGAAAGTAATTTTAAATCTGACTCATACTGATCTGTTGCTTTTAAACGACGATCTAAAATGTTGTTATATTCCTGTTGCGCAAAGCGTTCAATTTCTTTGACATTCGTAGGAGAAGTACAACTCCAATCAGCAATTTCTACATTCTGTGAGGTGTCTTTGCTTTTCTTATTCAGATCACAACCTGCAACGAAGATGGTAGAGATAATCAAAGCCAATTTAATCTTATACGTCATTTTTTATACCGCATATTTATAATTTTGACATATTTAATCAAATAAAAAACAACAACTCCATCACATTTTTATTTTTTTAAAATTTGATGCGTAAAAGCTAACGCTCAACAACCCTGTTTAATCAATGCCTAACTTAGAGTGAAAATTTTTTGCTGTAATTCAGATGTTCGACTAATCGCCATATTTGTTTCGCAATTCAATCGAAAAACTTCAGGATTATCGGCGCCTTCACTATTTAATTTACATTCTAAATTACGCTTTTTTGCCCACAGTTCTTGCTCGTATTGTATTTTTTGGCGTGCTTGAAGTGAAGCTCTACTCCATACAGAATTTAGATCTTCATTGGCTTGATCTAATTTAAGTTGTGCTTCAGCAATAAGAATGGATTGATAATCATCTGATGTTTTATTTTGCTGATTTAAAAGTGCTTGTTTCTTTTGACGATCTAACACTAAAGCCGTCAAACGTGATGGTTTTAAATGGGCATCTATTAGAACTTTTTGCATAAAACTGGTGAAATGTAGTGCATTCACCAATTGTACAGTTACTTCATGCTCTGAAATTCGTACACTATAATTTAACTCAGTAGAAATCTGATTGTTCTCAAAGTTTAATTGAGAAAGTGCAGCTGATTCTAAAACATTTGACTCTCGATTTAATGCGCGCGATACATCAGCATCCGTCAGATAATTTGATGGTAGTTCAGCAGTGACTCTTGCTGTACACATCGTCTGATCAGAGGATCTCATTTTCTTTATTTTATCAATGTTTTCAATTTTAAATTGAACTGGTTTCAAACTACGCTGTAAGAGTTGACCATCTATAATAACTTGATCATTTTCTATAATACTTTTGAGTTGAGTCGCTGAGATATTCGCGATGTCTTTATGGATGACTTGTTCGAGTTTTAATTGCACTTCAGGTTGATCACAACGATTAAAAGCATACATGATTGAATACACTTGTTGGCATCCTGACAATGCACCAACCATGCACAATGTGGTCAATGTTTTCATCCGAAGTTTCATGCTACTCCCCCAATCAAACTCAAGCTCTTGATACCAAACCTCATTGGTTTTGTTTTGATTCTTATTAAAGCTCTCAGTTAAATTTTATTAAAAAATAAAGATCTTCATAAAATATACTGAATCATGAATTATTCAATCATCCAAAATAAAAAAGGCCGATATTAATCGACCTTTAAATGATTGAATTCACATTATTTTATGAAAGTACGAATTACCTTACCTTTGACTTTTTGATTAATCAACGGTGTATTTTTACCTTGAGAAATAATAGAAGATTTATCAAGTGTCCATTCCAAATCTGGATCAACCAGCACCCATCCAGCCTGTGCTTTCCATGTCTCAGTCATTTGTGCAACAGCAGCTGGCGCACTCGTTACTTTTTCAACCCACTCTAATGGACTAAATAAACCTTCTTCAATCAATTTGATTCCAAAAGGAACATATGAATCAAAAGCAGTAAAACCTGGCAAAGTCTCTGCAAAAGGTGCCATTTTTGCAGAACTACTGAGTGGTTCATGATGCGTACAAATCGCGTCAATTACTCCAGATTTCACTCCCTGACGAAGTAACTCTTTATCAGACTCTGAACGCAAAGGTGGACGTACATGTGCCAAGGAATTGAATCCATCAATTAAAGATTCCGTAAGATGTAACTGATGCATTGCAACATCACACGTGACTGGCAATCCTTTTTCCTTCGCGATACGTATTAACTCAACCGAAGCACCACAAGACAGTAATCCGAAATGTGCGCGGACTTTTGTCGCCTCTATCATTAATAGATATTTTGCGATCGCGACCGTTTCTGCCAAAGCAGGAATCATTGGTAAACCTTGGCGTGAAGCAATAAAGCCTTCATGCACACAGCCATCTTTCGCAATTTGAGGCTCTTCAGCATAGAATACGACAGTTAAATTCAAACCTGCAGCATATTCAAGCGTACGAAGCACCACATCGTCATTCGCAAAAGGTGCATTTGCATTTGATACAGCAGTACAACCACCCTTTTTTAAACCTGCCATGTTGGCTGGTTGATTTCCTTGAAGCCCTTGTGTTTGTGCACCTATCACTTCAAGGTAAATCCCGCCATCTAACATTGCCTTTTCAACAAGACCATGAATTAAAGCACCATTGTCCTGAACGATAGGTTTTGAATCTGGTGGGGTAAATACATGTAAAATGCCATTTTCACGTGCTGCTTTACCTTCAGATTTCAACGTTCCATGTTGTTGTTGACCTGGCTCTCGTAAACGTGCACACAAATCAACCATCGTTGGCATCAACCATTTGCCTTGCCCATCGATGCTTTCATGCACATCTGAAGTCGCTTCGATGCGTTTTCCATCTTGAATAAAAATAGTTTGTATTTGATCAGTTTGAGCAATTGGATCTAGGACGCGTACATTTTCGACTTTAACAATAGACATGACTGATTCCTTATACCGCAACTGCTTCAATTAAACCTTGTTCTTGTAACTGACCCTGCATCGCCAGCGCGAGAACTGCCATACGCACCGCAATACCATTGGTCACCTGATTCAAAATCACTGATTGAGGACCATCTGCAATACTTGAATCAATCTCAACACCACGATTCATCGGCCCTGGATGCATCACGATACAATCAGGTTTGGCCAAAGCCAAACGCTCTTTGTTCAAACCATACATTTTGTAAAATTCAGCTTGTGAAGATAATGCAGGTGAATCGATACGTTCATTTTGAATACGTAAAGTAATGATGACATCACAATCCTTAATCCCAGCTTCCATATTGTTAAATAGGCGAACACCTTCACCATATTCATCGAAGCCATAAGGAAGTAACGTATTCGGCGCAATCACACGAATATCTTTACAACCTAATGTTTGCAATGCAGCCACATCAGAACGTGCAACTCGTGAATGTTTAATATCCCCAATGATCGCAATGGAAATATCTTCAAATTTTTTATTGGTTTCACGGCGAATCGTAAGCATATCCAACATTGCTTGTGTTGGATGCGCATGACGTCCATCACCCGCGTTGATAATCGCAACAGTTGGACAAACATCCTTCGCAATAAAATGTGCAGCACCCGATGAAGAATGTCGAACAACAAAGATATCGGCCGCCATTGCTTCTAAATTCCACAGTGTATCTCTCAGTGTTTCGCCTTTAGAAGTACTTGAGCGAGCAATATCAATATTGAGCACGTTGGCAGAAAGACGTTTTGCCGCTGCTTCAAATGTCGTTCGTGTACGTGTCGAATTTTCGAAAAACAGATTCATTACCGTTTTGCCTTCAAGCATATTATTGGTAATGAGCTGATTTTGGTCATTAAAAAAGGACTGTGCAGTGTCCAATATTTTTGTAAGAGTTTCTTTTGAAAGGCCTTCGATGGTGAGGAAGTGTTTGAGATTCCCATCTTGGTTGAGTTGAATCTGGCTCGGTGTATGCAATGCAGCGAAGTGCATGAGAGATTCCTTATACGTTAAGTTAACGTATTATACAGAAATTCTTTTCTGACCGCAGTTTAACTTTTAAACATTAGTTTTTTAAAAACTAGAAACCAATTAAATTTCAAAAATATAATTATTCCAAATACAACCACGCTGCCATAATTCACGCTTAATACATATATTTGCAACAATTCGAGACCTTTCCAATAATGGAAGTATATCTCCAACTGCAATTTTTATTGGTACATCAGGTATCAGATATTGCATTCTAGCAACTTGTACATTATTGGTGTCTATTTCAATCACTAGGCACTAACTTGAGTAAATTAATGATTGATTTGTGTCGTTGAATAATAAATCCCACCTTTCGGAATATGGTCCTTTCCTCCTTCTTCTAAAGAAAGCCATTAGATAAATACCGAAAATATTGGTTTAGGTTTCATCCTATTTAGCAATAAGTTTTTAAAAAATTTAATTTTTATAAGTTTACATGATACTTTTTTTCATGATCTTTCAATATCTAAAAATATGGACATTACCCCTTTTTTAAATTTATAGGCGCTGTAGTTTAGATTCAACGAGATTGATAACATGAGTAAATTCAACGCCAATAGAATATTCCATCTTTATCAAAAACAACAGATTCTTTCACTGTCTGTCTCTGCCCATTTTTCCAAACACGTGTCTGTATATCCACCTGAAACTTTCCATCATCACGATTGATCCATGCGATAGGTGTTGTTTCAATTCGATCATAATAATTAGAACGATAAAGACCCAACTTCCCCAAATTCATTCCTTCAACTTGACTAATATCAATTTCTTCTAGTAAATCTTGTCCAAATTGCATATAAATTGTGATTTTGTTCTTTCTATCTTGTTTTTGAGTGTCAATCGCTAAGGTCTTTTCGGCGTTCCATAACGCATGTGTTGAAATTTGTGCGTATATTTGCCCTTGAAAGAGAAAAAACATACTCAATATTAAAGCGATTTTTTTCATATGGTTATTTTTTTGGCATTTTTATTGATTCAATTTAACCATAAAAATGCGCCCAACACATCTGAAGTGAAATAAAGATTAAAATCAATCCCATCCAAATATTAAAAATTCTTGCTCGATTTCCCACATTAAGAAACTGAGCCAATTTTTCCCCTGCATATCCCCAAAGCCATAAAGAGACATAGCAGACCATAAAATAAATCAAAACAAAAAGCGCTAAATAAACACTATTCTCTGAAGCTGAAAATAGAGCTGTACCTGAAACAGCGGCAATCCAAGCTTTTGGATTCAGCCACTGCATTAAAGCACCTTGCGTAAAATTTGGAATTTTCTCTAGATCTTGTTGATCCGTTTGAATTTTCTCGCCTTTAGCACTTAAAATATTCCAGCCAATCCAAACCAATAGAGCCGTTCCTAACAGCGCAATAGCATCCAAAAGAACCGGATACAATAAAATAATCTGATATAAACCAAAGCAAACTGCTGCAAGTAAAGCAGTAAATCCAATGGTAGCACCTGAAATAAAAGCAAAAGTTTTTCGAACACCAAAGTTCATACTGCTACTGAGAATAGTTAAATTAACAGGTCCAGGAGAGATAGACATCGATAATGAAAAAGTAAACATAGAGAAAATTAAAGCCAGCATATTTTTTATCTTTTAGTGTTTTTTTAGTTTTATGGGGCTATATCAACCAGTTTCAATCAATCTTTAAATTTAAATTATTTTTAAAATGGTTGTATCAGCGCATTAAAGCAGTTTTAAAATCAAAAATAAGTTAAAATATGCGATTGCTTTATTTGTCTTTGGGAATGTTCATGAATTCTAAACCTCGTCTTTCTACATATTGGGTTACCTGTGCAGATGGGCTTGAAACCTTACTTCAAGAAGAAATTGAAGGTTTAGGAGTACAAAACGTTGAACGTTTCCCTGGGCGATTGGTTTTCAAAGGTCAATTGGCTGATGCCTACCGCATTTGTATGTGGTCTCGTCTTGCATCACGTGTTTTGACGCCTATTCATACGTTTGAAGTTGAATTTACTCACGATGCACGCGATGTAGCTGAAGAACTCTACGAAGGTGCAAATAGTTTTGACTGGTCGCTTATTTTTGCACCTCAAAGTACATTTGCTGTGCGTTTACATGTTGAACGTGAGATCAAGGTCAATAGCCAATTCGCCACATTACGTGTAAAAGACGGTATCGTAGATTCCTTCATGGAGGCTGTCGGTAAACGTCCAAGCATCGATATCAAACAACCAGAAATTACCATTTATGCTTTGGCTGGTAAGAAAGAACATACTTTTTGTTTAGATTTGTCTGGTGATTCATTGCATAAACGTGGCTATCGCCACTATATGACTGATGCACCCATCAAAGAAAACTTGGCTGCAGCCATCCTTCAACATGCAAAATTAATTGAAAAGAATCCAGATATTGTTCTTGATCCAATGTGTGGTTCAGGAACATTCATTATTGAAGCTTTGATGATGTTAACTGACCGTGCTCCTGGTTTGGTTCGTCGTTTCGGCTTTAATGGCTGGAATGGTCATGATCATGATCTTTGGATGCAAATTAAAGGTGAAGCTGCGGAACGTCACAAAGTTGCCTTAGAAAAACCGCTTCCAAAATTCTATGCCTTTGACGCAGATTGGGAAGCAGTAAAAGCAACCAAAAATAATATCCGCGCTGCAGGATTTGAGGCATTGCTAGATCAAATTCAAATAGAAGAGCGCACCCTTTCTGATTGGCCAGATTTTAAGGCAGAAGGTAAATCTGTGGTCGTTGTCACTAACCCACCTTATGGTGAGCGTCTTGGTGATAAAGGCTCTAGCCGTTCATTCTATCTTGGTCTATCTGGCTTACTTCAAAAGAACTTTGCCAACCAAACTGCCGCAGTTATTGCAGCTCAAATTGAACAAGCAGACGTGTTGGCATTTAGCGAAACTCAAACACTTCGCTTAATGAATGGTAAGCTACCTATTTATATTCGCTCAGGTAAGATTAAGCCGCCTGTTGTGACACAACCTTTCTTAGCCAATTGGCAACCACTTCAATTCGATAAAATTGAAGGTGCTGAAGATTTTACAAATCGCCTGCAAAAGAATATGCAGAATTTGAAAAAATGGGCAGTAAAAGAAAATATCTATTGTTTGCGAATTTATGATGCTGATCTACCAGACTTCAATGTCGCCGTAGATCTATATGGTGACCGATTGCATGTTCAAGAATATGCCCCACCAAAATCAATCGATCCTGAAAAAGCGAAAAAACGTTTTAATCTTGCTTTACAAGCTATCCGTGCTGTCACAGGTTTAGGTCGCGATGCCATTTTTATCAAGACTCGTGCTCGTCAGGAAGGTAAAAACCAATACACAAAACAAAGTACTGCCTCTAAACGCTTTATCGTTCAAGAAGGCAAAGCGAAAATTTTGGTTAACCTCACAGATTATTTGGATACTGGCCTTTTCCTCGACCATCGCCAAATTCGCTTACGCATCGCTGCTGAAGCAAAAGGTAAACATTTCCTTAATCTATACAGTTATACCTCAACTGCAAGTTTACATGCTGCGTTAGGTGGTGCTGCGAGCACGACCAGTGTCGACCTTTCAAATACTTATTTGAACTGGTCTAAAGAAAACTTTGTCTTAAATGGTTTAACGGTTGATCATGCTGACCAACAACACCAGTTCTTTGCCAGCGATTGTTTTGAATGGTTAAAAGAAGGTAATGAACAATATGACTTAATCTTTATCGATCCGCCAACGTTCTCGAACTCTAAAAAATTCCATGGTACGTTTGACGTTCAACGTGATCACTTATCCCTGATTAAACGTGCAATGAATCGTTTAACCACTGGTGGTACGCTGTATTTCTCAAATAACTATCGTGGTTTCGAATTAGACGACGAAATCAAAGCGTTTTATGACATTGAAGAACTCACCCATGAAACAATTGGTCTAGACTTTAAACGTAATACTAAAATTCATCGTTCATGGAAAATTAGACACCTTCAAGCCTAATGACTAGAGAGCTTGACCAATAAAAAAAAGGGCAATTCGTTTGCCCTTTTTTTATTTTTTTAAATTTTTTGAAGGTGAATATTCCTTTGTCACAATAATGGTTGGATCTGTTGAAACATAGACAGTGCGTGGTAGCGTATCATAAGGATAATACGTCAGTGGTTTAATGGTTTTGCTAATCTGCTCTGGATCTGCTTTTTTGCTCAATTCAAAATCAGAAACTGCATTTGAAACCAATTGCTTCTGATTAAACTCTTCTGCTTGAGTCTGAGCCAAATGTTGTTGATTTTGTATTTGTACCTCAGCGCTCTGTGATACTTCTTTTTTTAATTCTTGCACTAAATTTTCATTCAAATTCTGATCAATCACTTGCTGTTCGATGAGTTCAGATTCATCTAATTGCTGTGCAGTTGCCCATTGGAAACCACACATCAGCATGCAAGAAATTAAAATTGACCGTCGAAAAGTAACACTTATGAATTCCATTTTTTATCTCGAGAATTATTATTGTAATTTTATTTATATATTTATTAATTACAGCTAATCAAGTGCGTTCACTCGCATTCCGATGAACGCACCATATTCTTAAATACGACTCACTTCAAAGTAAGAGTATTTAGAACGATCAATCACGTCATAGGGTTTACTTTCATAACTATGAAGCGTGTGAACTGCTTTCATTTTATGTGATGAACACTGCTCTAGAACTTGCTTACGTGGGTCATTCTCAACCACAGTCACACAAAATGATGTTTTACCCTGAGCTTTCACCAATGTATTTACTTTGGTCAGCATAAACTTTAGTACGTCTAACGCACTTGGATCACAGAGGAAACTATGCGTCATGAGATAATCAAAGGATTGCCCTTCTTCGGGAAGCGTTAACTGTCCAGTAATTCGAGCATAAGTGTTATAGACAGGTTTTAACAGTTTTAACGTTGTAGAATAACTCGCCACTTTAGTTTGTTTGAAATCTTTTTGATCCCACAAACCAAATAAACCTACGATTTTATGATCTGAATTGAGCACTAAATGAAAGTCTTCTAATCTCAGCCCATACCAAAAAGGATGATTAGCTTCCAATAACTGTCTAAAGTCATAATCAGGTAAAAAATTATAATGGGAAGCCATTTCTTGTATAAAACCATTGACCGCATCAATCTTATCTATGGTCATTGTTTCAAGGCGAAGTTCAGCAGACTGCTTAAACTTAGGCACCTTAGAAATGGTAAAAGTGGTCATCGAATCAAAGATATAAGGTAAAGCATATCCTTCTCTTTCACGATGCATCATATTACGAGCTACTTTATTATCTTCTAAAATCACACTCTGGAAGATAATTTCACGAGGGAAACATTCAAAAATGTATTCCATAAATACATTAAACGCTTTTTTACCCCGAGCTGTAAGTTTGATTCGTAAATCTGATACATAGCGTAATTGTTCAGTGACGCCATTGATCCAATACGATTTCCAACCGATGTTCATCATGGCAATAATTTGATCAGGCTGATCTTGATGTACGACAACCAAAATTTCAGGCTTATTATATTGTGCATGTGTAGCCCGAAAATAACTCGGTTTCCGCTCAAATGAAATCACCATACCGTTACTCGGCATACTTTCAGAAATCAGCTCAATCAATTGAGGATCATCTTGCTCCGCAGCATAACGTAGATAAAATTCAGGCGAGATTTTTGATCGATATAGTAAATTTTGCTCTGTCATTTTTAAATTCTTAAATAAATTTCATTTTCTTCAACGGTTCTGGCTTGATATTCCCCTCAATCATGCCATTGCGCATTGCGATTGTCTTATATTCATGCCATGCATCTTCCACATGCATCACGCGTGCTTCATCTAATTGCCCTAAATTACGTGCCAACTCATAGTGAAAATTTTGTTTTAGCAATTGATCTAACTGTTGATCGGACGGCTGCCCACTCACACTACCCTCAGAAAGCAAAACATAATAAGGTTTCGATTCGGTCTGTTCTATACCGAGTAAACTAATGGGTAAAAAACCGTTTTGTTTAAATGTATCGATCACACTCAAAGCAACAGATTGATCAATCTTTTCTCCGACCAAATCAACTGTCATCTTTCGACCAAGAAATTTAAAGCACGGAATGCCCTGATAAAAAGAATCAACCAATAATTCATCATCAATAATGTAGCGTTTTAGGCCAGACCCTGTCGTAATAATCGGACTCACGATTTGACCTGGTTTAAGCTGCCAAGCAGGGTAAATTTGCTGAGTATCTAAATCTTGAAACTCATAAAAATGAGCTTGATACATCAAGGGATAATGATCATCTAAAGGTATAGTCACTACGCCTTCAGTGGCCCAAAGCCCTTTACCTTCAAAACTTACACCCTTAATTTTGGTTTTTAAAATTTGTGCCCAGTGCTGTGCGCTTGCGGTATCCCAAGATGAAATTAAAAATAGCTTTGGCCACAATTTTTTCCAACAAGTCGGATCTTCCAAATCTAATCGTTCTAGAATCTGGCTACGTTTTACTGATTTTTTGATTTTTAAAAAATCTAAACTTTGACGACTCCACTGACCAGTCGATAAAACCTCAACGATTTCACTCTTATTTTCTTGGATAATTTCGATCAGTTGCAGTGCAAAAGTTGGGCTCCACACTGAAATCATGCCGAGATTTTCATCTCTGACTAAATACACAGCCGTAGCGAACATCGCATCTTCAGCAGTTTCTGCCAAAGCAATGTCAGCAGGCACGGCCTGCGTAATTTGAGTTAAAATTCGTTTTGAAAAAGAAAGTAAAGCACTATCATCATTTAAATTATGAGTGGTCGTCAGTTGACGCTGGCTTTCAGGCAACCAAGATACAGACCAATAGTGTGTTGTACGTTTTAGTTCAGGATAACGACGATATAAACTCGTGAGCCATAAACCAATCGCCTGATCTATTTCACCTAAAAATTGTTGGGTATATGGAATAAATTTGAGTGCTTCACTTGAACCACTTGTAGGCTGGAATCGGATAATTTTACTTTTGTTAAGTAAATTTACGCCTTGATTACGTGATGCTTCAACTTTCTGCTTCCAATCAGCATAACGTGTTACTGGAAAATGTTGAGCAAACGACTCATATTCCATCTTTGGATCATCACATATAACTTTTAATTTATCACGCTGAACTTTTTCCAATTGATCAGCGTATTGATAAAAGTCTTTAAATGATTTTTTACAGGCCAAATTTAAAACTTGATGAGCTGCAAATATCACAGACATTAGGCCACCTTAGAATCTTGATCTTGATCTTTGGTTTGAGCCGATTTAGATAATTTATCTTTATTCAGTTTCGACTTATTTTTTTTGAGCGATGATTTTTTCACAAACCTTACGGCTGTTTGCAAAATATCAACCCAACGCAGCTCACCAATACACGGTAATTCAGTACCTTGAACCCAAGATGGATTGCATTCCTCAAAAAACTCGATTTTACGATTTTTCTGGCGCATTTCTTCTGTTATTGGGGCCACATCAGGTTTCAGACACTGATAGTTTTCTCCAAAATCAATCAGCTTTGATTCATCATCATAGTATTCTGCAAAATACTCACGACAATATGCTTCAACATAATCTTTTAAATATTCATCTTTATTTTCTGGATTTGGATAATAGTGATAATAATTATTTGCAAGAAGTAAGTAGGTCTTAAAGCCCTTTGAGATCAGCATCCAATAGATCGGTACACCCGTATGACGTAATTTGAAGGTAATTACATAACGGAACATCGCACGTTGTAATGCTCGACTACCCCAATACGCCTCCTCAATAATGGTATCACCACTAAAAAAAGCATGGGCAGTTTTACCGTTCACGGTAAAATTTCGCTCCATTACAGTTGAGAAACCCACTAAAAAATCTTTTTTAGGTTCTCGAATGATAAACACACCAGTCTTTTCCAGAAGGTCTCTTTCAAAAATTTCAAAGACTGTATTTGAATAATAATTACTGTAAATATTGAACATCTTTTCAATATCACGGGGTTTTAAATCTTTTACCTTAACAAACTCACTATAGGGTTCTTTTTTTAATTTTCGGAGTCGTTTTAATTCTAGCATATTGATCCCATTAAGCTAAACAATGAATTCCTTTTGTGAATCAATAAACAAATTAAACATTTATTCACAAAAATATTGAGTGCAATCTTATACTTAATAGATTTGAGTAGCAATTTTATTAAAAAATAAATTTATTATTTTTAAATCACTTAAATGAAAAAAAACCTGAACGAATTCAGGTTTTCTAAGTTTGTTTATTAAATTCTAATTTAATTTAAGTTTACTAAAACTCAAATTTCCATCGGTGCTTTGTATAACAATTGTATCTCCTGGCAAAAATTCTCCCGCCAAGATTTTTTGAGCCAATGTATTTTCAACCTTTTGTTGAATAGCACGTTTAAGTGGTCGAGCCCCATAGATTGGGTCATATCCTGCCTCAATTAATTCATCGAAAGCAGTGTCATCTACAGTCAAACTTAAATCACGATCAGCCAAACGAGCACGTAAGCGATCTAACTGAATATCCGCGATACCTCGAATCTGCGATTTTTTCAGTGCATGGAAGATTACAAGCTCATCAATTCGGTTAATAAACTCTGGTCTAAAATGCTCAGAAACAGCAGCCATCACAACACTGCGTACATCTTGTTCCGTCGCCATGTCACCTAATTCGCGCACTTCATTTGAACCTAAGTTTGAAGTCATGACGATCACGGTATTTTTAAAATCCACCACACGCCCTTGCGAATCAGTCAAGCGACCATCGTCAAGTACCTGAAGCAGAATGTTAAATACATCTGGATGAGCCTTCTCTACTTCATCAAATAACACCACGCTATAAGGCTTACGGCGTACTGCTTCAGTTAGCACACCACCCTCTTCATAACCAACATAACCAGGAGGTGCTCCCACCAAACGACTAACAGAATGTTTCTCCATAAATTCAGACATATCGATACGGATCATGGCATCGTCACTGTCAAATAAGAAGTTTGCTAAAGCTTTAGTTAACTCAGTTTTCCCAACACCTGTTGGACCTAAAAATAAGAATGAACCACTTGGGCGATTCGGATCTGAAAGTCCAGCACGTGAGCGTCGTACCGCATTAGAAACTGCAACTACCGCTTCATCTTGGCCTACGACGCGGTTATGTAAAAATGTTTCCATATTGAGTAATTTTTCACGCTCACCCTGTAGCATTTTTGCTACAGGAATTCCTGTTGCTGCACTTACAACTTCGGCAATTTCATTGTCCGTCACTTTATTACGCAATAATTTAGGTTCAACTTTCTCTTCAGATGCTTCTTCACTGAGTCGTTTCTCCAAATCAGGAATTACTCCATATTGAAGTCGTGCCATTTCAGCTAGATCATTTTCACGTTGTGCCTTTTGCATCGCAATACGTGCTTGATCAAGCTCAGCCTGAGTTTGTTGATCGCCTTGCACTAAACGCTTTTCAGAAATCCACACTTCTTCAAGATCGCTGTATTCCTTCTCCACTTCAGCAATTTGTTTTTCTAAGTGTGAAACTTCAGCTTTACTTCCTGCATCTTCATCTTTTTTTACAGCCTCAAGCTGTAATTTTAATTGAATAAGACGACGCTCTAATTTATCTAGAGACTCAGGTTTTGAATCTAGCTCCATCTTAATTCGAGATGCTGCCTCATCAATTAGATCAATCGCTTTATCTGGTAGTTGACGATCTGTAATGTATCGATGTGACATTTTAGCTGCAGCAATGATGGCAGAATCTAAGATTTTAACACCATGATGTACTTCATAGCGCTCTTTTAATCCACGTAAAATCGCAATCGTGTCTTCAACACTAGGCTCATCAACCAATACTTTTTGGAAACGACGTTCAAGTGCTGCATCTTTTTCAATGAATTGTCGATATTCATCTAATGTTGTAGCACCTACACAACGTAATTCTCCACGTGCTAAAGCAGGCTTCAACATGTTACCTGCATCCATTGCACCGTCGCCTTTACCTGCACCGACTAGAGTGTGCAACTCATCGATAAAGAGGATAATTTCACCATCATGTTTAGCAAGATCTTTTAATACAGCTTTTAAGCGCTCTTCAAATTCACCACGATATTTTGCACCAGCTAAAAGCGATCCAAGATCAAGTGATAAGACACGTTTATTTTTTAAACTTTCAGGCACTTCTCCATTAACGATACGCTGTGCTAAACCCTCAACAATGGCAGTTTTACCAACACCCGGCTCACCAATCAAAACAGGATTATTTTTTGTACGGCGTGATAAAACTTGGACTGTTCGACGAATTTCATCATCTCGCCCAATCACTGGATCAAGCTTGCCAGAAAGTGCTCGCTCAGTGAGATCAATGGTGTATTTGTTTAATGAATCACGTTGATCTTCATGATTGTTACTCATGACTTTTTCATCACCTCGAACTTTAGTTATCGCCGCTTTTAAACCTGCGGATTGAACACCAACCGCATTTAAAATAGTTTTGGTTGCACCTGTTTCTGCTAAACCAAGTAACACCCAATCTGTTGAAAGAAACTCATCACCCGATTTTTGTGCATAACTATCTGCCAAGTTAAGCGCTTTAACCGCATCTGGACTGAGATTGATATCCCCAGTTGGATGGGCAAGTGTTGGTGCATCAGCAAGCGCCTGTTGCAACTTTGTGCTCAATTCTCGTAAATTCGCCCCTGCCTGCTGCAACAAACTCATATTTGATGGCTCTTCAAGCAGTGTCGATAGTATATGGATGCCTTCAATCGCTGTATGATCCTTGCCCATTGCTAAAGATTGCGCATCAGATAAGGCTTGCTGTAAGCGATTTGTAAATTTTTCAAAACGCATTATTATTTTCCTCACAACAAATTTGGTACTTGCTTAGTTAATGGGTGAGAAGCGTCATATTTCAAGTCGGTTTTTTAATTATTTTCTTAAATTTCAATTATTTAAAAAATAAAGATAGATTATAATTATAATATTTGTGCTGCTCATACATTTTTCAATACCACTTCACAATTTTTTCATGGTGATTATGATATTTATCTACTATTCACTACATATGACAAAGAAAATATATTCTCAGTAAACGGTCATTATTGTTCTCAAATCATCACATAGGAGTACGCCGAACTTATATCGACCTAATCGGTACATGTTGTGCAAAATCATTCAATATGAATTTATAAGATAAACATTTAATTTTATATTTATTTAAAGAATATAGATAAAACTTATAATAATCACCGTTTTCCATAAACGGATGATTTAATCATTCAGGCATACTTACATGAATCATTTTATAAATCTCTCAGAAAATAAAGTCCATCAAGATAAAATTAAATTTATTTTATCTGAAGCAAAAAAAAATGTAGAAGAGCATACACTCCTCTTTGCAGGCTCTTTAAAACCCCAAGATGCGTGGCTTTTATTTCAATCCCAGCAAGCGATCATTATTGATGTCAGAACACATGAAGAGCGAAAATTTGTAGGTTATGTCGAACATTCAGAACATATTCCTTGGCTGACAGGCATCTCACTTGAACGTAACCCAGAGTTTTTAGAGAAGTTACAATCTTTTGTTAATGCATATGACATCATTTTGCTCATGTGCCGTAGTGGAAAGCGCTCTGCAGCAGCAGCGAGTGTGGCGTATAACGCTGGTTTCACGAACGTATACAATATCGATCAAGGTTTTGAAGGTGATTTAGACCCTAACTCACATCGTGGTACTTACAATGGCTGGCGATTTCACAATCTGCCATGGGTACAAGAGTAAAATTGATTCGCTCAACTTACATAAAAAAAGCAACCTTAAGGTTGCTTTTTTCAACTCGATAAAATCAAGCTTCGGCTTCAATGATTTCAAAATCATGTGTAATTTCAACACCACCATCTGAAAGCATTTTACTTGCTGAGCAATATTTTTCTGCAGATAGCTCAACCGCTTTAGCGACTTGCTTTTCTTTAACTGCTTTTCCTGTAACCACAAAATGCAAATGTATCTTTGTGAAAACCGCAGGAATTGTGTCTGCCCTCTCAGCTTTCAACTGACATTGAACACCAGTCACATCTTGTCTAGATTTTTTTAATATGGTCACAATATCAAACGAAGCACACCCACCAAGCCCCATTAAAATGAGTTCCATCGGACGTGGACCACGGTTTTCACCACCGTAAGCTTCAGCACCATCCATGATAATTTGGTGACCGCTTTCAGATTTTGCTTCAAAAGCAACATTCTCTAACCAATGTACGCTAGTATGCATTGCAACTACCTAAAAAAAACTATAAATTTACTTAGGACTGTACACTAGCATATATTGAGCTGATAAGGAATTTCACCTCTTATGCTTCACGTGGCAAGTTTATTTAGGTCTAAAGATCTAGTTACTATCCAAATCGGAATTTAAAAAGCATGACTTCTAATTTTTCACAACTTAGTACAGATGCTTTGTCGCCAGGTCAATTACCTGAATCTGTCAAAGCTTTGCTCAAGCGTGCGCACATCAATAGATTTCCAAAACGAACTTCAATTATTGATGCGGGCTCAGAGTCGAAATCTCTGTATCTAATTTTAAAAGGGTCGGTTTCAATTATTTTACGTGAAGATGATGAACGTGAAATTGTTGTAGCCTATTTAAACCCAGGGGACTTTTTTGGAGAGATGGGATTATTTGAAAGTAATCCTCAGCGTACTGCAGAAGTACGTACACGTGATGTATGTGAGATTGCTGAAATTTCATATGCTAACTTCCATGAAGTAAGTAAGCAGTATCCAGATCTTAGCTATGCGGTGTTCGCACAGCTCGTTCGTCGCTTAAAAAATACAACTCGAAAAGTAACTGACCTAGCATTTATTGATGTATCGGGTCGTATTGCACGTTGTTTAATCGACTTGTCAGCTCAACCTGAAGCAATGATTCTTCCAAATGGACGCCAAATTCGTATTACTCGTCAAGAAATTGGTCGTATTGTAGGTTGTTCACGTGAAATGGTTGGTCGTGTTCTTAAAACACTTGAAGAACAAGGCATGATTGAAACTGATGGTAAAGCTATCTTAATTTTTGATTCATCATTAGAAGCAGTAAATTCTGTTGAAGAAGACTTTGACAACAATGATGATGAATAAATTTTCATCTGATCTACATTCAAAAAAGCAAATCTGACGATTTGCTTTTTTATTGCCTTTTTTCTGAAAACTTTCGAATTTATTTTACATACGTTTTGAATCTTAGATTAGGTATGATTTCAATATATCAACTTAAAAAATACAGCAAGGATGTTGAGCATGAAATTTAATCGACTTGGGCAAACAGATATACACGTTCCCGAAATTTGTTTAGGAACAATGACCTTTGGTGAGCAAAATAGCCAGTCCGAGGCTTTCCAACAACTGGAATATGCACTCGAGCGGGGGTTAAATTTTTGGGATACTGCAGAGATGTACCCAGTACCACCTAAAGTCGAAACTCAAGGCTCGACGGAAGAAATTATCGGCAATTGGATTCAGCAGCACGGCCAACGTGATCAACTTTTTCTTGCTTCAAAAATTGCAGGTCCAGGCCAAGGTGGTAGCAATATTAGAGGCGGCACAACTCGCTATACTGCCAGCGACATCAGCTCAGCCTTAGACTCAAATCTTAGACGCTTAAAAACTGACTATATTGATCTTTATCAGCTGCATTGGCCTCAACGCCCAACCAATATGTTTGGTCAATTGGGTTATACCAATCACCATGCTCACAGTACACTAGATATCACACCACTCGAGGAAACCTTATCTGCCCTTCAAGCGGAAATTAATAGAGGTAGAATTCGTTATATCGGACTCTCCAATGAGACACCATGGGGAACCATGAAATTTCTACATTTAGCTGAAAAGTTAGGGCTGTCTAAATTTGTTTCTGTACAAAACCCCTATAACTTATTAAATCGTACCTATGAAATCGGCATGTCGGAGATTGCTAAATTTGAAGGCATCGGTTTACTGGCCTATTCACCGCTCGCTTTTGGCTATTTAACAGGAAAATTTAGACATGGTGCGAGACCTGCAAATGCCAGAGTCACCTTATACTCTAGATTTGTGCGTTATAGTAATCCTGAAAGTGAATGGGCAACTGAACAATACGCCCTCTTAGCAGAAAAACATGGACTGACATTAACGCAATTGGCGTTAGCTTTCATTAAGCAGCAGTTCTTCGTGACCAGCACAATCATTGGTGCAACCGATTTAAATCAACTCAAAGAAAATATTGATGCTTTTAATGTGTCATTGTCAGAAGAAATACTTCAGGAAATTGAGATCATCCATAAACAACAGCCAAATCCAGCACCTTAAGTGTCTAATAAATTCGATTTCAATACATTTGAATCAAAGCCATACTGTGATAACAATTTACTAAGTGGTGAATATAAAAAAAGGATGCTAACGCATCCTTTTTTAGCTTTATTCTTTTAACGGCGACTTTGGTTATAAATCGCTTGAGCTGCAGGTAAGTTTTTACGCATCGCCTCAATTCGTTGAGCATTTGAAGGGTGTGTTGATAAGAAAGATGCATTGCCGCCATTACTTGCTTTAGCCATCTTTTCCCATAATGTAATCGCTGCTTGTGGGTTATACCCAGCTCGAGCCATTAACATTAATCCGCCCTGATCAGCACGGCTCTCCAAGTTACGTGAATAAGGCAACCCTACACCCAGTTGAGAACCAATTTGTGCAACTGCTGCGCCACCTTGACCTACCCCAGCTGCACTTAAACCAACACCTAAAGCCAAGTCAGTTAAAGCTTGAGCACCCAATTTACTTTTTGCATGCTCTTCCAAAGCATGGATCATTTCATGTCCCATGATGGCCGCAATTTCAGCATCTGTTAAATTTAAACGTTCCACAATACCTGTATAAAAAACAACTTTACCACCCGGCATGACAGAAGCATTTAATTCACTTGATTTAATTACAGATACCTGCCATTGGAATGGCTGACCCGTTTGATTCATTTGATCAGCATATGGACGCAAACGATTGTATACATTCGTAATACGCTTATAGGTATTTGAGCTTGTATCCAATAAGCCCTTGCTGCGAGCTGTATCAATGGCTTGCGAGTAACTTTGTGCAGCAGCTGCATTTAATGTCGCTGAGTCCGCACCCGCCATATCCGCAAATGTTGTACACCCTGAAATCGAGATTACCGCAGATGCTGTAAGACCGAGCAATAATTTGTTCTTCATTATAATGTTCCAATCTACTTGAAAGTACTTGTTCATAATTATAGACAAACTCAACTAAGCTTAATATCTCATTTTTCTTCACTTTTTTATTTGTTATGTAATTTAGTAAACAAATTGATAGCTGATCCAAAAGACCAAACAAAAAATATTAAGCACGAGATAGGTTTGACTCCACGGTTTTAAACGAGTTTCAAGCTTCTCATCTTTACGTTTAAAAAATAAATAGGTGTTCTGAATTAAAATAATAGGGACCAATATGCAAGCGATCATAATCGACAGCCCAATAAAGACTTGGTAGACCACATCTTCGGCTACTGTTTGAGATCGAATTATCATCATCGCAATCGTGGGTGCCCCCCCCATTGCAAATAACAACGAATAAAACATTGTTCCAGAAATATTTTTATGCATCCTGCACACTCTATTATTTTATACATTCGATTTTAACAATCTCTAAGATTCAGCACAGCCAATTTTTATACAACTTTGGTCGTTGTTTAGATCAAAAAAAGCCCTGTGATATCACAGGGCTTTTTTAAAACTTTTAATTAAGCTTCAAACGGGTGACGAAGAATAATCGTTTCATCACGGTCTGGACCAGTTGATACGATGTCGATTGGACATTCGATTAACTGTTCAAGTCGCTTAATATAGTTGATTGCTGCTTCTGGCAATTGGTCTAAAGATTTAGCACCAAAAGTAGACTCAGTCCAACCAGGCATTGTTTCGTAAATTGGTTTTAAAGTTTCAAATGCAAGTGCATCAGAAGAACCTACGCAGCCCGAATCTGCAGCTTCATAACCTACACAGATTTTGATTTCTTCTAAACCATCAAGAACGTCAAGTTTAGTCAAGCAAATACCCGAAAGTGAGTTTACTTCTACTGAACGACGAAGGATTTCAGCATCGAACCAACCACAGCGACGTTGGCGACCAGTAGATGCGCCAAATTCTGAACCTACAGTACCAAGGTGCTTACCAATTGCATCACCAACATCGTTTGCAGCATCATAAACCAACTCAGTTGGGAATGGACCTGCACCTACGCGAGTTGTATAAGCTTTGGTAATACCCAATACATAGTCAAGGTGTAATGGACCAAGACCAGAACCAGAACTCACACCACCAGCAGTCGTATTTGAAGATGTTACGTATGGATAAGTACCATGGTCAACATCAAGAAGTGAGCCTTGAGCACCTTCAAACATGATGTTGTCACCGTTCTTACGATATTTATGCAATTCGCCAGTAACATCAACAACCAGTGGAGCAACAACTTCACGCCATTGATCACATAACGCAAGCACGTCTTCAAGCTTAACCGCTTCTACACCGTAGAATTGTGTTAATTGGAAGTTATGGTATTCAAGTAACTCTTCAAGCAATGCTTTAAGATGATCACCACCACGCACTAAATCAGCGACACGAACCGCACGACGTGCAACTTTATCCTCATACGCTGGACCAATACCACGACCTGTTGTACCAATCTTGGCATTCCCACGTTTTTTCTCACGTGCTTGGTCTAATGCAATATGGTTTGGCAAAATTAATGGACAGTTTGGAGAAATACGTAAACGTTCTTTAACTGGCACACCTTGCTCTTCAAGAATCGTCATCTCTTTGATTAACGCTTCAGGAGAAAGCACTACACCGTTACCAATTAAGCAAAGTACGTTTTCACGTAAAATACCAGATGGAATGAGGTGTAAAACAGTTTTCTTACCACCTACGACGAGAGTATGACCTGCATTGTGTCCACCTTGATAGCGAACAACTGCAGCCGCTTGATCTGTGAGCAGGTCAACGATTTTACCTTTACCTTCGTCGCCCCATTGGGTACCAAGTACCACAACATTCTTGCCCATAATAGCCTCATTGCATCATGCTGTTAAAATTGAAGAACATGATTTGAAATTTAGTATTCAAATCAGGTGATTAAATCTGTTCGAGTTTCCACTCACCCGCTTGATTCACCAACTGGTGAGTCGCGTTAGGTACTGAATTCAACTCATCTTGACCAAGCAACTGCACAACGCTTTTGCCTTGATCACGTAATCCTTGAATTGCTTTGACTAGGTCAGCATTATTGCCCTTAGGTGCAACGATCACTTCCAATGCTTTAAATTGACCAGCGCTTAAAGCGTATAAGTCACATGAAAAGCCAGTTGCTGGACGTGCACGACCAAAATGCTCACCAATACCATCATAACGTCCACCTTGAGCTAATGGCGCAGCACGATTTGGTGCATACACTGCATACATTAAGCCAGTGTGATAGTGATATGAACGAAGCTCTACTACATCGATACCAATATGCAGATTTGGCCAACGTTGCTGAATCGCATCTTGTGTACTTTGAACTGCATTAAATGCTTCTTGGAATGCCGAATCTTCTAAGATTTCTTGGCTTAAATGTGATTTTAAAGCGACTAAATCACTTGCATAACGACCAAGCGAATAAAAATCAGATCCGAATTTAAGTTGTTGCGTATATTCAGCAAGTTCTGGCAATGCTTTACGCTGATATAAATCAGATAGATGCGACTCTGTAGCTTTGTTCAATCCTGCATGTTTAACTAAGCTACGGAATAGACCAACGTGTCCAATATCTAAATGGATCGCCTCAGTTACACCTGTATTTTTTAATAATTCCAACATAACATCGATCATTTCGACGTCAGCATCGATACTGTCTGAACCAAACAACTCAGCACCGAGCTGTAAAGGCGCACGTGTGGTATTGAAACCTTGTGGTTTGGTATGAAGTACCGTTCCAGCGTAGCAATAGCGTGCAACACCTTCAACTGGATACACGTGTGCATCAATACGCGCCACCTGAGGCGTCATATCTGCACGCACACCAAGTAAACGACCTGAAAGTTGATCGATTACTTTAAATGTGGCTAAGTCTAAATCTTGATTCGATTCTGAAAGAGAAGATAGAGATTCGATGTATTCAATAAATGGCGTGTACACCAATTGATAACCTCGAGCTGCGAGGAAATCTAACGCGGTACGACGCAAAGTTTCAATAACTTGCGCTTGCTCTGGTAATACATCAGCTACACCATCAGGTAATAACCATGTCTCTGAAATGGGCATGTTGTAAACCTAAATTCTGTCAGCGCGGAACAAATCCGCATAAAAAAATCGGGAACACACCCGATTTCTCCTAGTCTATCACGATCAACCCCCATGTGCATCAGACTTTTAAATAATTAAATCGGAATTTTAGATTATTCATAAGCTTCTATTGGTAATTCTGAACGCACTAGCAGTTGATCTATGTTATAGACTTAAGCCTTTATAAAAGACACAGCATTTCAGTTTCATGACTGATCTGGAAATGAATGACATAAATCCAGTAAACGATTGGTATATCCCCATTCATTATCATACCAAGCATAGACTTTAGCTTGCTTCCCGACCACCATGGTTTGAGTTAAATCTACAATGAGTGAAAATGGAGAATGATTAAAGTCAGATGATACTAAAGGCTCATCTGTTACCGACATAATTTCCGAAAATTGCTCTCGTGCTGCTGAAATTAACGCTTCATTTAACTGATGGTCTGTAATTGGCTGTTGCGCTATAAATGTCAAATCAATAGCTGCCACATTAATGGTAGGAACACGAATTGAGTAACCGTCTATTCGCCCTTCCATTTTTGGCATGACACGTTTGATTGCACCTAGAGCAGATGAAGTCGTTGGAATAATGTTTTGCCCAGATGCCCTCGCACGACGTAAATCGCGGTGAACATGATCTAAAACGGATTGATCCGCTGTAACAGCATGAATTTCTGTCATTAACGCACTTTCTATGCCAAAGGCATCGTCAATAATTTTGACCAGAGGAACCAATGCTTGTGTCGTACATGAAACACTCGAAATAATCTGATCCGTAGTTTTAACCTCTGTATGATTTACCCCGTAGACAATTGCAGCATCAACCGTATCAAAAGGTGCAGCCCCAATTATCACACGTTGAGCGCCAGCATTGAGATGGCGTGTCGCTTCTGCTCGAGATCTAAATAAACCAGTACACTCTAAAACAACATCAACGTTTAAACGCTTCCATGGCAGTTGATCAGGTTCTGTTTGACAGTGGACTTCAATAGATAATTTTTTTTGATAGGCATAAATATTGAGAAATACTTGCTCTGCAACATAACTCAACTCCACTTCCCCATGAAATCTTCCATGTGTGGTGTCATATTTAAATAAATGAATTAAAGTTTCTACATCAGCCACATCATTAATCGCAACGATTTCAAAATTGAATTGTTTTGGATTTTCAAACCAAGCTCTTAAAACATTTCGCCCGATTCGTCCAAATCCATTAATTGCGATACGCTGCATATGTAACCTTCAACTCTTTAATACAAGTTCTTGAAAGCTCTATGTTAAAGTATTTCTAAAATATTCAGTAATAAATAATGGTCTTATGACTACTCAATATTTTTGATTGATCTTCGTGCGAGATACACTGCTTAAGCATTTGAAAATGATCTCAACACCAATAATGATTAAAATTTCACCTAAAATCAGAATTAAAGAGAATTGTCATTAAAACACTTTAAAATCATTGGTACAGGTGGCAAATTCCGTTATAATTTGGCGTTTTTAAACTTTTAGCCCGGTATGCTGGGGTGAATTTTTTTGTGAATTCGCACTTTATTTCCCAGACATATTATTTGCCAATACAGAATTAATGGAGTGACTTGGTTGTGAGTACTCGTTTTATGACATCAGCTGAAATTCGTGAAGCATTTTTGCGTTACTTTGAATCGCAAGGCCACACACGTGTCGCGTCGAGTTCTCTAGTTCCTGCCAACGACCCAACTTTGCTCTTTACAAATGCTGGTATGAACCAGTTCAAAGATTGCTTCTTAGGCCTAGAAAAACGAGATTATGTACGTGCAGTGTCATCACAAAAATGTGTTCGTGCTGGCGGTAAACATAACGACTTAGATAACGTGGGCTACACAGCTCGTCACCATACGTTTTTTGAAATGTTAGGTAACTTCTCTTTCGGAGATTACTTTAAACGTGACGCGATTAAATTCGCTTGGGATTTCTTAACCAATGAAAAATGGTTAGGTCTACCTAAAGACAAATTATATGCAACGGTTTATCACACTGATGATGAAGCATTCGACATCTGGAACAAAGAAATCGGTCTAGATGAGTCTCGCATTATCCGTATCGGCGACAACAAAGGCGGTCAATACGCTTCAGATAACTTCTGGGCAATGGGCGATACAGGTCCTTGTGGTCCATGTTCTGAAATTTTCTATGACCATGGCGATCACATTTGGGGCGGCTTACCAGGCACACCTGAAGAAGATGGCGACCGCTTCATCGAAATTTGGAACAACGTATTCATGCAGTTTAACCGTACTGCTGATGGCGTACTCCATCCGCTTCCTGCCCCGTCTGTCGATACAGGTATGGGCTTAGAGCGTATTTCTGCTGTTTTACAACACGTCAACTCAAACTACGAAATTGATCTATTCCAACACCTATTAAAAGCTGCAGCTGAAATTATTGGTTTAGATACTGCTGAACTTGAAGCGAAAGCGCAAGCGGAAGGCAAACCAGTTGAATACCCAGCATCACTTAAAGTCGTTGCCGACCATGCACGCTCGTGCTCATTCCTAATCGCTGATGGCGTAAACCCATCAAATGAAGGGCGTGGCTACGTTCTACGTCGTATCATCCGTCGTGCAGTTCGTCATGGTAACAAGTTGGGTGCGACAGGTTCATTCTTCCACAAAATGTTAAAGCCTTTAACCGAGGTGATGGGTGCTGCATATCCAGAACTTGCGGCAAACCAAGCACGTATCGAAGCACAACTTCTAAAAGAAGAAGAGCAATTCGCTAAAACCTTAGAACAAGGTTTGAAATTGCTAGAAGGCGAACTTGCTAACTTAAAAGGTTCTGTCATTCCGGGCGAAGTGGTCTTCAAACTTTACGACACGTACGGCTTCCCAACTGACCTTACAGCGGATATCGCACGTGAACGTGATTTAACCATTGACGAAGCTGGTTTTGAAAAAGAAATGGCTGCTCAACGTCAACGTGCACGTGATGCGGGTAAATTCGCAATCGACTACAACAGCGTTGTAAAAGTTGAAGGCGAAACTCAGTTTGACGGCTACGATGCAACTGCTGGTGAGGGTCAAATCATCGCAATCTATAAAGATGGCGAACAAGTTGATGAAGTCGTTGAAGGTGATGAAGCTTTAATCGTTCTAAACCAAACACCTTTCTATGCAGAAAGCGGTGGTCAAATCGGTGATACAGGTATCTTTAAAAACGATACAGGTATTTTCGAAGTTCAAGACACGAAAAAATCTGGTGGTGCGTTCGTTCACCAAGGTATCGTGACCATGGGTAACTTTAAAGTTACTCAAAATGTAGAAGCAACAGTTAAAGCAGACATTCGTGCAGCAACAGCACGTAACCACTCTGCGACTCACCTTCTACATGCTGCACTTCGTCAAATCTTGGGTTCACATGTTCAACAAAAAGGTTCATTGGTTGCTTCTGACGTGTTACGTTTCGACTTTGCCAATGATCAACCCGTGACATTTGAACAGATTCAAGAAATTGAACGTCTGGTAAATGCTGAAGTGATTGCCAATACGCCTGTAACAACCGAACTCCTTGACATCGAATCTGCAAAAGCTAAAGGCGCGATGATGTTGTTTGGTGAGAAATATGGCGAAGAAGTTCGCGTACTTTCTATGGGTTCAATCATTGAAGAGAAAAACTTCTCGATCGAACTTTGTGGCGGCATTCACGTAAAACGTACAGGTGACATTGGTCTGTTCAAAATCACTTCTGAAGGCGGTGTTGCTGCAGGTGTACGTCGTATTGAAGCAGTTACAGGTTCGAAAGCAATTGAGGTGGCTCAAAAAGCTGATCGAGACATCAACACGATTAATGGCTTATTGAAAGCACAAAAAGATCAAACGATTGAGAAAGTTGAAGCCTTAGCGGACACAGCATCAAGCTTACAAAAGCAAATCGATCAATTGAATCAAAAACTTGCACATTTACAGGCGGGTGAACTACTTAGCCAAGTTAAGGAAATTGCAGGTCGCAAAACGTTAATCACGACTGTTCAAGGTATGGATGCGAAATCACTTCGCAATCTACACGACGGCGTGAAATCAAAATTAGAAAATGCTGTGATTGTCCTTGCAGGTGTAGAGGGTGACAAGGTGAGCTTGATCGCATCTGTAGCTAAAGACTTCACAGCTTCTATAAAAGCAGGTGACATCATCAAACACTTAGCAACTGAGCTAGGTGGTAAAGGTGGTGGTAAGCCTGATTTGGCACAAGGTGGCGCGCCACTTAACGAGAAGTTTGCTTCTGTCATGGCAGAATTAACTGCTTGGCTAGCTGCAAAATAAAACTTCACCTTTTGTGTAACTGACCTTGAACAACTCTTCAAGGTCATGGTTTATATGGAACAACTATGGCATTAATCGTTCAAAAATATGGCGGTACTTCAATGGGTACTCCTGAGCGCATTTTAAATGTTGCTCGTCGTGTAAAGCGTTGGCATGATCACGGCCACAAGGTTGTGGTTGTTGTATCAGCAATGAGTGGTGAAACTAATCGCCTACTCGCTTTAGCGAAAGCCATTACCGACACCCCTGACCCACGAGAATTAGACCAAATGGTTTCAACGGGTGAACAGGTAACGATTTCAATGTTAGCAATGGCACTGAATTCTATCGGTGTGGAAGCGAAATCTTTGACTGGACGCCAAGTTGGTATTAAAACTGACAGCTCATTCACAAAAGCACGTATTGAATCAATTGATACAGATGTCATGACTGAACAATTAGATGCTGGTCGTGTCATCGTTGTTGCAGGTTTCCAAGGTTTTGATGCTAATGGAAACACAACAACTTTGGGTCGTGGTGGTTCTGATACTTCTGGTGTTGCATTAGCAGCTGCACTCAAAGCGGATGAATGCCAAATTTATACAGATGTGGATGGTGTATATACAACAGATCCACGTGTTGCACCAAAAGCGAAGAAAGTTGATCGTATTTCTTTTGAAGAAATGCTTGAAATGGCTTCTCTTGGTTCTAAAGTTTTACAGATCCGTTCCGTTGAGTTCGCGGGTAAATATCAAGTCCCTTTACGCGTACTATCTAGCTTCGACAATGAAAATGATGGCGCATTTGACGAAGAATTTAAAAACAACGTCGGAACACTTATCACTACTGAATTGGAAGACAACATGGAACAGCCAATTATCTCTGGTATCGCATTTAACCGTGACGAAGCTAAATTAACTATCTTAGGTGTGCCTGATCTTCCTGGTATTGCATCTAAAATTTTAAAACCGATTGGTGATGCTAATATCGAAGTGGATATGATCATCCAAAACGTTGAAGAAGATGGTACAACTGACTTCACATTCACAGTCAATCGTGGCGAACTTGCTAAAGCTAAAAAAATTCTTGAAGAAACTGCTCAAGCAATCGGTGCTCGTGAAGTTGCAACACGTGATGATATTGTAAAAGTATCTATCGTAGGTGTTGGTATGCGCTCTCATGCTGGTGTTGCAAGTAAAATGTTTACAGCACTTGCTGATGAAGGCATCAATATCCTGATGATTTCAACTTCTGAAATCAAAATCTCTGTTATTATTGAAGAAAATTATTTAGAGCTTGCTGTTCGCTCACTTCACACTGCGTTTGGTCTTGACCGCGAACATGGTGAGTCTAGCGCACGTGCTTAATTTTCTGCCATGAGTTAGCAGAAACAATGCATACTTGATGAAGAAATATTCAGAGCCACTATAGTTTTTCCTATAGTGGCTCTGTTATATTAGGTCTAGAGGTTTATGGGATAATTTCAATAGTCCTGTGCGAATGGTTAAATTCGTCACATTTATCTATTAAAATATTTCGTGGTGCCGAGGTTGTTATTTTCACTTTTTGAAAAAACTATCGCAGGTTTAGCGTTTAAGCAAGGAGATAAACATGCTGATTCTCACCCGTCGTGTTGGTGAAACATTAATGATTGGGGATCAAGTCAGTGTCACTGTACTTGGTGTAAAAGGTAACCAAGTGCGAATTGGTGTGAATGCGCCTAAAGAAGTATCTGTACATCGTGAAGAAATCTATCAACGAATTCAGCATGAACGTGCGATGCATGAGCACTTGCAACATCTTGACCAAGATTACCAACCTTCTTACGAAGAAGAGAATTACACTCAAAATGATTTCAATCGTTGATTAGAAATGATTTTGTGACTAAAGCGGCTAAATTTAGCCGCTTTAAATTTTTGGTGTTTAAGCTGTTTAAAGTCCCAATGATTTGCGTACTGGACCAAAACTACGCCTGTGCTCTTCAACCACGCCAAACTGTGCAATAGCTTCAAAATGAGCTTTGGTCGGGTAGCCCTTATGTTTTGCAAAACCAAACTGAGGATATTTAGCATCAAGTTCTAACATTTGATGATCACGTGTCACCTTAGCCAGGATACTGGCAGCAGAAATTTCTGGATGTAATGCATCTCCTCCAACTACAGCATCACAACTCATACTCAATCCTTGGGGAATTTTATTACCATCAACCAATACATGTTGTGGTTGCACAGTCAATTGTTCAACGGCACGACGCATTGCCAACAACGAAGCATTCAATATATTGAGTTCATCAATTTCGTGATGACTCGCTTCAGCGATAGCCCAAGCTAGTGCTTTTTCTTTGATCTCTATAAATAATTTTTCACGTTTTTTTTCACTGAGTTTTTTAGAATCATTTAACCCAAGAATCGGATTGTTAGGATCCAAAATTACAGCAGCCGCAACGACTGATCCTACCAGTGGACCGCGCCCTGCTTCATCAGCACCAGCAATCAACATCATTTTCCTAATTTATCCTTAAAAAAATAGGCCGATCAAAATCAGCCTATTCATGTATCTTTGAAATTAACGTACAGCTTCAGCTACACATTCATTAATAGTTTTAGTCACGATATTGCTGACGATTGTTGCACGTGCTGTTGGATCAATCGCTGCTGTAGCCAAATCAACCGTAGTTACGCTTTGAGGAGCTTTTTCACTTACACATCCACAAATTTCACCTTGGATATTTTCTTTCTGCTCTGCAGTCATTAATTTCGTTGCAGTTTTCCAAGCAGAAATATTGTTCAATTCAGTTGTGCATTTTGCATTGATCGCAATTTTAAGTGCAGCCGAACCTAACTGTTGAGTGGTATTTGCGGCAGGTGATGATGTCCCTGTTGTACCTGTAGCACAAGCTCCGAGCACTAATGTCATTGGTGCAAGTAAAGCGATTAATTTTTTCATAGTATTGTCCTTATGATCTTACGAATTGAGCTATTTTGCCTAATGTAACATCATGAAGAAATAGATTTTTTGTATTTCCCGACTATATGTTCAGTTATAAGTCGCATTCCGTTGCATATTTTCAACACTGTGTCCCATTTCAATACTTATAAATAATTTATGCTTAAATTATTATGTGCGAAATTCAATCATAAGTTTATATCATGAATAATAAATCCAAATATTACACACGTACAGCTCAAGTCTTGCATTGGGTCATGGCGATTATTTTTATCACGGCGTGGGCGATCGGCTTTTATAGCGGCAATTTTTTAAGTTATGAAGTAGATGGTAGCTTCAAAGGTGACGTCATCACGCTTCACAAAAATATTGCAACCACCATTATTTTTCTGGTCGTGGTTCGTATCTTTTGGCGCTACACTCATCCTGCACCCGAGTTACCAGAGACAATGTCTCCCCTCATGAAAAGACTCGCACATTTAGGGCATCTTGGACTTTATTTTATGCTTCTGGCTTTACCAATTACGGGTTGCTTATGGAGTTGGAGTCTCGGCTACCCTGCACCAGTATTATTCTTATTTGATCTACCTGCTTTAATAGGTGAGAATCCTCAAGTAACTGAAATTGTAAAACCACTTCATATTTGGATTTCTTGGGCTGCAGGTTTACTTTTACTCGGACATATTGCTGCGGCATTAAAGCATCACTTTATAGATAAAGATCATGTCTTAGACAGCATGACCAAACAACCTAAAGATTGATTGAGTACGGCTCTAAATTTCTGAGTTAGATTTAGAGCTAATTACACATGCTTTTAGGCTATTCAACATGGCTTTTCGAATGACTTCTTGCTTGATATCTTCGTTAACTGTTGCTTTGGCAAGTTCCTGAGCCGGAATATCTTTTAAAGCATGATTTGATACACAATCACAGGTTTCTAATTTTAATTTCTTTTTGTTTTCTTCATTCATTAAATATGTCGTTATTTTCCATATTTTCGAATGATCGACTTCACGCTCGCATTGATACTGGATGACAGGCTGTAATACACGCTGTGTCAAAGTCATATTTGCATTCGCGATAACTACAGGCAACGTTAGCAGACTCAGGCAAAGCACAGATTTCAATTTCAACATCACATTCGGCTCTATTGTTTAAAGCATCTTAAACCAAAGGTGGGATTTTGACCCCCACCTTTCAGTATGTTACATAAACAAGTTTAACTGTTTTAAATCGTGAGAATTTTATCTTTCCACTTTTGTTTTTGCTCATCGGAAATAAACGATGCTTCAAATGAATTTATAGCGAGTTGCTTTAATTCATGATTTGTTAAATCCAAGGCCTCAGCGATCGCAATAAAGTTGTCATTCATGTAGCCACCAAAATATGATGGATCATCAGAATTTACTGTAACATGCACACCCTGCTGTAACAAACGGCGAATATTGTGATCTGCCATATCATCTACAACACAAAGCTTTAAATTTGATAATGGACAAACCGTTAAAGGCATTTTTTCAGCAATCAAACGCGCCAACAACTTTGGATCTTCTTCAGAACGTACACCATGATCAATACGATTCACTTTGAGTAAATCCAAAGCTTCCCAGACATATTCTGCTGGACCTTCTTCACCTGCATGTGCAACCACCAAGAATCCTTCATCACGTGCTTTTGCAAATACCCTTTCAAATTTAGAAGGTGGATGCCCAACTTCACTTGAATCCAACCCTACCCCAATAATTTGGTCTTTGTAAGGTAAAGCTTGTTCAAGTGTTTCAAATGCTGCCTCTTCACTCAAATGACGTAAGAAACACATAATCAAATGCGTTGTGATGCCTAATTTTACCTCAGCATCGTGGCAAGCTCGTTTTAAGCCTTTAATTACCGTTTCAAATGACACACCACGATCCGTATGGGTTTGCGGATCAAAAAACATTTCAGTATGAACCACTCGATCTTCTGCACATTTTTCAAAATATGCCCATGCAAGATCATAAAAATCTTGCTCATTGATCAATACATTCGCACCTGCATAGTAAATATCTAGAAATGATTGCAGATTGTGAAAATTATAAGCCTGTTTGACTTCTTCAACTGATTGATATGGGATTGCAATTTCATTGCGCTGAGCAATGGCAAACATCAACTCAGGTTCAAATGTCCCTTCAATATGGACATGAAGCTCAGCTTTAGGTAAAGCTTTAATTAACTCAACACGGTTCATTGCTACTCCTCATGAAACCAAAAAATAAAAAGGGTGCAAACTGAGTTTACACCCTTTTAAAAACTGTTAAAAATTAGCCGCCAAACATTGCAAATTTCAGCGCCCATAATACTGCGATAATCCATACCATGTATGGCACCGTAGATGCTTTACCTGTAAGTAACTTCACCAACGCATAACTGATAAAGCCCATGGCAATACCATCAGCGATTGAGTAAGTGAACGGCATAAACACGATCGTTAAGAAAGCAGGAACCGCTTCAGTAATATCATCCCAATCAATATGTGTAATACCCTGAATCATCAATACCCCTACAAAGAGTAAGGCTGGTGCAGTTGCAAATCCAGGAACAGATTGAGCCAACGGTGCTAAGAACAAACAAGCAATAAAAAGTAAGCCAACTATTACCGCTGTAAGACCTGTACGCCCCCCTGCTGCTACACCCGCAGAAGACTCAATATATGGTGTCGTTGATGATGTACCTAATGCAGCACCAGCAACAATCGCTGAAGAGTCGGCAAACAGAGCTTTCTTCAAACGTGGTAATTTACCATCTTTGAGTAAACCAGCACGATGTGAAACACCGACCAGCGTTCCTGTTGAATCAAATAGATCAACTAAGAAGAACACAAAAATTACACCGATTAAACTTGCGGTAAATAAGCCTTCAAAATCCATTTGCATGAATGTTGGTGCAATTGAAGGAATTTGACCAATCACACCTTTAAATTCACTCAATCCTAGGAATGTTGAGATTGCAGTCAGCACTAAAATACTAATGATAATCGCACCACGTATTTTAAAGTGATGCATAACAACAACCATCAAAAAGCCGAATAAGGCTAAGAGAACGGTTGGTTGTTTTAAATCACCTAAACCCACTAGAGTTGCAGGATTATCCACAATGATGCCAGCATTTTTCAAAGCGATTAAAGCTAGGAATAAACCAATACCACCACCAATAGCCAATTTTAAAGACATTGGAATGGCATTCACGATAGCTTCACGAATTTTAAACATACTGATCGCGATGAAGACCAGACCAGACACAAATACCGCAGCTAAAGCGGTTTGCCAAGGCACACCCATTCCTAAACATACCGAATAGGTGAAATATGCATTTAAGCCCATACCCGGAGCCAATGCGATTGGGTAATTGGCAATAATACCCATGACAAAACAACCAATTGCTGCTGCCAAACATGTCGCAACAAATACCGCACCATGATCCATTCCTGTTTCAGACAGAATCATTGGATTGACAATGATGATGTAGCACATTGTCAGGAATGTCGTCATCCCTGCAATCATTTCAGTTCGAAAAGTTGTTTTGTTTTCGCTTAGTTTAAATAAGCGTTCAAGCAAACCCGCTGAAGAATTTGGATTTGTCATTGTCGAGCCCCTGCTTAAGATCGAGCGAGTCGTAAAAATTATTTAGATCATTTATTCAATGATTCATTGGCAAATGTAGCTCAGATGACGCATTCAATAAACGTACCAAAATGACATTTCCGATAAATTGAAGCACAATTAAAAAAGCTGCAATAAAGCAGCTTTGATATGATGATCTATCAATTGAACAGTCGCTAGACAATTCGATCTATCGGGATATATTTTTAATTATAACATAGACTGAATTTGAAGGGCTGAATACACAGTCATAGGTTATAAAACGCTAAAATTTAATCTTTATTTAAATCACGTTAAAAAATATAAATTTAAATATACCCCTTAAAAAATCACTGATGATTTTTAGATCATTTAATTTTAAATGGTAGAGTAAATTAAGCTTGCTAACAGTGAATACTTTCTAAATTTGCACTCTTACCGATCAATATGAACATTATTTCATTTGGAGGTATTCCCAAATTAGGTAACCTAATCCAAAGCCCAAACAGGAATACGCAGTAATAATAAAGAAAACGAAACTTGCTTTATTCTTTTTTTTCAAGAAATTCATAATGCTCGCCTTAAGTTAACTCGTCATGCACTATGATAATGCATTTAGCTAATAATACCAGTTAAATAGAATTATTTCCCTTAAATATCAATAAATTACTATTTTTAATAAATACTATCAGTACTTTTCATAACAACTTCATTTTATGATAAAAAATTGAGCACCCTAACTAGATGCATCGATTTGCTGATCTTTAAAATAAAAAGGCCACTCTTCATAGTGGCCTTTCATTCGATCAGTTTTGTTGAGAAACAAAACGCGCTCTGGCAGCATGAAGCTTCTTATAGCTCTCAATAAGTTTTAAATGACGATCGAGACCTTCAAGTTGCATATTGGTTGGCGTCAATCCATAAAAACGCACATCACCTTCGATTGAGCCTATTGCAGCATCGACTCTCTCATCACCAAACATACGTCTAAAATTCGACTCGTAGTCTTCAATTTCCATCTCTTCATCTAACAATACTTCTAAAACGACATCCATGCATTGATAGAATAAACCGCGCTCTACAGTATTGGTGTTGTATTGTAAGAACTGTTCTACTTGGTCTTTCGCTTCTTCGAAATTTTCCAAAGCTAAGTTAATTAATAGTTTTAATTCAAGAATAGTTAACTGACCCCACACCGTATTATCGTCAAATTCAACACCAATCAAGGTAATAATATCGGTATAGTCATCCACTTCAACTTCTTCAAGTTTCTCTAGCAAAGCTTCGAGCTGTTCATTATCTAAACGATGTAAGTTAAGAATATCTTCTCTAAAGGCTAAAGCTTTATTGGTATTATCCCAAACCAGATCTTCAACCAAATACACCTCAGAATATCCTGGCACCAGAATTCGGCATGCAGTTGCACCTAAATGTTGGTATACAGCCATGTAAACTTCTTTACCCATCTCTTTTAGGATATTGAACATCTTTTCAGCTTCTTCAGCGTTTGTATTTTCACCTTGACTGGTGAAATCCCACTCTACGAAATCATAATCAGATTTCGAACTGAAGAATCTCCAAGACACAACACCCGATGAATCAATAAAGTGTTCCACAAAGTTATTTGGTTCTGTCAGGGCATGGCTATTGAAAGTAGGACGTGGTAAGTCATTTAAACCTTCAAAACTACGACCTTGTAAAAGTTCGGTAAGGCTGCGTTCCAATGCAACTTCAAAGTTTGGATGAGCCCCGAATGATGCAAAAACACCACCCGTTCTTGGATTCATTAATGTCACGCACATGACTGGGAATTTCCCACCTAATGAAGCATCTTTGACCAGCACTGGAAAACCTTGCTCCTCAAGCCCCTTAATACCCTCAACTATTTTTGGGTACTTTGCTAGAACATGTTCAGGTACATCTGGCAGGGTAATTTCACCCTCTAAAATTTCGCGCTTCACTGCTCGTTCAAATATTTCAGATAAACATTGTACTTGTGCTTCAGCCAAGGTATTTCCTGCGCTCATACCATTTGACAGATACAAATTTTCAATCAAATTTGAAGGGAAATATACAATCTCACCATCCGACTGGCGTACAAAAGGTAACGAACAAATACCTCTCGCAGTATTGCCAGAATTTGTGTCGTACAGATGTGTGCCTAATAATTCATCTTCAGGATCGTAAATTTCAAGTGTATATTCATCTAAAATTTCTGATGGCAATTCACCATTTGGACCTGGTTGGAACCACTTTTCATCAGGGTAATGCACAAATTCAGCATTTGCGATTTCTTCACCCCAAAATTGGTCGTTATAGAAGAAATTACAATTCAAACGTTCAATAAACTCGCCTAATGCAGATGCTAAGGCACTCTCTTTCGTTGAACCTTTACCATTGGTAAAACACATTGGCGCTTGTGCATCGCGAATATGTAAAGACCATACGTTTGGCACTATATTCCGCCAAGACGCAATTTCAATCTTCATCCCTAAGCCCGCCAAAATTGCAGACATGTTGGCAATCGTTTCTTCAAGCGGCAAATCTTTGCCCGGAATAACAGTCACATTTTCCTTGGCAATATTTGGCATAAGTAAAGCTTGAGCATCCGCATCAATGCTTTCAACTTCCTCAATAACAAACTCAGGACCTGTTTGAATGACTTTTTTTACAGTGCAACGGTCGATTGAACGTAAAATACCTTGTCGATCCTTCTCAGAGATATCTGAGGGTAATTCGACTTGAATTTTAAAAATTTGTTTATAACGGTTTTCTGGATCAACAATATTATTTTGGGATAATCGAATATTTTCTGTAGGAATATCTCGTGCAGCACAATACACCTTTACAAAATAAGCTGCACATAATGCTGAAGACGCAAGAAAATAGTCAAATGGGCCTGGTGCAGATCCATCACCTTTATAACGAATAGGTTGATCGGCAATAACCGTGAAATCGTCGAACTTTGCTTCCTGTCGAAGATTGTCGAGATAATTGACTTTGATTTCCATGCGGGCACCTACAGAACTTATCCAAACAGCTAGATAAGTTAAAAATAAATTAAAACGCATTGTAATCAGAAATGCATGCAAATTGAATGAAAGTTTTCTAGATCCTCCCCTTAAGCTCTCTCTAATTGGGCGTAATCAGTGTTTTATTTACAAAAATTTTAACAAAAAAAGCTGGTACCGAAGTACCAGCTTTTTTAATCCGCCAAACTGAAATTCAGTTCAACTTAAGTGTTATTAGATGCTTGCAATAGCAGCATTTAAAGTTGCACTTGGACGCATAACTGCATTTACTTTCTCTGGATCGATTGCGTAGTAACCACCGATATCAACAGATTTACCTTGAACTTCTGCAAGTTCAGCAACGATCTTCTCTTCATTTTCAGCTAAAGTCTTCGCTAAAGTAGAGAATGTCGCTTTTAATTCAGCATCTTCGTCTTGAGCTGCTAATTCTTCAGCCCAGAACTTCGCTAAATAGAAATGGCTACCACGGTTGTCTAACTCACCTGTACGACGTGATGGAGATTTGTCGTTGTCAAGTAATTTACCAGTTGCAGCATCCAATGTTTTCGCAAGAAGTTTAGCTTTAGGGTTGTTTTCTTTAATACCAAGCTCTTCAAGTGAAACAGCGAGTGCAAGGAACTCACCTAAAGAATCCCAACGTAAGTGGTTTTCTTCAACAAGTTGTTGTACGTGTTTAGGTGCTGAACCACCTGCACCAGTTTCGTACATACCACCACCCGCCATTAAAGGCACGATAGACAGCATTTTCGCAGAAGTACCAAGCTCCATAATTGGGAACAAGTCAGTGAGATAGTCACGTAGAATGTTACCCGTTACAGAGATTGTATCTAGACCACGAGCAACACGTTCAAGTGTGTAACGCATTGCACGTACTTGAGACATGATTTGGATGTCTAGACCATCTGTATCGTGATCTTTTAAGTATTTTTGAACTTTCTTGATCAATTCGTTTTCGTGTGGACGGTATGGGTCTAACCAGAAGATTGCTGGCATACCAGAGTTACGTGCACGTGTTACAGCTAGTTTTACCCAGTCGCGGATCGGTGCATCTTTCACCTGACACATACGCCAGATATCACCTTCTTCCACGTTTTGAGACATTAATACTTCGCCAGTTTCGATATCTGTGATGTTAGCAACACCAGCTTGCGCGATTTCGAAAGTTTTGTCGTGTGAACCGTATTCTTCAGCTTTTTGAGCCATTAGACCAACGTTAGGTACAGTACCCATTGTACGTGGGTCAAAGTTACCATTCCACTTACAGAAGTTGATCATTTCTTGGTAAATACGTGCAAATGTAGATTCAGGCATTACTGCTTTACAGTCGTAAGGCTTACCGTCAGCACCCCACATTTTACCACCACCACGGATCATTGCAGGCATAGAAGCATCTACAATCACGTCGTTTGGAGAATGGAAATTAGTGATACCTTTTGCTGAATCCACCATTGCTAAAGCAGGACGGTGTTCTTGACATGCGTGTAGATCTTCGATGATCTCTTCACGTAAAGAAGTCGGTAAAGTTTCGATCTTCTCGTAAAGACCAGCCATACCGTTGTTTACGTTAATACCTAGTTCGTCGAACAGTTTACCGTGTTTTTCGAACGCTTCTTTGTAATAAATCTTCACACAGTGACCGAATACGATCGGGTGTGAAACTTTCATCATGGTTGCTTTAACGTGTAAAGAGAACAAGATGCCCGCTTCTTTACAATCATCTAATTCTTTTTCATAGAAGTCGCAAAGCGCTTTCTTGCTCATGAACATAGAATCGATGATTTCGCCGTCTTGCAATGCAACTTTGTCTTTAAGAACGATGGTTTCACCAGAATTCGTGATCAGTTCCATTTTCACATTGCGAGGACGATCTAAAGTCATAGACTTTTCGCCGTGATAGAAGTCACCCTCATCCATGTGAGAAACGTGAGTTTGTGACCACTGTTTCCACTCACCCATAGAATGTGGGTGTTTTTTCGCATAGTTTTTAACAGCAGCAGGCGCACGACGGTCAGAGTTCCCTTCACGCAATACAGGGTTTACTGCTGAACCTAAGCATTTACCAAAACGTGCTTTGAGTGCTTTTTCTTCTTCAGTCGTAGGATTCTCAGGATAATCTGGAATTGCATAGCCTTTTGATTGAAGCTCTTTGATACATGCAGTCAACTGAGCTACAGATGCACTGATGTTTGGAAGTTTGATGATGTTTGTGTCTGGATCTTGTGTAAGACGACCTAATTCTGCAAGATTGTCTGATACTTTCTGCTCTTCGCTAAGGTATTCAGAGAATTCAGCGAGCACGCGTGCTGCAACTGAGATGTCAGTTTTTACAATCTCAACACCAGCAGGCTTAGTAAAGGTCTCAATGATCGGCAGTAGTGAGTAAGTCGCCAGTAATGGCGCCTCGTCGGTCAGTGTGTAGATGATAGTTGACTTTCCACCAGCCATATATAGCCCCTTGCTTTGGATTGAGTTACAGAGCACCGAACTTTTGGTCCAGTCTCTTAGAACCGATTTGCTTAAATTAAAACGTTGAGAGTATCGTTCTTCGTCGCATTTCAGTCAATGAAATAAGCTTTTAGTACGCTATTTTGATGAAATAACATACAAAATAGTATCCATCTTTAGTTTGATAATACTGTATGAATTTCATTATTTCTGAATGAAAAGTGAAGAACTGGTAATGAACGTTGATCTCAACTTCCCTGTAATATGAACATTATACGTGTCTCATATTTAAACAGGATGGCAAAAGCGTACATTTCGGACGTTATTGTAAGTGTTAATGTACAGGTATATTAATAAATTACAGAAATACCCAATATTTAGATTAAAGCATTTTGGGTATTTATACTTAAAATATATAATTTAATATCAAATTTAGAGATTTTTGAAACGCAATTTTTCTTGATAGAGCAAGTGATAACGAATACTTTACTTTTAAATAAAGAAGTACTTTTAAATAAAGAAGTAATATCTTGCTTACGAAAAAAGGGCTTAAGTAAAATACTTAAGCCCTTTTTTTTAATCTTGGTAGGTATATCCAGACTCGAACTGGAGACCTCTACGATGTCAACGTAGCGCTCTAACCAACTGAGCTATACACCTAGAATGCTTCGCATCTTATGCAAAAATCACTTGGCTGACAAGCCTTTTTCATATTTAACCAAAAGATATGAACAAGTTTTAATCATTGACTTAAAATTTGCGAACTCTTGTTTAGAAATACTCGATTGTGAATAACTTAAGTGCTCGTACAGAATGATAATTTCGAGGAAAACAGCTCTATCATTTTGACTTAAAGGTGATGAAATTCTTTCTAACCATTGTCGAACCGTTTCGTAAGAATAACGGCGATTGTGAAGTCCTAATTTTCTATTAAAAACTTGAAGTACCCAATCGATTTGTGAATAGTGTTTTCTTTTTTTCCTCAACATCCATAGTGCATAACATCCTAATATGATCAGTGAGCCTGCAAGGATAATCACAAACACTGAAGCAACTGAATGAATTCCAAATTTTGTCATCCAACTCTGTTGTTGATCAGCGTTATATCCAACAACTTTACTTTGCCATTGATAACTTGCGTAATCACTCCATACGCGAATTTTTGTCAAAAAAGGATATTTTGCAACTGACCAATTTTTATTCTCAGAGTAAAGTGTTTGATTATTTTGCATTAAACTTTGCATTCCCTGGTCAATACGCTCTGGAGCAATCATTGCAGTGGGATCAATCCTCTGCCATTGACCTCCAAAATATACCTCAGTCCAAGCATGTGCATCTAACTGCCTCACTTCCCAACTCTTTTGGTCTGGTGCAAACTGACCTCCTTGATAACCTGTCACGACGCGGGCAGGAATACCGACATAACGCATCAACATGACAAAACTAGAAGCAAAATGCTCACAAAATCCTTGTCGTGAATTAAACATAAATGCATCTATCCGATCACCACTCAAAACACCGGGAGATAAAGAATACTGAAAGCTATTTTGCTTAAACCAGTCTAAAACTTGCTGGATATAACGCTCTGGCTGCTCTCCACTTTTAATAAATAAGTCCCACGCTAAACTTTGACTTTTGATATCACGCTGATGGAGATACTGGGTGTAATACTGAATTTGAAACTGACTAAGTTCATGATTTATTTTCATCCCACGCCCTAACCAAACTAAGTTTATAGGTTGAGCCGTTTGAATAGGTCGTTGAGCTGAAATACCACCGTCATAACGGAGATAATAATTTCGTTGTTGAGGTACAGATTGCTCTAATCCCATAATCCATTCTACAGAAGGATCTTTAGCCAAATACTGATATTCAACTTTTTGATTTAAATTAGAAAGTTGATAAGAGTTTAACTCGTTTAACCCTCTATTAAATCCATGACTCGTCCATTTTTGACCATCATATTGATCTAAGACCAAAGCTCGCCAATACATTTCTGAACGAGGCGGTAATTTTGTGATATCACCAATAATACGAAATGCTAATTCATTTGACTGAGACAGCTCAGCAATGTCACCTGGGGACATGGAATCACTGATTCCTGTCATCCCCTTATTTTGTTGAATCGGGATATGCCAAAGCGGAGGTAATCGTGGGAAAAAAATAAAGAGCAATATAAAAAAAGGAATTGCCAATCCGATGAATTTACCGACATGAATGACATCGTGCTTTAAGCCATTTTTAGTTTCAGGAGTGGACAGAAACTCCGCAGTTTGAATTCTATACAGTCCTACAAAACAGCTCACTAAGCACAGTACCACTCCCAAAGCAACATACAACGTTTGACTGTATAAAAACGTACTTGCCGCCACGAATAAGGCAAAATTAAAAACGATGATCAAATCACGTTTTTTTTGGGTTTCTAATGCTTTTGCAAATAGAAAAGTTGTCAGCGATGCTACCCCAGCCTCAACACCAACAAAAGTATGGTAATGCAGATAAATCGCGCCAAGTGCAATTGCTGTAAAACTAAATTTTATTGCTTTGGAGACATTTTTTTTACTTTTTTGAATATGCCATAAATATATAAGCTCAATACAGAGCACCAAAATTAAAGCATAAGGAAGATAAATAATCTGGATAAATAAAATGAGTGCCAAACTCAATAGCATGGATTGTGAAACTTTAGGATGTACCATATATCTAAACCTATTTTCTATTTCACACTTTATGCCTGAGCAAGCAGAATTTTAGCCTGCTTGATATGCTCAGCTCCAAATCCTTGATTCAGTTCGGCATGAGGTAACACCAGCTTAAAAGGAATTTGTAATTGCTCACACTGCTCCACCACACCCATCATATATTTGAGCTTTTCTTCATGCTCGACTGACGGCATATGATGATAATGAATATCAACACATCGATCCTGTTGATGCTCTTCAAAAACTTTAATATACAAACCTTGTCCACGAGCAGCCTGCTTCCAAGATACACTTTGTAATGAGTCTCCGACCTGAAAACTTCTTAATTCTTTAAACTCATCTTTTTCCTGATCCAATACAAATTCATTTGAAAAGCTTGTATTCGGATTTATTTTGGCTTGTGGCGCAATCCATGCATGTCGACCATGAAAGATATAAGTCCAAGCTCGAACAAGTCCAAATGGATACACTGAAGCAATGTGTATATCGGGATAGTTATACTGTCCTCGTTGATCAACATGAATCGGTATAACACATTCAGACTGTTTTTGGTCAATGTGAATGTGCTGTGTCTCAGAATCGATGGAGATCGATAAATAACGTGAATATGAATAAGGTTGATTCAAGTAGATTTTAAATAAAATCGAGTGCCCTACCTGTCCGACTTCATCAGTAATGATGTCTATCTCAAGACCATGCAATTGTTTAAAGGTGATATAAAAACTAATGCATAAGATCGCACTAATTAAAAAGCAGAAACCTAATATCAAATTATTGGCATAGTTAATACCCGCAATAAATGTGATCAAAATCAACACAAGATATAAGAAACCTTGCTGATAAATAAAAATCAAAATATCGCGTTGACCAATTTTTTTACTCTGCTCAAACCGAAATCTTTTTTTTAACCATTGCTTCCAGATACTGGTCACCTGCATACCCTCAAATCAATTTAACCTGATTCATTAGGGAGACCGTCTCATCCTCACTCAAGTTTAATCGATGAGCGCATACTGCTGAAAATACAGCTTTTACATCATCAGGAATGACAAAGGCTCTGGCATGCACGATCGCTCTCGCTTGTGATGCTCGTTTTAAAGCCAATAATCCACGCGTCGATAAACCATGCGCACTTTTTCGTGTTACCGCAGCCAAATCCAATAAATAGTCTTGAATTGCATCACTTAAATGGACTTGATGAGTCAAGGATTGCAATCTTAGTATTTCAGTCTCATTAAATACATGGATCAACTGTGCGATTAATTTGGCACGTGATTCTTGTTGAAGAAGTATTTTTTCTGCATGGCGAGATGGATAGCCAAGAGATAACCGCATGAGGAATCTGTCTAACTGAGACTCTGGTAGTGCATAAGTCCCGCTTTGAAAGAGTGGATTCTGAGTCGCTATCACCCAAAAAGGCTGAGGTAAAGCATAACGCTGTCCATCAATCGTGGCGTAGCCCTCTTCCATCGCTTCTAGCAATGCACTCTGTGTCTTAGGACTACAGCGATTAATTTCATCTGCCAAAAGAACTTGGGTAAAGACAGGTCCGTACTTAAATTCAAACTGATGCTCTTTTTGATTAAAAACATTTACGCCAATTACATCACTGGCGAGCATATCATTGGTAAATTGGATTCTTTGAAATGATAAACCTGATAATGATGCCAAACTACTGGCCAATGTGGTCTTACCCAATCCAGGTAAGTCTTCAAATAAAATATGACCACCTGCAATTAAACTACATAAAGCCAATTCAGTTTGCGTATTTTTATCCAAAACAATTTGATTGATTTGTTCTAGAAATAATGAAATTTTGGGAGTAAATGATTGAATCTGAGATTCTAACTCAGGCTGTATAATATCTTTTGATTGAACACTCTGCTTCATTCCCCAAATCATCATCTACATTTCCAAAACTATATATTTCTACCATACAGGTTTTTTTTATTTTCTCAAATATTTCTAATAATCAGTGTATTAAAGAATCAGTATCAAACTTAATGCTGAATAAGCTTCAACTGTGTGAGCATCTCTTCAGGTCCAATTTGAAGGCTTGAATGATTGTTTTCCGCCAGCTTGATCTGTTCAATAAAATAGCTGTTGATCGGTGCATTCCCCCCGAGTGTATTAGCAAGTCTGACCACTTCACCATTAATCCAATCAACCTCCGTCGTGCGCCCTAAATTAAGATCATCCTGCATAGATGAACGAGCTAGTGGATCAATGGCTAACATTTTGCGACTGATCAACTTAAACAACCAATTAGGAAGTCGAAGAATATGAGGAATAATGTTCGCTGGTACAGGCGTTAATTGTGCGGGTTGAATATTTGCCTGCTTTAAAATTTGAAGCGTCTCTAACTGTGCCTGAGCAAGGCACTTTCGATACATTCGATTAGTAAGTTGATTTCTTAAAGTTAAACCAGATAAAGCGTTAATCGAATTGTTCAAGTTGAATAAGACTTTAGCCCACTGTACCTCTAACATATCATCACGGAATTCAACTTGTAGTTTCGCCGCATCTAACATTATTTTTAGCTGATTATTTTCTGCAAATTTTTTTATCATTAATATTCCATCAGAACCTTGATGAAAATGAGAAGGTTTGATTTCTGCGACATTAAATGGAACCATTCCTTCCATAATCTCCCATTCTGGCAGCATTTTTTTTAACCGTGGAACATTACTCACCCCATTTTGAAAACTGATGAGACGTGGTTTATTGAGAGTATCACGGCTTCGTATTTCAGATGCCACTTGCTCTGTCGCTGCTGATTTTACACAAATCATGACTAAGTCCGTGTCTAGGACTTCTGCTAGATTTGTTGTAAGTCTTAATTGATCTGGAGTGAGCTTATGATGGTAGCCGTTTAAATCACTGAGCTCCAACCCATTTTGGCTTAATTTTTGATAGCTTCTTTCTCTACAGTAAAATGTCACCTGATGGCCTGCTGCGACCATTCTTCCACCGATATAACACCCAATCGACCCAGCACCATAAATTCCAATTTTCATGTTTTTATCCTTTGTTATTGATCAAGAGTATACGAGTTTCAGAACAATAAATTTGTCAGGTTTTATACAATTAAGACAAATAAAAAACGACACCTCAGTGCCGTTTTTTATGTAAAGCTAGAAAATTAACATGGACATTTCTTCATACCGCCTGCTGCACTTGGATAGCGTGCATCGACACAATAACGATGAAAAGTTTTTTCATCCATTGGCTCTAAGTCAGGGTGATGCTTTTTCATATGTTCTACATAGTTTTGGTAATCTGGCACACCCACCATTAAACGAAAACTTTGTTGTAGCCGCTGCCAAATCAGTTGAACTGTTTTGATTCCATTCAACATTAAAAACTTCTTCGGCTGAGCCAAAATCGTGAATTTAATGATTTTACCCAATGCTAGCTTTTGACGAATTTGTTCTTTCAAACTCATTTGGTCTCTCCTGCAGGGATTTGATCAGTATAAATTGCTTCAGCTTCTTGAGCCGTTGGCTGCGGATTTGCTAAAGCACGACGAATCACTTTAATAGCAGCAAATAACATCACCACAGCAACAATCATAAAGAATGCACATAACGCAGCATTAATCTGATTTGATAAAGCAACAGTTTGCATTTCCGCAATTGATTTCGCAGGCGCTAAAATTTCGTTTCGCTCAATAGCCGCATTGAAACGATCTGCTTGTGCCAAGAATCCGATTTTTGGATTTTCATGGAAGATTTTTTGCCAACCAGCAGTCATCGCTGTAATGAATAGGAAAATCGTTGGAACAATGGTGACCCATACATATTTTTCTTTCTTCATCTTAAACAGAATTACGGTACCCAGCATCAGCGCCATCGCAGCTAAAATTTGGTTACCAATACCAAATAATGGCCACAAACTATTAATACCGCCCAGTGGATCAACTACCCCTTGATATACAAAGAAACCCCAGCCTGAGACTGCAACGGCAGTACCAATCAAGTTGCCCACAAATGACTTAGAGTTTTTAACCGCAGGGACAACGATCCCCACAGTATCTTGAACCATAAAACGGCAAGCACGTGTTCCTGCATCAACAGCAGTTAGAATAAATAGCGCTTCAAACAAGATCGCAAAGTGATACCAAAATGCCATCATTTCTCGACTATTAAAAATTTCAGTGATGATGTGCGCCATACCAATCGCAAACGTCGGTGCACCACCAGTACGAGAAAGAATTGTGCTTTCACCAACCTCTTGAGCAAGTAGTGTTAGAGCTTCAGGTGTAACCACAAATCCTAAATTACGTACCGCCTCTGCGGCACTTTCAACCGTCGTTCCTATCACCGCAGCTGGTGAGTTAATGGCAAAATAAACGCCTGGATCCAAGATAGTTGCACAGATCATCGCCATGATTGCGACAAATGATTCCATCAACATACCGCCGTATCCGATCATCCGGATATCGCGTTCATTATTTACGAGCTTAGGTGTAGTTCCTGATGAAACCAATGCATGGAAACCTGAAATTGCACCACAGGCAATGGTAATAAATAAGAATGGGAAAAGTGATCCAGAGAATACAGGTCCCGTACCATCTACGAAGTGGGTAATTGCAGGCATTTTTAATTCAGGCATCGCAAATACGATACCCAATGCTAAACCTGCAATCACGCCAATTTTCAAGAAAGTCGATAAATAATCACGTGGCGCCAATAACAACCATACTGGTAATACAGAAGCGATGAAACCGTAGATAATCAATGCCCATGTTAACTCTGTACCAGATAAAGTGAATAATTGCCCCCAATAAGGATGTTGCGCAATGTTTTCACCATAAATGATACCGAGCATCATCAGTACAAAGCCAATGATTGAAACTTCGGCAATCTTTCCTGGACGGATATATCGCATATATACGCCCATAAATAATGCGATTGGAATGGTAGCAGCAATACTAAACACCCCCCATGGACTATTGGTTAATGCTTTAACCACGACGAGTGCAAGCACAGCTAGGATAATGATCATTACCCCTAATGCGCCAAGCATCACAATAATTCCTGCAAATGAACCCAGTTCTTGTTTTGCCATTTCACCCAGTGAACGTCCGTCACGGCGTGTAGAAATAAATAAAACTAGAAAATCTTGGACTGCACCTGCCAGTACAACACCGACTAACAGCCAAATCGTTCCTGGTAAATAACCCATTTGCGCAGCAAGAATAGGCCCAACTAACGGACCAGCACCTGCAATCGCAGCAAAGTGATGACCAAACAGAACACTTTTATTTGTAGGCACATAATCTAGACCATCCGCTAGACGGTGCGCAGGTGTTAAACGCCGAGCATTTAACTCGAATACTTTATTAGCAATAAATAAACTATAAAAACGATATGCAATACTGTAAACACAGACTGCAGCGAGTACGAGCCAAACTGCGTTGACATGTTCTCCACGACTAACCGCTAATATTCCAAAGGATACTGCACCGATTATGGCCACAATAATCCAAATCAATTTCGAAGTCATGGATGACTTCGGTTGTATTTGATCCATATCAAACCCTCATTATTTCGTATTTGCAATCAGCTCAATTTTATTATTCGTGTTACTGCTGTTTTCCCTTGCGACTATACTCCTCAATAATTCTTCTTTACCTTAGACCTTGGCATTAAAAAAGGGATGATTGTCATCATCCCTTTCGATAATAGTATAAATTTACACCATTATGCACGTTCTAAGTATTCACCAGTACGTGTATCAACACGAACGCTTTCTTCTTGTTGAACGAATAATGGAACACGTACTACAGCACCTGTTTCAAGTTTCGCTGGTTTACCACCACCGCCAGAAGTATCACCACGTACGCCTGGATCAGTTTCAACAATTTTTAATACCACGAAGTTAGGTGCATTCACTGTTAAAGGAACACCATTCCATAACATGATTGTGCATTTTTCGTTTGAATCGTCTTTCAACCATTTCGCAGCATCACCCATTGCAACTTTATCAGCCGCAATTTGCTCGAAAGTCACAGGATCCATGAAGTTCCATAGTTCGCCGTCGTTGTATAAGTAGTCCATTTCTACTTCTACGATATCTGCTGCTTCTAAAGAATCACCAGATTTAAATGTTTTTTCTAATACTTTACCTGATTTAAGGTTACGTAATTTAACACGGTTGAACGCTTGGCCTTTACCTGGTTTAACGTATTCGTTTTCCATGATTGAGCATGGGTTACCATCAAGCATTACCTTAAGGCCAGACTTGAAATCGTTCGTAGAATAATAGGCCATGAGAGGCTCACTCCAAACTTACTAACTTTAATCTATTAATGCGATGGGCTGCTACACTGTCATTTAGCAAGTCTGACAGGTGCATGATATGCCACATGCACATGCATTTATGTTGCGTATTCTAAATGACCAACCTACTCTGCCGCAATGATAAATTCCGAAATACAACGTTTAAGCTGTCTAAGTTCCATGCAGAACTACTGTTGTAGACTTAATTTGATCATCTTTAGGCTTGAGTATTTTCATCCCAACATTCAATAAAGAAGGCTTAATCAGGACACAACTGAGTTTTTCAATGGGTTTTGATTTAAAATGAAGCCTTTCATCTCCCTCTAAATTTAAACTGTATGACCCACTATTTGTATCAAGAGCAACATTGGCAAAATCAACTCAGCGATTTAATCACTGACCCACATGAGCTCATTGAACTCTTGGAATTGCAACCTGAAGATTTAATACATGGTGCAATTTTGGCATCAGCCCAATTTAAATTAAGAGTCCCTCGCGCCTTCGTCGCGAAGATGCAAAAATCTAATCCTGATGATCCACTGTTACTTCAAGTACTCCCTCATCATCTGGAATTAAATGAACATCCTGATTTTGTGACAGACCCCCTTGATGAGGAGGCTGCCAATTTAATTCCAGGTGTATTACATAAATATCAGTCACGTTTTTTACTGACTTTAACAGGTGCATGTGCTGTTCATTGTCGTTATTGTTTTAGACGTCATTTTCCATATCAAGAAAATTTACCTAAAAATGACGACTGGAAAAAAATACAAGACTACTTACTCGCTCATCCAGAAATCAATGAAGTGATCTTAAGCGGAGGGGATCCCCTAACACTTTCAAATCGTAAACTTGCCGTTTGGATCGATAGATTAAGTTCAATTCCACATCTTAAAATTTTGCGTATTCATTCTCGAGTTCCAATCGTTATCCCAAATCGGCTTGATGATGAACTTATTTCTCTGTTAAAAAACAGTAGGCTACGTATTATTCTAGTGGTACACTCAAACCATGCTACTGAAATTGATGACTTTACCGCTTCGAAATTAATGCAAATTTCACAACAAAATATTTTGGTGTTGAATCAAGCTGTGTTATTAAAAGGTATTAATGATCATCCTGATATTTTGGTTGATCTAAGTCATCGATTATTTGATGCGCGTGTGATGCCTTATTATTTACATGTGTTGGATAAAGTGAAAGGTGCTCAGCATTTTGATTTACCAAGTGAATCTATTGATTCAATCTATAAAGAGGTTTTGGCAAGGTTGCCTGGATACTTGGTTCCAAAGCTGGTTAGAGAAATTGCGGGAGAACAGAATAAAACACCGCTTTATGGAGTTGCCACTTTTTAGAGACTCATTCACATGCTTCAGGCTCAGATTTCAGAAATTTTTCACTATCCTACTGCCTTGACTCGAGATCAACTGAGTTTTGCAAATGCAAATGTTCATGACTTGGGTTTTTGGGCATCTCAACTTTCAATTATGCAATTAGGTGACACCTCTGAAGCGGTGTTGAAAGCCCTATATGAAATCGCTGAACTCAAATGTTCGGAAACATTGCGCTTTGATCTTATTCAAGCGCTACACCCTTTGATCGAAAATATTTTAGAGAGACTTGAAAAAAACTTTTTAAATCAAGGTCTTTTTCTATCTGACCGTAACAAAGATATTATTGAATTAACCACTCGCTTGAGAACATTATTTGCTGATATCTACATAGATATTGCACAGCGCAGTGAAATGCAGCTAAAACAACAAAAGTTTTCTATTTTGAAGTTTGCTCAAAAGCGTAATCTGAAAACTGCACGACTCCTTTCCAGTTATTACGCTCTTCAACAATTGGGTTTATTGCTAGTACAACAACAGATGCTTTATCGTTCTGCCTTGTCTAAGCAATGGTTAATGACCCATTATCTGTATGATTTGGCATTAAAAAACCAAGAACACACGGTCAATATTAATTTATTGCAAGGCACTCATCACGCTTTAAAAAATATTCAACAGTGCTATGCCCAAGTCTTATTATTAGAAATATTTAATACTCACCAAATTCGTCCTTCTGAGATCTACGCGCTCTATCAATGCACAGCGGATTGGGCACAATTAGTGCAAGTTTTACCACGCGAAACCGCTTTATCTCGTTACGTCATTGATACCACTAAAGATCATCCGCCAGTTTACAACCGAAAACACCATGAGAGTTTTAAACCAAACATTTTCGTGGCGACACAATCGTTGCTTGAGCATGTCAACTTAACCATTCAAAAGGACAATGAATATTTATCTAAGAAAGAGAAAGCATATTTAACTGCGCCTCTTAAATTTCATGTACAAAATGTTTTAGGCTCGACCATTGAACGCCGACATGAACGTTATGAACATTCCGCTCAGTTACAACTCTGTTTCAGTTTACTTACCGCTCATTATTATCTCTCTAAAACCAAAACTTTTAGCGAAACCTTACGACTAACACCGCCTAAATCAAAATCAGAAGACGAGTTTGCATTTACATATTTAAATGACTACCCAGATGCCTATACAGACAAATCAAACAAGGTTCTAGATAAACAGACACGTCAAATCCATGCGGCTCAAGTTTTAGATATCAGTTTAAATGGTTATCGCGTACGTTGGTTAGAAGAAGAAGCACCTCCAAATTTAAGAACTGGTGAATTTATCCTGATCAATGAGGGAGTGAACAGCAAATGGAAAGGTGGTGTAATTCGTTGGATCAAACAATCTGTTAAAAAAAGCTATGAACTTGGGCTTGAAGTGATTGGACCCGACATCCACCCTTGCGCCGCAAAAGTTTATACAGATCGAAGTTCTTTTAATTATCATCCATGTTTATTTGTACATACCTTGAAGATTGATGCTCCACAGCATTCTCTTATTTTGCCAAATTTACAGTTTTTCAAAGAACAACAATCTATTTATTTACGCTTAACTGATCAAGATATCAAAGTAGAATTGATAAAGACCATGCTCATCACACAAAGTTTTGTTCAATTTGAATTTGAATTATTTAATGATGAGCAGCAATATCTGATTGATGAATTTTTACAACATCAAAACCTTGAATCAAATCGTTTTCAAGACGTATGGGAAGCATTGAAGTGAAAAACCTACTTCTATCAACACAATTAAAGCAATCTGGAATGCGCTTACTCATTGTCGATGATAATCAGATTCGTTATAACCATATTATCTCTTTACTCGAAAAACGCGAGTACAAGGTAGAAGCAGTGCTACTCGATGATCAAGTGAGTCTTGAAAAGCAACTTCATTTAGATTGGGATTTAATTCTGTTTGGTCGTGCCTATGAACTGACCTTAACTCATTTTCTTCGACTGCTTGCAGATTCTGATAAAGCTTTTACCCCAACACTTTATCTAGCTCCAGAAGCGCTAGAAATGTCTGAAGTAAAACTCATTTCGATGGGCATCTACGATGTTTTAAATATTGATCAACCTGAACAATGTTTACTTAAAATTATTCGAGCATTGGCTTTTAGTCGCTTACAAAAAAATCAGATGCAATTAACGGATGAACTGAAACACAATGTTCAAATTAAACAAAATTGGATCGAAGAGCATAAAAAAGCAGTTGCAATCATAGAAGAAGGGATTGTCGTTGAATGCAACCATGAGTTTACGCATTTATTTGGCTTCAACACGTTTGATGACGTTATTGGATCCCCGCTCATTGATTTAATACAACCTGAGGATATTCAATCTTTTAAAGCACGATTTAAAAAATTAGCTTTCGGTAAATTTGAGTATGGACCTTTTGAACTGATTTCTCTTAATCCACAGTTAACACATCAAAATCCAGTCCAAATTGAATGTAATCCTACAGATCAAAATCAAATCATTGAAATTACGATTTCAACGCATTTTCAACAGGATGATCAACCATTTAGTTCTCAACTTGAGACTGCACCTCACCAAGACAGTAGAATTGCACCACACACAACATTGGCAAAAATTTTACAACATCTTGAAGAACACCCTGCTCAAGAAAATGCTTTGGTCATCTTCAGCCTAGCCAGTTGTCCAGACTATATCTTGAGTTCTGATTGGGATACTTTTAAAGGCTATTTCGGCAAACTTTCAGACTTTATTCTCGAACAGACCAATGGCGCTGTATTTAAAATTGAAACAGCCCTGTATGCCACTATCATTCAAGCTGAAACGATTGAAGTTCTAAAATCAAGACTCTCTGCACTACATGCGCTTGAAAAACCTAGGCTCGTCAATCTGGGAGATCAAACCTATCAACAGCATGTCAAAATTGGTTATAGTCTCTTCAAACTGTCAGATTTAAATGTAGATAATTTTGAACAGCTCATTGCAAATGCTTATAACACACCCCTACCCAATTTATTGAGCAATGATGCTGCTTTAGAGACAACGCTTGAAGAAATTGAAGAGATTCATTTTGAAGTTACTCAAGCAGATGAGCCGACCTCTATTCAGTTGAATACACCTTCTTCTGAAGTAGAGCCTGATCATTCAACAGAATTTGTATTTCAAGCAATTGAAGAACCTGTACAGTCAGACGAAGTTCACGGCGATATCCTAGTACATCTTCGTAAAGTTCTTGAACGCGATCAAATTACGCTAAAGTTCCAACAAATCTATGATAAAGAAGACACTAGTCTTAATACCTATGAAGTAAGCAGTGGGTTTATTTTTGAAAACCAATGGATTCAATTGGACGATATTGAAGAATTGGTGGATGACCCTGAGTTGTCTATTAAAATTGACCGATGGATTTTGGTTGAAGCAGCAAAGCAACTGCACAATTTTTTAACACAATATCCTGAAGCTAAACTGATTATTAATTTACGACACCATGTTCTTTTAAAGCATCATCAATTGGCAGAATTAATTTCAAAACTGCTCATGATTGTAGGCGCAAAAGCACCTCAACCACTGATTTTACAGTTTAAAGAAAAATACATTGCTCAACATTTAAATGAAATTCTGCCTGCGATTGAGGTATTGAGAGCACAAGGTGCAGATATTGCCGTTTGCGAGTTTGGATTAAGTAAATGTAGCGATCTCATTCTCAAAGTTGCCAATATTCAGAATTTCACGCTGCATGAAGAATTCACAGATGATTTAAATACTGAAGAAGGTATTGAACGTTTTAAACAAGCGATTGAATACTTCAATAGTCATCGATCAGTCAATTTATTACTCAAAAATCTCAATGATATGAATAGCTTTGCCAACGCGTGGAATGTCGACGTGAGATTTTTACAAGGTGATTATTACCAGCGTAAATTGGATCAGCTCATGAATGTTCAAGATCAAAGTTAATTCCAAATTTTGGACATAAAAAAACAGGCTGAACGCCTGTTTTTTTTATTTTGGGTATTAACGTTTGATAGAACGTGACATACCAGCAAAACGTTGTTTGAACTTGTCGATACGACCGCCAGTGTCAACGTTCTTTTGCTTACCAGTATAGAATGGGTGGCAAGCTGAGCATACGTCTAGGTAAAGTGTTTCTTTACCAACAGCTGAACGAGTTTCGATTACGTTACCGCAAGAGCAAGTAGCAACTAATTTTTCGTATTTTGGGTGAATATCGGCGCGCATGGTCGATTCTCCATAGAGTTAAGAAGGCTTTAGCTGTCATCGCAATTGATCACTCTCTTCATCCATTACAACAGACGCAGAGGAAAGGCTGAAATACAGCAGATCAACACCACAACAGACCATTCTTTTGGCCCACCGAGACGGCTTCCGTCAGAGCTAAGCACAACAAGTGGACGACATTATACGCCACTTTATTTCAGATAGCGAATTTTTCCTTTAAGACTTTTCAATTTGCTTGGACCAATGATTTGCAATAATTCCGCACACCATTAATTGGATTTGATGGAAAATCATAATTGGCAATATGATCATCCCCATAGGTTGTCCAATGAAAAGAATTTGCGCCATAGGCACTCCACTTGCGAGTGTTTTCTTAGAACCACAAAAAAATACAGCAATTTGATCGGCACGATTAAATCCAAACCACTTTGGGGCGTGATAGGCTAAAAGCATAATCAAAGTCAGAAGCACAGAGCATGCAATAATTAACCACATTAAGGTCACCCCACTGACTTCATTCCATAGACCTGCTACGACTGCACTACTGAATGCGCCATACACCACCAAAAGAATTGATCCTTGATCAAAAGTTTTGACAATGCTCGGGGCTTTTTGAATCAGAGGAAAAACGATAGGACGCAATAATTGTCCCAGAATAAATGGAACCAATAAGAGCAGAATAATTTTGACTATCGCATTGGTTGGATCGAACCCATGATCAGACTGACCTAAAATAAATAAGGTCACTAATATAGGAGTGATAAACATACCAATAATATTAGAGAATGAAGCACTACACACAGCACTTGCGACATTACCACCTGCTACAGAAGTAAATGCAATAGAAGACTGAACTGTTGAGGGTAAAAAGCACATAAACAAGAAGCCCCAATACAGTTCTTGTCCAAGTAGCGGTAGCAATACAGGTTTAGCTATTAATCCTAGAATTGGGAAAACTGCGAACGTCAGTGCAAAGACCAAACTGTGTAATTGCCAATGTTTAATGCCTTGAATCACCGCCTCACGTGATAACTTTGCACCATGTAAAAAAAATAGGATTGCAATTGCAATCGTGGTGAAATAAGAAAAATAGTGAGCAGCAACACCTGAAATTGGCATCACTGACGCTAAAATCACCATAACAAACAGCAATATCGTGAAACGATCTAACGCTAAGAGCTTTAGCACCCCATATCCCTCTTTTTATTCTATCTGAATTGAAAATAAGCCCAATACACATTGATTGGGCTTATCTTTAAAATTTTACTCACCAATCAGCGAGTGAAATTTAATTATTTCTCGCGTTACTGTCTTGTTGAATAAGTTCAATCTTGTAACCATCTGGATCTTCCACAAAAGCGATTACGGTTACGCCGCCTTTCATTGGTCCAGCTTCACGGACAACGTTACCACCACGTGCTTTGATTTCTTCACACGCTTTATACGCATCATCCACTGCGATCGCAATATGACCATACGCATTACCCAGCTCATAGCTGTCTGTATCCCAGTTATGCGTTAGCTCAAGAACAGTATTGTTTTCTTCATCACCATAACCCACAAAGGCTAAAGTGAATCGACCTTCTTCATAATCGCGTTTACGAAGCAAAGTCATACCGAGTACTTCAGTATAGAACGCCAATGAACGCTCTAAATTGCCTACACGTAACATGGTATGTAACATTCGCATAAAATTTACCTATTGATTGAAAGATGTACTTTTCAACTGATTTAACAATTTCGCCACCCAAATAACAAGTAACAAAATAGGTAAACCCATTAAAAAAGTCATAAAGAAGAATGATGAATAACCGAAGTTTGTCACTATTGTACCTGAATAGCCACCAATCATCTTTGGAAGTAATAACATCAATGAACTAAAAATTGCATATTGCATTGCTGTAAATGAAACGCTAGTCAAACTTGATAGGAATGCAATAAATACTGCACCAGCAAGTCCTGATGCGAGATTGTCAAATACAATGCCCATCACCAGCCACACCTTGCTATAAGGGACAACCACTTTACCTTTGAGTTCGACTATTTGATCACTATCAACTTGAACAGCTGGAAGATCAGATAAAGTCATACGTGACTTCGGTTGGATCGCTGAAACTGTTTTATAAATATGATCTTGGGTTAATTCATGCGCCTGACCTGCATGCTGCACAACCGCTTGAACCGTAAATTTATTGTGGTCTTTTAGACTGTCTCCCGGGACGACCACGCTCCAATTATTTTGATCCAACTTCGCAGGTATCACTTGCTGATTTGAAATACGAATATTCAATGTTTGTAGTGTGCTGTCAGCTTTTAAGTTCGAGAGTTGACCGCGAATAATGACATCCTTGCTTAACTCATCTTGGTAGAGAACATTATCCCCTCCAATGGCTTGGATGAAAATCTGAGAATCATCTTGACTCGAATAGCGTTGAAGCGGGATTTCAACATTCAGGGCTTTATCATAACCATCAGGGGTGGATAACACTTGAATACTATGATGTTCAGCAAAATTAGATGCAGGGAGCTTTAAAGACCAGTTCCCCACTTCATCAGGAGTCACTTGATGCTGTTGACCTCCCATTTGTACCAAGACTTGATTCATCGTTGGTCCAGATTTTACGAGCCCCACAAAGATGAGATTGGTCGTGCTGGCAACAATAGCGCCCACCAACATCATTTTCATAATGTTATAACGCTGAGCTAATAAGCCTCCAAGGAAGCCACCTAAAATTACAAAAAAAATGGCGAAAAACTTGTTAAACCAAGCGATTTCTTCTTTATCAAAATTCAAATCAAGATAAAAAAGATTGGCAACCACTCCAGCGACAATATCTGAAATTCGATAAAAACCAATGAGTAATAAAATAGCTAACGCAACTTTCAAACCATAACGTTTGAAGAAATCTAAAATCGGTGATAGCCATGTCTCGACGACTATTTTTTCATCAATGAGTTTTGCTCGGATTAATCCAAATACGACTAGCACAGCCAACGCCACACTCGCGAAGAAACGTAAAACTTGCCCGATAAATGACAAAAAATTACCATCAATATGTAACTGTGAAATCCAAGCACCAAATTGGAGAAACCCACAAACGAAAACTACTGTTGAAATCACAAAGACGATAAATAACTGAAAATAATCCTTTGCTTGATATTGATGAGGTTCTTGATTTACTACCGGTTCATGAATCACTAAAGTCGTCACAATCCCAATCATCATCAATCCAGCCATGAGTAAATAGGTGGACTGCCACGCCTCATAAATATAGTTACCCATGGCTGTACCAAGTGATGCAGCGAAGAGTAATGCACCGAGCTGAGTTACAATGGTCGCAATTCGATAACCTGCGTTATAGGTCGAAGCCATAACCGTCTGAACACTCGTATCTTGTGTCAACTCAATACGATAAGCATCCACGATAATATCTTGTGTCGCTGATGAGAATCCTAGAAAGATTGCGGATATCGCCATGAACGTTAAACTTGAAAATGGCCCTACACTTCCTCCATGAATACTCGGATCAGTAAATGCCATTGAACAAATAGCAATTGCAACCAAAATCTGTGAAACCAACAACCACCCTCGTCGTTTACCCAATTTCCTTGTTAAATAAGGTAATGGTAATCGGTCAATCAAAGGTGCCCAAATGAACTTGAAGGCATAAGCTAAGGCTGCCCATGAAAACATGGTAATGGTACTACGTTGAATACCGGCTTCACTCAACCAGAAAGATAGAGTTGAAAAAATCAGAAAAATTGGGATACCTGATGAGAAACCCAAAAAAAGCATAATGATCGCGCGTCGATCAAGAAAGGCTTTAAATGCCGAAGTCCATCCAGCTGATTCTGGTGACGAAGATTGTGATGTCATTGCGTTGTTATTTTCAGTGAAAAGTACTCTCGCTATTCAACTCTGTAATGCGCTTGGTTTCAATATAATTTACGCAAACTTCACCGAGTATTTCATCAATTTGATCTATCTCAACTTGATATTTTTGGCTAAACCTGTATACCTTAAACTATCAAATGTAAATTATAGTTTTGGATTTCACCTGTGACCCAGAGACACGATCAAATTAGTTCCACCGCAGTAGCTTTAACCACGACATCCACAAACTTAGAACAAAACTCGCAAAACAAGCTCCTATCCGTATTTGAACTTGAAGCCACGCAAAACACCTTGAATGCAACAGCACTCAAACCAGAACAACTGACGCATATTCCAAATTATGACAATATTCCTGCGTCTACAAAACGTATCAAGCCTCTTAATAATTTTTTAGGACAAGATCGTGCTAAAGCATCTGTAGAAGCAGGCATTGCCCTTCCATACTCAGGCTATAACATCTTTGCTGTGGGTACGGCAGGGTTGGGTAAACGCACCATGATTAAGCGCTTACTCCAACAACATGCCAAAGATATGCCTACACCGGATGATTGGGTTTATGTATACAACTTCAAAAATGCACGCAACCCAATTGCGCTTAACTTTCCTGCAGGACAAGGCGCAAAGTTTCAAAGTACGCTACATCAAACATGGCAAACCATTTTCAAACAGCTCGAACGTCGTTTTAGTGCTGAAACGTATCACAATCGGATAGAAAAAATTCGTTTAACGACAGGTCATGAACAACAACAAGCTTTGATTGAGCTCACCAAAGAAGGTGAAGAGCTTGATTTAAAGTTGATCAGTCGTAATGAAGAACACTGCTTTATCCCTGTTCATATTAAAGACAATAAAATTCAAGAGATGTCTCAAGATGACATCAATGCACTGAGTAGCAAAGAACGTTCTGAAATTGCGTCCAATATCCGTTATATGGATAAAAAGCTTGAGCGTTTAGGTTTACAAATTGGTGATCTTGAAGATGAAGCACGTGATATGGTGTCTGAGTTGAATCGTGACATTGCCAAACAAGTCATTATTCCTCGCATGGAACATATTTTAAATAAATTTCCAGATATCAAACATCTTGAACAATACTTAAAATTATATGCTCAAGATATTATCGACAATGTGGAAACCGTACTAGAACAGGAAGAAAGTGATTTTTCACCTGCATTATTTAACCGTGTCCCTGCGCGTTACCAAGCAAATTTAGTCATTAGCAACAAGCCAAATTCTGGGGCACCAGTCATCTTTGAAGATTTCCCCACACATTACAACTTACTTGGCCATGTTGAACAATTAACGCAAAATGGCACTATCAGCACTGATTTCACTTTAATACGACCTGGTGCACTGCATCGTGCCAATGGTGGTTTTTTAATGCTTGAGGCTGAGCAGCTTTTAGAACAACCTTATGCATGGCAAGGACTCAAACGAGCGATTAAGTCTGGTCAAATTAAACTCTCATCTCTAGAGCACATGCTAACGCTGACGGGCAGCATTTCAATTGAGCCAGCATCGATTCCATTACAATTGAAAGTCATTTTAATGGCTGAACCAGAAATCTATTATGAGATTCTGGAGGTGGAGCCTGAGTTAGGAAGTATCTTTAAAATCAGAGCTGATTTTACTGACACATTACAACGTAATGACGAAAATGAACAAGCTTATATGCATTTGATTGCAGACTATGTTCAATCCTCTAAACTACTTCCATTTGATCGTTCTGCCTTGGCTGCTTTACTGACCGACTCAAGTCGTCAAGCAGAGGATCAGAGTTCGTTGTCACTACATGCCTTAACTTTAGGTGATCTGATTCATGAATCTCATCACCATGCATCCAAATCTAATGCAACTATGGTGACAGCAGAACATATCGGCACTGCGCTCAAACACCGCCAATATCGTCTAGGTTATTTACGAGAGTTGTACTGGCAAGATTTATCTCGTGGTACACAGCTTATCGAAACGCGTGGTCATCGACTCGGTCAGATTAATGCTTTGTCTGTGATTCACTACGCAGATGTCGAGTTTGGCTTACCATCACGATTGACTGCTTCAGTGTATCAGGGTGGCGGCGATATTTTAGATATCGAACGTAGCGTGGAGTTAGGAGGTTCACTTCATGCTAAAGGTGTACTGTTAATGTCATCTTTCTTGAAAGCACATTTCGGACGTGAACAAACCTTGCACTTCTCTGCCGCTTTGGCTTTTGAACAAAGTTACGGTCAAGTCGATGGTGATAGTGCAACCGTTGCAGAACTTTCCGCTTTAATTTCTGCGATCAGCCAACTGCCGATTGATCAGTCATGGGCGATTACGGGTTCAATGAATCAACTGGGTCAAGTACAACCGATTGGTGGCGTCAATGCCAAAATCGAAGGTTTCTTTGATGCATGTAAACTTCAAGGTTTAACAGGCAAACAAGGTGTCATTATTCCACGTCAAAACATGCAGCATCTAATGTTACGTCAAGATGTGATTGATGCTGTCGAGGCCGGTCAATTCCATATTCATGCCATCAACACAATTGATCAAGCACTTGAGATTCTCATGGCGCGTCCTGTCGGAGAATTAAATAAAAAAGGTCGCTATACCAAAGGATCAATTTACGCTGCTGTCATGGAGCAGCTAGAATATTGGCAAGCCATTGAAGATGGCGCTGAAATTGAAGAAGAGCCAAAGAAAAAGAAAAAAAAGAAGAAAAAAGACAAAGCTAAAAAAGATAAAGCGATCAATGCTGAAGAACAACCTTCTCAACTCGCTGATGAGACTTCAAACTAATTTGAAGTTTTCAAAATAAAAAAAGCACCCATCGGTGCTTTTTTTATTGCGCTTAAATTAAGCTTCAGGCGCTGGGCTATATTGCTCCACGAGCGTTTTTAATTCGCCTGTTTGGAACATTTCTAGCATAATATCACTACCACCGATCAACTCACCATTGATCCATAATTGTGGGAATGTTGGCCAGTTTGCAATTTGTGGCAAAGTCGCACGAATGTCTTGGTTTTCAAGAATATTTACATAAGCAAATGGGCGACCAATTTGGCTCAATGCTTCAACTGCACGTGCAGAGAAACCACATTGTGGGAACTGTGGTGTGCCTTTCATATAAAGAAGAACTGCATGTTTTGCAATTTGATCACGAATTAACGCTTCTGTATCACGCACTTGTTCAGTCATTGATTAAATCCTCAACTATTCTGCCTGCATTATACCTAAAACCGCCGTAAAGAGTATGGATTGCTAAATTTTTCCAGTTTAATTTGCAATTAGGCTTTTAATCTTAAGCAGATTTTGCTTAGATAAACTTTTATTTTCCACCTAACAAATACGAGTTAGACATGAACAATATCACCCTCGCTCCAGTTCAAACTGATCAACCATCTCATTTGATGCCTGTATTCAGCCGTCAACCGATCAGCTTTGTGCGTGGCCGAGGTTCGTATCTTTATACAGCTGAAGGTACAGAATATTTAGATGCGCTGACTGGCATTGCAGTATGTGGTCTAGGTCATGCACATCCAGTTTTGGCAGAAGCAATTGCAGAACAAGCGGCGACGCTTATTCACACCAGTAATATTTATGAAGTACCTTGGCAGACTGCAGCTGCGCAAAAGTTAGCTGAAGTATCTGGTATGGAAGAAATTTTCTTCTCGAATAGTGGTGCTGAATCAAATGAAGGTGCAATTAAAATTGCGCGTAAATATGGTCATATGCAAGGTATTGCTCTTCCGAAAATCATTGTAGCTGATCATTCTTTCCATGGTCGTACAATGGCAACACTTTCTGCGACAGGCAATAAAAAAGTACAAGAAGGTTTTGGCCCGCTCGTTGAAGGTTTTATCCGAGTACCTTTTGGCGACATTGAGGCAATTGAAGAAGCAGCAATCAACCATCCAGATATCGTCGCGATTCTCGTTGAACCGATCCAAGGTGAAGGTGGTGTAAATACTGCCCCTCAAGGTTTTAGTTATCTTGAAGAAATTCGTCAAATCTGTAATCAACATAATTGGTTGATGATGCTAGATGAAGTTCAAACAGGTAACGGTCGTACAGGAAAATATTTCGCGTATCAACATACCAATATTATTCCTGATGTCATGACGACAGCTAAAGGCTTGGGTAATGGTTTCCCAATTGGTGCAGTGATGACTCAAGGTAAAGGTGTAGGTATTCTTACTGCAGGTAACCACGGATCAACTTATAGTGGTACTGCATTAGGTTCGCGCATTGTCTACACGATTATCGATTTGATGCAAAAAGAAAATATTGTTGAAAATGCAGCAACAATTGGCCAATACTTAGTTGATCAATTCCGTACACAACTTGCAGATCAAAACGTTATTGTTCGCGGCTTTGGTATGATGATTGGTATTGAATTACCAAAACCATGCGCAGAGTTGGTGGATATTGCACGCATAGAGCACAATCTAATTATTAATGTCACCGCAGGTAATGTCGTTCGTTTGTTGCCAGCGTTGAATATGAATCAAGAACAAGCTGATGATTTATTAAAACGCTTAGTTCCAGCGATTAAAAACTTTTTGGCTTAAGCCAAGATCAATAAAAAAGCCGCATATTGCGGCTTTTTTATTAAGAAGAACACTTAAGATGCTTCTTGGAATACTCGACCACCAGGCAACTGGCTGAAATATTGTTTTAAAGCATCTAGGCAGCGATGAATTTTCATTGGTTGTTGTTCACGTTTTAATGTCATTGCATTCAAAGTGTATGCAGGTAACTTCCATTCAGGTAAAACTTCAACCAATGTGCCATTCATTAATTCTTTTTGCACATCTAAATATAATAATCGCGCAATGCCGTGACCATTTTGGCACAGTGATTTAGCGACATAAACATTGTTTGTCTGTAAACGATTTTCCATGGACACATTCACCAATTCACGCGATGTACTGTGTTCAAATGTCATCATTTGCTGATTTTTTACAATATTTACTGGAATCAAATCATGCTGTGCTAAATCTTCAGGTCTTGAAATAACTGCATTTTGATTCAAATAACTTGGTGAAGCCACCAAGACTTGATCCACACGTGCAAGCGGCAGACAAGATAAGTGATTAGACTCATCCACGCGAGAACACATTCTCACTGCAATATCGATTCTTTCTTGAATCAAATCGACAAATTGATTTTCAACTTCAAAGTGAACGGTTAAACCACGATGTGCCGAAATCCAATGCGACAACGCAGGAACTACATGGGTTGCACCGAGTTCTGGCGTTGTTGCAATACGTAAATCACCAACTAAATCGTCTCGTAACTCATTAATTCGAATTTTACCGCGCTCTGCTGCAGCGAGCATTTCTTGACAGCTATGAAAAAAGGCCTGCCCTGCTTCCGTTAAACTTAGTTTTCTTGTGGAACGGTGCAGAAGTGTTACTTCCATTTCTTGTTCTAGTGAACGAATTTGCTGACTAACTGCACTCGTCGTAATGCCTAAATCTCGAGCAGCACCACTGAAAGAGCTTTTTTCAACAACACATGCAAATACGCCCATCGAGCGAAGTTGATCTAACATAAATTTCCCTCTGAAATTATGAGATGCTTCTCTAATTAACAAAAATTAACAAAAGCAACTCATTGTATTATACGAAGAAATTGTTAAATTGCACTAAATATCTTCAGTTGATTGGCAAAATATTTGCTGGATTGATTGGCTTACCATCTAAACGAACTTGAAACTCAAGCATCGTACGGGTTGCACCACTCGAGCCCATTTCTGCAATTTGTTGCCCCGCACTTACGTTTTGCCCACTCTTCACTAACATCCGGTTATTGTGCGCATACGCAGTGATATAACCATCAATATGTTTAATGAGCACCAAATTACCATATTCTTTTAAACCATCAGCAGCGTAAACCACTTGACCATCAGCTGCTGCAAAAATTGGATCACCAACATTGCCACCAAAACGTAATCCCTTGACATTACTTGCCACATTGAAGTTTTCAATGACTGGACCATTCGATGGTTTCACCCAGCGTAATGAAGTTGCTTTAGACGAAGTCGTCGGTACTGCAGCAGTTACCGCTGGTACTGGTGTGGTTTGTGGTGGTGGCGTAACCACAGCTGGTTTTGTTGGTAACTGAATGGTTTGACGTTGAATCTGAGTTTCAGTCGCAGTCAAAGGACGCGTGGTCGAACGTGTCACTTGTCGATTGCCAGAGGGTTTTAATCTTAAAGATTGATTTACATAGATGCGATAAGGCGGTGCAATATCATTCATCTCCGCAATGCTCAAATAGCTCAATCCATAACGTGCCGCAATTTTACTTAAAGTGTCGCCAGAACGAACTGTATAGAAGTCAGGGGCAACAGCATAACGAGCAGAATTGTGGATTTGGGGTTTCGATGCACAGCCCGACAAACCAAGAAAAGAAGCGACAGCAACCGCGATCAATGCTGAGTGAATAGATGGTTTAGACAACTTCAAAACTGTTTTGGGTCTGGCCAAAAGCATGATTTCCCTCTCTGACAAAAGATTAAAAAGACTGAATTCGGCTTAAGAGTAGCAAAATTAATGCTAAATTCACCGTTTCAAATATATTTTTCACAAAGTTATAACACATCCTACCTGTGGTCATTCAATTAAAGCTCTAACTGAGATTCAAGTGAAGCCAACACCTGATAGTTGGTAGCATCCATTTGGATCGGTGTCACACTGACATATCCATTTGCAATGGCATAAAAGTCTGACTGATAACCCAGTTGGCTTTTTTCGGGATCTGTTACGGCCTCTCCAGCCAAACCAATCCAAACAACTTGACGACCTCTCGGGTCCACTTGTGTGGTAATCGGTTTCGTTTGTTTTCTTCTTCCTTGATAAGTCACCAATGTCCCTTTTATTTCAGCCGTATCTGGAATATTAATATTGAAAATATGACGCGGTGGTAACTCAGGCAAACCATTTTTAATAAACTCATATACCCAATTTGCAGCTTGTGCATAATCTTGAGCATCTTGATACGAACGAACATTTGGACCAGCCAATGAAACTGCGATTGCAGGTTGTTTCATGAGTCGGCCTTCAAACGCGGCCCCCACTGTACCTGAATACAGCACATCATCACCTAAATTCGCACCACTGTTGATCCCGCTTACGACTAGATCAAATTCAAAATCAAATAGACCATTCATGGACAGATAAACACAGTCCGCTGGCGTGCCATTAATTGCCCATACGTCCTCTGAAATTTGTACTGGTCGCAATGGACGATCAAGCGTTAATGCACTTGAAAAACCACTTCGCTCACTTTCTGGAGCAACCACGACTACTCGACCTAAAGGTTTTAATGCTTGTGCTAATGCTTGTATTCCTGGTGCGAACACACCGTCATCGTTGGCAATCAAAATATTCAAAACAATTCACTCAATTCATGTAATCCCATCTGTTCGATAGCCTAATCAAAATCCCCCAACACAACAATGAGCACACGCATAGATGTTGAGGTTTTAAACGCCTTTAATCTTGAAAATCTGCTTACCCTTTAATCTTGAAAACTCGGCATGTAGTCATCCCCCTGTTCATACCTGAACTTTTCTTCTTTACTTTCTGAGTTCCAACAGCATTAATACACTTTCTCTATTTTTTAAACACGAAAAAAGATTATTCTATTCTTATAACTAACTTACTAATTTTTGAGTCATTTATGCAAAACCGTTTTTTACAATTGATTTCAACCGCATTTATCAGCAGCTCAATGTTATTTTCAAGTTTCACTTTCGCCAATGCTCAAGACTTAAAAGAAAATATCGAAGTTACTCAACAAAAAGTGACTAAAGATGAACTCGCTGCAATCTATGTCTTTTCAGAATCATGCCCAAGTTTAGTGGAAGAAGATGCGGCGTTTAAAGCAGGCTATCAAAAGCTATTAAAAGACTATTTACCTAACGAAAATTCACCTCAAACCACGCTGAACAATCTAATTAAACAACAGGATTATCAGCAAGCATTAGCTCAAGCGAGACAAGATGCGAAAAACGCTGGAGATAAAGCAAATCAACAAGTGTGCGAGGATATAAAAAAATATCAGTCTTCAGTTAAATAGAGCACGAAATAGTTACAATTCGATTGAAATAAGCCGACTCCACTGCTAGAAGTCGGCTTTGCTTTGTCCTAGAATGCAAAGCTGATTTTTGCGTTCATACAAGATTGGAACTACATAGAATGACCCGAAAAAGCGCCATTGCTGCATTATTACTATTACCTTCATTTACTTATGCAGCAACTGTTTTATCTTCACCACCAGAACTCAATAACAAGTCTTACGTTTTGATGGATTATGAAACAGGTCAAATTCTCGCAAGTAAAAATGAAAATGAAAAACTTGCTCCTGCTTCAATGACCAAAATGATGACCAGTTTCATTATTGAACAAAAGTTGTTGAACGGTGAACTCACGGAAGATGAAAAAGTTCGGATGAACGAGTCTGCTTGGTGTCGTGGTAGTAGTACAGAATCTTGTATGTATGTACCTCTCAACGGCACAGCAACCGTATTGGAAATGTTACGCGGGATTATCATTCAATCTGGTAATGACGCATCTAAGGCGATGGCTGAGCATATTTCTGGTAATGAAGGTACATTTGTACACAGCATGAACCAAGAAGCAAAGCGTATTGGCATGACCAACACGAACTTTATGAACTCAACAGGTATGCCTGCTGAAGGTCATTATTCTACAGCGAAAGATATGGCTACCCTTGCGAAGCACATCATTCATGACAGTTCAAAGTATTATCCTATTTACTCTGAAAAAGAGTTTACTTTTAATGGGATCAAGCAAGGTAACCGTAACGCGTTGCTATATACAGATCCGAGTGTAGATGGTCTTAAAACAGGTCATACTTCTGAAGCTGGTTATTGTTTAACGACTTCAGCTAAACGTGGCCCAATGCGTTTAATTTCAGTGATTTTTGGTGCTCCATCAATGCAAGCACGTGCAACACAAACACGTGATTTGTTATCTTGGGGTTATGCAAACTTTGAAACTGTCAGTGTTCAACCCGCTCACAAAGAGTTGACCACTTCTAAAGTTTGGTTTGGTCAATCTAATCAAGTGAGTGTGGGGCTTGCTGAGAACTTCAACGTGACTATGCCAAAAGGTCAAGCAAATGCCATTCAGACTCAAATCGCGGTTCAACCGAACTTAAATGCCCCTCTTCAACAAGGGCAAGTTGTAGGTAAATTAACAGCGACACTTGACGGCAAAGTTATTGCGGAGAAGCCGCTTGTTGCTTTGCAAGCTGTTGAAGAAGCTGGTTTCTTCTCGCGTATGATTGATCATATCAAACAGTTCTTTAGTAATTTGTTTTAAGTCACAGCTTGACTAAAGATATAAAGGCACTCAAATTCTTTTGGGTGCTTTTTTGTTTATAATGAATAAAAACAGGCAATTTTTTATGACTGAAAATATCCGCAAATACTTAGAGACTTACCCAAAATTTGATACAACAAATTATATTGATCCAACTGCGTTAGTGATTGGTGATGTTGTCTTGGCTGAGAATGTTTCGGTCTGGCCTTATGCTGTGATCCGTGGTGATGTTAATTTTATTCGGATTGGTAAAAATTCCAATATCCAAGATCATTCCATGTTGCATGTTAGTCATAAGAAAGCGGATAAACCTGAAGGCTCACCGCTCATTATTGGTGAGGACGTCACCGTGGGTCATCATGTGAAATTACACGGTTGTACCATTGGTAATCGTGTTTTAGTCGGGATTGGTACGATCATTTTAGATGACGTCGTTGTTGAAGATGATGTGATGATTGGTGCAGGTTCGCTTGTTCCGCCAAATAAAGTTTTGGAAAGTGGTTATTTGTATGTGGGTAGCCCAGTGAAAAAAGTGCGTCCACTGACTGATAAAGAAAAAGCGTTTCTGCCGTATTCAGCGCAGAATTATGTAAAGGTTTCGGGAAATTATAAATAATTTTGAATTCGCATAACACCTATTATGTTAAATGGAAGATGGAAATGTATGGAATATAAAAAATTTTACTACCTAAATAAATAAAACATCAAAAATGTAAATTATTTACCATAAATATTTTTTATAGCTTAGATACTTGACCCTCACGTAACGTTAGCCTCTAGCATAAAACATGCCTAAGGGATAAAGGAGTCAAAAGATGTTATTACAAGTCGGTGAATTGGCGAAGCGAACAGGGTTAACTATTCGTACCCTTCATCACTATGATGATATCGGTTTACTTCAGCCTTCGGCCCGCTCCGACGCCGGTTATAGACTTTACAGTCGTCAAGATATTACTCGCTTATACCAAATTCAGGCATTGCGAGGGCTTGGAATGACATTGGCAGAAATTGGCGCGGTTCTTAATAGTCCAAACCTTGCACTCGCCCCATTAATTGATCGGCAGATTCAGGCAATCGATCAGATGATCATTAAGCAGACTCAACTGCGCTATCGTTTGAGCAGTCTCAAAAATCAACTGATGAATGGTGAAGAGCTGGAACTGGACAATTGGCTAAAAACATTGGAGCTTATGTCTATGTACGAACAATATTTTACAAAAGAGGAACTTGCAGAACTGACTTTTTTACAGGCAGATAGTAAACAACAAAAAAAATGGGAAGCGCTTGTCATCGAAGCCAATGCACTCTTTAAGGCCGGAGAATCTTCTAGTAGTGAAACTGCCCAAAACCTGGCTTCACGCTGGATGCTGACCCTCGAACAGAATACGGCTGCTAATCCTGAATGGTTGGCTAAATTGAATAGCATGCATTCAGCTGAATCGGCATTTCAGGAAAAATTGGGTGTGCGTCCGGAAGTGGTTGAGTTTCTACTTGAAGCATTTGCCGAGAGTAAGCTGAACGTTTTTGCACGTTATTTATCCGAGCAGGAATTTGCTTTTATGAAGCAACATTATGTACGTGAGATGAAAAATTGGCCCCAGTTATTGATTGGATTGGAGAAGGCCATTCGTGCTGGGATTGAACCTGACAGTGAACAAGCAAAATGTTTAGCACAGCAATGGCTCTCCATGTTACAGGGTTACGCAGGCAAAAATCCAGCGACACATGCGAAGATTCGCAATGCCATGCAAAATGAACCAAGTCTTGCCGAGGGAACCTGGCTCAAACCTACCACTTTGCAATTTTTAGAAAAAGCAGTAGCAGCTTTGATGCGTTGTGCTTAGTACATGCTTACCTCTATTCAAATAATCAAAGTAGTGTGGCTATCCCATAATACGGGGTAGTCATTAAGTTTATGATTTCAAAATATTTTATATAGAGAAAGTAGAGTAAATGGTATTATCACAAACTTATCCAACTACACTATATAAGTTGGTTATTTTCGATTTTGATGGAACCTTAGCAGATTCATTTCCTTTCTTTGTTTCAACTATAAATCATCTGGCTGACATGCACTCTTTCAAGAAGATTCATTTAGATGAAGTGGAATCTTTTAGAGAAATACCTTCCCGAGAGCTAATGAAAACTCTTGGAATACCAGTATGGAAACTACCTGCGATTACTCAGAATTTCATAAAACTCATGAAGGTAAATCCTTCAAAGATTCCTCTATTCGACCATACCGATGAAATGCTTTCCCACCTTAATGAACATGGAATTACAGTGGGCCTGGTTTCTTCAAATGGATACGAAAATGTGACCCGTATTCTTGGTTCAAGCTGTCGATACTTTAATTACTTTGAATGCGGTGCATCTTTTTTTGGAAAAGCATCTAGGTTAAAGCAGCTTTTAAAAAAAGCAGGCTATAAACCCTCAGAAACTATCTATATAGGTGATCAGATTACCGATTATGAGGCAGCTAGATCGGTAGGAATTGCTTTCGGTGCAGTTTCATGGGGTTACAGCACAGAAAGACTTTTAAAGAAATTGTCACCTGATGAGACATTTGAAAATGTGTCTGCCATAAAGAGGATTACTGTCAGCAAAAAATAACCCTACTAAATTATGCTTATAAGCAGAGAATCGCCATTCTAGATACCAGAGGTAAATTATGCTTTCTTTAAAGATAACTACACATATTGATATTCATGCGACACCGGAGCAAGTTTGGCAAGTACTGACTGATTTTAAATCGTATGAGAGTTGGAATCCCTTTATCCGTAAAGTTTAAGGAAAGTTAAACATAGGTGAAAAACTAAAGATTAGGATTCACCCAACTAAGCAAAAAGCAATGGAATTTAAGCCTACACTATTGGAAGTTAAAAATGCTCAGTCTTTAAGCTGGCTAGGTCACTTTCTAATCCCTGGTCTTTTAGATGGAGCATCATTTTAAACTTTGCTCCCAAGAAGATGGCAGCACTTGTCTCATACATTCTGAGACATTTAGTGGTCTACTTGTACCTATGATGCGTAATAATTTGAAATCTATAAGGAAAGATTTTGAATACATGAATCAATCTCTAAAATTATTTGTAGAATTAAAACTTTTGATTTGAAATCATAGGGTAATAAATTGTTATTTTTATTAAAACAGATCCATGTAGGCACTTCGCTTCTTTATTCTTTCAATTTTTAAATTCCCCTAAAATTAACATAATACACCTTATGCTAAATTATCTTTTTTATTTCATATAAATCATAATCTTAAATTACATTCAAAAGCCCAATTTACTTAAATTGGGCTTTTTTGTTGATTCTTCATGTTCTACGCCCTTTATTAAATTATTGATCCAAAGAACTTCTTAGTTAAACTTAAGATAGAACGCCTTCAAAGAAATCCCCTCCCATCATAGCCACACACCTCAAAATTTTATACAATATGCCTTCCCTTCATCTGGTGCTTTTTTATGACCGCTTGGACTGCTCACGTCACTGTTGCAACAGTGGTTGAAAAAGATGGTAAATATCTGTTTGTAGAAGAACAAACAGAAGGTGTCATGCACACCGTTTTTAATCAACCTGCAGGTCATGTAGAAGCTGGTGAAACCCTTATTCAAGCCGCGGTTCGTGAAACCATGGAAGAAACAGGTCACCAAGTTGAAGTCACAGATTTATTGGGTATATACACCTATACCCCACCTATGTTTCCAGATCGTACCTATTACCGCTTCTGTTTTTTAGCAAAATCAACACAGTATTTTGCAGATGCAACACTAGATACAGGTATCGTAGGTGCAGTTTGGATGAGTCTAGATGAGCTGTTAGAAACGGCGCGCGCGCGTAGTCCTTTGGTCATCAAAGCCATTGAAGATGCCCAATCAGGACAAAAATTTCCTTTATCGCTCGTTTATGAGCACCAAAATTCTCCGTTAATTTCAAATTTGGATGCCTAATCCTATGCAACAACGTGTCATCGTCGGTATGTCAGGTGGTGTAGACTCATCTGTCTCTGCGGCTTTATTACTTCAACAAGGATATCAAGTTGAAGGTCTTTTCATGAAAAACTGGGAAGAAGATGACGGCACAGAATACTGCACGGCTATGGATGATCTTGCAGATGCGCAAGCCGTATGTGATCGTATCGGTATCAAATTACATACAGCCAACTTCGCAATGGAATATTGGGATCGTGTATTTGAGCACTTCTTGGCTGAATATGCTGCGGGTCGCACCCCAAACCCAGATATTTTATGTAATAAAGAAATTAAGTTCCGTGCATTCCTCGATCATGCCATGAAATTAGGTGCTGACTTCATCGCAACAGGACACTATGCTCGTCGCGGTGAAACCATGACCAACTCTAAAGGTGAGCAATATGCGCCTTTACTCCGTGGCGTGGATAACAACAAAGACCAAACTTATTTCCTACATGCCGTTCATGGTCGTGAAATTAACAAGACCTTGTTCCCTGTCGGTGAAATTGAAAAGCCTCAAGTTCGTAAAATTGCTGAAGATTTAGGTCTTGTAACAGCGAAGAAAAAAGACTCTACAGGTATCTGTTTTATTGGTGAACGCCGATTTAATGACTTCTTGAAGCAATATTTACCTGCTCAACCGGGTAAAATTGTCCTTGAAGATGGTAAAGAGGTTGGTGATCATCACGGCTTAATGTACTATACGCTCGGTCAACGTGGTGGTATTGGTATCGGTGGAATGAAAGGCGCTGAAGAAGGTGCTTGGTTCGTATTACACAAAGATATCGAAGGCAATCGTTTAGTTGTTGGCCAAGGTCATGAGCATCCCCTCATGCAAAGTACCATGTTATGGTCTGAAGCGATTGATTGGGTTGCAGGTGAGCAAGAGATTCCAGAAAATGGTTTCCGTTGCACAGCGAAAACTCGCTATCGACAATCTGATCAAGCATGTGTCTTATTTAATGACCCAAATGCACCGCAAGGTGTACGTGTAGAATTTGATGAACCTCAACGAGCTGTTACGCCAGGACAAAGCGTTGTGTTTTACGCGGATGAAGTTTGTTTAGGTGGCGGTGTGATTCATCATACCAATACGCCTAAACCTGATTTTATTTAAAGGAATTTTCAGGCATGACAGAGTTACCGTTCCAGCAGCTTCAGACTCTGAATGATCGTCAAAACAGAGCTTTGGCTTTGGCAGCAGTATTTCAATCGACTCAGCTGACACATATGACAGCCATTGCAGGTCGACAAAATATTGGTGAAAACGGTAACTTCTATTTAGAACAATTAATTAAGGCGAGTTTAAATATTCGCCCTACTTCCAATAAGAATTGTCAAACCTTAGATTTTTTTAACCAGCTTGCAGATATTTCTCTGGGATTGAAAACTTTAGAAAGTAGCATCACCCAACCATTCAATACTGCACCAAAATCAAGAATACCTAAATTTGCCAATGCAAAACTTCCAATGTCCTATGCGATGGCATTATTACATTTAGAAAAGAAAGTATATAGCAACCCAAAATTCGTTGAAATTATTGAAAAATCACAAGAAAAAATACTAAAACAACTCTCCTTTTTTGATCATAATTATCTACATCCAAGTATTCTTGCAAACCTTGCTCAAACCTATGTCGAAACTGCAGGACAGATTAATCCTCGCATTATGGTGAAAGGCAATGCAGAAGCTTTTAAGGATTCTTCGCACACCAATCGTATTCGTGCTTCATTGTTTACAGGTTTACAGATGGCGCATTTATGGCGTCAGTCAGGTGGAAGTTCATGGAGCATGATCTTCACCAAACGCAAGTTACTGAAAGATATTCAAGATCTCGCTCGTTTACAGTTTCAGGTGGTTTAACCTTATGTATATCGAGTTCTGTTTTACGTTTCATTCCAAAGTTTAAGGAATTGCTATGAACGCTTTAACCGCACTTTCTCCATTAGATGGTCGCTATGCAAGCAAATGTGATGCTTTGCGCCCTTTCCTCTCTGAGTTTGGTTTAATCCATGCTCGTGTGACTGTTGAAGTGCGCTGGTTACAAGCACTTGCAAATCGCCCAGAAATTACTGAAGTGCCAGCTTTTTCTAACGAAACAAATGCAGCTTTAGATGCAATCGTTGCAAATTTCTCTGAAGACGATGCTAACCGTATCAAAGAAATCGAACGCACAACCAACCACGATGTAAAAGCGGTTGAATATTTCTTAAAAGAGAAAATTGCAAACATTGATGAACTTAAAAATGCGGGTGAATTCATTCACTTTGCTTGTACATCTGAAGACATCAACAACTTGTCTCATGCACTCATGCTGAAAAGCGGTCGTGAAGTACTAGCTACGTCTATGCAACAAATCGTGGACTCAATTGTTGCACTTGCAGAAAAACACGCTGATCAACCAATGTTGTCTCGTACACATGGTCAAACTGCAAGCCCAACAACATTGGGGAAAGAAATGGCAAACGTGGCATACCGTCTTGCACGCCAAATCAAACAATTCAACAATGTTGAGCTTCTAGGTAAAATCAATGGTGCAGTAGGTAACTATAATGCTCACCTTTCTGCTTACCCTGAAATTAACTGGCCTGCTCACTCGCAAGCATTTGTTGAATCTTTAGGTCTCACGTTTAACCCGTATACAACTCAAATTGAGCCACACGACTACATGGCTGAATTGTTTGATGCGCTTCGCCGTTTTAACACAATTCTTATCGATTTCAACCGTGATGTTTGGGGTTATATCTCTCTTGGTTTCTTCAAACAAAAATTAAAAGAAGGTGAAGTTGGTTCTTCAACAATGCCACACAAAGTGAACCCAATCGACTTTGAAAACTCTGAAGGTAACTTGGGTATTGCTAATGCAGTCCTTGCTCACCTTGGTGAAAAGCTTCCAATTTCTCGCTGGCAGCGTGACTTAACTGACTCTACTGTTCTTCGTAACATGGGCGTTGGTTTTGCACAAAGCTTGATCGCATTTGAAGCTTGCTTGAAAGGTGTGGGCAAACTTGAATTGAATGCCGACCGTATTCTTGAAGACTTAGACAACGCTCAAGAAGTTCTTGCTGAACCAATTCAAACAGTAATGCGTCGTTATAACGTTGAAAAACCATACGAAAAACTTAAAGCCCTTACTCGTGGTCAAGCAATGACTCGCGAAATGATGGTGAATTTTGTAAATGGTAACGAATTAGAAGCTGTTCCTGCAGCAGATCGTGCGCGTCTTGCTGAAATGACACCTGCATCTTATACAGGTAATGCTGCTGAGCAAGCGAAACAAATTAAAGATTTGATTGCTAAAATCTAAATAGTATTGAATAAAAAAGCGAAGCTTAGGCTTCGCTTTTTTTGTATGAGACTCATCAAATGTTTGAATAAAAATCATGCTTCATCAGGACAGTAACGTATAAAGTCAGTTCTGAGCTTTTCTAATTCATCACCAGTTAAAACATCGCTATAGTAAATATAATGAGTCACTTGAGCATATTGAATGTCATGCCTAAACATCATTCCTCGGAGTGATACTGAGATCTCTTCAGGAAAGTCATTCAGAGTAAGCTCTTCAAACTCATAATGAAAATATGCATTTTGCTGTGCAAGAAAAGCAGCTGAAACCGTCATAATAAAAACTCAAAATAAATCATATTCTAACTGATCATCCTGATTGCAATGAGCTATTGATATAAACAACTATTTATAAAAATAATGCGATCTGCAGCTTATTCTCAGGATTGATCCATTACAATCATATGAAGAAATTAATCAAATCAACATATAACAAAATGCACTACAAAAAATTTACTCCTAAACACCACCTCGTATTCTTCATTTTCATAATGGTGCTGATCTTGGCAAGTATAAAGCCTCTTGAATATGCTTCTTATAGCTTACATCAACTTGGCACAGCTTTAATGCTGGTGTTTTTGATCTATATATAAAAGAAAGTTGGTTTGAGTTTTATCGCATTTTCTCTCTATATTGGATTTCTGATCATTCATATTCTTGGGGCACACTATTTATATTCGTATATTCCCTATAATGAATGGTTGATGCACAACTTCGGCATAGATTTAAATGCACAGATGGGTTGGGAGCGAAATATGTATGATCGCTTGGTCCATTTTACCTATGGTCTACTTCTCTATCCTTTTTTCCATAGGATCATTCAATTCTATTTACCCCAATTATCTGCACGAGTACTTTTTCTTATTGTTGTTCAGTTTGTCATGGTCACCAGTCTCATTTACGAATGGATGGAATGGTTGATTGCAATTAATCTTTCCCATGAGGCAGCAGAAAATTATAATGGTCAACAAGGTGATATTTGGGATGCCCATAAAGATATGTTGTTCGCAACACTTGGGTCCATGATCACAGGAATAGTGATGTTATATCGAAAATTAGACTCTCGACCATACAAATGATAAATTATAAAAAAAACCAATCATTAGATTGGCTTTTTTTATTTCATCAAATTTAAAGTTTAGGATCACGTAGTTGCACTAAGTTCGCATTAGTTTTGACTAAAGTGTCCATAACTTTATTCATCACAGCAGGAATCAAACTGTCCGCCATTTGTGCCGCTTGCAGTCCTAATTTCTCACCTAAGGTAGGTTTACGGCGAGTTTGAATCAAGTAAACATCATGCACTGTCAATAAACTTAATAAATACTCATCCGAGGTTTGAAGCTTATCAACCAAATTCAAATCTAATGAATCTTGACCGTACCAATGTTCACCTGTTGCTACTTTTTCAACATTTAACTGTGGACGATATTTTTCAACAAAATGCTTGAACAATGCATGCGTTTGTTGCAACTCTTCTTCAAACTTGGCTTTACCCTCTTCCGTATTTTCACCAAACATGGTCACGGTACGTTTATATTGACCCGCAGTATAAAGCTCAAAATCAACATTATGTTCTTTAAGTAAACGATTAAAATTAGGCACTTGAGCAACAACGCCAATTGAACCAATCACTGCAAATGGAGCAGAAATAATTTCGTTACCGATACATGCCATCATATATCCACCACTTGCTGCGACTTTATCAACACAAATGGTTAAATGAAAACCAGCATCGCGCAGACGCACCAATTGAGCAGCCGCAAGTCCATAACCATGTACCATCCCACCTGGACTTTCCAAACGAACTACGACACGATCACGCCCTGCTTTAGCAGTCGCCAAAATCAAAGTAATTTCTTCACGAAGATTCTCTACAGCTGAAGCTGCCATGTCACCTTTAAAATCAATTACATATACTTTCTGATTGTTCTTTTTACGCGTGCGTGCTTCTTTTGAAAACTGCTGAGACAACTGCAGAAGTTCAAGTTTAGATGCAGTACTTTGCGCAATTTTTTTTCGTTGTTCATTAATACGCGCATTTAAGTGAGTGACTCGAATTTCGGCAGGAAGTTTCGGCAAATGAAATAACATATAAATTCACATCTCTATAATTCATCTTTATGAGGATAACATGAGGTCAAAATAGACAAATTTCAATAGCTTTATTGAAATGTTATGCCAATCGTAGGATCAATTTGATCAACAATCGGCATAAAAAGTAGATACATTATGCATACTATCTCGATAAAAAATTATCGAACCGATGAGCATCCACGCATCATCTCATGATTGATATCTATCTTTAAAATCAATTAGAGACTCTTATATGATTTGAGAGTGAGGAAATTGAATTATATTAGGATAATAATTCTTAAAATCAACACCTTAATACTTATTATTTTACTTCTTAAACTTTTCTGAAATGCATTTTCAATGCGCCAAATTATGTCGTGTCAGCATATATTTTTCACTATTTTTTTGGCATGATGGTTCCATACAGTAATGATGAATAATGATAAATGACTCAAATGCGTTGGCTGGAACTGTTATCAACAGTTCGATTTGGTAGTTCAAAACAAAATACAGAACAAGCACGTAGCCCCTTCCATAAAGATTACGATCGTATTATTTTTTCTCAGAGTTTTAGGCAACTTAACCGTAAAACTCAAGTTCACCCCCTGACTCAACATGATGGCATTCATACGCGTCTAACACATTCCCTTGAAGTTTCTTGCATCGGACGCTCTTTGGGAATGCTGGCAGCTGAAAAAATTCGTGATGAGTTACCTATGTGGATCTCTCCTGCAGATGTCGGTGCAATTATTCAAGCAGCTTGTCTTGCACACGATATTGGTAATCCTCCTTTTGGTCATGCAGGTGAGTACGCTATTCGTGAATGGTTTGATGATGCATCACACGGCGATTTTTTATCGAGTTTAACCCCTGAACAGCAGGCCGATGTTCGCCAGTTTGAGGGCAATGCTCAAGGTCTTCGTTTACTCACGAATATTGACTATCACCCTAATGACGGTGGAATGCGCCTCACTTACGCAACCTTAGGAGCTTACTTAAAGTACCCATGGCTTTCTAAAACCATTGACTCTCAGGGAAATACGCCTGCCAGTAAACGAGCTAAGTTTGGTTGCTATCAATCTGAAAAAGAAATTTTGCAACAAATTGGTCACCAATTAGGTCTTATACAATATGGTGAATATCATTTCTGTCGCCATCCACTCACCTATTTACTCGAAGCTGCGGATGATATTTGTTATGCCCTGATCGATTTAGAAGATGGCATTATTCTTAACATGCTCAGCTATGAGCAAGTCGAACCTATTTTTTTAAATCTGCTCGGTGACTATGGCACGCCTGCTGAACTTGCAATGCCATACACCACGTGGCAACAAAAGATTGCAGCATTGCGTGGTCGTGTGATGAAACGCTTGGTTGATGAAGTCACTTCCGCTTTTGCTAAACATCATTTTGAAATTTTGTCAGGACAGCTTAAAGGTAGTTTGCTCCAATATTGCTCGCCCGATATCGAAGCAGGAATTGATTGTGCAAAGAATTTAGCGCGGGAAAAAATCTTTGAGCATCCTCAAAAATCTGGTTTAGAAATCATTGCACATCAAAGCTTACAGCACATACTAGATGCCTTTATTCCGCTTACGACCCCCAATAAAATTCATAATTTTAAGGAAGGACGTTTACTGTCTATTATCTCAGGCTTAGGTGTTCGTTTTAGTGATGATCACTATGACAATATCATGCAAGTCTTAGATGTGATCTCAAAATTTTCAGATCATCAGGCTTATCATTTGGCACAGGAACTTCAAGGGAATAAAGTTGGATTTTTATAAAACTTAAATTTAGTGTTCAGGAAAAGAGCATAAAGTGTTTTTTGATTTTGCGTTCTGAAGCAATGAACACTACTATGCTGACATAGTGAATTTAACATCGACAAATAAGTGAAATAATTGAATGATTGGATGTCTTATTGGTGAAGTGCTTGCTTTAGAAGCACCAACAGTTTTATTGAATGTAAATGGTGTTGGTTATGAGGTTGATACACCTCTCTCAACATTTTGCCAATTGCAGAAAGGACAAAAAGTCACTTTGTGGACGCACTTGGCTGTACGTGAAGATGCTCAATTACTGTATGGATTTTCCAACGCACAAGAAAAAAGTATTTTCCGCACTTTACTTAAAGTGAACGGCGTTGGTCCAAAAATGGCACTGGGTATTCTCTCAACACTCAGCGTAGACATGCTTATTCATACTGTTGAACATGAAGATGTAAACACTTTAGTCAAAGTTCCGGGTGTAGGCAAAAAGACCGCAGAGCGTTTAATGATTGAACTTCGAGATCGCTTTAAAGCGCTTGCAGCTCAGCCGTCCACATCAAACTCTACAACAGCGCAAATTCAGTTTACGGGTAACTCTGCTGTCGCTGAGGCTGAAGCTGCTTTACAGTCATTAGGTTACAAGCCACTAGAAGCACAAAAGTTAGTCAATACCGTTAAAAGTGACTTCACTGAGGCATCCGATATTATCCGTGCTGCTTTAAAATCGATGAATAAATAAGATCTCATATTATGCAAGACCGTATTATCAGTGGTTCTGAAAAACCAGAAGATCATTTTGATCGTGCCATTCGACCAACATCATTAGATGATTATATTGGTCAGCCTGTTGTGCGTGAGCAGATGGAAATTTTCATTGGTGCAGCTCGTGGACGTGGTGAAGCTTTAGACCATACCTTGATTTTTGGTCCTCCGGGTTTAGGTAAAACCACTCTTGCTAATATTATCGCGCGTGAAATGGGTGGTAATTTAAAATCCACCTCAGGTCCTGTCTTAGAGCGCGCTGGTGATTTGGCAGCAATGCTCACTAACTTAGAAGAAGGTGACGTTTTATTTATTGATGAGATTCACCGTCTCTCTCCAGTGATCGAGGAAATCCTTTATCCCGCGATGGAAGATTACCAACTGGATATTATGATTGGTGAAGGTCCTGCTGCGCGTTCAATTAAGTTAGATTTACCACCATTCACTTTAGTCGCTGCGACTACTCGTGCCGGTTTATTGACCTCTCCGCTTCGAGATCGTTTTGGTATTGTCCAACGATTAGAGTTTTATTCGGTTGAAGATTTGACCCATATCGTGACTCGTTCTGCAAATCTGATGGATGTTCCAATCACAGAAGCTGGTTCGAAGGAAGTGGCTCGTCGTTCTCGTGGTACGCCTCGTATCGCAAACCGTTTACTGCGTCGTGTACGTGACTATGCGCAAGTGAAAGGTACTGGTGAAGTCACACAAGAAATGGCGCAACGTGCCTTGGACATGCTGAATGTCGATAAAGATGGTTTAGACACTTTAGACCGTCGTTATTTAAGTATGTTGCTTGAACGTTTTGACGGTGGTCCTGCAGGGGTTGAGGCTTTGGCTGCGGCTATGGCAGAAGATTCAGGCACGCTGGAAGATGTCATTGAACCTTACTTGATTCAGCAAGGTTATGTGATGCGAACTGCACGTGGTCGTATTGCAACAAATATGGCGTACTTACAGTTTGGAATGACACCGCCTGAACCAAAAGAGAAGTGATTTATAAGGGAGATTTATTCTCCCTTTTTGACTCTATTCCATTCATTTTTCAATAAAGTTTGCATATTGTTTTTTATAGAGATGTTATCAATCTTAGAAGAGTACGAATCTATTTTTTTAATAACATCTTCATCACCATTGTAGACAAATTGACATAGACAAATGAGTTTAAAAATCTCATCTATAATCTTTTTATTTAACTCTTCTTCAGGATTTAAAAATAACTCTATTTCATATTTTAAGCTTTCTAGTCTTGTTAAATTTTCATAGAGTTCTTTTCTGTGGCTTCCATCATTTTTTAAATTTATCAAAATTGTTTTAAGATTAGACCTAACAACCAAGATTTCAGTAAATAAACCTCTAACTTCATTAATCCAATCCTGCCGATGCTTAGATTTAATTTGTATTAGTTGTAATTCCTTCTGACTCTGATAAAGCTCTTTATTAGAATTTAGAGTTTGTTCTACTGACTTTCCTATTTGCTCTAGCGTTAATTGAAAACCTTGTTCTGTCAGTTTAAAACTTCTCACACCAAACCAATAAGCTAATACTGTTGCACATAGAGCCAGAAAAACAGCTATTCCTGTAGCATAATCAAAAGCAGAAGTTGCTATCAGCGTGCTATTTTCAAAAGATGAAATTGCAGTTGTATCTTCTGAATGGGTTATGTCTAAAGGAATTTTATTCGTATCGGGATCAACTTGGATATAAGCTATCACAGGCTGTTGAGGTACAGTCCATGGAAGTTGAATCATGACATCTTGATTATGCTTAAGTTCTTCATCAACGCTCATTAGCCCCCCACAACAATTAAAATAATTATTTAAAATGAATAATTTACAAATAATAACAACTTTAAATCTATGGATAAAGCATTAAAAATCAATGCTTCATGGTCACTATACTTTTCATGTATTTCGATATACCTGTTAAGTTTTGCAACCATCAGAAGTGAATGAGAAGCTCCCAAAACTTTTGGATTTTTAGGACATTGAGTTTATGATTTCACTTAGGCTATTTTCTGCTTGTACCATCTTGCCCCTTTGTTCAACCTTGAGTTTTGCAGATTGGGTTGATGACGGTGTGAACGCTGTTGAACAACATACCATCAAATTAAGACAGCACATTCACCAACATCCCGAACTCGGCAATATGGAATTTAAAACCTCGGCTCTGGTTCAAAAAGAATTAAAAAAATATGGGATTCAAGTCCGCACAGGCTATGCCAAAACAGGTGTAATCGGAATTCTTAAAGGTGCAAAACCTGGCCCAGTGATGGCATTACGTGCAGATATGGATGCATTACCTATCGAGGAAAAAACAGGACTTTCTTTTGCGAGTAAAGCAAAGGCAACCTATCAAGGTAAAGAAACGCCAGTCATGCATGCCTGTGGACATGATGCTCACACAGCAATGTTACTCGGCGCTGCAAAAGTACTTTCGGAAAATAAAGATAAAATTGCAGGTACTGTTGTGTTCGTCTTCCAACCAGCTGAAGAAGGTGGAGCAGATATTGATAACTTTAGTCATGGCGATCAAATTGGTTCACGTAAGATGATTGCAGATGGGGCTTTAAAAAATCCTAAGCCTGAAGTGATCTTCGGTATGCATGTTATGGCGGGTATGCCAAGTGGTCATATTTTTTATAAAGATGGCACTATTTTAAACAGTGCAGATCATTTGCGCATTCAGGTCAGTGGAAAACAAGTTCATGGTTCTATGCCATGGCTTGGACGCGATCCCATTTACGCTTCATCTCAAATGATTAGTAATATGCAGAGTTTGATCAGCCGTCGTGCAGATTTAACCAAAGGTATGGGAGCAATCAGTATCGGTAATATCCAAGGTGGAACGGTAGGAAATGTGATACCAGAGCAAGTCAATATGGTTGGCACGATTCGATCAAATAATGAAGAAGTCCGCCAGAATATTCTCAAGGATTTACCAAAGCTCGTCGAACATAATGCTCATGCAAATGACGTAAAAGCCAAAGTAGAAATTGCCGCTTATGCCCCCGTCACCACGAACGACAAAACGCTAACTCAACTCATCGCGCCATCACTTGCGAAAGTTCACGGTGAAGATAAATTACATGTGCTCGAGAACAATGCGAGTGCAAGTGAAGACTTTGCCTATTATGGTCAACTTATGCCTTCATTGTTCATTTTCATTGGTGCAACACCTCAAGATCAAGAGATGAGTAAGGCTGCACCCAATCATAACCCTCAATTTATTGTAGATGATGCGACATTAAAAACTGGCGTTGAAAGCCACATTCGTTTTGTGATGGACTATCCGACTATTGCACAACAAGTTCAACAAGATTGGAATAACAAATCTTAAGCATCATAAAAAAATCCTCCTTGATGGAGGATTTTTTATTTCAAAAATTTATTTCTGCTCGATGAACTCTTTAAAATCTGCTTTACGAATCATCGCATGGATGCCTTTGGTTTTATCTACAACTTGAGAAACTTCAAAATCAGTCGCAGCGCTGAGATAAGCATATGCAATTTCTTCACTTATGCCATATTCATTTACTAAGAAATTGATTGCTTCACGCGTAGATTTACGCATTGCTTCATCCAAATCTTCATCTAAGCCAGGTGTAATCCAAAATTGATCGTTTTCACCTAATGGCTGAGAAAGTTGCTTACCTGGAATATGATCTTTACCCACTTTTAACACACTAATTTTAAACGTTGCGCGCGCTGAACCCTCTAAAGCAGTTAATGCAACCTCACCATCGCCTTGAACGAAATGACTATCACCTGCGTAGAATAATGCACCTGGAACTTGAACAGGATAATAAGCGGTTGCCCCAGCAGTTAAATCATTAATATCAATATTTCCACCATAAAATGAGGGTGGAACTGAGTGAACAGGTTCGCTGGTATTTGGTGCAACACCCATTGTTCCCATAAACGGATTTAATGGAAAACGAATCGCTTTACCAGATTCTGTTTGAATCACCCCCTCCCATACACCCTCTTTATTTTGCGCAATGGGTGTAAATACTGAAACATTGCCATAAGCCTCAGGGTTTGCAGGTGACGCATGATCATGTTTTTGACGTTTAGGGAATTCAGGCAATGTACCTTTACCATGACGGTTCGAAATAACACCATAAGGAACACGTGGTTCTATTTTCAATATTTCAACTTTAAGCACGTCTCCCGGCATTGCACCGTCAACGTAGATCGGACCAGTAATAATGTGTGGACCATCTTTATGGAAATCATGCTTTAAATTAGAGCGAGTGATCAATTTCGCTTCATCTAAAATGTGCTCTTTTTTAACACCTTTAGATGTAAAGTATTTTTCAGCATCACGCCCTTGATCCTCTAATAAACCTTCATGTGACACTGTATCAAAAGTCACATGACTCCCCGATGGAACCGTTAAAACTGGCTTAGCATCTTTATTCGGTAGATAACCCCATTGAATAGTATTGAGTGTACTTGGAATATAATAGTGTCCAGCATATTCCCCTTTTTTTAGTAAAGTTGGCTTGCTTTCAATCTGTTTTAAAATTTTAAAATCTTCAGCCGAACTAAAAGTCGAAAAACTTAATATTGATGTAGCAATCGAAATCGATAAAGCTAACTTTTTTAACATGCACTCAAATCCAACTATAAATTTCATGTGAATTTATTTAAGCAATCCCTATGCCAAACATGATTAAAATTCAATTAAATCTGCATTTTCATCTTAAAATATTTCGCCCAATCTACAGCTATTTTTGAAATCTTGTGCCATTGGTCTGTAAAAATGGAGTGCTAAACTTCAAGCCTTTCAAAGATTGTATAAATCAGCGTTTCGCATTCTTTGTCAAGAATGTTGCAAAACACTGGACTATTTAAAGTAATGGAACACCTGTATGGCGAACAAATTTGAATTTCAAATCCGAGTGTATATTGAAGATACAGATGCAGGAGGCATTGTTTATCATGCCAATCATATTCGCTTTATGGAACGCGCACGTACAGAATGGTTACGTGCTTCAGGGATTTCACATTACTGGCATCAAAAAGATTACAACTTTGTCGTGCATAAATTAGCGCTTAAATATTCACGTCCAATATTAATGGATGACTTAATTACTGTTACAGCAAGTGTAGTTTCGTGTAAAGCAACGTCTTTTGTATTGCAACAAAATATTTATCGTGGTGAAATCATGCTAGCTTCAGGGGAAGTAGAATTGGCGTGTATTAGCGCTGAAATGAAACCGCTGAGAATTCCAAATGAAATCCGTGATCTAATCGAAAAAGAATTAGCCCACGCATAAAAATATGATTGGCACATGTAACTATGGCAACACAACTCGAATCTTCACTTCACGTCACAGATTTAATTCTTCAAGCGAGTCCAGTCGTACAACTGGTCATGCTGGTGTTGGTACTAGCTTCACTCTTTAGCTGGTACCTTATTGCCAAGTTACATATGACGTTTAAGAAAGCTCGCCAAGGTGATGATCATTTTCAGAAGATTTTTTGGTCTGGTGCAGAACTCAACACTTTATATAACAATGCACAAGTCAACTCTAAGCGTGAAGGCTTGGAAGATGTTTTTTATCTTGGTTTTGCAGAATTTCTCAAACTCAAAAAAACCAAAGCTGAAACAGCACAAGTCATTGATGGCACAGAGCGTATTCTTGGGGTGGGTTTAAGCCGAGATCAGAGCCGTATGGAACAAGGCCTCAGTGCACTTGCCAGTATTGGTTCAGTTGCGCCCTATGTTGGTTTATTTGGTACAGTTTGGGGCATTATGAATGCTTTTATCGGCTTAGCCCAAGTCGATCAAGTGACGCTAGCAACTGTCGCACCAGGTATCGCGGAAGCCCTCATTGCGACTGCTATTGGTTTATTTGCTGCGATTCCTGCAGTACTTGCATTCAACCACTATACGGCCAAAAGTGAAGAAATTTACTCCGATCGTTCCTTGTTTGCTGAAGAAATGGTGGCGCTTTTACAACGTCGATCTGTGGGTTCTACACAGGAAGCTGAATAAATGGCCGTTCGTCGCTCAGGGCGTTTCCAACGCATCAAAAAGCCACTTAACAGTGACATGAATGTAGTTCCTTATATTGATGTCATGTTAGTACTTTTAGTGATTTTTATGGTGACCGCACCAATGATCACAAGTGGCATAAAAGTTGATTTACCTGAAGCAAACAGTGTACCGATTGAATCTAAGGATGCACCAGCTATGGTGACTTTAGATCAACAAGGACAATACTTTTTAGAATACAAGGGTAGCCAACCAAGTCCACTGAGCTTGCAAGAATTACAACAGACACTTCGTGATGCACAACAAATTGCTGAACGTGAGAATAAACAATTTAGTGTCGTCATCAATGGTCATAATACTCGACCTTATGGTGAGGTGATGACGCTCATGTCTAACTTACAAGATGCAGGGATCAATCAAGTTGGCTTGCTGACCAAACCGATTCAATAAGCTATGAAAGAATCTAACTCCCGCTTTTCAAAAGAAAAGAAAATTGCAATCGGATTCACTGTTGCAGTCCATGTGATTGCGATCACAGGCTTATTGTTTCTTGGATTGACTCAACCTCCTGAGCCAACTAAAACTGTTAAAACAGTTTTAGTGAAACCTGAGGATCTGGTACCACCTGAACCCACGCCATTGGTTGAATCTGATCATTCAGATACAGCGCACCAGAACGTTCAAGAAAATGTTCAACAGACCAATGAGCCGATTCAAAATGCTCCTGTGATTCCTGTTGCGCCTGCTGTACCTCCTCCAGCTCAACCAAAAGTCGAAGAGCCAAAATCCGACCGTAAAGCTGAGCAAGCGGCTGCGGTTAAAGCTCAACAAGAAGCCGAACGTAAAGCAACGGCTGAAGCACAACGTCAAGCGACTCAAGAAGCGAATCGTAAAGCTAAAGCTGAGGCCGATGCTAGAGCTAAACAAGAGGCCGCCCAAAAAGCCAAAGCAGCAGAGCAAAACGCAAAACAGGAACAACAAAAGGCGAAAGCTGATGCGGCTTTAAAAGCGAAACAAGGAGCTGATCGTAAAGCTAAAGCTGAGGCAACTCAAGCCAAAGCTAAGCAAGAAGCTGACCGGAAAGCTAAGGCAGAGGCCGATGCTAAAGCCAAACAAGAAGCCGATCGGAAAGCCAAAGCTGCTGCTGAAGCCAAAGCCAAACAAGAGGCTGATCGTAAAGCGGAAGCAGATGCAAAAGCCAAACAGGATGCTGATCGTAAAGCTAAGGCTGCAGCTGATGCCAAAGCTAAACAAGAGGCTGATGCGAAAGCTCGTCAGGAAGCACAAAGAAAAGCAGACGCTGAAGCCAAAGAACGTTCCGAAGCTGAAGCTCGAGAATCTGCCGCTGAAAAAGCTAGACAAGAAGCAGCCAACAAAAAAGCTGAATCTAAACGCATCGCTTCTTCAGCAAAAAGAGACTTTGAGCAAAAAATTAAAGGTGCTTGGAGAATGCCAATAGGCTCTTCAGGTCAAAAAGCGACAGCACGCGTGACATTATCTGACAGTGGTTCTGTGACTTCAGTCATCGTCAATGCATCAGATCCAGATGTCAAAGCCAGTGTTGAACAGGCTGTTCGTGCAGCAGCACCATATCCGATGCCATCCGATCCTGATGCAAGGCGTGAAGCTCGTAGTTTCACTTCTTCATTCACCGTGAAATAATAAAAAACCTTTCGATTCGTCGAAAGGTTTTTTTATGAATTGCGGATAATTACACGCTTTATATAGATTCGGTACGGAGCTATATGCTAAAAAGCTAGAATATTCGAAAAATTAGTATCTTGAGTACGTGACCTCTCATGAAAATGATCTCAAAACATCTTCTCGGTTTAGCAATTTTGGCAGCATTTAGCCCTGCTCTCATTACGACCTCTTATGCACAGCTTCATCTTGAAATTGCTAAAGCACCTGAAGAAGCACCAAAAATTGCTATCGTGCCATTCGTAGGTGATCAACGCTTATACCCTGTTGTAGAGCAAGATTTAAACCGTTCAGGTCGCTTTACCAGTTCATCTAAAAATTTACCTGCAACAGCAACCATCAATCAAGCCAATGGTGCTGCTTGGCAATCTGCAGGCGTACCTTATGTTGTGAATGGTGAAGTTAAAACCAATCCTGATGGCTCACTGGCTGTTCATTACCAACTCTATGATGTCCAAAAACAACAATATTTGCTCAATGAACTATTAACTGTACCACCATCGCGAATTCGATCTGCAGCACATATGATCAGTGATGCGATTTACCAAGCATTAACAGGTATTCCTGGTGACTTTAGTGGTCGCATCGCTTATGTTTTGCGAAATCCTGCGACTCCTGATAATCGCTATACTTTACAAATCGCAGATACGGACGGCGAACAACCACGCACTGTATTGAGTTCGCGCGATCCAATTTTATCCCCTGCTTGGACACCTGATGGCAAAAAAATCGCTTATGTTTCATTCGAAACTAAACGTCCAGCGATCTATGTTCAAGATTTAGCGACTGGACAACGTGAAAAATTAGCTGGGTTCCGTGGCTTAAACGGTGCGCCAAGTTTTTCCCCAGATGGTAAAAGCATGTTGTTCACTGCTTCAATGCATGACAACCCTGAAATTTATCAAATGGATTTAAATACGCGCCAAGTGAAGCGTATGACAAATAATACAGCAATTGATACAGAAGCTCGCTATACCCCAGATGGTAAAGGTTTTATCTTTACCTCAGACCGTGGTGGTTCAGCACAGATCTATCATTACACGTTTGCTGATGGTTCAACAAAACGTTTGACTTTCCGCGGAGCATTCAACGCACGTGGCAGTTTAAGTGCCGATGGTAAATATGTTGCTTTAGTACATCGCCCTTCAGGTAGCAACTATAAGGTAGCAATTCAGGAAATCTCCACTGGGATCACGAACATATTAACGCCAACCAGTTTAGATGAATCACCAAGCTTTTCACCAAATGGTCAAATGGTCGTATATGCGACACGTGAAGGCAGCCGTGGATTGTTATCGATTATGTCTACAGACGGCCGCTTCCGCATGAATTTACCTAGCGAGCAAGGTGAAGTTCGTGAACCTGCTTGGGCACCTAAATAATCGAATTTAATCTTTCAAGGAGATGAACATGAACGCGATTAAAACGTTTGCTCTTCCACTCATTGCTGTAAGTTTAGTAATGACGGGGTGCGCAAGCCGTAAACCAGCAACTACAGATACCACTACGATGACACCACCATCAACGTCCACCTCTGTAAATACGACTGGTCTCAGTGAAGATGCAGCATTAAATGCTCAAAACTTAACGGGTGCTTCTGCTAAAGGGGTAACTGAAGCCAATAAAGCTTTCTTGGCTAAACGTGTTGTTCACTTTGATTATGACAGCAGTGAGCTATCTACTGAGGACTATCAAACCCTCCAAGCACATGCACAATTTTTATTGGCAAATGCAAACTCTAAAATCGCATTAACTGGTCATACCGATGAACGTGGAACGCGTGAATACAATATGGCTTTGGGTGAGCGACGTGCCAAAGCAGTTGAAAGTTATCTAATTACAAATGGTGTAAATCCAAACCAACTCGAAGCTGTGAGTTATGGTAAAGAAATGCCAATTAATACAGGTAATAATGAAGCTGCGTGGAAAGAAAACCGTCGTGTAGAACTCAATTATGAAGCAGTGCCACCACTTCTTCGCTAATGAATGCAAAAAAAGCGCTCAATTCGAGCGCTTTTTTTACATCAGGTTTAAGACCTTTGCGAGTCTGGCATGGGCACTTGCATAGACTCAATCATGTCATGCTTATTAAACTCTTTATATTCAGGTTTAGCCTCGTACTGTTTCCATGCTTCCTTGGAACTCTCTGAACTAATTTCGTTTAAGTCGATTGCCTCACCTGGCGTTGGAGTTGCTTCAAACTTTTGAATGCTCATTTTAAAGCTCCTTTTAAAATCATCCTCCTATCAACATACCATGTTCTAAAACTCTGGCAAGTGCAAAATCACCACAAATAACGCAGGATAATTTCTATTTTGCACTGAACTCATCTAAAATAGCCCAAGATCCAAATTTTATTCTTTTAAAGCTTTTAGGAGCGTCCTTGTAATGTCATACCTCACCTTGTCACAATATCTTGCACAACAACAAGGAAATCTAACGCCTGAACTCTCTAATGTGATTGAAACCATTGCTGAAACGTGTAAAACCATCGATTCAGCATTGCAAAAGGGTGCCTTAGCGGGTGTATTAGGTAGTGCTGGTAATGAAAACGTACAAGGTGAAGCGCAAAAAAAATTAGATGTTATTTCAAATGACTATTTAATTGATGCGCTAAAAAACAACGCAAATGTAGGCGGTTTAGCTTCTGAAGAACTCGATGAGTTTACACCAGCACAAGAGAACGGTAAGTATTTAGTTTTATTTGACCCACTAGATGGCTCAAGTAATATCGATATCAATATGTGTGTTGGCACCATCTTCTCTATCCTACCTGCCAAAAATTCAGTGACACAAGCAGAAGATTTCCTTCAAGCAGGCACTGAACAAGTCGCAGCTGGTTATGTGTTATATGGCCCATCAACTATGATGGCATTAACCGTTGGTGCAGGTACTGTTTTCTTTACATTTGATCCAGAGTCAAAAACATTCCTGTTGACGACTGAAAATATCCAAGTGGATGCCGATACAAAAGAATACGCCATTAATGCTTCAAACCAACGTCATTGGGAAGAACCTGTTCAACGCTATATTGGTGAGCTACAAGCGGGTAAAACATCTGTACGTGAAAAAGACTTTAATATGCGTTGGGTTGCCTGCATGGTTGGTGATATCCACCGTATTCTTTGCCGTAGTGGGATCTTCTTATACCCTTACGATACCAAAGATCCTAAGAAAGCAGGTCGTCTACGTCTTATGTATGAAGCAAATCCAATGAGTATGCTCATGGAACAAGCAGGTGGTGCTTCGACAACAGGTCGCGTGCGTATTATGGAAATCCAACCGACTGAACTTCACCAACGTGTACCAGTCGTTATTGGTTCAAAAAATGAAGTTGAGCTTGTTACTGCTTATCATCAATAATTTTACAATTGAGAGCCTATTGATTTAGGCTCTCATGGAAGTCAAACTGAATGGCCATTATCTTTTTAGAATCTAAAGACAACCCGAAAATTAAACATTTACGTGGTTTAATTGATCAAAATAGTTACCGTAAAAAGCAAGGCCAAACTGTTCTAGAAGGCACACATTTGTGCTTAGCTTGGTTAGAAAAAAATCGTAAATTGAATTCGATTTTTACCACTGAAAAAGCAATGGAACACGCCGATTTTGACGAAATCGCACAACACTATACAGGTTCAGTGTTTGTTATTAGTGAATCACTCTATAAAGACATTAGCACGCTAGGAACCACCTTAGCATGTTTAGCGATTGTGGATTTACCAACTCAACGTGATGCTCTAGATTATACTCAAGACACTTTAATTCTTGAAAATGTTCAAGATCCAGGCAATGTGGGTACATTACTTCGTTCAGCTGCGGCTGCAGGTATTGAACAAGTTGTTTGCACCAAAGGTTCAGCATCTTTGTGGTCTCCTCGCGTATTACGAGCAGGAATGGGTGCGCACTTTTCATTAAAAACCTATGAAAACGTTGCGCTTGAAGATGTGCTGTCTCAATTCAAAATTCCCGTGTATGTCACGAGCTCACATGAATCAGAAAGTTTATATGCAAAAGACTTAACTCAAGCTTGCGTATGGGTACTGGGCAATGAAGGTCAAGGCGTTTCGGAATATGCCCTAGCGCATGCTTCAGCAATTACCATTCCCCAACCGGGTGGTCAAGAATCATTAAACGTTGCAGTTGCCGGATCGATTTGTTTCTTTGAAATGGTACGCCAACGGATATGATTCGTTAAAATATATTAACGAAGTCACTGAAAATAAAAAAATCTATTAAACTGCTAAAAAATAGTTGCTTAGATTGTCAACCTACCATTATGTTTTGACGTTATATAAGTAACGATTAGAAAATAATGGTGGGTACCCAATGACGGGATTTTCCATCTCTATGGATTTAGCACCAAAAAAAGTCAAGCCTGAAGATTCGAGTGTTCTTTTGAATACGGCAGAACAACGTCTTAAATATTTTATGCAAGACGTCTCTGGGCGTGCATTGGTGATGATGGAAAGCGCAACTCAAGGACACAATGGCATTGCCATGGATTTAGTCCAAGAAGCTTTTATATCTTTGCATAAATCATATGCTGATAAATCCACTGCAGAGTGGTATCCCCTTTTCTATACCATTTTAAATAACAAACTTCAGGATTGGCGTCGTAAAGAATCTCGACGGGCTTTTCCATTCTCGTTATTTAAAAAAAATAACCACGATGAAGATGATGACGAAACCATCAATATTGTGGATGAATCAACACCTAATCCGCTGCAATTTCTTGCACAAGAGATGGCTGTTGAGGAGATTCAAAATGCAATTTCTAAGTTACCTGTTCGCCAACAACAAGCATTTATGTTGAGAGCATGGGAAGGGTTTGACACACAAACCACAGCCGAAATCATGAATTGTTCAGAAGGCAGTGTGAAGACCCATTACCATCGAGCTATACAGGGCTTAAGATCTGCTTTGTCTCACTTAAACCCAAATGACGGGGGATCATCGGATGAATCATGATGAATTTACGAAACAAGTGACTGAAAAATTGAATGTACTGGCATCAAAACATCGCAATAAAGCGGTCGTGATGGAGCATGTACTCGATGAGATTAAAGACAAACCGTTATTTTCTCAGTTGATGACTTGGAAAGTTACTGGTTTTGCATTAGCAGCCGCGATCACAGGATTTGTGGTACTTCCAAATACATTTGATTTGGAAGAAGCTCCAAGCCCACAACAAGTGATTGTCACCCCTAAACTTTCTCCGCAAATGATGGAAGATCTAGAAATGTTATCTGTTTTTGGTGAGGATAAATCAGCTCATGGCAGCTAAAGGCTTAGCGATTGCACTCTGCACATTAGGTTTTTTACAAACCAGTTTTGCAGGCTATGAACGTTTTTGGATCTTCTCGAAAGACAATAATTCTGAACTTAATGAATCTTGGGAATCGCTTTCTGAAGAAGAACAAAAAGCACTGATTAAACGCTATCAAAATTTGAAAGAAATTCCTGAAGAGCAAAGTGTTGTTCTACAACAAAGAATGGATTGGTTTACTAAACTGCCTGAACAAGAAAAAATACAAATGCGCGAAACTTGGCAACAGATGAGCTCAAGTGAACGAAATGATTTGCGTAAAAAAATGATGAACGCGACGACTGCCGAGCAGCGCAGGGAAATACGCGAAACTTATATAAATAAATATATGCAACAAACCACGATGAAATAATAAACTTTAAAGCCTCCACAAGAGGCTTTATTTTTTAGTTAAAGATATATACCCTCACGTTCAGGCTGATAGAGCACTTTATCAATTTTCACTTTCATTGTTTGCCCATCAGGCTGAGGCCATTCAATTTCTTGTCCTTCCGCCAAACCTAGGATTGCTGCACCAATAGGTGCAATCACATTAACCTGCCCCTTTTCACCTTTAAAGTCATGGGGATATACCAGCACAATCTCTGTAGATTCAGTGGACGGTGCAACCGTTATCAGCACTCTAGCATTCATCGTTACTACATTGGCAGGGATATCTTTAGGCTGTACGACTTCAGCACGAGCCAACTCATTTTCTAAATGCTCCATCGTTGGAGTTATCTGCTTCTGATGTTCCAACATGGTTTCTAAACGATTTAAATCCTGTTCCGAAATAATAATATTTGGATGGCTCATTTTCTGCTCCAATTCAAATGTATAACGACAATTGAATAATTAATAGATACATCAGTTATATCAGAACTATCTAAAAATGACAGATTTGACATTCCAACATTCAATAAAAAAGCCCCCTTGAGGGGGCTTTTCTCAAGTCGAAGATTATTTTGCGTAAACTGGGAATTTAGCGCATACAGTCTCAACTTTAGCTTTCACAACGTTGATGACAGTTTCATCACCTTTAGAATCTAAGATATCCGCGATCCAACCTGCAAGTTCACGTACTTCTGCTTCACCGAAACCACGAGTTGTTACAGCTGGAGTACCGATACGGATACCAGAAGTTACGAATGGAGAACGTGGATCGTTTGGCACAGAGTTTTTGTTCACAGTGATGTGAGCCGCACCTAACCAAGCATCAGCATCTTTACCTGTAATGTCTTGTTTGATGAGAGACAACAAGAACAAGTGGTTTTTCGTACCACCTGAAACAACATCATAACCGCGTTCGATTAACACTTCAGCCATTGCTTGCGCGTTTTTCACAACTTGTTGTTGATATGCTTTGTATTCAGGAGCCATTGCTTCTTTGAAGCAGATTGCTTTAGCCGCTACAGCATGAACTAAAGGACCACCTTGGTTACCTGGGAATACAGCAGATTGAAGTTTTTTCTCAATTTCTTCATTTGCTTTTGCAAGGATTAAACCTGAACGTGGACCACGAAGTGTTTTGTGAGTCGTCGTTGTAGTTACGTCAGCAATTTGAACTGGGCTTGGATAAACACCAGCAGCAACAAGACCAGCAACGTGAGCCATATCAACGAATAGATAAGCGCCTACTTTGTCTGCGATTTCACGGAAACGCTGCCAATCAACGATTTGGCTATAAGCAGAGAAACCAGCGACAATCATACGTGGCTTGTGTTCTACAGCTAAACGTTCAACTTCTTCGTAATCGATTTCACCCGTTTCTGGATTTAAACCGTATTGGATCGCATTATATGTTTTACCTGAGAAGCTAACTTTAGCACCGTGAGTCAAATGACCACCGTGAGCTAAGCTCATACCTAAAACAGTATCGCCTGGGTTAAGAAGCGCTAGATAAACTGCAGAGTTTGCTTGAGAACCAGCATGAGGCTGAACGTTCGCGTAATCAGCACCAAAGAGTTCTTTAGCACGGTCAATTGCCAATTGTTCAATCACGTCTACATATTCACAACCGCCATAGTAGCGTTTGCCTGGGTAGCCTTCTGCATATTTGTTAGTGAGTTTTGAACCTTGAGCTTCCATTACTGCTGGAGAGCAATAGTTTTCTGAAGCGATTAACTCAATATGAGCTTCCTGACGAGCATCTTCACTCGTAATAGCTTGAGCTAATTCTGGATCAAAGTCAGCAATAGAGATATTGGCAAACATTAGCGAGGTCCTATTAATGTAGGGCTTTTAAGCCGTGCTAAGATTGGCGCGTATTGTAACATGAACTTGTTAAATTTCGAGAATGAAGTTTAAACAGTTTGCAATTAAATTTGATTAATTCTTGTGTGTTCACTCTATTACTATTAAAAACAAATATCTGAATTATGACTATTCTTTTTAAATTTATTCATTTTTAAAAATTATTTTTAACAACCTACAGTCTAAACTTGCAGCGTCAATATCATAGAAAACGAAATTTCTTTAAATGAGCACCTTATCTAAATAATTCCCATAATTTGTTCAATTCAGCATAATTTATACAATTCATTGACTTTATTACTGTGAGCTCAGATTTGAAAATGTTAAATTAATTACATCTTTATCATTTACTTGGACATTTGCATGCAAGCCATTATCTTGGATACTGAAACCCATACATTAAACGGTTTGCCCATAGAAATTGCATATGCTCCTATTCAGATTGAACAAGGCAAATTAAGTCTTGATCGCGAAAAAATCTTTGACCAACTATATAGCGTTGGTGACGAAAAAATTTCCTATGCTGCAATGGCGGTTCATCATATTCTTGAAAGCGATTTAGTAGATCAACCCAACTTCAGAACCTTCGAGTTACCTCAAGAAACGACGTATATTATTGGTCATAATATTGATTATGATATTCGAGCTATTCAGCAATGCGGCGTTGAAACAAGTCATATTAAAGCCATCTGTACACTCGCTCTTTCTCGACTAGTTTGGCCTCATGCAGAAGCACACAACATTTCTGCTTTAATTTATATGATTAGTAAAGGCAGTAGCAAAGCTAGAGAGATGTTAAAAGGTGCCCATCGAGCTGACGCAGATATTATTTTGACTGCAAATATCTTAATGCACATTATTCATCATTTGGGTATTCAAAACATTGAAGAACTCTATGAAGTATCTGAAGATGCACGTATTCCTCGTACAATTAACTTCGGTAAACATCGTGGGACAGCCATTGTAGATCTTCCAAGTGATTATGTTTCATGGTTACTAAGACAAGAAGACTTGGATCCCTATTTGAAAAAAGCCTTAGAAAAAACTTTAATTGATACGCTTTAAGCAATATTTCATGACTCTCACTTTGAACCTAAACCTCAAAGTGAGAAATTAACTATTTTTTTTAATACTTTTAAACGATTAAACTAAAATTTACACCAATAATTAAAATAATATAATCACATGATAATTAAATATTTTTTATTATTTTTATTCATTCAACACTGCCCACCTCATCCGCTATTAGACTAAGGCGAAGTAGAACATCTTTGTCATAAATATATTAATACGATCATACAACAACGGTATAAATAGGTGCCTTATGTCTAAACTCAGCCAAATTCTAGAATTTGATCCTTTAGATAATCCTATGTATCTTAAAAAAGTCGGAAATTGGGTTCTCACCTTCTTGCATGCCCATGACCAGGTGGAGAAAATCCAGCTCGCCATTACCAATGTTATTCCGCGTCAAGCAGATGGCTCATTGCAGCCTCGACGTATTATCATTGAGCAAGCTGATCAAGATCATCAATGGCAAATCAATCACATAGAATGTTTTGATAGCCTTGAAAATAAAGAAGTCCTGCTCAATGCTTCAGAACAAACGGGTGGATCGATCATTCAAGACCTGCTCAGTGAATTTCGAAAATATGATGTTGAAGTCATGTTTAAAGCATAATTCCGATATGAAAAAGCCCGCTTTACGCGGGCTTTATGTTGGAAGGCTAGTGTTAGATTTATTGTTCAACTGAACTCAACTAACTGTCATTGATCCGTCCAACTCGTCAGTAGCGTTGAATATTTACAACCTACTGTGATTTTTAATTTAATACTTTCAATATGTGATGTGAAGTCACTTTAACACTTTTCAACAACTGTATAAAAAAAATACAATTGAATTTTTTTATTTATAGATAAGAATAAGTTTCGCGAATATGAACAAAGTTTTAATTCAAAAAAGTCGACCGAAATGGGTCGACTTTTAATTCTAATTTTAAGCACAGAATTAAGCCAAATGACGTGAACGATTATTTGAATGATTTACACCAAAACGTCCAGCAAAAATCGTCACAATCAATCCAATCAATAAACCAATGAATGACCATAAAGCAGCTTTTGCAGCAGCTTTAGTCGCATTAGCTGCTTTTTCACGTGCTTGATCTTTTAGTTCAGCGTATTTTAATTTAGCAGATTGAATATTCGCCTCTAAATCATTAAAGAATTTATCCTGCTGTATAAGGAAATTATTGACAGCTTGATTCGCTTCTTGCGGAGTTAGAGATGAATTTTTCGCTAAAGCAGCACTGACTTCATTCTTATTAATAGAAGCAGTTACAGATTGTGCACGAGTTTTTAATTGTTCTGATAACTTTTGAATAATAGCATCACTGTTATCTGGATGAATCACCAATTCTTTTGCAGCAACCTTAATTTGCTCTTTTGCCCATTCACCCTGCGCTTTTAAGAATTCGGGTTGCAATTCCTCGATTCCTGTTTTGCGTAATGCCTCAGACATCTTTTCATCACTATTTTCAAGCTTTGGTAAAGGAACCAATTCCTCAAAAGCTTGAACTCCGATCTGAGTTATATTAACGCCACCTCGACCAATTTCTGATGCTACACTACCCGCAGCACTACTGACTGAACTAATCGCACTACCAGTAATTTTTGCCGCGCCGCTAATGGTCATTGCACCAAACCAGATACCTAACAGCAATGAAAGTGACCAGACAATAAAGCCATGGATTGCACCATCAGCTTGAGCTAAGTGACCTGCAACAAATCCACCAATAGCCAACGATACTAACAATGAAATAATTGTCCATACGCTTATTGCTATCCCTGAGCCATTTGTAATATCAGTGGTAGATTGTGGATCTAGGAGCGCAAATCCCAATGCAACGCCTAGTAATGATATTAAAATTGAAATAGCTAATACAACAATAACGCCAGCGAAAATACTCGCCCACGAAATTCGATTTTGGATCAAAACTTTTTCTTCGTACATTGTTGTGCCTCTTATTTGAATTATTCATAATTTATGTGATTTATACGGCAATACCGCAATTTAAATTTAAAATAAGCCATGTAAATTTTATGTGAAATATTTTGCATTTTTATGTTTATTTTGAGACTAAATATATTATTATTTGTCAGTATTGGAGCATCTCACGATTCAATCGACTCAGATTAACAATTCAGATTACGCACTAAATTTTGATAAAAATTTACTAAAAATATTTTATTTGACGGACTATGTTTTGTTTGAAAGACATAAAAGAAATGGTGCGCTCAGCGGGACTCGAACCCACGCCACAGGCTTCGGAGACCTGTACTCTATCCAGTTGAGCTATGAGCGCATTTTAGGAAGTGCGCACATCATAACAAAAAAAACTCTAAGGTAAAGCAACTATATATCTTTCGAATTTTTAGTGCTCATGCTTTATACAGTGTTTCAACATCAAAACAGAGAATTCTGATTACAAAGCTTGGTTTATTTTTCAAGATCACTCACAATATCTCAACTTTTCACCATTCGAGATATTCATGACTGATGCATTGACCTTAAGGGATTTGTCGAAGACCTATCGAAATGGTTTTCAAGCACTAAAAGGAATTAATTTAGATGTTCCAGAAGGTGAATTTTATGCACTTCTAGGCCCTAATGGTGCAGGTAAATCAACCACTATTGGCATCATCAGCTCTCTTACAAAAAAAACTGCAGGAACTGTCCAGATTTTTGGTCATAACCTCGATACACATCCTTCTCAAGCTAAACAATGCTTGGGTGTAGTCCCTCAAGAGTTTAACTTTGCGCAATTTGAAAAGACTTTCGATATTTTAGTCACACAAGCAGGTTATTACGGCATTCCAAAAAAAGTTGCTGAAACTCGTGCAGAGGAGTATCTGACCAAATTAGGTTTATGGGAAAAACGTTCTACTCAAGCCCGTATGCTATCTGGGGGAATGAAACGCCGCCTTATGATTGCCCGAGCAATGATGCATGATCCGAAACTGTTAATTCTCGATGAACCGACTGCTGGTGTTGATATTGAACTACGTCGCTCGATGTGGGACTTCTTAACAGAAATGAATCAGAAAGGTACATCTATCATTCTCACAACACATTATTTAGAAGAAGCAGAAGTACTGTGTCGCAAAATTGCAATTATTGATCGTGGCGTCATTAAAGAAGACACCACCATGAAGAACTTCTTAAATCAATTAAATGAAGAATCTTTCATTTTTGATTTGGCTGAACCTATAGAACCGATACAACTTGACATTATTGGTGTGAAATTTAATTTGGTTGATCCAGTGACCTTAGAAATTACGCTTGATAAAGCACATAGCATGAATGATCTTTTTCAACTTCTAGAATCACAGAACATTCAAGTTCGAAGTATGCGTAATAAATCAAATCGTTTAGAAGAGCTATTCGTCAAAATGGTCGAAAAGAATCTTGATGGAGCTGCGCAATGAATTTTAACCAACTCGCTGTAGCTTTATATACGATTATCCATAAGGAAATTCGTAGATTTATGCGCATTTGGCCACAAACATTGTTACCACCAGCAATTACCATGTCACTGTATTTTGTGATTTTTGGAAATCTAGTCGGTTCAAGAATTGGGGAAATGGGTGGCTTTACCTACATGCAGTTCATTGTACCTGGTCTAATTATGATGGCTGTCATTACTAATAGTTATGCCAACGTTTCATCAAGCTTTTTTAGTTCTAAATTTCAAAAAAGTATTGAAGAACTGATCATGAGTCCAGTGCCTTTACATGCCGTACTTTGGGGTTATGTGCTTGGTGGTGTTGCTCGAGGCTTATTGGTTGCTATCATTGTGACTGCAATGAGTTTATTTTTTACTGACTTATATATTACCAACTGGTTCGTCACAATTTATACCGTACTCATTACGTCATTACTGTTTGCATTAGGTGGATTTATCAATGCGGTCTATGCAAAGTCATTTGATGATATTTCGATTATTCCCACTTTTGTTTTAACACCGTTGACCTATTTAGGTGGGGTGTTCTATGCAATTTCTGCATTAAGCCCATTTTGGCAAAATCTATCTTTAATTAACCCTGTCGTATATATGGTCAATGCATTCCGTTATGGAATTCTTGGTCATAGCGATGTAAATGTATCTATCTCTTTATTAGTAATCACAGCGTGTTGCGCCGTGCTATATGCGGTCGCTTATCACCTACTCTCCCGTGGTTCAGGAATGCGTGAATAATGAGCGTTGAACAATCTCTTTTAGGCAAAGACACCAACTATCCAACTGAATATCAACCTGGGGTGTTATTTCCAATTGCTCGCGCAGAAGCACGAGCGAAGTACGCACATGTAGATGGTATTCAACAAGGAATTGATTGGTGGCATATTTTTGAAATTTCTTGGTTGAATCTGTTAGGGATTCCTCAAGTTGCAATTGGTCGAATGCATCTTCCTGCTTCATCACCTTATCTCATCGAGTCCAAATCTCTTAAACTATATTTCAATAGTCTGAATTTTGCTAAATTTGAATCTCAAAATCAGTTTATTGAGACAGTCGAGCGTGATCTTTCTAAAGCAGCCAATGCAGAAGTCAGACTTGAATTATTCGATGTTGATCAGTTGAATATTGCCCAGCCTGAAGGAATATGCATCGACCATTATGAGCCTGAACGTCTTGAAAACCACCCTGATGCGAGCTTACTTAAACTCGATGCAGCGTCTTCCGAAGAAATCGTTGAAATTCAATTATATTCGCATTTATTAAGAAGTAACTGCCCAGTCACAGGTCAGCCTGATTGGGGCACAGTTTTTTTAAGATATCGTGGCAAAAAACCTTGTTATCGTTCAGTTTTAGCTTATATTATCTCCTATCGTCAGCATAATGGCTTTCACGAACAATGCGTTGAACAAATCTACGCAGACATTTGGGAAAACTTTAATCCTGAAAAGTTGATGGTATATGCGACTTATACACGCCGTGGTGGTTTAGACATTAACCCTTGTCGTGTATCGGACTTTGCATGGATGCCAAGCCCAATTCGATTGGCGCGACAATAAATTGAAGAATAGTTGAGGTTATACGATGTCATATTTTGGTTTTATTCCATCTGAATCTTTGTTAAAGAATATTCAAACTGGAATTGAGAAAAAAAATTCAAACGAACCACTTTACCCTTTGCGTGATCAAACTGCACTCGCTATTAATGATGAAATTATCGATGCAATTTTAGTTGAACTTGTACGTCGTTTCCCTGCAAGTGACAAACGAGAAACAGCTGAAAAACTTGCTGGTTATATTAAATCAACAGTATCGGTACTACTTAAACAGTTATTGGGTAAAGCACCAAATGACGTCGTGAGACAATCGATTGAATTCTCTGAAAAGAGTTTATTCAAAGATCCAGAGGGTAATTATCGTGTCGGTGCTCCATTACCTGCTGATCTAGTGACAAACTTAAAAAATAGCTTTGCAGAAGTACGTGCAGGCAATGATGTCAATCGTGCAGTTCTGTCTGAACAATACAAGCAATTCGGTGAAGCTGCAGTTCGTCACTTTATGAATGATTTTAACAAGACTTTAGATTTGGGTATGATTAAACGTAAGGCGTCTGATATCGCTTCTTCAGCGGTCATCAAAGCAGTTCATATTGCTATTGATAAGCTCATTCCTAACTTTACTAAAGAAGAATTGTTAGCTACAGCTGAATATCATGACACGCTATTTATTCAAGAATAAATCAGACTAATCAAAAACCTAGCTTCTGCTAGGTTTTTTTATGTTTTAAAAATAGTTCATCAATATTGAATAAATAAAAGGCATAATTCATCCATTTTTACACTTTTTATGTAGGTTTTTGTGAATCCATCACGACCTAATGTTATCTTAATAAACATTGCGATTAATCAAATGATGTTGAACTTTTAATCCTTATCAACACTTATACCTTTGCGTCTACCACCGATAATAATTGGATCTGCTGCTGTTATGTTATTTGAAAATTTTAATGTTAAATTACAACGTATTGGTTTAGCACTCAGTGCGTTTATGATCACAAGTTTTGTTCAAGCCAACGACTTCGCTCAACATCCTCAATATCAAAATTTTAAACTAAAAACGATGCAGACCTATGGTTTGAGTGCTGAGCAAGTTGACTGGGCCATGAATGGATCAAAAAACCTACCAAATATTATCAACATTATGAATCGCCCAGGAGAAAGCAAGCCTTGGTACGAATATAAAAAGAATTTTTTAGCAGAAAGTACAATTCAACGTGGTGTGCGTTTTAAAAATCAATATGCAGACACTTTAAATCGAGCAGAACAGCAGTTCGGTGTTCCCCAGTCCATCATTCTCGGTATTCTCGGCGTAGAGACAGGTTTTGGAGCAAATAAAGGTTCATTCATCACACGTGATGCACTAGCTACTTTAGGGTTTGGATATGAACGACGTGCACAATACTTTCAAGACGAATTAAGCGCTTTGATTGCATGGTCTTATAAGGACGGCATTCCAGCTAATTCAGTCGTTGGCTCTTATGCTGGTGCTGTGGGCTATCCTCAATTTATGCCAAGCAATATTCCGAAATTTGGTGTGGATTATGACGGTAATGGTCATATCGATCTCAGAAACTCTGCTGTAGATGCAATTGGTTCTATTGCAAATTATCTTGCTCAACATGGTTGGCAACGAGATCAACCGATTGCTTTTGCCGCACGCTACCAAGGAAATAATGCGGATGCCATCATAGCCAAAGACTTAACACAACCTACTCCATATGGTGCATTAAAAGTTCAAGGCATTAGCCCACTCAATCCTATTGTTAAAATAGATGACTTAGACATGGTCAATGTGATTCAACTACAAGAAAATTATGGACCAGCTTATTACCTTACATATCCTAATTTTCAAGTCATTACGACCTATAACCGTAGTCGAATGTATGCAACTGCACTGTGGCTTTTAGGGACTGAAATCGCGAGTAGATAAATATAAATCTACTTGTTTTCACAAAAGTCAATAAATATTTTTGTGATTAAGTTCACTATTTGCACATTTTACATATTTTGTTACACTATTGATTAATTTTTAACCATATTTTGTGATAATTTGTCGTTTTTGTAACTAAAGTGAAAATAAAGCTAGACACTTTTGTATCAGGATGAATATCATCCACTACCGTTAAATGCAGTTGCACAAGTAAATTTACAGACCATTTAGGTTAATTATCAGCAACTTAGATAATTAACTTAGGGTTCCAAGGAGTTAAACGATGCATGCTTCGCTGAAAATGTTATCAATATTAGGTATTAGTTTGGCTTTGACTCAAACTCATGCCGAGTTAGTTCAATCCTCTTATCTAAATAATGATGTTGACCAATCAAGTCTTGCTTCACGCGTGATTAGCAAAGACTCTACAAGTTTCAATTCGCACTTCTCGAATTTAAACAGTTTAGCAATTACTGAAAGTTCAGGTGATAAAATTCGTCGCGAAACAATTGCAGCGAAAATTCAAGTACCTGTTGAAGAGCCTTCAGTGATTGATAAACTTAATAATGTTGCTTCAAACACTGTTCGTCGTTTTAGTCAAACAGGAGTTGCTTCTTGGTACGGTCGTCAATTTCACGGTCGTAAAACTGCAAGTGGCGAGACATTTGATATGAATGCACTTACTGCAGCGCATCGTAGCCTACCGCTTAATTGCTATATTCGTGTAACGAATAAATCTAATGGTAAAAGCGTCGTTGTTAAAGTAAATGATCGCGGCCCATTTCATGGTAATCGTGTTGTAGATTTATCTTACGGTGCTGCGAAATCTCTTGGTATTACCAATGCTGGTACTGCGCGTGTAAGCATCGAACGTGTGGATGGTCCAAACTCTTAGGTTCTCATGATTCAGCGAAGCATTTAACGGCAAGCCACTCATTGAGTGGCTTTATTATTTTTAATTTTTTTTGATGTGACCAATATACAAAAAAGAATCTTGATTTATCATCTTATGTCATAATGTAGTTTATAGAATAAATAAAATTCAAATAATCAGTGAAGGAAATAGGATGAAGACAATTACAGAATGGTTAGATGAATATAGTGATAGCCATCAAAACCCAACCAATAAAACATTACACTGGATTTGCGTACCCACGATTCTATTCTCGATCATTGGCATACTCGCTCATTTCAGCGCATTACTGACTACCCTTTTACTGGTGTTAACACTCATCTTTTATGCAAGATTAGATCTTGTACTCGCGGTTGCAATGGCAGCGTTATTATTGGTCATGTCTTGGCTTATTATTTTTCTTCCATTCGGGAAAGGATTCTATATTGCTCTATTCGTTTTGGCTTGGATAGGTCAATTTTACGGGCACAAAATTGAAGGGAAAAAGCCATCTTTCTTTAAAGACCTCCAATTCCTTCTGATTGGCCCTCTATGGTGTATGGATGCCTACCTAGATAAGATACTACCCAATTGGAAATCACGCCAAATCAGCGCTTAAATTAGCAAATACAGCATGGGTTAAATTAGAATTTAATTTAGCCCGATGTTCATGCTCTAATTAAGTAATTTATGAGATAGAAAAACAGTAAAGTAAAAACTAAATTACTGAAAACTTTTTGACTTATTAGCGCAAGCAGTACACAAAATATTGCTGCCCATAAATAGTGATTACTCGACATAACCCTTAATTCTGCTGCTTCATAAAATACAATCGGTACACATATTGCAGTCAACAAACATGGCGCAGAATATTTCAACATCTGTTTCAAAATTCTAGGAAGTGGCACATTTACCCTTGGCTCCAAGAATAAATATCGATTAATAAAGATCATGATCGACAACCCCAGCAAAAGCATCCAGCTCATTTTTAATCCCCTTTTGTTGTTTGCCATTTTTCAACTATCACACTGGCAAACATTCCACATAGACCAGAAATAATTAACGCTGCATTTACTTGGTAAGCTTCTAAAATTAAAGAAAAAATTATGGTAATCACAACACCAACAAGTATTGTAAGATTTTTTATCATTGGCACTATAATTAATATAAGCAGTGCAACGACTGAGAAATCAAGATGCAAATTTGATAAATTAGGAATGAAGTGAGCAAGCACAATCCCAAATAAACTAAATATCAGCCAAAAAATATAAAAACAAAGTCCTGCTCCAAATAAATATGCGAATGAGCGTTGTGATTTATTTTTTACACCAACCGCAAATAATTCATCCGTCAGCAGAAAGCCAAATACAATACGTTTAAATAGTGGAAATTTACTAACATCATTTCGAAAATTAAGCGCGTAAATTAAATGCTGACTCGTCAGAAAAAAAATCGTCAGATAGATTGTCATCAGCGAAGCCTGCCCCGAAACCAATCCTAAGCTCACTAATTGTGCAGCACCAGCAAACATAAACAATGACATTGCAAAAGCTTGTATCGCATTCAATCCAGTCTGTATCGCCAAAGAGCCAGCCAATACCCCCCATGGCATGACTGCAATTGCCAACGGCATAATACCCAGCACACCATGTATAAAATTCTTTTTTGTATCACTCATCTTTTTCATCAATACATCTTAATCTGATTCACTTATCGATTATTATCATCTGATGAGTAATGATTGATCTTGAATAATATTGCGGCGCAAATTTAAGGAAAATTAATAGTTCAAAAGATATTGTCTAGGCGTTACACCTATTGCACTTTTAAAATGTCGATTTAAATGACTCTGATCAGAAAATCCAGTGAGTTGTGCAACCTCAGTTATTCGCACCCCCTGCTTAAGCAATTGTTTAGCTTTTTGAATTCTTCTTTGAACAAGCCAACTATGTGGAGGCAATCCCGTATGTTTTTTAAATTCACGTAATAAATGCCATGGGCTTGTATCTACATATGCAGACAACTCGTGTAGAGAATAGTCATGTTCAGGAAAACTACTCATAAGTTCTTTTATTAGTTCAACTTTTTTTCTCATTTCTGGTATGTTGATTGGACTTAATTTCGCCCGCCCATAGCAATAGATCAATCTGGCCAATGTCGTCAAATAGAGGCTTTCTTTAAGCAAAGTATCCTCGCCCTGCTCAAATAAATCGAATAAAAATACTAGTTGCCTCGCCAAACCCAAATCATGAATCACTGCATCCGAGAACCATGGGACTGCATTCTTGGTTGTAAAAAAATCTCGACTCAGATCTAATATCATTTCAGGTGTTGGGTAAATTGCTCGATATTTCCAACCAGTTTCCACAGCGGATGAACCAGTATGTATTTCATCAGCATTCACCAGAATAATATCGCCTTTAGGTGCGATATGAAGCTTTCCAGAGCGGTAAAAACTTTGTGCCCCATCTTCAATGACACCAATACAATAGCCCTCATGAGCATGTTTTGAAAATTGCTTACGTTGAAATTGAGCTTTTAATAATTCCAATCCGCCCAATTCTTTGAAATGAAGATAATTAGCAGACTCTTGCATCTTTTTTCTGGATATTACGCCTATAAAATTGCATAAAAACTATCACGCCTGCATTTTAAATCTAGAATGAAATTGCTCATCTCATATATTTATTTTTATAAAAATTATTGATAACTTCGACCCTGATGCTTTAACCAACCATCAATATGCCGTTTTTGAGGATCATGGTGAGTCCAATGAATTACACCACCCTTGTCGGTATATTCATATTCACCATAGAACTCGACGATATCCCCTTTTTGAATATTCTCAACACGTGGTGCCAAGTCTATATTATGAGCTACCAAGACTGTCTGACCATGATTAAGTTTTAAAATAAATTTCTGATGTCTAGATCCTTCATTATCATCATTTAATATTGCAACAACTTCTCCAGAAGCCCTAACTTGCACATCACTCATCTTTTTTTGAAAAAGTGTCGCTATTTTTGCGGCATCATCATTATCCGCAGAGGATAGTTCTCGTTGGTTAGCATCATTATATTGAGTACTTGCATCTGTAGGATTTAGTGCGTGCTCATTACTCTGTTTTAAATCCTGTTTTAAATCGACACCGAAATATGCTGCGACCACCACTGCAATTAACGCAACAATACTCATTTTTGATTTCTGAGACATATTGATCTCTAAGTTATATTTTTATTTCATCCTAAAGTTTATATCATTTAGACTCATCAAAAAAAAGAAAAAGCCCTTTAAGGGCTTTTTCTTTTTCAAAATAATTGAATCAATTATTTTGCAGCAGCTTGAGCAGCAGCAACTTCTTCAGCGAAAGAAAGTTCAGCTTTTTTCTCAATACCTTCACCCACTTCGAAGCGTACGAATTGAGCAACAGTTGTACCTGTAGATTTAAGAACATCAGCAACTTTCTTGTCGTTGTCGATAACGTACATTTGACGCTCAAGAACAACTTCATTTAAGTATTTTTCAACTGAACCAGTTACCATTTTTTCAACGATATTCGCTGGTTTACCAGATTCAATTGCTTTTGCTTCAGCAATTTCTTTCTCTTTAGCGATTAACTCAGCAGAAACACCTTCAGCATTTACAGCAACTGGGTTGAACGCAGCAACATGCATTGCGATACCTTTACCAGTAGCAGCATCACCAGCAAATGAAACTACAACACCGATTTTTAAACCGTGTTTGTAGACTGCAAGGTTTTCACCTTCAACGATTTGAGCACGACGAACTTGAATGTTTTCACCGATTTTTTGAACAAGCGCAATACGAGCTTCTTCTACAGTTGCACCATCTTCAAGTTTCAATTCAGCAATTTGAGCAGCATCAGTTACATTCGCAGCAAGCGCAGCAGCAGCAACTTTCGCAGAGAAACCAGCAAAGTTTTCGTCTTTAGCAACGAAGTCAGTTTGACAGTTTACTTCTAAAAGAATTGCTTTATTGCCTTCTTGAGCAATTGTAATCGCGCCATCAGCAGCAATGTTACCTGCTTTTTTAGCAGCTTTTGCTTGACCAGATTTACGAAGGTTGTCGATCGCTAACTCGATATCGCCACCAGCTTCTGTCAACGCTTTTTTACATTCCATCATTGCTAGACCAGTACGATCACGCAACTCTTTAACCATGCTTGCAGTAATAGCAGTCATGTTATTCTCCTAAATTCGGTCGAGATATGTATCTGTTAACAAAAACGGCCCAAATTAATCATCTGGGCCGTTTTGCTTGATTGATGCTTAAGATGCCACGATTACGTGTCGCAAAAATGACAAATCCGCATCAAATCGCATTAAGCCTCAGGAGCTTCTTTAGCAGCTTCTTCGCCTTTAGCTTGCGCATTAGCTTGAGTTTGAGCGTATTCTTTACCAGCAATAATCGCATCAGCCATCGCAGTAGCGTAAAGAGTTACAGCGCGGATCGCATCATCGTTACCAGGAATAACGAAATCAACGTTATCTGGGTTAGAGTTAGTATCAACGATACCGATTACTGGAATACCAAGGTTCTTAGCTTCTTTGATTGCAATCGCTTCGTGGTCAACGTCGATGATGAACAATGCGTCAGGTAAACCACCCATGTTCTTAACACCGCCAAGAGCACGTTCAAGTTTTTCCATTTCACGAGTACGCTCTAAAGCTTCACGTTTAGTAAGCTTAGCGAAAGTACCGTCAGTAGACTGAGTTTGAAGATCTTTAAGACGGTTGATTGATTGACGAAGAGTTTTCCAGTTCGTCAACATACCACCTAACCAACGGTGATCTACATATGGTTGACCAGCACGTTGAGCTTGTTCACGGATGATGTTAGAAGCAGCACGTTTAGTACCAACGAACAATACTTTGTTCTTTTTGCTTGCTAGGTTGTTAACAAAGTTCAATGCATCATTTAACGCAGGAACAGTGTGCTCAAGGTTGATGATGTGAATTTTGTTACGCGCACCAAAAATGTATTGACGCATTTTTGGGTTCCAGAAGCGAGTTTGGTGACCGAAGTGCGCACCAGCTTGAAGAAGGTCGCGCATGCTTACGTTGTAATCTGCCATTTTCTTTACCTTAAAAGTTTGGGTTAGGCCTCCATATGTCCGCATTCTCCACCCTTACGGGCACCCAGAGTAATGTGTCGACATATGTGCGGATTTTATTAACCAACATATCATCCGATTAAGTGAATCTATTCACGAAAAGCATTTGATAAATTGGGCGGCTATTTATACCATAGTCACACACAAATTTCCAAAAGTTTTTAAAGATCATGAACAGTACTTATGAAGCACCACGTCGTTTAATTAAATCTGCTGAAGATATCGAAAAGATGCGTGTGGCGGGACGACTAGCGGCAGAAGTTTTGGATATGATCAAACCGCATATCAAGCCTGGTGTGAGTACACTAGAATTGGATACGATTTGTCATGATTATATTGTGAATAAACAAGATGCCATTCCTGCTTGCCTAGGCTATGGTGCTGCGCCTGGTCGTCCTGCATTCCAGCATACGATTTGCACATCAGTAAACCATGTGGTTTGCCACGGTATTCCCTCTGAAAACAAAATCTTGAAGAAAGGTGACATCTTGAATATTGATGTCACTGTGATTAAAGATGGATTTCATGGTGATACCAACATGATGTACATCGTGGGTGGCGAGACTTCTATTCTTGCAGATCGCTTATGCAAAGTTGCACAAGAAGCAATGTATCGTGGTATTGCTACGGTAAAACCTGGTTCGACGATCGGTGATATTGGTCATGCGATTCAAAAATATGTTGAGTCAGAGCGTTTCAGTGTCGTTCGTGAATATTGTGGTCATGGTATTGGAACTGTTTTCCATGATGAACCTCAAGTGCTTCATTACGGTCAACCAAATTCAGGCATGGTTTTAGAAGAAGGTATGACATTTACAATTGAACCAATGGTCAATGCTGGTGTATGGCAAACTAAACTTCTTGGTGATAAATGGACAGTTGTAACGAAAGATCATAAATTATCTGCGCAATATGAACATACTGTTTTAGTCACTAAAACAAGTGTCGAGGTATTAACTGCTCGCCCTGAAGAGGATTTATCCCGATTTCAATAATTTTAGTTAATTAATAAAGTTAAAAAAGTCAGACCAATTTAAATTGATCTGACTTTTTATTTTGCTAAGTCACTCAATCAGAAATAAATTCACAAACAAACCTAACAAATGTTGGATTTTCAAGATTTAAATTCATGATTTTTAAAAATTTTTTATCACAAAAATGCGTAAAAACGCTTTTCAAACTGATTCATTTTATGTTTATATAACGCTTAAAGAATGTAAAACAACAACTAGCAACAAAATCGGACAGGGAGTCCAAAATGACGAAAAAAGCATTCTGGTGCATGGTCGTACCTATTGTTTTTGCATCTACAACTATTTATGCAGAATCATCATTTTTTAATCTGGATGAAACTGAAGGGTTTAAACGATATTCAATTTCAGTCGGACCATTACATGTTATGCCTCAAGGTAAAGCCAAGGCACCTAAAATTCGTACAGCAGTAAAAAATGGTGAAGTTGCAAAAAATGGTGATATTACACTTTCTACTGTTTTTGAGAACTTAGATCCTGATAAAGAAAAAGAAAATCAAAGTATGCAAGCACTTTTGAAGATCGTTGATGCTTTTAGCGATACTTATCCAGCCAGTCAAAGTGGAACTTCAACTGTAAGCGGCATTGAAAGTTGGAGTATGGATGGTTCTGGAATGACTGCAGATGATGTCACAACACTTGGCATCATGATCAATTACCATTTCAACGATAAGATCTCATTCGAGAGTAAAGCTGGGTTCCCCCCAAAAGTAGATATTCAAGGAAAAGGTAAGATTACAGCACCGTTTACAGCTGAAGCCAATTCAAAATTAGGGTTGATCTCCCTACCTACCATTTATCTGAAGAATGATTTGCCAATTACAGATCTTGAGAGTCATGGAAACTCTATTGCGACAGCTCGTGCATGGACCCCAATGTGGGAATTGCAGTACCATTTTGGACAGACTGGGATCAATAAATTTAGACCCTATGTTGGGCTTGGACTTATGGTCGCTTACTTCAATGAATTAGAATTGAATCCAAGCCTTGAAAAAGACTTAATTGATTCAGGTCACATGATTGCCAATATGAAAAATGGACGCGGTGGCGATGCATTAATTAAAGGTAAAAAAAGTACAGCAAATCCCAAGGTTAAACTTGAGTCCGAATTGAGTTTTGCGCCAATAGCCACGCTTGGGTTTACTTACGACTTCAATCAGAACTGGTTTGCAGTTGCATCTATTAGTTATGCACACCTAACAGGTAAAACCACAATTGAAGTCAACGATGATAAACTCGGAACATTATTTTCATCGGAAGTTGATTTAGAAGTAAATCCTATCATTGGTTATGCTGGTGTAGGCTATCGCTTCTAAAACACTTGAGGCATATTGAAGCCATACCCCAATATGCCCAACCTATCACAAATAAAGAAAAAATAAGACAATTAACACACACTTTAAAATCCAACTTATATCATATTTTTCAATAATTTAACAATTGTAAATTAGGATAATAAATTTGATTTCAAGTGAACAAACTGCTTTGCATTTAGATGATTTAATGAATATAAAATGAACTAAAAATTGGACATGGAGTCCTTCAAACAATGAAGAAGTTTTTAGTTCCTACATTATTCGCAAGTTCATTCTTATCTACTCTGAGTTATGCGGAGTCAGGATATTTCAGCCTTTCTGATGAGGGGTTTAAGCGTTTTTCAATTTCAGTGGGTGCATTACATGTAATGCCGCAAGGTAAGGCCCAACCTTTTAATGTAAAAACAGTCATAAATGACAATTATGAATCAAAAGTTGGGGATATTAATGCTTCCACGGTAATCGATAACCTTGACCCAGATCGTAAACCAAATTATTTAGTAGAAGGTATTGTTAAATTAATTTCTGCTTTTCAAGGCAATGTCTCAGGGGCTATTAGTGGAAAATCCTATATTAATGGATTAGCTGAATGGGATAATCCGAATACTGGCTTGGAGGCTGATAAAGTTACAACAGTTGGCATCATGAGTAGTTATCACTTTACAGATAATTTGTCTGTGGAAATAAAAGGTGGAATTCCACCTAAAGTGGATATCAAAGGTATTGGAAATATTAAAGCCCCCTTCTCAGCTACTGCAGCACCGTTAGGTGGAATTGCGGGGAACTTAGACCTCAAAAATAATATTCATATTACTAATCTAGAACAATCTTCAAAAGCTGCTGAAGCTAGAGCATGGACCCCTGCTTTTGAATTACAATATCGTTTTGGTGAGACCGGGATTAATAAATTCCGCCCTTACGTTGGCGTTGGATTAATGTACGCTTATTTTAATGAACTAAAAATGGATCCAGGTATTGAAAAAGATTTAGTCGCCGCTGGGCATATGATCCAAAATATTATTAATCAAAATGCTGGTGCAGCACTCGATAAGAAAGATACCAATGGAAAAATGAAAGTTAATTTAGAAGCAACTGATGTTTTTGCACCTATAGCTACAGTTGGATTCACCTACGACTTTAATGATACATGGTATGCAGTAGCATCTATTAGTTACGCCCACTTGCAGAATGAAACGAAGATCACAGTCGTCAATGAAAATACTGGACAAGAGTTAATCAACTCAAAAGCTGATATCGAGATTAACCCGATATTGGGCTATGCTGGGGTTGGCATGCGTTTCTAACGCATAGAGTAAGAAAAGAGGCAATTGCCTCTTTTTTTTGTAATCAAACAAAAACCAAACACAATTGGCAAATTATTACTACAATGTGTCTAAAAATAAATTTGATAATAAAAATACAAAAATAATCACTCTTTATTTACAGTTTTGGACATGGAGTTCCATAATGAAAAAAAAACTAGCTTACTTAGTTGCATCCATCAGTGCTTTAAGTTTTCCAGTCTTCAGTTATGCAGATTCACCTTATTTTAGTTTAAAAGATGGCGACGGCTTTAAACGTTTTTCTGTGTCAGTGGGTGCATTACATGTAATGCCTCAGGGTAAAGCTCAACCAATTAATATTAACACTGCTGTAGCTGAGGGTGAAAAAACGAAGGTTGGAAATGTGCAAGTCGATTCTGTATTGAATGCCATTGACGATAGCGCTCCTGGAACTGCAATTAAAAAGCAATTACTCGAAACTGCTGTAGCTGCAGATGTTTTAAATCTCATTAGCTACAAAGAAGATGGCAAGACCTATTTACGTGAAAATACCTCTGGTGAAGCAGTAATCAACGGATTAAACAACTGGGAAGCTAAAGGCACTGGACTTGAAGCAGATGATGTCACAACACTCGGAATCATGACCAACTATTTTTTCACCGACAATATTTCATTTGAAGTGAAAGCTGGAATTCCACCTAAAGTCGACATTCAGGGGAAAGGACAAATTTATGCTCCACTTTCAGGCATCGCTACCCCGACAGGGATTGGTGCAATTCTAAACGATTTGCCTTTAAAAGATGACATCTTCATTACTGATTTATCAGGTCATGGTAAGGTTGCAGAAGCTCGTGCATGGACGCCAGCATTCGAATTCCAATATCATTTTGGCAAAACAGGCGTAAATAAATTTAGACCATATGTAGGACTTGGTTTGATGTATGCATACTTCAATGAATTGGAAATGAACTCCAACCTTGAAGCTGATCTAGTCGCTGCAGGTCATAAAATTGCGAACATCAAATTAGGTGAAGCTGGGAAAGCACTTGATGGAATTGAAAGTACAGCGAATCCTAAAGTTAAACTTGAAGCTAAAGATGCTTTCGCCCCTGTAGCTACTGCTGGTTTTACTTATGATTTCAATGATCGTTGGTTTGCAGTCGGATCAATTTCCTATGCGCATCTTAAAGGTGAAACAACAATTACCGTAAACGATGCTGAACTTGGTGAATTAATCAATGCAAAATCAGATATCGAAATTAATCCGATTCTGGGATATGCCGGTATTGGTTATCGATTCTAATTTCCATCAGTCTTCATAAAGCGGCCAAGTGCCGCTTTATTCATTCTAATAACTAAATTTTATTGATTGATAAATTTTTATTCTGTCGTCATGATGCTACTGATCTTTTAAAATTACAAAAAATGCTAAGCGGATTGACCATGTCAGAAACCAAATTTTCAAAACCCCTCATCTTTATGCTCATTGGGAGTGCTTTTATTTTGGCACTCTCCTTAGGTGTCAGACATGGGTTTGGCTTGTATTTAGTTCCAATGAGTCATGAATTTAATTGGAATCATCAAGTTTTTAGTTTAGCAATTGCCTTTCAAAATTTATTATGGGGTGCTGTTCAACCCTTTACGGGAGCGCTAGCAGATAAATATGGGAGTAAAAAAGTCGTTGCCGTAGGCGGCGCTTTATATGCGATTGGACTTGTGATGATGGCATTTAGCTCAACAGGGCTTCTCATCAATCTTAGTCTAGGTTTAATCATTGGTCTGGCTTTATCAGCTACTTCATTTTCTGTTTTGCTCTCTGCTGTCGGACGTGCAGCGCATCCAAGTCGACGTAGTATGGCTATGGGCATTGCCAGCGCAGCAGGCTCTTTTGGTCAATTTATTATGTTGCCAACCACACTTTTACTCTTACAAAATTTTGGTTGGTCATCGGCGCTACTCATCACAGCGATTTTAATTGCATTAATTGTACCCTTGGCTTGGATGCTAAAAGCTCCAATGTATCAAGCGCCTCAAACAGTTGATACGATTGCTAAACCTTCTTTAAGTTTTAAACAAATACTCATAGTTGCCAAAAACCACAAACCTTTTATCTGGTTGGCATTAGGATTTTTAGTTTGTGGATTTCAGGTCGTATTTTTGGGCATTCATTTGCCGGGTTATTTAACTGACCATGGTTTTAGCACCACCACTGGTACTATGTTTTTAGCCTTGGTTGGGCTATTTAATATTGTTGGAACTTACACTGCTGGTTGGCTGGGTGATAAATATTCCAAACCTAAATTGCTCATGTGGTTATATGGACTACGTGGCATCGCCATCATTTTATTCCTCGCATTGCCACTCTCGATCTTTACGATTTATAGTTTTGCCATCATTATGGGGTTGTTATGGTTATCAACCGTTCCTCTTACCAATGGTATTGTTGCCAATATGTTTGGGGTTAAGTATCTCACCATGCTAAGTGGAATTGTATTTTTTACTCACCAAGTCGGTTCATTTTTTGGAGGATGGTTGGGTGGCTTAAATCATGATATGACAGGCAATTACAATATTATTTGGATGATGTGTATTGCGCTCAGTATCTTCGGTGTATTGATTCATTTATTTGTTAATGAGGAGAATGTCGTCAATGACTAATCGCTTCAATCTGCTCAACATCAGCATATTCATCGGAGTCATCCTTCTGCTTAGTCTATCGATTACTTTGTGGATGAACACTCCTGATTTATTTACATATTTTAACCAAGCTTTTTGCGCACATTAATTTATATAATTTCATAGTTTTGACAGCTCAGTTTTTTAAACTCCTCAATTAAATAATCTAATAGACACCTCACGGCAGGCATCATGCCTTGTCGTGATGTATAGGCAACATGAATAACGCCACGTGGCAACTCCCATTCAGGGACTAATTCTACAAGAGTGCCTTGATTAAGCTCTTCATAAACAAACACTCTAGGTAATGATGCTATTCCAACACTGTTCAATACTGCAGATTTCATGGCAGCAAAATTATCAGTTTTGAGTCTTGGAAAGAATTCTATTTCTTGAAATTGACTAACTGTGTCAACTTTAGATTGAAATCTCCAAATCGATTTCGGGACATGAAAACCTATACTCGGAAGTTGTGCAAGGTTATCCAAATGGATAGGCTCATGAATCTGTTGAATTAATTTAGGCGTTGCCACTAAAACATGTTGCCAAGCATCAAGCTCTCTTACAATCAAGTCGCTATCTTCAAGTGGTAAATTTCTCACCCTAACAGCCAGATCAATCCCCTCTTCTATGAGATCAATTTTACGATTTGTTGCGACCAGATGAACTTGAACACGTGGGTAATGTTGCATGAATTTAGCAATCATATTCCCCAATGGAAACTCGACCAAACCAATTGGACACGAGATTCGAATTAAACCTGAAGGCTCGCTCGACAAACTTTGCTCTACAAAATTTTCTGCCGCCTCCACTTGATCCAAAATCTTAATACAATATTCAAAAAATTCTTGACCAACTGCGGTTACGGCAAACTTTCGTGTATTTCGTTGCAATAATCTTACGTGTAAACGGTTTTCCAAATCTGAAATATGACGAGACAACTTAGATTTTGTAATACCTAAAGCTTCACTTGCCTTAGTAAAACCTTGATATTTCACGACTTGCACAAAATAGTAGTAATCATTTAAATTTTGCATAATTGTTTCATTTTTGGAATTATCTGTTGAGAGAATCGCCCTGTAATCTCATCAATATACCTCAATATCATGATTAGAACGATATATAGAGGAATACAAATGACACAAGTTCAGAAAGTCTATACCAGCGATCGAAGCACATGGGTGGGTGATGGTTTTCCAACAAACTCTATGTTACCCATGCATGAAATAGGAAATCATACCAGCCCATTCTTGGTAATGGGTTATACAGGTCAATATCGATTTTCTCCAAGTCACCACCAACGCGGTGTTGGTTTACACCCCCACCGTGGCTTTGAAACGGTGACGATTGTCTATAACGGCGAATTAGAGCATCGTGACTCAAAAGGCAATCATGGAAAAATTGGTCCAAACGAAGTGCAATGGATGACCGCAGGTAAAGGTATTCTGCATGAAGAACACCATTCGGAAGCTTTTGCAAAAACTGGCGGAGTTTTGGATATGGTTCAACTTTGGGTAAATCTACCAGAGCATGCCAAGATGACTGAGCCGAGATATCAGGAATTGACTGAGCAAAATATTCCTGAAGTTTTATCTCACGATGAGCAAACCAAGATTCGTGTTATTGCTGGTCAATATCAAATCGGCTCAACTGTTTATCAAGGACCAGCTCAAACATTTAGCAACATGAATGTTTATGACATTAGACTTAATCATGGAGCACGCCTTCCATTAAATCTTATGCCAAACTGGAATCATCTGATTTTCATCCTTGATGGAGAAGTTGAGATTGATGGTCAGATCTATACAGCCATGCAAACGCTTTATCTTGACCCAAAATCAACACAAGTCGAAATATTTGCTCATCGTACGGCGAAAATTCTTTGCTTAAGTGGTGAACCATTGAATGAACCCATTGTTGCCCACGGTCCTTTCGTCATGAATACTCAGGAAGAAATCGTGCAAGCATTTGATGATTTCAGAAATGGAAATTTTGCTTAATTTAACATCCACAAGCCTTATCATTTTCAAGATAAGGCTTACCCCTCATCACTCCTTCATTAATTTCAAATACTTGTCATAATCGCCTATTAGACTTAGTTCAAAAACATCGTACGATTACTAAATGAAATCAGATAATTTTCCTAAAGTTAGCTTATCAGCACTATTTTTTATTTTTCTTAAATTAGGATGTATTTCATTTGGCGGTCCTGCAGCGCATTTAGTGTTATTTCATCGCACTTTTGTTGATCAACTCAAATGGTTAAGCTCTCATGAATATGGACAATTGGTCGCATTAGCGCAATTGTTGCCAGGTCCGACCAGTAGTCAAGTGGGGCTATCGATAGGATATTTATCCAAAGGATATTGGGGGGGCTTTATTGCTTGGTTAGGATTTACATTACCTGCCTTCATTCTAATGACTTCATTTGCTATTTTTGGTCAATATTTTTTTTCCGATGTACCTCTTGAACTCTTTCACGTCATCCATTTGATTGTAATAGCCGTCGTCATTTGGGCTTTTTTACAAATGTTCAAAAGCTTCTGTACTGAAATTTGGCAGTATGTCCTGATGCTGAGTTCTGCTTTTTTTATTTATTTTACACAGTGGAGCTATAGTCAAATTTTCTTAATTTTAGTGTCTGGATTCATTGGCTTAGCTTTTACAAAAAAAGGAAAATCTCAGCCATCACCTCGCTTAAAAACCACTCAGACATCTTCAAAATATCATTATCTCTGGCTCATCCTGTTTGTCGCTTTATTTATTTTTTTTCCTGCGCTGCAATTTATCTATTCATCAAGCTTGCTTAGAAATATAGAAAGCTTTTATCACACTGCTTCAATGGTTTTTGGGGGCGGTCATATCATCCTGCCACTCATGTATGAAGATTTTGTGCTTACTCAACACATCACTGCGGAACAATTTGACTTAGGCTATGCATTTGCTCAACTTATTCCAGGCCCTTTATTTAGCTTTGCAGGATACGTTGGCACATATTTAGGATTTAGCGCATCGCCTTTACTGAACGCTGCGATTGCAACCAGTATAATTTTCCTGCCCTCATTTCTGCTTATTTTCGGCACGCTCCCTTATTGGTCAAAATGGGTCAAAAACAAAAAGATTGCAGCAGCCGTCGCTGCTATTAATGCAGCGGTCATCGGATTATTACTCTGTTTAATTGCTCAAATGGCTGAAAAACATCTACACTCAATTTATGATTTTATTTTTATCGGCATTGTCATTCTTTTACTGAGATCAAAAATCCCTGTCATCATCTCTTTATTAGCGAGCTTTGTTAGCTATGGAGCTTTATTGTATTTTGTGATTTAAAGATCAAACTTAAATGCAAAAATAAAAAACTCGCAAGCCTGAACTTGCGAGTTTTTTGTCATCACGTTGCCTTAGAACAAGCGATTCATCCCGTTTAACGTTGCTACGCGATAAGCTTCAGCCATCGTTGGGTAGTTAAACGTTGTCTCAACAAAATACTTGATCGTGTTGTTCGGACTATTCATCACGGCTTGACCAATATGAATAATTTCAGAAGCATTATTACCGAAGCAATGCACACCTAAAATTTCTAAGGTTTCGCGATGGAACAAAATCTTTAACTCACCCACTGTATCTCCCGTGATTTGTGCACGAGCAAGGTGACGGAAAGACGCCTGACCAACTTCATAAGGAATTTTTTCTTCAGTTAATTCCTGCTCAGTTTTACCAATTGATGAAATCTCTGGAATGGTATAAATACCAGTAGGGATATCAACCACGGGTTGGATACCTTGTTCACCACTCATAATCGCGCCAGCACAGCGACCTTGGTCATATGCAGCTGAAGCTAGAGACGGCCAACCAATTACGTCACCCGCAGCATAAATATTTTCAACCTCAGTTTGATACTGCTCGTTCACTGATAGTTGTCCACGGCTGTTTGGTTTGATACCGACATTTTCCAAGCCAAGACCATCTGTATTACCAGATCGACCATTACACCATAGAATTGCATCAGCTTTAATTTTCTTGCCACTTTCAAGATGCAACACCACATGATCATCAAATGTTTCTAAGTGATCAATCTGCTCATTGTGGCGAATCAATACACCTTGTTCACGTAAGTGATATGACAATGCATCTGCAATTTCGTCATCTAAATAGCTCAATAATTTATGCTGAGTATTAATCAAATCAACTTTGTGATCTAAGCCAATAAAGATAGATGCATATTCACAGCCAATGACACCAGCGCCATAAATAATGATTTTTTGAATTGAAAAATCTAGGTCTAAGATTTTGTCAGAATCAAACACACGTGGGTGATTAAAATCTAAAATTGAAGGACGATATGGACGACTACCTGTCGCAATCACCAACTGTTTAAAAATAATCGTTTCTTTCACACCTTCAGGCGTGAAAATCACCACCGTATTTTGATCTTGGATATAAGCACGACCGTGGAAAATATCAATGCGGTTACGGTCATAAAAACGCGAGTGTGTATCCACTTGCTGTTGGATCACTTTATGCGCATTACGAAGCACTTGCTTCATGGTGAATTGTTTCCAATCACCCACTTTTTGGAACATTGGATCACGTTGATAACGGATAATGCTAGAAACCGTTTGACGTAAAGCTTTACTTGGAATGGTTCCTACATGCGTACAGTTACCACCAAGTTGTTCACGCATATCAACTACTGCAACGCGCTTGCCTGATTTGGCAAGTTTCATTGCCGCACCTTCACCAGCAGGGCCTGAACCTAAAACGACTGCATCATATTTGACAAAGGTTCCACTCACGACCTCTTTCTTACGCGGCATTCAATGCTCCTATACAATTATCTCTTCATTTATCTAACTTATATTATGACTGAAAATGCATACATTTGCTGTATTTCAATACCATATATTGCTTGATAGCCACATTTATTTTATGAATATCGTTTTTGCCCAATTTATGCATAAATTCGCTATAATAAGAGACCTATTTTTAATATTTCCTCCCGTCACACATTAGTGGAATCGTTGAATATGTCAGAAAACCGTAAACCAGTACAGGGTGAAAAACTTCGTGGCGCTGAGAAAGTTGCACGTATTCCTGTAAAAGTGATTCCTACGGTTGAAGCACCTCGTAAACCAGACTGGATTCGCGTCAAAATGGCTGCACCAGAAGAGGTTCAACGCATTAAATCAACTTTACGTGAACAAAAATTACATACAGTGTGTGAAGAAGCTGCATGTCCAAATCTTCCTGAATGTTTTGGTGGTGGTACAGCAACTTTCATGATTATGGGTGACATTTGTACACGTCGTTGCCCATTTTGTGATGTGGCACATGGTCGTCCGAATGCATTAGACCCAGATGAACCACGCCACATGGCTGAGACAATTGCAAACTTAGGTTTGAAATACGCTGTCATAACATCTGTAGACCGTGATGATCTACTCGATGGTGGAGCGCAACACTTTGTTGATTGTATTAAAGAAGCGCGTGCTTTAAGTCCTAATACATTATTGGAAATTTTAGTACCTGATTTCCGTGGTCGTATGGATGTTGCATTACGCATCATGACGGAATGTCCTCCAGATGTGTTTAACCACAACATTGAAACCGTACCACGTTTATACAAAGCAATGCGTCCAGGTTCAGACTATCAACATTCCTTAAACCTTCTTAAAATGTTTAAAGAATACTGCCCAGATATTCCAACTAAATGTGGCTTGATGGTAGGTATTGGCGAAACTGAAGAAGAAGTTCTCGCACTTCTTGAAGACCTTAAAGCACACGATGTTGACTACGTAACGATTGGTCAATATTTACAACCATCAAAAGAACATGCACCAATTGATCGCTTCGTCACACCTGAAGAGTTCGAACGCTATACAGCACATGGGCAAAAATTAGGCTTTAAAAATATTTGGGCTGCACCAATGGTACGTTCAAGTTATTTTGCTGATCGTCAATACTATGGCGAACCAGTACCAGCAGTTCGTCGTAAAGCTGATCCTGCAAAGAAAATTACTGTTCAAACAATCGAAGCATAATTCTTCTTACTTTAAAGCCCTCGTATGAGGGCTTTTTTGTTTGTGGTTTTTATAATTCTCAATTACTTATTGACACATTTTTTATCTCTCTTCAGCTTGAATTTTGAATATTTTTCAAACAATCTTATCCAATATAAGTATTAATATGCGTCCGTTTTAGAACTCAACACTTTCGTTTCACATTTCATGATCCAATATCGCTGTAGATCTGATGTTTGTGCTTTGATTAAATTTACTGTGGGTATTGGCTCCATGACCAAATCATAAATGGAGCAGTTCATAATGTTTTTTATACTCAGTTTAATTATTTTATTTATAACACTCTGGGCTATTTTTTATTTCGAATTCTCAAGAACTTCTGGGGCTATCACACTCACAGTCGTATCTATTTTAGTCGCGTTGATCAGCCCTTGGTCGCTGATACTCGGTATTCCTTTTATCCTAATTTCATTGATTGTCAGTATTGATGCGTTAAGGATGAAATTTATTACACAACCTGCCTATAAAGCTCTAGCCAATGCTATGCCAACAATGAGTAGTACTGAGCGTGAAGCATTGGATGCAGGAACCAGTTGGTGGGAAAAAGAATTATTTATGGGGGCACCAGACTGGAAGAAATTTGATCAGTATCCGTACCCCACACTGTCTGAAGAAGAACAATCATTTATCGATCATGAAGTCGAACAGCTCTGCCAGATGCTGGATGAATGGGATATTCACCATCATCGTAAAGACCTCCCTGAAGAAGTCTGGTCATTTATTAAATCCAAAGGTTTTCTGGGTTTAATTATCCCAAAAGAATACGGTGGTAAACAATTCAGCTCATTTGCGCAAAGCCGTATCATGAGTAAGATTGCCTCACGCTCACTTACCACTGCTGTCAGTTGTATGGTGCCGAACTCTTTGGGTCCAGGAGAATTACTCTTACACTACGGTACTGAAGATCAGAAGAATCGTTATTTACCAGGTTTAGCAAAAGGTGAAGAAATTCCATGTTTTGGTTTAACAAGCCCTGAAGCAGGTTCAGATGCAGGTGCAATTCCTGATACAGGTGTGGTTTGTTATGGTCAATTTGAAGGACAAGAAGTTCTTGGCCTAAAAATGAATTTTTCCAAACGTTGGATTACACTTGCCCCTGTTGCTACGGTGGTCGGTTTAGCTTTCAAATTATATGACCCTGAAGGTTTACTAGGTGATAAAAACAAAACTGAATACGGAATCACATGTGCCCTATTACCAGCTGATCATGAAGGTGTGATTGTAGGAGCACGCCATAATCCAGGTTCACCATTTATGAATGGTACCGTGGATGGTAAAGATGTCTTCATTCCGCTGGATTGGATTATTGGTGGTGTAGAAAATGCAGGTAAAGGCTGGCGTATGCTGATGGAATGTCTGGCAGTTGGCCGCGGTATTTCTCTTCCAGCACTATCAACAGCTGCAGGTGAAATGTGTTATTTAAATGTCGGCGCCTTTGCTCGTGTCCGTCAACAATTCAAAATTTCAGTCGGTAAATTCGAAGGTGTTCAAGAGGTTTCAAGTGATATCGCTAGCGATACCTATATGCTTGAAGCATTCCGTTACCTCGTCACTTGTGGCCTAAACCAAGGGGGTAAACCTGCAGTCATGACTGCAATGGCAAAATACTACGCAACTGAGACCATGCGTAAGATTGTTAATCATAGTATGGACATTGTGGGCGGGCGTGCTATTCAAATGGGTCCTCGTAACTTCTTGGCGCTCATGTACCAAGCGATCCCTGTTTCGATTACTGTTGAGGGTGCCAATATTCTGAGTCGTTCACTGATGATTTTTGGTCAAGGTTCGATGCGTTGTCATCCCTATTTATTTGAAGAATTACAACTTTTACAAGCCGAAAATAAAGATGCAGCATTAAAAGATTTTAATGACATTCTTTATAAGCATTTGGGTTATACATTTAATCGAACCGCTAAATCATTTGCTTATGGTTTTATAGGCGGATCAATAGAAGGCTCAGTAAAGGCTGATGATTTCAGTCGCCCTTACTACAAAACCATTAATCGTTTGAGTGCTAATTTTGCCTTAGTCGCAGATATGTGCTTAGGCCTCCTTGCAGGTGATATCAAACGCAAAGAAATGCTGTCTGGACGATTAGCAGATATGCATTCACACTTATTTATTGCGACTGCAATTCTTAAATTTTATGAAAATGGTCAACGTACTGAAGCTGAACAACTGCATGCTAAACTCGCACTTGAGAAAGCATTATATGCATCTCAAGAAGCTTTCTATGGTCTTTTTGATAACTTCCCTGTAAAAATCGCCGCAAGCTTAGTCAAACTCATTTGTTTCCCTTTTGGTCGTCCTATTGCTCAACCATCGGATGCCTTGAAACTTAAATTAGGTGAACTAATTCTTCAGGAAAATGCTTTCCGCAATGAATTAAAAAAACATGTCTTCTATAGTACTGATCCCGATGATGTCAATGGGCGCATGGAGTCTACATTCCAAATGTTGCTTCAAATTGAGGAATTATGGAATAAGTTTAAAAAGGCTGAATCCAAAGGCCAATTTACAGGTCTGACTTTTGAAGAGCACATTGAGTCTTCTCTTAATGACAAGTTCATCACTCAGGCTGAAGCAGATCAGTTACTTACGTATAACGCTAAACGTTTTGACAGTATGTTGACCGATGTTTTCGATACTGAACTTAACCAGAGTTTAGAACTTGAGAACCCTCACGCTCAGGTGTTGTCAAAATCTACACAATACTAGTCACTCAATTGCTTCTGAAAAAACGATCCTAAAGGGTCGTTTTTTATTTTTCATTCCACTTTTTATATTTCATTCCACTATGGTGTTATAGAAAACAACATCAAAATAAGCGAAATTAAATGAAAACAAAATAATGAATCTTTATTCATTTTTTATGATAATGTGATTACAACTAATAAAATAGCTGTCATTAAATTTTGAACATATGAAATTGACACGCATTTGAATCATATAAACTACAGGACAAGGATCAACGCTATGAGTCAAGAAATCGTATTAGTTGCAGGTAGCCGTACCGCTATGGGTAGCTTTCAGGGAGGACTTTCAAGCTTAACAGCCCCGCAACTTGGTGCTGAAGTCATTAAAGCCGTACTTGACCAATCTAAGCTTGCTGCAGACCAACTAGATGAAGTGATTATGGGCTGTGTTTTACCTGCGGGATTAAAACAAGGTCCTGCTCGTCAAGCGATGCGAATTGCAGGTGTACCAGATCATGTAGGTGCAACAACGATCAATAAAATCTGTGGGTCTGGCATGAAAGCCGTAATGCAAGCTGCAGATGCCATTAAAGCTGGCTCGGCAAATATTATTGTCGCTGGCGGAATGGAATCCATGTCGAATGCACCTTATCTCATGGACAAAGCACGCGCAGGTTACCGTATGGGACATGGCAAAGTGATTGATCACATGTTCCAAGAAGGTTTGGAAGATGCTGAAACTGGCTATTCAATGGGTATTCTTGCTCAAGAAATGGCAGATAAGAAAAACTACACACGTGAACAACAAGACGATTTCGCGATTCGCTCCTTAACTCGTGCTCAGAATGCGATTCAAAATAATTATTTCAAAGATGAAATCACCCCTGTTACAGTAAGTTCACGTAAAGGCGATGTCATCGTTGCCCAAGATGAAAATCCATTTACAGCAAAAATTGATAAAATTCCTACGCTACGCCCAGCATTTGCTAAAGACGGTACAATTACTGCAGCCAATGCCAGTTCAATTAGTGATGGTGCATCAGCATTTTTAGTGACTTCTGCTGAACTCGCAACAGCAAAGGGACTTTCAACTTTAGCAACGATTAAAGCTTACGCAACGCACTCTCAACACCCATCAGAATTTACCATCGCACCTGTTGGTGCAATAGAAAAAGTATTAAACAAAGCGGGCTGGACTGTTGAAGACGTGGATTTGTGGGAAATTAATGAAGCGTTTGCGATGGTGACCATGGCAGCGATCGATGCTTTTCATTTAGATCCTGAAAAAGTGAATATCCACGGTGGAGCTTGTGCACTCGGACATCCATTGGGGTCATCAGGTTCACGAATTATTTTGACTCTCATCCATGCATTAAAACGCTTAGGTAAAACAAAAGGTGTTGCCGCACTTTGCATTGGTGGTGGAGAAGCAACTGCGATTGCGATTGAAATCCCAGCTTAATATTTATGCTATAGCGCATCTCAAGATGCGCTTTTTTTATGAGGAAAAAAATGTCAAAACAAGATTATGAAAATGGTTTAAAAGTTCGTACAGAAGTGATGGGAGAAACTTTTGTCAAACGTGCACAAGACAATACAGTTCCATTTACTCAACCACTTCAAGATTGGATTAATGAGCATGCATGGGGTTCAACTTGGCAACGTGAAGGCGTTTTACCACGCAAGTATCGTTCGTTAATCACGATTGCATTTTTAACAGCCCAAAAAAGCCCAACAGAACTTAAAGGTCATGTACGTGGTGCTTTAAATAACGGCGCAACTGTTGAGGAAATCCAAGAGGTTCTTTTGCACAGCTTGCCGTACTGTGGTGCTCCAGCTACACAAGAAGCATTTAGAGCCGCGTTAGAAGTCATTAATGAATATCAACAAAGCTAATCTCATTGAGCATTCATAGATGAACCGCTTAATCTACATTAAGCGGTATTTAAGGTATTTGGACGCTAGATTTAACTTAATTCAATTTTAGATTGATGTTCAAGCACCTGAACCACAGCTGAAAAATCAGAATCTTGAGCTTTCACTTTTTCAATTTGCATATACTGATTTTGTATAAGTTGCATCGCTGGCAAATTCAACGCTTGCTCTTGAATTAGATCAGTCGCAATTCCTATATCCTTTTGTAAAAGAGCTAAGGCAAAGGTTTTTGGAAACGCACGACTCAGAACACGTTGCGCCATAATATTTTCAGACATTGAACTTTTACCACTAGAATGATTAATACAATTCAATGCACTATTCAAATCTACTCCTTTTGACTTTAATACCGTCAATCCTTCTGCGAGTGCCCATAGATGGGTTGCCATCAACGTGTTATTCACTGCTTTAACAGCAAATCCAGAACCACTCTCCCCGACATATTCAATTAATCCTGCAAATGCCTGAATAATCGGTTTTGCACGCTTATAAGCATCGACATCCCCCCCAACCATTACCGTCAATGTCCCTTTTTCAGCGCCTATAGTTTGCCCAGAAACGGGGGCATCTAAATATTCAACACCATTAAATTTCAACTGATTTGCAAGTTTTAAAGCACTTACAGGTACACCACTGGTACAGTCGATCCATACGCTCCCCTTGACCGGAGGATTTTGAGCAATAAGCTGTTCGACATCTGCACTGGTGGGTAAGCAACTGAAAATAAAATCTGCTTTCACTGCTTGATCGACAGAAGTCGCTTTAGTACCAAATGTTTGTGCATGTGCTTCTGCTTTTTCAAAATTACGGTTCCAAACTAAAACTTCAAATCCTAGTTTTGGTAAATGGCTCGCCATGTGCCATCCCATAGCACCTAAACCGATAAATGCAATTTTCATTTTTAATTTCACCTTAAATTTGAGTGTTAGGGAGTGCCGTTGCTTCTGCTGAATGCGGTTCGTTTTCGAGCTCTACTGTTTGCGCATTCTTATCTTCTCGATTTAAGAAAAGATTCAATAAAATAGCCGCTAATGTTGCAGTCCCTATTCCACCCAAATCAAAATGGCCAATTTGCAAACTATAATTGCCTGTCCCCATAATTAAGGTGACAGCAGCAATCAACAGAGTACTGTTTTTGGTAAAATCTACGCGGTTGTCCACCCAAATTTTAGCACCGGCCACTGTAATCAGACCAAAAACAACAATCGAAGCTCCCCCTAATAATGCGACAGGAATCGTACTAATAACCGCGCCAAATTTTGGTGATAGACCTAGCAAAATTGCAAATACGCCAGCAAATAAAAATATGGTGGTTGCGTAAATTTTGGTTACCGCCATAACACCAATGTTCTCAGCATATGTTGTCATTCCTGTTCCACCGATTGATGCAGACAAGGTCGTACATACACCATCTGCAAAGAAACCTCTTCCCATATATGGTGATAGATTACGTCCAGTCATTGCAGATACCGCTTTAAAATGTCCTAGATTCTCTGCAACTAAGATGATCGCTATGGGAGCAATAAGCAGCATGGCATTAAATTCAAACACTGGCGCATGAAAAGTAGGTAAACCGAACCAAGCTGCCTCACTGACTTCAGTAAAATCGATCGCTGTACCAAAACCCAAAACATTGGTGAGTAAAAAATAAATAAAGTAAGAAGCCACTAAGCCAATGAGCAATAACAATCTACGGATCATGCCCTTAGTAAATACGGCGATTACACTAATACAAATAATCGTGATTAGAGCCATCCATGAATCAAACTGATTAGCAGAGACACTTTTGATCGCCACTGGCGCTAAATGCAAACCAATGATCATCACAATTGCTCCAGTCACAATTGGTGGCATCAACTTTTCAATCCATGCTGTGCCAGTTTTCATCACGATCAAACCGATCAAGGCGTACAAAATACCGCATGCAATGGTACCGCCAAGTGCTAAGCCTAAGTTTGGATTTAAGCCAACACCGGTATAACCAGTGACTGCAATGACTGCTCCAATGAAAGCGAAGCTCGAACCTAAATAGCTCGGCATACGCCCCCCAGTCATTAGGAAAAATAATATTGTCCCAATACCCGTAATAAACATTGTAAGATTCGGATCGAAACCCATCAGTAATGGGGCAAGTACTGTTGCCCCAAACATTGCAAATGCATGCTGCAGCCCCAATACCATACTTTTACCTGGCGGCAAGTACTCATCTACTTGAACTGCGGTCGTGTCTAGATTTCCTTGGAAAGGTTTAAATTTTGGAAACCATGTTTCTTTTGTGCTCATCGACCTTCTCCTGATCAAGCATGCTGTTTTAGACCATTGGAACTGGCTCGCAATATACGCGGTTAAAATACATGAGGGCTTTTTCACCCGCTTGCTGTTTCATCCCCTTTACATGGCAGAACAAAACATCATGACTGCCTACCGATAAACTTTGTACGACTTCACAATCAAAACTCACTAGCGCACCTTCTAAAATAGGTGCACCTGTGACTAATGTTGACCAGTCCCCCTTTTCGAAACGTTCTGCCATTGGAGTTTTACCCCCAAACACATTCGATAAATGCTTTTGACTACTGCTTAAAGTATTGACACACAAAACCTGATTACTTTTAAATGTTTCAAATACAGATGCTGATCGATTTAGACATACCAGCAATGTTGGTGGCGTATCTGTCACACTACATACAGCTGAAGCTGTGAAGCCAGCTTTTCCTGCTAGACCAGCTGTAGTAATGACATTGACAGCTGCACCTAAATTCGACATTCCTTGTCTAAAAACCTGTTGGTCAATGTTGAGTGTGGCACTCACTGCCTCGGGTAAATTGATTGATTGCACATTTGCATTCATAGTGTTCTCCATCCCTCATCGCCTAAGCAGTCAGTGAGGGACTCATAATAGGGTGATGAAAGCTTTCAAATTAAACATGAGCAATTGAAGCAATTTCGATGAGTGCATCAGGTTTGACTAATCCTGTTTGAACACAGTAACGAGCTGGTTCTGCATTCGGAAAATATTCGGCATATACTTCATTCATTGCAGCGTAGTTTGCCCAATCTGTCAGAAAAATATGGTTGAAAGTAATGTCCGACATTGTTCCGCCAGCAGTTTCGATGACCTTCTTTATTGTTTCAAGGACATGGCGTGTCTGTGCTGCTACGTCTCCAACATGAACTACATTGTTGTTTTCATCAAAAGGCAAAGTGCCTGAAACATAGACAATGTTGTCTGCTTTAGTTGCTGGCGAATACGGTGCGAGTGGCTTACCTGAACCCACTGGAATAATGACTTCTTTTGACATGACTTATTTCCTAATTTTAGAATTTATAAATATCTATGCGCTTTCAGCGAGTGTTGGTTGATCTGCAAAACTACTGACAAAACTTTCTGTATCCGACACCCATCCAAAGAAGGTTTTTATGTTGTACATACTTGCGACATGGGCTTCTTTTGGCCCTGCTTGATGACAGGCATCGTCTAAAGCCACGCCAAAATATTCTAGAAAGAAGCCATCTCTGAGCGTCGATTCAACACATACATTGGTCGCGATACCGACAAAAACCAAATTACGAATTCCACGCACTCTGAGCATGCTGTCTAGCGCTGTGTTAAAGAATCCACTATAACGAGGCTTTTCAATCACAATATCTTGCGGAGCTGGCACCAACTCATCAATCAACTCAAAATCCCAATCCCCTTTTGCTAACAATTTGCCTTGTAACTCAGGACGCTTACGCATGGTCTTCAGTGCATTTGATTTATGAAAGTTTGGTGAATCAATACCACCTGCTTCACGATATTGATTATCCCAACCGTTTTTGAAATAGATCACTTGAATACCAGCATCATGTGCTGCAGAAACTGCCTTTTTAATATTTTCAACCACAGGTTTTGTCGTCGACACATCAAACCCAGCAAGATCTAAATAACCACCTTTTGACGTATACGCATTTTGCATATCAATCACGATTAGTGCTGTTTGCTCTGGTGCAAGCACAATATTTTCCGGTTCGGCTTTGAGTTTTACACCCGTACCCGCTTGTGCAGTAAATCCAGCTTCAACGGTATTTTCTAAATGACTCATGCGATTTTCTCCAACACAGGTTCTGAACTCATTCCTTCAACCACAACATGTTCACGACATTTCATAAGCGGCTGAATCCGTTGTCCAAAACTTTCAACACCTTCAACAAAATCATCAAATGTCAGTAAAATGCCTTCAGTTCCTTTCACCTCACTAATCTCATCTAGCATTTTTGCGATAGTTTCGTAAGAACCCACCAACGTTCCCATATTGATGTTGACTGGTGATACTGATGAAGCCATTTGACGAATATTAGTATCTGCACCGGATTTAGTATCTTTTCCGCCTTGATTCATTAACCAGTTGATCGCTTCAATATCAGCGCCATCGTTATAATGTTGCCACTTCGCCATCGCTTCTTCGTCTGTTTCAGCAGCGATAATCATGAACAAAACGTAGGTTTGAACATCACGCCCCGTAATATCTGTTTTTGCTTTTAAACGATCGTTGATTTCTGCATATGCTGTTGGTGTATTAAGCCCTTTACCAAAAACAAAATTGTAATCAGCGTGTTGAGCAGAAAATTCCAAACCTGTATCCGATTGACCAGCGCAGATAATTTTCATCTCTGCTTGCGGGCGTGGGCTAACTCGGCAATCATCCATTTGGAAATGGTCACCTTTAAAATCAGATTTACCTGTTGCCCATAATTCACGCAGAATTTGTACGTATTCAGATAAGTATTCGTAACGCTTTCCGAAATATTCATCACCGGGCCACATGCCCATTTGGGTATATTCTGGCGCTTGCCAACCTGTGACGACATTTAGGCCGAAACGACCATTCGAAATTGAATCAATCGTAGATGCCATGCGTGCAACTATGGCAGGCGGCATCACTAGCGTCGCAGCTGTTGCATAAATTTTTATTTTGCTGGTGACTGCAGCAAGACCCGCCATAAGCGTAAAAGTTTCTAAGTTGTGATCCCAAAACTCAGTTTTACCCCCGAAACCACGCAGCTTGATCATAGACAATGCAAAGTCAAAACCGTAATGCTCTGAGCGTTGGACAATTTTTTTATTTAACTCAAAACTTGGTTTGTATTGAGGAGCATTTTCTGAGAGTAACCAGCCATTATTTCCGATCGGACAAAAGACACCAATTTTCATATCTAACACTCCTAATTTAACGATCAGTTAAATTTTATTTAGTAGGATTAAGCCTTAGAGCTTGTATTAGATATTTAGCAAATGATGTGCCAATTATTATTTTATTATATATTACAACAACTTAATAATTTTATATTTTACCTTATGATAAATTAATCATATAATCCCAATACCCATTACTCCTAAATAACGTCATAAAAAAGTGCACAAGATGTTCCAAAAAATACCATTTGGTAAAATAATTAAAAAAACCACGATCTCAATCGTGGTTTTTTATATGCAATTGAAAAGTTTCAAATGCTAGAGTGATCGAAGAAATTGAATAATTGCCTGATTAGTGATATCTGGCTCAGTCACAGTAGAAGCATGTGCACCTACATCAAAAATTGAGCATTGTGCATGTACAAAATTTTTCTGAAGATCAAGAGTCTTATGTACTGGAACCAAGAAATCATCACGATTTGCAATCAAGTGAATTGGAGTTCGTTGAAGTGCGGTGATATGTTCATTCGTTATTTTAAATTCCTTTAAAGCCTTCAGACGTCTCAATACATTCTCTTTTGGTGGAAAGTTTCGGAGTTGATTATTTTCTGCTTGTTGTATTTGATCGATATTAACAGAGATCCATACAGGTGGATAAAGAAATAATGCTTGAGCTCTAACATATGCCTCTGCACCAGCATTTTCTAATAACGATTCTCGAGCTTCAAAACATTTGAGCGTATGTGGATCTAGTGAGTCCCACGCATTAATATTGGTCAAACTCAACATTTCCAATTTTGTATTTTGAATTAAAACGGCTAACTCCGCTCCAATATGCCCACCTAAAGCATGACCGATAAAATGGAATTCATCGATCTTTAGATCCTCTAAAATCTGTATCACTTGTATTGCCATATCGGTCATTGAATAAGTTGGTGCTAGTAATGCAGCATCTGCATGACATCCTTGTTGATCATATGTAATGACATGAAAAAATCGAGTCAATATATCTAATTGAGGATGCCAAAAATGTCCATGCCCTCCTAACCCTGAAGATAACAACACAAATTGAGCATTAGGATTAGCTTTGCAGTAAAAAACTTGATACGTCATAAATTTTACCTATCGATAAAAAATAACTACAACTCTGCAATTAACATGCCCAAGCTAATTCAATTAAAAATTTATTTCTAAAATGCTAAATTTATAATTCTAAAGATAAACAATAATTGTTATCATTTACAATAATTACATACACTCACACTTTCTTACTTTTATGAACAGTACAGAATTCGAACTACCAGGCGAGTTAACACTTGGGAATCAAGTAAAAAAAATTCGTAAGACTACTAAATCAGTTTCTATCAGTTATCGCCTGATGGTGCTCTATCGTTTTTTATTGGCGGGTATTGGAGGTTATTTGCTTGCATCCCTCTCTGCTATCGTGATTGCACAAACATTTAGCACATATCAATCTAGCGCAGCGATGTCAGCAACGCTCATTGCTTTCTGTTTACAGTGTGCAGCGTTTATTTGGGTTTTTATGGTTCACAAAACCAGAAAAGCTACATTGGGCATCGTCTTACCTAGCCTTGCTTTATTTCTCATCTATAAAATCATGGGGAACTAATTCATGAGAAGTGATGCCAAAGCTGAAGGCCCACGCCAGTCTATGTCATGGTTACATACTTGGGCTAGTTTGATACTAGGATGGTTGCTGTATGCGATCTTTGTAACTGGTACTTTGAGTTTTTTCCAAGCAGAAATCAGTACATGGATGAAGCCCGAGTATCACCAATCGATTCCAAGCCAATCTCAACTCGAGCAGACGCAAGTGGCTCTGCAATATTTGCAGAATAATCATGATGATGCAGGGAGCTGGGGAATTCAATTGCCCAATGCTCGTCAAAATTACACCACACTGAATATCCGGAATGTCGGAGAAGATCCCAATGCTCGTCGCGGTGGTAAACGTGTGACGATTGACAGTGCCACAGGTGAAGTATTAGAAGCCCGTGAAACCCGTGGTGGTAGTTTTCTGTATCGTTTCCATTTTGAATTATACGGAATGCCACGTATATGGTCACGTTGGATTGTGGGCATAGCAACCATGTTTATGCTTGTTGCAATTATTAGTGGCATCATCACCCATAAGAAAATCTTTAAAGATTTCTTTACCTTTAGAACAGGTAAAGGACAGCGTTCTTGGTTAGACGCACATAATGCAACAGCTGTATTCGCACTTCCCTTTCATATCATGATCACTTTTAGTGGTTTACTTTTATTATTGTTTACCATCATGCCATGGGGGGTACAGCAAATTTATGACAATCGTGGCGCCTTTCTACAAGACCAACGAAAATCCTTAATTCAAAATCCAGCAGAACCACAAGGGCAGACTCGTACTGATCAACCGCAAGGAAATCAGCGCTCAATGATGAATGCTCGTACAGAAATTGAGGCTCGTGGTACGCAGTCAGCATCAAATGAACATACTAACAAAATGGATGGTGAGAGAAAGAATCGAGGTGAAAGTCGACGTACGCGCAACCAAGATCGAAAAGCTGAACCTGCACCACTTACAGATATTGCTCCGATCCTCACTCAAGCTGAAGCGAAGTGGAAAAACAATCCGATTGGTTCGATCACAATTAAAGCACCAAATACATCGAAGGCGACCATTGAGTTACGTGCTTTACACGGCGCAAGTATCGCTCATCGTGGCGTATATGAAACTTTAGACTTCAATGGTGTGACAGGTCAAAACATTACAGATGATTCCGCTCAACTCAAAAATCCTTCTATTCCCAATGGCATTTACAATGTTGTCACTGTTCTACATGAAGCACGAGGAGTTGATTTAGCCTTACGTTGGATACTCTTTTTTTCTGGTATCGTTGGCACGCTAATGGTCGCAACAGGATTAATTTTATGGTGCGTCAAACGTGCACCTCAACAAGCGAAACAAGGTTATAAATCCTTTGGGTATCGTACGGTCGAGATTACCAACATCGCTGCGATTATCGGCTTACCAATTGCTTGTGCAGCTTATTTTTATGCAAACCGTTTTATCCCTGTTGATATGGAAATGCGTATAAACTGGGAAATCCGTACATTCTTTATAGTGTGGCTCTTCACACTGGTTTATGCTGTTTTTCGCACCCATCGCCAAGCTTGGCTTGAATTACTGAGTCTCGCTACCCTGCTTTTTGCTTTACTTCCGCTTTTAAACTTTATCACAGGTGGTCAACCTTTATGGCGTTCTATAGCTCACGGACAATGGGTTATCGCTTCGTTCGATCTGGCGATGATAGTTTTAGCAGTAGTTTTTTATTTTGCACTTTACAAAGTTCAAAATCATCAAGGAACTCCATTAAAAAAGAGTCAAGTTTTACCTAAGGTAGAGGGGTAATCACCATGAGCTTTTTTCTCCTCATTTGGGCAGTTTGTACTTTAGGTTTTATAGGTTTAGCCAGTGCAATACAAAAGCATCAAAAACAAATTTTTGGTCAAACATTGAGTATTAAACACCAGAAAATAGCCTCAATGGTTGGATGGGGATTCCTGTCGTTAGGGCTTATCCTCTGCATGAGCAAAGGACAAGTCAGTAATATGATGAGTTATTGGGTTGGTGTACTGACATTCGCTGCGCTTTTTGTTGCACTTTGTCTGACCTATTTTGAGTCACAAATAAAAAAAATCATTTTGGGCGTATCTTTTATTGGATTCATTAGCTTGATCTTCTCAATCATTTAATACTTTACTTGATAAAAACCGACCAATATTTCATTTCAATATGGGTCGGTTTTTTTCTTCTTAAATTAGCTTTAAACGTGAATCACGCTGAAGTTCTAGCAATTCAAACGTATAATCAACCTCATTTATTATGGCGATTAAGGATCGGTACGCATGGAACTTCGACATTTGAAATATTTCGTCTCAGTTGCCGAAGAACTTAATTTTACGCGTGCTGCAGAAAAACTCTTTATAGCGCAGCCCTCTTTAAGTCAGCAAATTAAAGATCTTGAAGCGGAATTAGGTACATCCCTGCTGATTCGTAAAAGCAGAAGCTTATCGCTCACAGAGGAAGGAGAAACTTTTTTAAAAGATGCTCGACATATATTGAAACTTGCTCAAGACGCCAAACACAAGATTCAAATTATGGCGAATACCAAGAAAAATAAATTAAATATTGGCTTTTTACCTGTGGCAGAAATGAAAATTTTTCCCTATGTCATGCCTATTATTCGTGCACAACAGCCTGATTTAGATATTCAATTTCATAGTTTGAGCTGTGTACATCAAATCCAAGCACTTCGTGATCAAAAAATTGATGTCGCATTCACTCGCCAATGTATCGATGATGAGCATATTACCTCTATCGAATTGTTCAGTGAGCCTCTGATCTTGCTGATTCCTCGTCATTCAGCCCATGCGCATTTAGACTGTATTTCAAAACAGGATTTAATTGCCCAAAAATTTATCATGAGCGAGGAAACTGCCTCACCGATCTTATTCCAAAAAATTCAAAACATTTTTGAAGCTCTAAATACATCTATTCAAGTTGCTCAATACTCGAGTAACATTTTAATGAATATTAATCTTGTAGCGATGCAAGTCGGTTGGACCATTGTTCCAAAATATGTTGAAAGCTTGCTCAGTGAAAATGTCTTAATTAAGTCAACTGAAATTGATTTACCGAATATCAGCTTATATTTGAGTTTCAGAAAACAAGATCAAAGTAAGCATTTGCAAACTGTGAAAAATATTCTAAGCCAACACTTTCATTGTCATATTTTTTAAAACTTTGAACGCTATTTTAAAAATAAAAAACCTGCAAATTTGCAGGTTTTCTTTTAGATTAGTCTTAAACTTTTTGATTAAACGCCAAGTTTATCAAACAGCTTTTGACTGAGCTCTTCGCTCGTCTGAGGAATACTTAAGCCCGCGACAAATTTATCTGGTCTTAAAAATGCCATCGAATATTGAGTGCGACCAAACCACGCACGAATCGCATGCTCTGTATCCCCAAGTGTCAATATTTCATCATCATGAGCATCAGTTTTCAATTGTTCAGGTGGAACGACTTTAATAAATTTCACACCCAAGGCTTTCCATTTTTGAATACTTGTTGGTGTGAGTCCCCAAGTCGGATCTACTCCCCAAGCAATAATAGCAAAGCCTTGACCAATAAAATCATCCAGTAATTTCACCTGACCTGTGCTATCTTGCATTTTAGGTTGAATAAACATTTTACCGATTGGTGATGTCTTATTGACCTGTCCAACCAAAATACCAGATTTATATTGTGGCATTGGCTTAAAGCGCATTTCCAACAAATATTGTTTAACTGGTTTAATGTAATTTAGAACATATGAAATAGCATCACGCGCAGTACCTTGCCATTTTTTAGGCGGAGCCAGCACATGGCCTGCTGTAACAGATAAATCAATCATCGCTTTGGCATGATCATGACGCTCTTCTTGATAAGAATCTAGAACTTTAGCATCTACTTTACCTTGTACGACCATAGCCAGTTTCCAAGATAAATTGAACGCATCACGCATTCCACTGTTATAACCCTGTCCCTGCCATACTGGCATAATGTGCGCTGCATCTCCCGCAAGTAAGATACGCCCTTCTTTAAATCTACTGGCAATACGTGCATTATGGGTATAAACACGATTTCGGATCACATCGATATTTTCAGTGTTTGGTAATACTTTGGATAAAAGTTTAGCCATGTTTTCAGGTTGGCTAAGTTGCTCTTGCGTCTCCCCTGGCATCACCATAAATTCAAAACGACGGATACCATGTGGTAAAGCCGCTGACACATATGGACGTACTGGATCGCAACATAAGTAAATATGTGGTGTCGCCAATGGATCGTTTGCAATATCGACAACAATCCATTGGTTTGGTGCAGTTTTACCTTCAAAAGGAATATTCAACATACGGCGAACGTAGCTATTACCACCATCACATGCCACTAGATACTTTGCAGTTATATATTCAATTGTTTTATCTTTATTTTGGATTTGAACTTCAACTTGATCTTCAGTCTGCTTAAAACTTTGAAGTTGACGAGAAAAAAGTACTTCCACATCATCAAAACGTTCTAAACCTTCCAATAATTCTGCATCAACATAAGGTTGTACGAATGCGTTACGACGAGGGAAACCAAACTCACGTGTTTTAGGTTGAATATCTGCAAAACAACGGCCTGAAGGCGTAAGAAAACGCATCGCATGATCGGGAGTGGTATGCGGCAATACTTTGTTGATCAAACCAATCGATTGCATTGTTCTTAGAGATTCATCATCAATACCAATTGCACGAGGATAATCAATCAATTGATCGAGCTGTTCAATCACTTTTACTTTTAAGCCCGCAAGGCCAAGGCCGTTCGCCATCGTTAAACCGACTGGGCCTGCACCAAGTACGATCACATCTGCTGAATAAGTGTTGGTCTGTGACATGGTCAATCTCCTCTAATATTCGCATTAGAGAGGATTTTCAGCATAGGAAAAAGTTATGCTAAGGTCTTATGAAATTTAAGAAATTGTGACTTTTACTTCAATTCCATCAAAAAACCTTAATTTATGTCGCTCATCTATAGCTTTTACCTATAGTTGAATTTGTAATTCATCTACAAAATATCTTAGTAAATAGGCTCGAACCATACTACTCAAGCTTTGAATCAGTTTTGCAGTATAATCAGGGAACAACTTTAATATTTTTTGCTTCGCTTTGAAGCCATGGAATCCCACTATGACGAAACGTGTTACCGTCCCGATTGCTCTCGAAAATCGTGCTCATGCAGGTAATGCCGCTGCTCAATTTGAACTTGCTGAACTTTATATGACGAGTGAACACGATGAAGACATTGCGCTTGCAGAAGAATGGGCTTTACGTGCTGGTCAATTGGGTCATGTCGAAGCGATGTACTGGTTAGGGGAAGGTTATACCCATTATGCAAAAGAAGTTTTAGAAGAAGATCCTGAAGATGCAAAACTAAACTTTGAGTACGGTTTTAACTGGCTCACGCAAGCTAGTAAACATCAACATGCTGCTGCAATTTTAGAGCTCGCAGGTTATTACCGTCGTGGTAATGTGGTCGAAAAAGATGTACAAAAATCTGTTGAATTGGTGACTCAAGCCGCTGAACTTGGTGATACTCAAGCAATGCGTGATTTATCTGCCATCTATGCACATGGTTTAGGTGTGGATGTAAACGAGGAAAAAGCTGATTATTGGCAGGAAAAGGCTCAATCAAGCACTTAAGATAAATCTCGTTTTTTTGCCTCAAAAGCCTTCATGATTGAAGGCTTTTTATTGAACTACTTTAGATCTTGTTAAAACTTTAACATACCTTAAAATAGTAACGCACTATAAGACAGTGACTTACTTTTAGATATTAATTAACTTCAGCGATGATGGCTTGTCTACAGATCCCGTCTACTGCCCTTTGCTGCTCAAATACTTTTTTCGACATTGCTTCAAAGCTATCAAAAAAGCAGATTTCCTCTTCATTGATGTCATAAATCAATGAATGATTACCAATGCCTTCTAAAGTATCGTAATACACGATCACGAACTTATTGGCATCAAATGCGATTTGAATATCTTGATAGCTGATTGCGGGGGATATTTTTAGCGCAAGTTTTTCAGCTTCTAAATAACTTAGCTTTTCTTGCTCTTGAAGTGCATTGTCTTCATCTGTGGTAAATTCCACATCTAAGCCAAATTTTTTAAGTCCCACCGCTAGACCGATCGTGGTCGTTCCATCACCCTCTACATAACCACAGACTTCTTTTAGTTGTTCAATGTCTGGGTCTAACCCAAGATGTTGAAAGAGCATCCATACGGCATAAATACCAGCATTGGCTTCTAGATTGGCGAGTTCTTCGGGAATTTCCATCAAAAATATATATTATTTATTGAGCTATCAATTATAACAAATAATCTTCTTCAAAATTTAAGAAATTAAATACAAAATTCAAGCTCACTCATCTAAAAGTTTCAAAAAGTCTGGACATTGTAAATGGTCATCGTATGGACATTTTTCAACGTGTGTCAAAATTAAGAGTAAGTTATTTAAAGTCTCAATTTTATCTTTGATTTCGTTTTTTGCTTCCCTAACTTGATCTCTTTTAATTTTAATTTTTTCATGATCAATTGCCATATTTTTAATTTGGCTCAGCGTCATACCACCATTTTGGAAGATCTTGATTAATGAGATATTCTGTATTGCTCGGGATGAATACTGTCTTCTAAGCCCTTTCCTTCCAATAGATCGAATAAGTCCTTTTGATTCATAAAACCTAATCGTGGCAGTTGAAGTATTTGTCCGATCAGCTAGATCACCTATATCTATTTCCATTAATGCACCTTGACTTCAAGTTAGCTTTAAGTTGCACACTAGCATGACTTAAATTAGAGAGTCATCCTTTCATGAATATTTTAATTTACATTTTAGCTTTAGGCCTAAGCGCTACTTTAATTATGGATTTTTTAGGTTGGGCAAGAGCGATGATTTTTAAAATCCCCTCATTTAACTATGCTTATTTGGGTAGGTTTTTCTTTTTAGTTAAAAATAAAAAATACGTATACAGAAATATTACCGAAGCCCCTGTACACAAATTTGAATACATTACGGGTTGGGTATTTCATTATATAACCGGTATTTTTTTCGCTTTAATTTATACTTATATCGATAATTCACATACTACTTTGGAAGCTTTTATATCTTCTATTTTATTTGGACTTTCAACTGCTATTATCCCATTTTTGGTGATGCAACCTATTCTTGGATTTGGTTTCTTTGCGAGTAAAACGCCCAATCAATGGATCAGCATAAAAAATAGCTTAGTGGCACATTTAAACTTCGGAATCGGTTTATTTATAGCCCAAATTATTCAATCCTACATTTTCTCAACATTACACTAATGAAAGCTTGATAGATTGAATGATAAAAATTTTAAATTAAATTTCTAATACGTTGCCAAAATAAATCAATCAAAGACAAAATTATTCGAATTTGTGATGAAAAAATCGATCGGAAGGGAGAATCTGTAGGTTTGTCATTTTATGCTTTCTTTTCAAATAGAAATAATGACCCCGATGCACTCATGGAAGTAGCTCATTGGTGGATCATGAAACATAAACTTGACCACTTTGAAAAAGCACAGAAAATAAAATCTCTAATATCATCGGAATCTGAAGTTGACGCGATTTAATTGAAATACTTTGAATCACCAATAACCAACTTAACATTGGAAATTCGCAAGTTTATAAGTACAATACTGCCCTAGTCGAGGGATGCTGCGACGTTTTACAAGTACAAAATGTAAAAGCGCCAGGCTCGACGATCGGTCAATCTGCTCAGATGGACCAACAACGGCATCCGCGAACATAATGATCAATTTTTGTTTTTTATAAGGAGATCGTGATGAACGCGGTTAATGCTTCATTTACAGATTATAAAGTTGCCGATATTTCACTTGCTGACTACGGCCGTAAAGAAATCAAACTTGCAGAAGCTGAAATGCCAGCCCTTATGGGTCTGCGTAAGCGTTACTCTGCGGCTAAACCACTTGCTGGTGCTAAAATTTTGGGTTGTATCCACATGACAATCCAAACAGCTGTTCTTATCGAAACTTTGGTAGAGCTTGGTGCTGAAGTTCGTTGGACATCTTGCAATATTTTCTCAACTCAAGACCACGCTGCGGCAGCTATTGCAGCTTCTGGTGTTCCAGTATTTGCTTGGAAAGGCGAAACTGAAGAAGAATACATGTGGTGTCTTGAACAACAAATTAATGTAAATGGTACGCCTTGGGATGCCAACATGATTCTGGACGACGGTGGTGACTTAACTGCGCTTGTTCATGAAAAATACCCAGAAGTACTCGCAAAAATTCACGGTATTACTGAAGAAACCACGACAGGTGTTCAACGTCTTCTCGAAATGTGGAAAGACGGTTCATTGAAAGTGCCTGCGATCAACGTTAACGATTCAGTCACTAAATCTAAAAACGACAACAAATACGGTTGCCGTCACTCTCTAAACGATGCCATCAAACGTGCAACTGACATGCTGTTATCTGGTCGTCGTGCACTTGTAATTGGTTACGGTGATGTAGGTAAAGGTTCTGCGCAATCGCTTCGTCAAGAAGGCATGATCGTACGTGTTTCTGAAATCGATCCAATCTGTGCAATGCAAGCATGTATGGACGGTTACGAAGTAGTTTCTCCATACAAGAATGGCGTACAAACAGGTAAAAAAGAAGACGTTAACGCTGACCTTCTTCAAAATACTGACTTAATCGTAACAACGACTGGTAACTACCACGTTTGTGACGCTGCAATGCTTGATACATTAAAAGCAGGTGCAGTAGTTTGTAATATCGGTCACTTTGACACTGAAATCGATACCAACTACTTACGTGGTTATAAATGGGTTGAAGTTAAACCACAAGTTCACCAAGTATATCGTTCAGAAAATGAAAATGATTACCTCATTCTTCTTTCTGAAGGTCGCTTAGTAAATCTTGGTAATGCAACTGGTCACCCATCACGCGTGATGGACGGTTCTTTTGCGAACCAAGTTTTAGGTCAAATGCACTTGTTCGCAGAGAAATTTGCTGAACTTCCTGAAGATCAAAAACAAGCAGCGATTCGTGTTGAACTTCTTCCTAAGAAATTAGATGAAGAAGTTGCTGCAGCAATGGTTGCAGGTTTCGGTGGTGTTCTGACTCAATTAACTCAAGAACAAGCGGACTACCTTGGGGTTGCTGTTGAAGGTCCATTCAAATCTGACGCTTATAAATACTAATCTTTGAACAAGCAGGCTGAACAGCCTGCTTTTCTTTGAATTCTATTTTGCTGAAATAAGTACAAAGGATTTGAACATGTCTAAACAGATTCCAATTTCTTTTGAGTTTTTCCCAACCAAAACTGATGCAGGTGCGGAAAAACTTAAGGTTGTTCACCAAGAACTGCAGTTGCTGAATCCAGAGTTTTTCTCTGTGACTTATGGTGCAGGTGGTTCTACACGTGAACGTACACTTTCGACTTTAGCTGATTTTAATGGCAAAGGCACGCCTGTTGCTCCTCACCTCTCTTGTATTGGTGATAGCAAAGAACGGATCGCTGAACTTTTAGATTTATACAAATCTCAAGGGATTGACCGTATAGTTGCACTACGTGGTGACTTACCTTCCGGTCAAGTTGGCTTAGGTGAATTACCGTATGCTCAGGATTTAGTACGCTTTATCCGTGAACATTCGGGTGACCACTTCCAGATTGAAGTTGCAGCTTACCCTGAAATGCACCCACAAGCAGATAGCTTTGATTTAGACATCAAACGCTTTTGTGAGAAAGCCAATGCAGGTGCAAATGCAGCCTTAACTCAATTCTTCTTTAATCCAGATGCGTATTTTTACTTTGTAGAGCGCATTCAAAAAGAAGGTGTGAATATTCCTGTGGCACCTGGCATTATGCCAATTACCAATGCAAGCAACTTAATTCGCTTTGCAGATGGTACCGGTGCCGAAATCCCTCGTTGGATTCGTAAGCAACTTGCGGCTTATGGTGATGACACTGCTTCAATTAAAGCCTTTGGTCATGAAGTGATTGTGAAGCTATGTGAACGCCTCATTGCTGGTGGTGCGCCAAGCTTACACTTTTATACGATGAACACCACTGATCCAACTCGTCAACTTGTAAAAGACCTCGGTCTAGCATAAGTCTCCTGACTTCTTTTATCGACAGCTTAGGTTCACCTTATTTGATGTAGGGACTGAAGATAAAAGAAGTTTTTATTTTACCGATTTTAGAGTAATGCAGATGCCTCGTTTTTTTATTGAAGCAGACCTTAATGTAAATACAACAGTTGAACTGACTGAAACTGTATTTCATCATTGGGTCAAAGTTTTACGTGCACAAGTCGGTGAAAAAGCGACCTTGTTTAATGGTCAAGGTGGCGAATATCAAGTTGAATTAACTGAAGCCAATAAAAAAACAGGCTCGGTTCTAATTCAAGAATTTAACCCAACCAATCGCACACCAAACTTTAATGCCTTACTTGGTCAAGTAATGAGTAAAGGTGACCGCATGGATTATGCTATTCAAAAAGCGGTTGAGTTAGGCGTATCTGAAATTCAACTTCTCACCTCTGAACGTTGCGAAATGCGTTTAAAGTACGACCGTGATCAGAAAAAACTTGATCATTGGCAAGGTATAGCAATTGCAGCTTGCGAGCAGTGTGGAATGAATATTGTTCCAAAAATATTAGCTCCACTCCCTTTGGCACAATGGTTAAATAGCACACTCCCTGAAACGAAATTAGTCTTAGCCCCCAATAAAGATGAGGTCGATGTGTTAAATGATGCCTCCTCAAATATAACGCTACTCATTGGTCCAGAAGGTGGATTAAGTGAAGCTGAAATCCAATCTGCAAATCAGCATGGATTTATCAATTGGTGTATTGGTGAACGTGTTTTACGTACAGAAACTGCACCAGTGGTTGCTTTATCGATCTTAAATTACAAATTTTAATAAATATTTTCTCAAAATTCCGTGATTTAAATCACAATTGAATTGATTTTCTTCCAATTAGACAGTACTTTAATGAGAAAAGAGTTGTCGCGCTAAATTTATATTTTTTTAAGTTCGTACTCAAAAATAATTCAAATAAAGTAGAAAGAAAATTAAGGTATTACCAGTTATGAGTGAAGTTCAGGGAGAGCATGTTTCCAACTCTGTACTCGATAGCCAGATCAAAAGTGCGACATCTAATTTGCATTTTTTTTTAGCGTGGGTGCTCTTTGCCTGCATCTATAATCAACTTATTTACTTCTTTTATTTCAAAAGCTTTTCAATACCTTATACCATTTGGCTAATTATATTTACCGCCATTCTTTTAATCTGTTTTTGCTTTACCCTCTTTTTTAAAAAATCTAATCAAATTAGTATTTTTAACTTAGACATGTGGGCACAATTGGTTTGCTTAATTACTGGAGCTGGTCTAGCTATTGGTATTTATACCGTATTACAGCTTATCCCCGAACATAATCCAGAAGTCAAAGATATACATATGTTGACTTTAGCTGGGTTAATGTTATCTATTGTTTATACTTTTGCTATTGTATTTTTATCACAGCGGTTACGATACTTCCTTTATGTTTTTTTGCCTTCAGCTTCGGCCATAGTCCTCTCCAATTTCCTTTTTTTAGATAATACTCCTGATGTTTTTAGTTTAATCTTTAATATTTGGTTTGGTGTATTACTTATTTGCGCAATCCTTACCCATAAGATGTACCGCCGTCTTGGAATATTAAATAGTCACAATAAATTCTATTTATCTGAATCTAGAAAACATCTTATGGAGTCATCACTTCTCCAAGAAAAGCTAAAAAATGAGATTGAAAAATCCAAAGAAATTGAAAGCCAATTACAAATGCATAATCAATTACTCGAACAAAAAGTAATTGAACGAACCTACGATATTAATAAGATCAACGATCGACTGCAGCACCATCAAGCTAACCTCGATTTTGCGCATGAAACTGCTGGAATTTCATCTTGGCTATGGAATATTGAGAAAAGAACCATTGAAATTTCAGGAATTAAATATGGTAATCAGGTTTTACATTACCAAAGTGCTACTGATCAAATTAACGAGTTTATTCACCCAGAAGATCAAGAAAATTATCGTAAAGAGCTCCGTAAACATTTAAGAGGAAATACTGAACGTTTTGAAGCACATTATAGAACTAAAGTAAAAGATCAGTGGTTTTGGATTAAAGATATTGGTCGAGTTATTACACGTGATCCTGAAAATAATAAACCTCTTAAAATGGTGGGTATTTTCCAAGACATTGAAAGTGAAAAAAAAGCACAAGAAAAATTGAAATTAGCTTCGAATGTATTTAATCAAGTAGCCCAAGGGGTTTTCGTTTTAGACAATAACTTGTGTTTTTTAGAAGTTAATCCTTATTTTAGTGAATTGGTCAATATCCCACCGCAAGATATTATCTCAAAACACATCTTTGATATTACCAAATCTTCCACATCCCAACTCAGCCAACATCACGCCGATATAACTCAAACGGTGTTACTCACCGGACAATATGATGCTGAGGTTACTGAAGAATTTATTTCAGGAAAAATATTAACCTTGTGGCTGCATATCAATGCAGTTCGTGATGATAAAAATAGAATTTTAAATTATGTAGGCATCATTTCAGATTTGACTGAACGGAAACAAAATCTTGAAAGAATGGCCTACTTAGAGAATTACGATCTACTTACAGATTTACCTAACCGTGTTTATTTTAATTTACAGTTACACCAGTATCTAATTAGTAAATCTAAAATTCTGAGCCATTTTTCTATTATTCGTCTCAACATTGATCGATTTAGACATTTTAATGAGTTTATTAATCATCAAACTGGAGATGAAGTTCTCAAAGAAGTTTCCCGAAGACTGAAATATACCTGTTCTAAAGCTGTTCTGATTTCATATTTAAATAATGATGACTTTGCTATGATTTACAACTTAAATCATAGTCATTACACGATCCAACAAGTCGTCGATCAGATCCTTGAGGCCTTTGAAATACCCTTTATCATCGATGGGCAAGAACACATGATTCATGTCTCACTGGGTATCGCAATTTACCCCAATCATGGTAGACAAATTGGTAGCTTAAATAGTCACGCGGAAAGCGCTTTAACAGAAGCAAAAAAACTAGGGGGCAGCACAGCCTATTATTATGACAACAAGCCTGAATCCATTTTTGGCAGTGACATTGAGCTCGAAAGAGATTTACGACTTGCTATAAAAAATCAGGACTTAGAAATTTACTATCAACCTAAGATAGAAAGTAAAACGATGCAAGTGAGCGGCTTTGAAGCGTTAATCCGCTGGAATCATCCAAAGTACGGCATCATCATGCCAGATCGTTTTATACCTATTGCTGAAATGACTAGTCTGATCTCAGATATCGGAAAATTTGTTATTTTCCAGACATGTAAGCAACTTAAAATATGGCATGAATTAGGATTTGATAAGTTACAAATTTCTATTAATGTCGTGGCGCAACAGATCCATCGTGGGGAATTTCTCAATTTTATTGATCAAGCCGTGCTTAAATACTCACTCAAGCCGGAGTTTATAGAGTTTGAACTTACCGAGTCATCATTGTTAGATAAATCATCTCATGTTTTTGATTTGTTAGACCAAATTAAGGATAAAAATTTCTCAATTGCCTTAGATGACTTTGGAACAGGCTATTCTTCACTTGCATATCTTGCCGACTATCCTATTGATACACTCAAGATTGATCGCGCCTTTATTTCAAAGATTGGCACTCGTAAAAATAATGCTATTGTCGATGCAATTATTTCAATGGGTAAAACGATGGGGATGAAATTAGTTGCTGAAGGTGTTGAGGATATCGAGCAAATTGAATATTTAAAAAAACAAGGTTGTGATTATTTCCAAGGTTATTATTTTTCGAGACCATTAAATAGCGCTGATAGCACTCAATTTCTGCAAAATGAATATCAATTCTCAAAAATTAAATAAAGGCTAGACCAAAGTCCTAAATATGTATGAAATTTCGACTTTTAACTGTGATCAATGTGCAACTAGTGGTATATTCGAACCGATATAACCAAAAAACCAGCAAGGCTGGAACATTGTAATAACTGGGATTCAGATGGACGATCAATCTTTAAAACAGCAAGCACTCTATTACCACGAATTTCCAACGCCAGGAAAAATCAGCGTTACTCCGAGTAAGCAACTCGTCAACCAACATGATCTAGCATTAGCATATTCCCCAGGTGTTGCAGTGCCATGTTTGGAAATTGAAAAAGACCCTTCTAAAGCAGCGCTTTATACTGCACGTGGTAACTTAGTCGCAGTCGTCAGTAATGGTACTGCAGTACTCGGTTTGGGTAATATTGGTCCCCTCGCCTCTAAACCAGTGATGGAAGGTAAAGGCGTCCTGTTTAAAAAGTTTGCAGGCGTTGATGTTTTCGATATCGAAATTGCAGAAAACGATCCAGATAAAATCGTAGATATTGTTGCTGCTCTTGAACCGACTTTCGGCGGTATTAACCTCGAGGACATTAAAGCTCCAGAATGTTTCTATATTGAACAGAAACTTCGCGAGCGTATGAATATCCCAGTTTTTCATGATGATCAGCATGGAACATCAATTATTGTAGGTTCAGCGCTTTTAAATGCTTTGCAATTGAACGGCAAAAAAATTGAAGATATCAAGATCGTCGCTTCTGGAGCAGGTGCTGCTGCACTGTCATGTCTAGATCTTCTTTGTGCGCTTGGTGCTAAAAAAGAAAATATCATTGTTGCTGACTCTCGTGGACTCTTAACAAAAAAACGTGAAGGTTTAGACGAGTCTAAAAAACGCTATGTTCAAGATATCGAAGGTTCTCAGCTTGGCGACGTAATTGCTGGTGCAGATATGTTTCTTGGTCTATCAGCTGCGGGTATTTTGACTAAAGAAATGGTCAAAGTCATGGCGAAGGATCCAATTATCTTCGCGCTTGCTAATCCAGATCCTGAAATTCTGCCTGAACATGCACATGAAGTTCGTGATGATATCATCATGGCGACGGGCCGTTCAGACTATCCGAACCAAGTCAATAATGCGCTTTGCTTCCCATATATCTTCCGTGGTGCACTTGATGTAGGTGCAACAACCATTAACGAAGAAATGAAGATTGCATGTGTACACGCAATTGCTCGTATGGCACATGTAGAAGCTGATGCTGCATCTTATGGTGAAAAATCTGCATCATTTGGACGTGATTACCTAATTCCACGCCCACTAGATCAACGCTTGATTCTTGAAATTGCGCCTGCTGTTGCAAAAGCTGCGATGGATTCTGGTGTAGCGACTCGTCCAATCCAAGATTTCTCCGTGTATCATCAGCGTCTTTCTGAGTTCGTTTACAACTCAGCATTTATGATGAAACCAATTTTTGCTCAAGCGAAAACTGATCCTAAACGTATTGCTTATGCGGAAGGTGAAGATCTTCGTGTTCTTCGTGCTGTTCAAATTGCAGTAGACGAAGGCCTGGCAAAACCGATCTTGGTGGGTCGTACTGCTGTAATCGAAGCGAATATTAAGAAATTAGGTTTACGTTTAGAAAATGGTGTGAATATCACTATCGTTGATCAAGAAACAAATCCTGATTACGAAAAGTTTGCTGATGATTACTATAATCTGATGATGCGTAAAGGGGTAACACCTGAGTATGCACAACGTGAATCACGTCGTCGTTCGACCCTGATTGCAGCGATGTTAGTACGCCACGGCTTAGCAGATGGTATGCTATGCGGTACGTATTCTAGCTACGATATTCATTTAGATTTCGTGAGTAATGTCATTGGTTTAAAAGAAGGTCATAACACTTTCTTTACCTTAAATGCGTTGATGCTCGAAGATCGCAACTTGTTCATTGCAGATACATACATCAATCGTAACCCTACGGCTGAACAGCTTGCTGAAATGACTATATTAGCAGCAGATGAAGTCCGTCGTTTCGGTATTACTCCACGTGTAGCATTGTTGTCGCACTCAAGTTTTGGTTCTGATCAGACTGATCCTAGCGCTCAAAAAATGCGTAAAGTGTATGAAATCCTTTCTGAAATCGCACCTGAACTTGAAGTTGAAGGTGAAATGCATGCAGATGCAGCACTTGATGAAAATATCCGTAGCTTTGCATTCCCGAACTCGCGCTTCAAAGGTTCTGCGAATCTATTGATTATGCCGAATTTAGATGCTGCAAATATTTCATTCAACCTGTTGAAGTCAACTTCAGGAAATAATGTAACAATTGGTCCAATCTTATTAGGTGCGGCTAAGCCAGTTCATATCTTAACACCGACAGCAACTACGCGCCGTGTTGTGAATATGACTGCATTAACTGTTGCAGAAATTCAAGAAGAGGAAAAAAACGCGCTCTAATCCTTCATTTAGGGCACGTTTTGTGACTTGAGAAAACCTCTATTCTGATGCATGATGGTGCTAAGAATAGAGGTTTTTTATGCAAGTTTATTTAGTAGGCGGCGCAGTGCGAGATCAGTTGCTCGGACACCCCTATCATGAAAAAGATTATGTCGTTGTCGGTGCAACACCAGAACAACTTTTAAACCAAGGTTTCCAACCTGTTGGTAAAGATTTTCCTGTATTTCTACATCCCGAAACTAAAGATGAATACGCCCTCGCTCGTACTGAGCGTAAATCTGGGCATGGTTATCATGGCTTTGAATTTTTTACCGATCCCTCGGTAACCCTTGAAGATGATTTAATTCGTCGTGATTTGACCATAAATGCAATGGCCATGAATGAAGATGGTGAGTTGTTCGACCCTTATCATGGTTTTCAAGATTTGAATCAACGCATTTTACGTCACGTTTCTGATGCATTTGCAGAGGATCCACTACGAGTATTGCGTGTTGCCCGTTTTGCAGCTCGCTATCATCAGTATGGTTTTAAAGTAGCTGAAGAAACCATAGCCTTAATGAAAAATTTGGCTGATTCTGGTGAATTGCAAGCACTTACGCCTGAACGTGTTTGGAAAGAAACTTCTCGTGCTTTAATGGAACGTGATGCTGATATTTATTTCGAAGTCCTTCGTCAGTGTGATGCTCTCAAAATCCTCTTTCCAGAAATCGAAGCTTTATTTGGTGTACCACAACGTCCTGAATACCATCCTGAAATTGACTGTGGTATTCATACCTTGATGTCATTACAACAAGCTTGTAAAGCAGACTACTCGATGGATGTACGCTTCGCAGTATTAGTGCATGATCTGGGTAAAGCACTCACGCCTAAAGATGAGTTACCTCGCCATATCATGCATGAGGAACGTGGTGTTCAGCCCGTGACTGATTTATGTGAACGTCTTAAAGTTCCGACCCAAACCAAACAATTGGCAATTGCGGTGTGCAAAGAACATCTTAAATGCCATCAGGCGTTTACATTAAAACCAGGAACACTTTGGCGTCTATTACAACGTTTAGATGTATTACGCCGTCCTGAACGTGTTGAGGCTTTTGTACAAGCATGTGAATGTGATGCCAAAGGTCGCTTAGGTCTCGAAGACCGTGAATATCCTCAAGCAAAATATGTATTAGATGCGGTACAGATTGTTCGTTCAATTAAAGCATCTGATTTACCGCCTGAGATCAAAGGCCCTGATATTGGTGAAATGCTGATACAAAAAAGAATCGAGGCTTTGGCAACGCACCGAGAAAAACATCAATCCTTGGTAAACGCATAATATTTACCTCCTGAGACTCAGGAGGTAATCGTATTTTAAAAGAATGATTGTTGAAAATATTTAAAAGAATCAACCATTGGTTTAATGATTGAAGCCACTAATAGTAGCGCCATACTGTAATTGAAAATTTTTAGATGCTGTGGTGTACGCACCAAAGTTTGTAATTTTTCTCCGAGTATTCCCCAAGCTCCCGTACATGGAATACAGACTAACCCAAACACAACACCCAAAATGATATACCAATAAAATTCACTGCCTGCAGCTAAATAAGTCGTCACCGCGCCCATTGCCATAATCCAAGCTTTTGGATTGACCCATTGAAATAATGCAGCTTGCAAAAAAGTAATGGGTTTTGCTTGAGTTTTATCTAATTCAACTGAGCCTGATTGAGCAATCTTAATGGCTAAGTAGATTAAATAAGCAATACCGATCAACTTTAGAATTTCGTAAACCAATTGATTTTGACTCAGTAATGTACCTATCCCTAAACCAACCAAAATCACCATGACCCCAAAACCGATCGCTACACCTAAAATGTGTCCATAAGTCGCACGGAGTCCAAAATTCACTCCTGAGGTTGCGACCATCAAATTGTTAGGTCCCGGTGTTATGGATGTCACAATTGTATAAATTACAAAAGATAAAAATATAGAAAAAGACATATAGTCGCCTATGATTGTTGTTTTAAATCTTCAAATCGGAAAGATGAATTAAATCCAATATTAAAAGATAAAATATTAAATTTATCTAAACAAAATACATGAAAGATTAAATTATTTAAACATACTTCAATTCATACTTATAAACCATGTTTCAAGAGCCACGACAATGCTGATTAAACCTGTAAATTTAAACCATGATGTTGCAGCGATCGCTGAATTGACTACCCAACTTGGCTATCCAACTCGAACAGAAGTTATGAAAGAACGTTTAATGAGGTTGCAAGCTCAGGAGCGTTATACAACCCTAGTATTTATCGATCATGGACAAGTTGTCGCATATATTGGTTTTGTTGAAGAAATATCATGGGAATGTACTGATCCGTATTTTCGCATTCTAGTACTCATTGTAGATCAGGCGCATCGCGATAAAGGGATTGGTCAAAAACTGTTGGCTCACGTTGAACATATAGCCAGTCAACAAGGTATTCAAAAAATTGTGGTCAGTAGTGGTAATCGTGCTGAACGATTACCTACACATCAGTTTTATTTAAATCACGGTTTTAAAGCGTATAGCACGACATTTGTCAAAATATTAGCTCCTCAAGATCGTCCTTTATTCTGAGGATAAAAAAACTTATGAGCGATCAGCAGGAAATGTAATCACTTGCTCTAATTTCATTTTCTCTGTTGCCACCATCAGTAAACGATCGATTCCTAATGCGATACCTGAGCATTCTGGCATTTTAGGCAATGCGGCTAAGAGATTTTCATCTATTGGCATAACATCTAAGCCTAATTTTTCGCGTTCAGCATTATCAGCTTCAAAACGGGAACGCAATACATCTGCATCAATCAACTCATCATAAGCATTTGCTAACTCTAAGCCCTCAATGTAAAGCTCAAAACGTGCTGCAACCAATTCCCCATCTTCATCAACTCGAGTTTTTGCAAGAGATGCAAGTTCTGGTGGAAAATCTGTTAAAAATACAGGCGTATCAAAACCTAAGCTCGGTTCCACCATATGCGAAAATAACAAGTCGATATAACCTAGACGATCATCACCCAGATCTAGATTTAACCCAACACGATTACAACAATCCTTTAATTCCTTTAATGTGGATTTAAGTGGGTTGAGATCTAAGCGATCTATAAATGCATGTTTATAACTTAAAATCGTAGGTCGCACTTCGCCAAAACGATGTGCCAAAGTGACATTGAGTAAATCTGTAACTTCAAACATTAAGTCTTTGAGACTAAAATCAGGTCTATACCACTCAAGCATGGTAAATTCACTGTTATGTTTACGGCCATGTTCATCATCACGAAAAACTTTACAGATTTGATAAATTGGCCCTACTCCTGCTGCCAACAGGCGTTTCATGGCAAATTCTGGTGAAGTTTGAAGATAGTGCTTTTTCAAATGACCATGCACATGACGACTTGCCTCAACTGACGCCAAGTGGACATCGGTTACTCCAGCATGAGACAAAATTGGAGTTTCCACTTCCAAAACATCACGTTCTAAAAAAAATTGGCGAATCTGTTGATACATCCTCGCTCTGGCTTTCATGGCAGCAAAATCGCAAGTTGGTAGATAGCTCAGAGAGTCAGTCATGCCTGAGGCCCTCCATGAGCAGCCCATTCACGACGTAATGGATATGTTTTGCGTAATTGATCAAATGAGGCTTGATCTACTTTCCCATCTTTGAGGCATGCTCTTAAGTTCTGATCATCTCTAAAGATATCGTAGATATGGTTTAATTGAGTTTTCAGCGTGTGCTTGAGATCACTATTGTTAAAATATTGTTCACATGTAGGCAATTGGGTTTCGAACTGTTTTGAAGGTTGATGGCCGAAATGCTGACAGAAAGCATCATAAATCATCTGGGTACCACGCGCTTTACCCTCAAGACTATACCCCGCAATATGAGGTGTCACCAATTGCACAAGATCCAGTAACTCTTCCGTAATGACTGGTTCATGCTCAAAGACATCTAGTACAACTTTACGACCTGTTGCTCGAATATCTGCAATCAAAGCTTGTTCTTCAATGACTGGCCCACGGGCAGAATTAATTAAAATTGTAGATGGTTTAAGCTTTTTTAAGGTCTCAGCATTAAACATATGTCGGGTTTCATGCATCCCTGAAGTGGTTAATGGCACATGGATAGAAATTGCATCTGCTTTTGAAAAAACTTCATCTAAAGTGACTTGCTGAATATTTTCTCTTTGTACAAAAGGATCAACCCCGATGACGCTCCATCCCAATAGTTTCGCCATATGTGCGAGTCGTGAACCGACATTACCCAGCCCAATAATGGCTAAAGTGAAATCTTGTTCAGCATCTAGAAGATGAGGATTTAGAGCTAATAACGCAGTAATAACATATTCAGAAACAGCTTGGGCATTACATCCTGCAGCATTTGACCAATGAATATTTTGTTGTTCAATTGCTGGAATGTCCAAGTGATCTGTTCCGATCGTTGCACTACCCACAAAGGTTAATGCAGTATTTTGAATGAGCGCAGAATTCACTTTCGTCACAGAACGTACTAATAAGGCTTCAGCATCGACCACATCTTCATGCTTTAAGGTACGACCAGCTTTATTATCAATATCGCCAAATTCTGAAAAGAAATAATCTGTGAATGCGAGATTTTCATCTGCAACGATTTTCATGAGCCTACCCATCAAGATTTTAGCATTATGATAACGCTTCTGGGAGGGTTAGGCTATGTGGCTCGCAGCTTGAGCGACTGACTACCAACCACATAGCACCATTTCTTAAATCAATCTAAATAGAACGTTTTTAAAGGTGGATAACCATTAAATTCGACCGAAGCATAAGAGGTTGTATAAGCTCCAGTACTTAACCAATAGAGTCGATCTCCAATGCTCAAGTTTTTAGGTAACTGATAAGGCACTTTTTCATACATGATATCAGTTGAATCACAGGTCGGGCCTGCAAGCACAACACTTGAATGCTCAGGTGCTGAATGCATTTTAGGTGTGTATATAGGATATTTGATCATCTCACCTAAAGTTTCAATTAGTCCATTAAAGACGCCCACATCCGTGTAGACCCATCGTTTATCATCATGTGCTGATTTATTGGCGATAAGAACAATCTCTGAAACAATCACACCAGCATTACCCACCAACGATCTGCCTGGCTCCAAAAATAATATCACCTGATCATCAAAGTGTTCATCAAGATAGCGTTGAATCTCGTGCGCATAACTTTGAATACTGTCAACATCAGCTAAGTAATGTGCTGGGAAACCACCACCCAAATTGATTAATTGTAAACTGATACCGTATTGTTCTTTCAAAGTATTAAATATTTGCTTCACTATCGTTAAAGCTGAACGCCATACAGTGACATCACGTTGCTGACTACCGACATGGAATGACACGCCAAAGGGTATTAAACCCAATTGTCTAGCTTTCACCATTAAATCAACCGCCATATCTGGATGGCATCCAAATTTACGTGATAGTGGCCAATCTGCTGTACCTCCTGACTCTACCATTGCCCTGACAAAGACTTTAGAGTTCGGTGCGAATTCGGCTATTTGGGCGAGATCTGCTTCAGCATCAGTGACAAATAAACGGATTCCTTTTTGGTAAGCGTATTCAACGTCTGAAGCTTTTTTAATAGTATTACCGTATGAAATACGATCTGGATGAATTCCACATTCAAGCGCTTTGTCTAACTCATAAATTGATGCAACATCAAAACATGAGCCAAGTTGATCAAGTTTATGAATAATTTCACGACCTGGATTTGCTTTCACTGCATAATAAATATGGGCTTTTGGAAAGCTATTTTGCAACTCAATAAATTGAGTTTGCACTTGATCTAAATCAACAACTAAAAAAGGGCTTTGCTTTGTTTCGGCAAAATTTTGGATTTTTTTCCATTGTTGATCAGAATAGTATTTTTCTAATTGCATGTAAGATCCACTCACGTTAGCGAATAATTTAACGAAAATGGCCTTTGGCTATAAGTACTTTGGCTAGGGCCGTTGATTGTGCATGTGTTGATTTTCAAGGTATGCACATTAGTCTTACATCAATCTCTATCCAATCTAAGACGATCACTCCATTCATTCAACGTTGGCTCCTCCACCAGATCTTGAAATTCAATTTGAAAGCCTTTTTCACGTAGCAATCCAACCAGCGTCATAAGACTGACTGAATCAAGTCCTAACATAAATAAATTATCCTCCTGCTGAATTTCATCTACAGGTAAATTCAATTGATGAGCGACCATATTTTTTAACTCAATCATGCTTAATTCATTCATGATCATTGCCCCTGACCTAAGGCGTTAATCACAGTCTGAGTATCCATGACTTTTGCACAGCGCCCAGTCGCATACTTTAGTGCAAGATCATGTTCTTCTCGGCTAAAATCCGCCAAGGCATCACCCACCATAAATGCTTGAATATCCAACATAAATGCTTCGGCAGCTGTTAATAAGCAACCAATATGGGCATATACTCCACAAATCACTAATTGATCGCGATTGGCTTGTTTGATTTGCTGCTCAAAATCACTTTTTTTAAATGCGCTATAGCGCCATTTTGTCAGCACGGTGTCTTCATTTTTTGGTTGAAGTGGATCAATAATTTTGGTCAATGCTGGATCAGCTGACAAACCTTTACCCCAAAAATCCGTTAATAGTTGACGATGTTCTTGCGTCTGATCTCCAGGTTGTGCGGTGTAATAGACTGGAATTCCTAGTGCATGTGCCTGATCAATAAGGGCTTTACAATTTCGGATTAATGTGGGAATGGGCGCTTGGGTCTGATCGTAAAAATCTAAAAAATATTGCTGAACATCATGTACCAATAAAACCGACCGTGACGCATCTAAAGTCCAATCAACTTTGTTAACTGGAAAATCTTGAGCAGATGGCATGGGATAACTTGCAATACGTGGGATTGCCATATTTTATTTCCTTAGTTAAATCGTGTCTTCGGTGAGGCGTTTTCTGAGTTGTTTCTTGTCGATTTTCCCTAATGCCGTATAAGGCATTTCTTCAATAAATTCGATGCGATCTGGGATCTTATAGGTCGCCAGACCGTATGCTTGAACGAATTGTCTAATTTGCAGTTTCAGCCTTGTTTCTGATGCATCTTGATCGTTAGGTCGCCATTGAATAAATGCACAACTTTTTTCTCCTAACTTTGGATCTGGTTGTGCAACCAAGGCAGACAAGATGATTTGTTGGTGTTGATTTAAAACCTGTTCGACTTCTTCCGTCGCGATTTTTTCACCGCCACGATTAATTTGTTCCTTACTTCGTCCTTCAACAATAATATTGCCTTCTGGCGTTAATCGTACTAAATCACCAGTGCGATAAAATCCATCTAAGGTAAAAGCACTTCGATTATGTTCTGAAGCCCTATAATAACCTCTAATGGTATAAGGGCCGCGAGTTAAAAGATGCCCCACCTCACCCAATGGCAGCTCGTGATCCTCCTCATCGACGATTTTTATTTCATCATCTGGACTTATACGGGAACCTTGGGTACCTATAATGACTTCTTTCGGATCATCGTAACGCGTGTAATTCACCAAGCCTTCTGCCATACCAAATACTTGTTGTAATCGGCATTGGTATTGATCAATCAACTTTTCAGCTAAAGCATCTGGCAACCTTGCTCCACCGACCTGTAAGGCCGTTAATTTTTTAAAAATATTTGTTCCGCCATTTTGAACAGCTTCAGCCCATGTTGCTGCTAATGCAGGGACAAGAGCAACATGCGTGATATTGTGCGATTCAATGAGTGGAAATACAGTTTGGGGAGAAGGATCTTTCGCTAAAATAAGTGTTCCACCTGCATAAAATAGCCCCAATGAACCAGCCGAACTCATACTGAAATTATGTGCTACAGGAAGCACCATAAGCATACGGCTTTCTGTATCAAGTTCACAAATATCTGCACTGGCACGAACACTATACAAATAGTCATCATGTGTTCGTGGTATAAGTTTCGGTGTGCCAGTACTGCCCCCTGAAAGTTGAAAAAAAGCCACATGGCGAGCCGTTAATTTGGGCTTTGAAACCATATGATTTTTAAACGATGCAAGATTCGGCCAAGGATCAAAATCGCCTGCATCACCAACGACAATCACTTGCTGTAAAGTCGGACATCTGCGCTGGCACTCTTGCGCTAAGGATCTGTAATCAAAGCCTAGATGCTTATCTGCACAGATATACAATTTGGCATCTGTTTGCTGAATAAAATGACTTACTTCGGCATGACGGTGTGCTGGTAAACTCATCACTGGTCGCATCCCTATCCGCAAAGCTGCAAAATAAGCAATAAAAAACTCTGCTATATTTGGCATTTGAATCACAACAGCATCTGCCAGCCCATAGCCTTGTTTAGTCAAGAAGACTGCAAATTGTTCAATATTTTGATTCAGCTCTTGATAAGAATACTGGCGATCACCACAAATCAATGCCACCTGATTGGCAAATTTCTGGGCTGATTCTTGAAAAAATTCAGAAATGGTTTGACCTTTCCAATATCCCTTTTGAATGTACCGTTCTACGAAATCTTCTGGGTATGGCACGATGCCATCCCAGAGCAAAGACTCGTCATTTACATTTGCATTCATTTTATTCCCCATGATTTAAGTGCTGAGAATCTAAACCCAATGCATTTAACATCGTTTTAAATTTCACGATGGTTTCTGACAGTTCACTGTTCGGCTGTGAAGCTTCAACAATTCCTGCACCCGCATAAAGACGCGCATAATGGTCAAAGATACGCCCACAACGTACATTCACTGCCCAAGCACCATTCCCTCGGGCATCACACCACCCCATGGTTCCAGCAAAAAGGTTACGGTTAAAAGGCTCTAGTTCCGAAATCAACTGGCGAGCCATAGGGGCTGGTTGTCCACAGACTGCTGGCGTTGGATGTAAAATTGAGACCACATCAAAGATATGTTGCTCTGGATCTTTCAACGTTCCCTGAATTTTGGTCGCCAAGTGCCAAACCGCCTCTGTTTTAATCAGTGAAGGTGATTTTGGGATATTGAGCGTTTTACACAAGGGAGCGAGTTGATCTGCAATGGCTTCGATAACTACGGCGTGTTCATGCTGATCTTTTTGCGAAGCAAGCAATTTTTCAGCTTGTTGTTGATCCAGTGTTGGATCTGAATGACGTGCTAATGTTCCTGCAACTGGATGGCTAAACAAATAATCATTTTGCTTCGCAACGAGAAGTTCTGGACTTGCCCCCATAAACCAACCAGATTGTTTTGGGTTTTGGGCCAATGCAAATGTATAGCCATCAGGATTAGAGGCCAACAACTGGTAAAATAAATCAATAATATTAATTTTGTGTTGGGTTTTAAGATCAATTGCCCGAGCCAATACTGCTTTTTCTAGCGGTGATGACTTCATCAATTCAACCAATTTAACGACACCAGCAATGTATTCCTCTTGTGCTGGGATGAGAGTCGCTTGCACTTGATCATTAAGAGAAGACTGAGCCGATTGATCAATGCGCTCATTTACAAATGTGTTTTTTGCTTCCGCAATCGAGATTTCTGGTAAATCTCGATGATCAAAAGGCAAGCTCCCGACCAAAATAAGATCTTTATTCGCTGTTAATTCGATTTTTTTTTGTAGTGCAGATTTTGCTTGTTCGAGCCACTGTGCTTGCTGCTGATTAAAATTTAAATGAGAAGCTCGATCAAATTCGATATGTTCAACTAACTTTTTACTTGAAATGGTTCCCGTTGGCGTTGCGAACACGAAGCCAGGTTGATCTTCCTCAATTAACTCTTCCTTTTTTATGCCTATCATATTTTGAAAAACTGACGGTTCTATTGGCAACATATTTGTTCTCACGATTATCTGTTCGCACTGCGTGCATCAAACTTTCAACATTCACAAAAGGACAACCTCTAGGAGTTGAACGCAACCAATATAATAATTATTATTCCCAATTGAAAATGATTATCGTTTCAATTTGTTAATAAAATTAAAGGATACTTAAATGGGTTTATATATCGTGACGGGTGCAGCCAGAGGAATTGGTGCTGAAATTTGTCGTCAACTATTGCAGAAGGATCATCAAGTCATCGCAATTGATCGGATTGTTGACATCAATCAATGGGAACTTTTTAAATTAATTCCTGAAGCATCACTCAACCATCTAGACCACATCAGCTGTGACATTCGTAAGACCAATGAGATTATTCAGCACATTGAAAATTCGATACTTTTTAAAGGTACGATCACGGGGTTAGTGAATGCTGTGGGGGTCTTAGAAATTGGATCTTTATTAAATACATCTGTTGAACAATGGCATGAAAATTTGTCGATAAATTTCATTGGCCCTGCCGAACTTAGTCGTTGGGTCGCTCACCAAATGATTCCGCAAAGAGAAGGTGCGATTGTGAGCATCAGTTCAAATGCAGCCCTCATTCCAAGAATGAATATGGGTCTGTATGCAACGACCAAAGCTACAGTGAGTCACTATTTTAAAAATCTCGCGTTGGAACTCGCGCCTCACAATATTCGCTGTAACTTAGTTTTACCTGGCTCAACCCTTACACAAATGCAAAAACAACTATGGACTGAGGATCGCCCTCCAGCAGGCATTGTCAACGGAAATCTAGAACAATTCCGAAATGGTATTCCATTGCAAAAGATTGCTGAGGCTGAAGATATTGCCAATGCCGTGATGTTTTTACTTTCAGAGCAAGCACGCCAAATCACAATGCACGAATTAGTGGTTGATGGTGGAGCAACTCTAGGCGTGTAACAGCCCTATTGCCTCATTCAAAGGATAAACTGCCAGACTATTCTGGCAGTGGTTTGTGAATTTGAAGTTGTTCAAAAACAAGTTCTGGTTGAGCTAACCAAGTTTTCATCATCCCCATAAAATCATACCAATAAGCTTTGAGACTTGGCACATCATAAAGTTCTTTATGGCCGTCAATAGCGAGATACAAACGCTCAATACCATTAACAAACTTATTGGTAATCGCGGTATCAAAGTCTTCAATTGGGCCAGCGGATATGGTTGTTTTTGTTAACTTACACCCTTCGAAATGTTCAGGTAAAGGATAAGGAATCCAATTCACAATAGGTCCAAACAAGATATTTTCATAGGGATCAAAATCTTCTAATACAAATCGCATTTGCTCAAAATAGCTTTGCTGATGCGGTCGAATTTCGGCAAACCTTTTCGTTAATAATAAAATGATTTCTTTTAAGTTTTCTTGTCCAGTAATGCCCAACCTTAATGGCAGGATATTCATGACTAAGCAAGGAATACGCATAGATGAAGTACCCAACCGAGACATAAAAGGTACCCCAAAGCATTGTTGAGGATCTTTAGACTGTTTTATTAAATAACTCATCATCACTGCCATGACGATAAGAGCACTGGGCAATTTTAATTCAGTTGCTAACGCATTTAATTGTAGCTGTGTAGGCCAATCAATTACCTCTTCATAACGCGGCCCTTGTGAAAATGGTTCTTTTAATTTTTGTTTAAGTCGTTTCTTAGGGGCTTTCTCATACGAAAAATTAGCCTTCCAAAAGTCTAAATCTTTTTTAGCTTTTTCAGAGTGAAGGTAGTGCTGTTCTTCTGCAATAAACTTTTCATAATGATCGAACCCTTTAATTTTTAATTCAGTACCATTTTTGAGAGATTGATAATAATCAATAAATCGGCTAATCATCAGTCCGTAAGCGTAGCCATCTAATGCAACGTGATGCGCTTTAAAAAATAATCCATACTTTTGCTCACCTAAGTGTGCAAATACATAATCATATAAATGACCCGATTCTAAATTAAATGCTGGTTCTACTTCTTTTTCAGCCCACGCTAAAATTTCCTCCTCATCAAGCTGAGATAAATCAACGAAGCTAGGTTTCCGTATCGTCACATCATCTACTCGATAGACGTGTTCGCCCTGAACTAAAGCTCGCCAATGAAGCGATTTAGCTTCCTTTAATGTGAGATAAACTGCTTTTTGAAAAAGCTCTCGATCTAATGGTCCCTCAATCACCAACCACTCCGCCGTATGAAAAGGATAACTGCCATGATAATGATGTCCTTTCCACATACTGTGTTGTGCACGAGTTAATAGATCATGGGATTCATTGATTTGCATAAGACAACCGCATATATTTAATTTTCATTATAAAATCAAAGCTTTACAAAATATCCGAACCTTCATATTTTGTGATTACACTTTGGCACAAAAAGATTATTAAATATAATGATTATCATTTGCAAATTTAATTTGTTTGATTTAGATTAATAACCATTCAAATCTGTCGACTGACGCACGTATTACTGTATCGACGATCTTCACTCCATTGATAAGTACAGAAGATTAAATAATGACGACACAATCTCCTCCTCTAGCTCGACATATTTCTGTCCATTCAACAGAACAAATTTCCACTCATTTACAGCGTATTAAGTTTAAAAGTGAAGATTTCACAGGTTATGCAAAATGTGATGGTGGTGCGCACATCAAATTGTTTTTTCCTAACCCTGATCAACAAGCACCTGACCTCCCGTTTCGAAATTCTTTAGGCAAAATTACGTGGCCAAATGGAAAGAAACCAATTACGCGGACATATACTGTTCGAGATTTCGATGAAGAACAGCAACTTTTAGTCATCGATTTTGTAAGACATGAAGATTTTGGTATAGCGGCTGATTGGGCAAAGCATGCGAGTCCAGGTGATCTGTTAGGTCTAGCCGGTCCAGGAGGACCAGCACGTTTTAAAATCGATGCAGAATATTGGATTTTTGTTGGAGATCTTTCAGCAATCCCGATGATCGCTGCCTCTCTTGAACAATTACCAAAAGACGCTCATGGTGAAGTTTGGATCGAAATCGAAGATGATTCAGACCAAATACATCTGAATAAACCTGAACACATTAAGCTTCATTGGTGCAAAGGCCCTCATGAATTGAATAATAACATCCGTCATTCTTTGCAAAACTTAGACTGGAAAAATAAAGATATTTCAGTATCACTGGCGGGTGAAAATTCAACGGTGGTTGAACTTCGTAAAATACTGAGACAAAACTTTCAGCTACCCAAAAGCAATTTATATGCTGTGCCTTATTGGAAGCAAGGTCACAACGAAGAGGCTTATCATGAGGAACGCCATCAAGTGATGGATGCCGTTGAATAAGTGAATAGAATTATTTTAATGAAATATGTAGAAAGATATGAAATATAAAATTGCAATTATGTTGAGTGCTATCACTCTCTTCACAGCATGCTCTCAGTCAAATGAACCTTCTTCACGAGACAATAAAGCGACGGTTGAATCTCAAATAAATACGACACGACAAATTGAAGATGCTTTAGGTCGTCAAGTCACAATTCCTGTACAGCCACAACGTGTTGTGGTTTTAAGTGAACTTGATTTGGATAGTGCTATTGCGCTTGGAATAAAACCTATAGGCAGTAGTTATGTTCGAGGTCAAAGTAATTTTCCAGATTACCTCAAAAATGAAACACAACAAATCGCCTCCGTCGGTAACTTTGGACAACCGAGCATGGAACAAATTCTCACGTTACAACCTGACTTAATTATTGCTGGAAGCATGATTGATACACAAATGATTAATCAATTGCAGCAAATTGCACCCACTGCAGTCAGTTTTGCACGCGGCGAGCCATGGAAAGACAGTTTCAAAAAGGTAGCTCATTTATTAAACAAAGAACAACAAGCCCAAAAAGCTCTAGAAGCGTACGATCAATATGCGCAAGAAGCTCAACAGAAATTACATGCTCAACAAGGTCAATCAGTCAGTGTCATTCGTTGGACAGCCAATGGACCTGTGTATATGCTAAATGATTCATTTGCGAGCCAAGTTTTAAAAGATATTGGCTTAACACGACCTCAACATCAGCAACAACCAGGTGCAAGCCATACGCCTCCAATCAGTCGAGAGCGTTTTGATCAAATTGATGCAGACTGGCTCATCATTGGCAGTCATCTAAACGCAGATAAGCAACTGGCAGAACTAGAAAAATTACCAGAATTCCAACGTCTTAATGCTGCAAAAAACAAGCATTATTTCGTGGTTGATGCATCTATGTGGACTGGCATAGGTGGACCACATGCTGCTCGACATGCCATTGATGATGTATTGATGCATCTCCGCAATTAACATGCTGACGAATGCTACAACTGTACTTGACCGATTCCCGCTAATGGGAATCGTGCTTAGCTTGATTATTTTATGTTGCACTGTTTTATCGATCGCGTACGGCGCTGGTCAGCCCTACTTTACAGACAGTTTGCAACTTATTCTTCAGGCACTAAGTCAATGGTCCTTAGAACCAATCACTCCCCTATTGGAAATTAGAATTCCACGTACTATTGCGGCGGTGAGTGTCGGATTAGCTTTAGCGATCTCAGGCGTCATCCTTCAAAACTTGCTTAAAAACCCTTTGGCTGATAGTGGATTAATCGGAATTAATAGTGGTGCATCTCTTGCCATTGTTTTGGCCATTGTTCTTCAAATGGATACCTTCGGACTATTTTTTTGGGCGCTAGTTGGTGCATTAGTGAGTGCCTTATTGGTTTTTGCCATTACCCCTCGTCAAATGACAGATCAAAGCTCACTTACACGTTTAGTCTTGGCTGGACTGGCGATCACCAGTACATTCCAAGGTTTTATGGCTGCCATTCTTCTGAGTTTCCAAAATGGTTTAGACGACTATCGTTTTTGGGTTTTGGGTTCGCTCAATCGCGTCGATATTCAATATCTTGGTCTTGCACTAATTTTAATGGCGATCGGACTCATCATCGCTATATTGGTAATACGCCCTCTAGGTCTTAGTTTAGTTGGTGATCAACTGGCGAATAGCTTAGGCTTAAATACGAAACCACTTGATGCATTCTGCATTTTAGCTGTGGTTTTATTAACTGGAAGTGCCGTTGCATTAACAGGACCAATTGCCTTTTTAGGCTTGATTGCACCCTACTTTGCACGAGCTATTGGTGCTCAGAGTATTCAGAAACAACTCATCTATAGCGGACTATTTGGCATGTTGTTGTTGCTGATCGCGGATATTATTGCACGTGCAGTCGTGCAACCTTTCGAAGCCCCTGTCAGTATTCTTTTAGCCTTATTAGGTGCGCCTATTTTGATATGGATGGTGCGTCAAAATAACTTACAAAATATCATTCAAGCGGAGAAATAATATGTCTTCTCTGTTGAGTCGTTTAAAACAAAAATCAGCGATAAAGGCTTGGATAATCATTGCGATTTTACTGATATCACTTAGTTTATTTAGCCTGATTTACGGCGAAATCACATTAAATTTGAATACGCTATGGAATGTATTGACAGGCAATGCGTCAGCTCCACATCAACTTCTCGTTGAAAAGATTAGATTACCTCGACTTTTGGCAGCTTTATTGATTGGCGCTGCACTCGCCTTATCTGGTCTCATTCTTCAAATTATCACCAAAAACCCTCTTGCGAGCCCAGATGTTTTTGGTATCAGTGACAGTGCAGTGCTTGCTTTGGCATTCACCATTCTCCTCTCAAGTTCTAGTATGTTAGGTCAATGGTGGCAAGCATTAATGGGTGCGATCTTCTGTGTTTTTTTTATTTTAATTGCTTCAGGCGGCGTAGGAACACAGGGGTATCGTATTTTGGTCATCGGGGTCGGAATTGCAACACTCATGAAAGCCAGTTTTGACCTTATCCTTGCGACACTGCCAGTAATGCACACCAGTAATATTTTAATTTTTAGTAGTGGTAGTTTGATTGGTCGAAGCTACAGCAGCTTGCTACCAACTTCGATTTTTATCATGCTGCTTGTCAGTATTATTGTGCTGTGGCGGCGACTATTTAGTGCAATGGTTCTCCCTGATTCTGTCATTGATAGTCTAGGAGAACCCTTACCTAAAATTAGACTGATGCTCATTATTATTGCTGCGTTTCTCGCTGGGACCGCTGTCAGTATTGCGGGCCCCATTGGATTCGTGGCTATTGCCGCACCAATCATCGCATTTAAATCATTTCCTCATCATTTATTTCCGATTTTCCCAACCATGTGTATTGGTGCATTAATGGTTTTAAGTGCTGATTTACTTGGAAAAAATTTGCTTGCCCCTGTCGAAATTCCCGCAGGCATTATTAGTGGCATGGTTGGTGGTCCACTGTTGTTGTGGTTGTTATATCGTCATTCTAGAAGTATGAGTCGTACATGAGTTTAATCATCAATCAATTAAGTGCTGGATATAATCATCATCAAGTTTTGAAGGGTATCAATGCTGAATTTCAGCAGGGTCAAGTCATCGTCCTCATTGGTCCAAATGGCTGTGGAAAATCGACCTTGTTAAAATGTATTGCTCAAATTCATCCTTATGATCAAGGCGAAGTCATTTGGGAAAAAAATCAACTGAATATACTCAGTAAAAAGTTGCTCGCTAAACAACTTGCATTACTTCCACAGCATGTAACTGCACCCAACGGCATGACAGTTGAGCAGTTAGTGCGCTTCGGTCGTTTTCCACACCAAGGTTGGTTTAAACGACTCAACATCGAAGACCAAAAAGCGATTGATGACGCCTTGTCTGCGACCCATTTAAGCGAATTAAAAAATCAAAATTTAAGCAATCTATCAGGAGGTCAACGTCAACGTGCATGGATCGCAATGGTCCTCGCACAACAAACTCCTTTAATTCTTTTAGATGAACCAATCAGTATGCTCGATATCGGTCATCAAGCCGATATTTTAAATTTAGTCCGCTCTCTAGCCTCACAAGGTAAAACCATAGTGATGGTTCTACATGAATTAGCCACTGCTGCACGCTGTGCCGATTTTCTAGTTGCCATGAAAGATGGTCAAATCATTGCACAAGGAAAATCAGAAGATGTTTTAACAAAGCAATTAGTTCATCAACTCTATAACTTAGATGCTGAAGTCAGGCTGGTTGAAGATGATCAACTCAAAAAAAGGTTACTGGTCATCCCAAATAAGTTTGGTGATTAAACACTCGAATAAAAAGCTTGAATATATAGAATGAAAAAAGCCCTGACATTTGTCAGGGCTTTTTGAATTTGGCGGAAGCGGTGAGATTCGAACTCACGGAGGACTCACACCCTCGTCGGTTTTCAAGACCGGTGCATTAAACCGCTCTGCCACGCTTCCATGTGCGCCATAATACGAAGCTTTTCATATCATGACAAGTAAAAATTACAATCAAACCATTCAAGTGAATATAGTTTCACCAAATGATTCAAATTTATTAAATTTTGGCTGCAATTTCAGCACCTTCACGAATCGCACGCTTAGCATCAAGCTCAGCAGCAAGCTTTGCACCACCAATAATGTGATATTTTGCTAAAGTTGTTTCAGTCTCTGATGGCATAATCTCTTTAACAGATTCTTGCCCTGCACAAACAACGATAGTATCGACTCGTAATAATTGATCATGCCCACCAACTTCGATCCACAGACCTTCATCACTCACTGATTTGTATTGAACGCCACGCAACATTTTCACATGATGTTTTTTTAATTGGGCGCGGTGAACCCAACCAGAGGTTTTACCTAATCCTATACCCAAAGGCGTTGTCTTACGTTGCAATAAATATATTTCGCGAACTGGATGATCCACTTCAGCAGGTTGTAAACCACCTTCAGAAACATACTGAATATCAGGATCAACTCCCCACTCACGTTTCCATTCTGCCAAAGGTTGTGGCTGTGGCTGATGTTCAGGTTTTAATAAAAACTCTGACACATCAAATCCGATACCACCAGCACCAATTACTGCTACCTTTTGACCCACAGGCGCACCTCTTAATACTTCTGCATAAGATAAAACTTGTGGTGCATCACTTCCTTCAATCTTCAATGCACGTGGTACAACGCCTGTCGCAACAATCACTTCATCAAAGCCTTCACGCTCAAGCTGTTCACGATTAACTTTAGTATTTAAACGAAGTTCAACCCCAGTGCGCTCAATTTGGACTTTAAAATAGCGAATGGTTTCATGAAATTCTTCTTTCCCAGGAACAACTTTCGCTAAGTTGAATTGTCCCCCTACATCATTAGTGGCTTCAAATAAAGTAACCTGATGACCACGACTGGCAGCAACGGTCGCTGCCGACATTCCAGCTACACCACCACCCACAACAGCTACTTTTTTTGGCTTCTTGGTTTTTAAATAAACCAGTTCAGTTTCATAGGCTGCACGTGGATTCACTAAACATGTGGCACGTTTATTTTTGAAAGTATGATCCAAACAAGCCTGATTACACGCAATACACGTATTGATTTCATCAACACGATTAGTTGCCGTTTTATTCACCCAGAAAGCATCTGCCAATAATGGTCGAGCCATTTGAATCATGTCGGCTTTACCTTCAGCCAAAATAGCTTCGGCAGTTTCAGGCATATTGATTCGGTTGGATGCAATCACAGGCACAGACACATGTTTTTTCACCTCTGCGGTATAATCTACAAATGCCGCACGAGGAACAGAGGTTACAATTGTTGGCACACGAGCTTCATGCCAACCAATACCTGTATTCAATAATGTGATACCCGCTTCTTCTAGCGCTTTAGCGACGGTGATCACTTCATTCATTGTATTACCGTCGTGAACTAAATCGAGCATAGATAAACGGAAACAAATGATAAATTTTTCGCCAACTTTCGCGCGAATTGCCTTAACAATTTCAACTGCAAAGCGCATACGGTTTTCTATTTCACCCCCCCATTGGTCTGTACGTTGATTGACATGACGACTCATAAATTGGTTCAGCAAATAGCCTTCTGATCCCATGATTTCAACACCATCATAGCCAGCTTTTTTCGCGATACTTGCTGTAGCCGCATAATCTTGAATCGTATCCAAAATTTGTTTTTCTGACATTTGTCGTGGTTTGAATGGTGAGATCGGCGATTTTATTGGGCTTGCAGAAACCACAAAAGGTTGATAACCATAACGCCCTGAATGCAAAATTTGCATTAAAATTTTTGCACCATGTTTATGAACTGCATGTGTCACTAATCGGTGTGGGGCAACATCACCTAAGGTATTCATTGTGCCACCAGCTGGAAGGAGCCAGCCTTGACGATTAGGCGAAATACCACCTGTAATGATGAGACCTACGCCCCCTTTAGCACGTTCACCAAAATATGCTGCTAATTTAGGATAATTATAAAAACGATCTTCTAGACCGGTATGCATCGATCCCATCACGACACGATTTTTGAGGGTAGTGAAACCAAGATCGAGAGGTTTTAATATATTTGCATAGCGAGTTGTCATGGCAATTCCTTATTTTATGGGCTTTGCAACTTGTTGCATAAAACTATACTTCTTTTTTCATAACTGTTTATGGCAATTTTTTTTCTTTTTCTATAATAAATTACCAACTATGAAATTAGATATTAATATTCAATCACTTACAAAAAATATTTTTCACTAAGTTCGCTTTGAAAAATTGCAATAAAATAAATTGATGCATAAAAATCTTCATAAATGCGCTGTATTCTTTTCAAGAAGAAATCATGAATTAGATTAAGCACTACCTATTACTTCTGAGTTTCGACGAAATATTGCTACTTATTCTAATATTTTTGCACCACGTATCTTTTTTTAAAAAAAATTACCAATGAAAAGTGCTACAATTGAAGAAATATATTTTTCAGGTTACCAATTTTCTAGGTGCCTATATTCTATCGTTAGGATGAACAATGTCTGATAATGCAACTATCTTACAGAATGTACCTGTAGGCAAAAAAGTTGGTATTGCCTTCTCTGGTGGTCTTGATACTTCTGCAGCTCTATTGTGGATGAAACAAAAAGGTGCTGAACCTTATGCGTATACAGCAAACTTAGGTCAGCCAGATGAAGATGATTACGATGCTATTCCAAAGAAAGCTGAAGCTTATGGCGCTGTTAAAGCACGCTTAGTGGATTGCCGTTTACAACTTGCATTAGAAGGTATTGCAGCAATTCAATGTGGCGCATTCCATATCTCTACAGGTGGTGTACCTTACTTCAATACAACGCCACTTGGTCGTGCAGTCACAGGTACAATGCTTGTTACCGCGATGAAAGAAGATGACGTCAACATTTGGGGTGACGGATCTACTTATAAAGGTAACGACATTGAGCGTTTCTACCGTTATGGTCTATTAACGAACCCAGCACTTAAAATTTACAAACCTTGGTTAGACCAAACATTTATCGATGAACTTGGTGGCCGTGCAGAAATGTCACAGTTCCTCATCGATAACGGTTTTGACTATAAAATGTCAAAAGAAAAAGCATACTCAACAGACTCAAACATGCTTGGTGCAACTCACGAAGCGAAAGATCTTGAGCATCTTGATGCTGGTATCAAAATCGTTGAACCGATTATGGGTGTTGCTTTCTGGAAAGAAGACGTTGAAATCGCACCTGAAGAAGTTTCAATCACATTTGAAGAAGGCTTCCCTGTTGCACTTAACGGTCAACGTATTGAAGATCCAGTTGAGTTAATTCTTGAAGCGAACCGTATCGGTGGTCGTCATGGTCTAGGTATGTCTGACCAAATCGAAAACCGTATCATCGAAGCGAAATCTCGTGGTATTTATGAAGCTCCAGGTATGGCACTTCTACACATTGCTTACGAACGTCTTGTGACTGGTATTCATAACGAAGATACCATTGAACAGTACCGCATCAACGGTTTACGTTTAGGTCGTTTACTTTACCAAGGTCGTTGGTTCGACTCACAAGCGCTTATGCTTCGTGAAACTGCTCAACGTTGGGTTGCTAAAGCAATCACAGGTACTGTGACTTTAGAACTTCGTCGTGGTAACGATTACACTATTATGAACACTGAATCTGAGAACCTTACATATGAAGCTGAACGCTTAACTATGGAAAAAGGTGATTCTGTATTCACGCCAATGGATCGTATTGGTCAATTAACCATGCGTAACCTAGACATTACAGATACACGCGCTAAGTTAGGAATCTATACTGGTGCAGGTTTACTTGCTGTAGGTACAGGTTCTGCTGTTCCACAACTTAAAGACAAAAACTAAGATTTAGTTTAGTCCTAAAAAAACCGCGCTTTGAGCGCGGTTTTTTATTTGGACATGAAAATCTATCATTGTTCCCTAGATGAATAATGACTCATTCATCCAACGTATGCTTCATTTTTATATTAATCAGCACAAATAGATGTAAAACCCCTTTTATCGGCTTTTGTCGTTATCAATTTCAAGCAATATCGATTATCATCTATGTTATTTTTTCAGTAAGACTTGCCTTGAATACGATCACTTTAATCCAGCCAGATGATTGGCACGCTCATTTAAGAGATGGTTTAGCACTTCAACGTACTGTTCCTGATTTGGCGAAGCAATTTCATCGCGCAATCTGTATGCCAAATACAGTTCCACCTGTAAAAACTGTGGAAGAGGCACATGCCTATCGTGAAAGAATCATGGCGCATGTTCCTGAAAATGTAAAATTCGATCCTCGTATGGTGCTTTACTTTACGGATCATACTTCTCCTGAAGAAGTACAAAAAATTAAAAAATCTCCATATGTAAATGCAATTAAGCTTTACCCTGCTGGAGCAACCACGAATTCTGATAATGGCGTTAGTGATATACGTAAAGTGTATAGCGTCATTGAGCAACTTGAAGAACATCAAGTTCCTCTCTTACTCCACGGCGAAGTAACACATCATCATGTTGATATTTTCGATCGTGAAAAACGTTTCTTAGATGAAGTTTTAGCACCGCTGCTTAAACAATTTCCAAAATTGAAATTAGTTTTAGAACATATCACCACAAGCGAAGCTGCACATTTTGTACTTGAGCAAGATCGCAACGTGGCAGCAACGATTACACCACAACATTTGTTATTCAATCGCAATGACATGTTGGTTGGTGGTGTTAAACCGCATTTCTATTGTTTGCCAATTTTAAAACGCCAGACACATCAGCAAACTTTGTTAGAAGTCGCAACAAGTGGCAACCCTAAATTTTTCTTAGGTACTGACAGCGCTCCGCACTCTAAAAATGCGAAAGAAAATGCATGTGGCTGCGCTGGGTGTTATAGCGCTCCAACTGCAATTGAATTGTATGCTCAAGCATTCGATCAGGCCGGTAAAATTGAACGTCTTGAAGGTTTCGCTTCATTCTTTGGTGCAGACTTCTATGGTTTACCTCGTAATACTGAAACCATTACATTGATCAAAGAAGATCAAGTGATTCCTGAAAGCCTTGAATATTTAGATGGCGAACAGATCATTCCTCTTTATGCAGGTAAAACAATTCAATGGAGAAAAGTGTGACCACTGAAACATTACCTGTCATCGGTCAACGCTTCCGCGGGTTCCTACCCGTGGTTGTTGACGTGGAAACAGCTGGTTTTAATGCGGATACCGATGCATTGCTTGAAATAGCATGTATTCCAATCATTTACGACGAATCTGGAAAGTTTGTACCTGGTCAAGCGCATCATGCACACATCAATCCATTTGAAGGTGCAAATTTAGATCGTCGCTCACTCGACTTCATTGGCATTGATCCTTTTAATCCAATGCGTGTAGCGATGGCAGAAGATGAAAAGTCTGCACTTAAACGTATGTTCAAAGCAATTAATGAGGTACGCAAACAACAACAATGCACACATGCTGTGCTAGTTGGACACAATGCTCATTTTGATCTTGGTTTTTTAAAAGCGGCAATTGCACGTACTGGAACTAAGAATCAAAATCCATTTCATAGTTTCTCGGTTTTTGATACGGTGACTTTGAGTGCTGTGATGTTCGGACAAACTGTTTTGGCTAAATCATGTATTCAAGCTGGCATCGAGTTTGATGGTAAAGAAGCCCACTCTGCTTTGTATGACACACAGAAAACAGCTGAATTATTCTGCTATATTTTAAATAAATTAGCGCCCCATTTACTTGAAACACTCGTTTCAGAGTAAAAATCTTTAAATACCCCAATATTTTAGAAATCTTGATCATCCTGTGGATTGATCTTAATTGAAAAGTATTGGGGCTTTTTGTTCCAATTTTTAACTATCGCTTTTTTATATTATGTTAATCGGAATATAGTATTGATAATTATTCTCATTAATATTGTGAAATAAGTATTGTTAAATGATAATCGCTATCGTTTTTATTCTCTCAATGTTAAATCATGTCATTTGTACGCTCAAAATTAAATTTAGCCATTCTTACGATTCTCTCAACTACAGTTTGTGCAAATGAAACAGAAATAAATTCAACAGCTAATGATGATTCAATCAAACTCAATACAATTGTAACGAATGCAACTGAGCAACAAGAAGTTGGAAAAACCCTTTATACGAAGGATGACTTAGACAAGACACCCAATAGTTCTAAGAACATTACTGATTTTTTAAAAGTAAATCCTAATGTGCAATTTGGTAATAATTTTAAAAGTGGCTTACAACAAGGTGAACTTAGCCCAGCCGAAATTAGCATCAATGGCGGTTTACCCTATGAAAATAAATTTCTAATCAATGGGATGAGCATTAACAATAATATTAACCCTGTGGGTGCAACAACATCGAACTCAAATAATGAACTACTCGGCTCTAGTCAAGCTGTTGCAGTCAATGCAGACCTGATTTGTAATATTAAACTGCTTGATAGCAATGTGAGCGCTGAATATGGTGAATTTACTGGCGGTGTAGTGAGTGCAGAAACCTGCGCACCAAAAACTAAGGTAGGCAAAATTCACGGTAATATTACCTATGATTATACATCTGATTCTTGGTCTAAAATCAACTTTCCTGATCCAGAAAGCCAACAGGAATTTGAAACCTCCAACAGTGAAAAAAATCAACCTTTCTTTACTAAACAAGGAGTCAGTGCAACACTGTATGGTAATCTCACAGACCAATTAGGTTTCAATGCTTTTGGCTCTTTTCGACATTCCTTAATTCCATTAAAAACGAATTTTATTGAGCCAGCAGAATTAGACCAAACACGTGCTGCGAGCAATTATGGTGTCGAACTCTTCTATACACCTTCAGATAAAACCTCATTAAAAATAGGAACTCAGCTATTTGAAAATAAAGGTGAGTACTTCAATGCTACATTTTTAAACTCAGAAAACACACAAATATCTGATAGTCAAAGTATTTATATCAATTTAAAAAATAAATTAAATGCTGTTCGGTTAGAACAAAAACTTAATTTTCAAACACAAAAAAACTCGCGAAAGGCAGAGCAAGATGCGTATGTGTGGGCTCGATCTTCAACAAAGAATTGGAATCCGAATTTAAGTACGCAATCTTATGGAAACTATGGTGCATTATCACAAGAAGAAAAAAAACTCGAATACTCAATCAAAGCCCTATTTGAACCAATAAACTTTGCGAACTCATCACACCAATTCAAAATGGGTGCAGGTTATGGTCATTATGAAGCGTATTGGGAAAGACCTGAAGTTTCTAATAATTATTACACAACTACTATCGCTTCGAAAAATATTGAAAACTTAAACTGTTACACTTCTGATGGTCGTCGTTATGATGCTTGTGACGAAGGTAATTCAATTGACGGGCAATATTTAACGCAACGATTTAAATATGATGCAGGACAAATCAATGTACGCCAAGATCGTTGGCATGCATATCTCGAAGATTCAATTTATGTTAATCCATTTATTCAATCTAGTTTAGGCTTACGAGCTGATTATGATTCACTGACTCAAAACACCAATATTGCACCTCGTAGTTCATTTGTTTTGAAGCCATTTGGCAATGATCAATTATTTATCACGGCTGGTTGGAATCGCTATTATGGTTTAAACGCATTCGCCAACGAATTACAAGCTCAACGAGGTCGATTACAGACAAAATTTAAGAGAAATAGTCTTTCTGAAGATTGGGAACTCGACCCGACGTTTATGCCATCCTTCAAATCAAGGTCAGAGCTGGATACGCCGTTTTCAGATGAATCTGTATTTGCTTTTAACACCAATATTTGGAACATCAATATTGGTTTAAAATATGTTCAGCGAGAGAACAAAGACCAATTACGCCAGCAGCAAGGTAATAAGTCTTATAACAACTCAGGAAAATCTGAAGCTGAAATATTAACTTTCTCTTTAAAAAATATTAAACCACTTGTATTTAAAAATTCTGTGCATTATTTAAGCCTAAATGCCGATATGACAGATACAAATCGTAATTTTGATAGCTATGAAAGCAACTACTACACAGGTACATCACAAATTTATTATGATGGCAAACTGATTAATGCTGAAGATAAACCCACTGATAATTTCAATACTCCATGGACAGTTAGACTAGATTGGAATATTGGTTTTAATAATATTCCTTTAAATATTAATCATTATCTTAGCTATCGTGCAGGGACACCAGGTATGAAAAAAACCCTGAGTACCAGTAAAACTGAATTTGTCTATGAACTCGATGGTATGAAATATGACACTTACACTGCATACAAAACGAAAAATGCTTTGAATTGGGATATGCGTACTACCTACACAATACCGAGTTCAAAGAATACGCAAACTATTTTTGGTTTAACCATTAATAATGTACTTAACCGTAAAAATAAGTATTTTTCTTCCAATACATCCTCAGTGACACCAACACCAAGTCCTGAAATCGGTCGTCAATTCATTGCAGATGTTACATTTAAGTTCTAACTCATGATTCCCATAGAGCACTTAGGTGCTCTTTTTCATTTATGCCACGTTAAACTTTTGGATTGCATAAAGAAAAAACAATTCAAGACTTGAAAAATATCAATTATCCTCGATATTACATAAAGTAATTCACTCAATCTTAGAATGAGCATATGAACAATCAAAACAAACCTGAAATTATTACGATAGAAGATCAAAGCTTTGGTAGCCATGTAGAACATTGGGCGCTGTTAACTGATGATCCGACTGTTCAGGTTCCAAAATGGTTGAGTGAAGCACTAAATGCACCTGTCATGCCGATGGGGATTTGTGCTGAAGAACAAGATATGGATCCGAATGTTTGGCTAATTCAAGGACCTAAACAACAACCTATCCAATTGGTTCAAGTCATTGCTGTAGAAGACAATAAACCTAAAGCAGTCAAAACAGCCTTCCCTACTTTTGATAGTCCTTATACGTTGAACGCGACGATTGAACGCATCATTACATGTAAGTCCAACACGCAAGCAGTGTTACAATTAAAAGTTAGTGATAATAGTGTGGTTTATGCTTTTGATAGCTTATACAGTGTTAACCAAATTCAATACCAAAAAAATCAATCTTATAAAGTCCAATTAAATGCGTGGGCTTATGAGCTAGAAAAAGTTGCTGATCAAGAACAAATTGTTGTGGATGATCCAGCTTCAATTAAACACCATCGTGCTTTAAATGAAATTTTGAGTGAACACAATGGTGTAGCGCCAGATAATTTACAGCAGCTGATTGATGCTTGGGAACCTAAATCAGATGCCGATAAAGAACCTGTAACGGTCGATTTTTCGAAAATGGTGGCTTACTTGTACGGTGAAACCATGGGTCAGGAAGATGAGGCCTGGTTCCAAGGAAAAGTGGTTGGCAAGACCCAAATGCAGTTCAACGATCAATTTTATCAACTTTATGATGTAACACTTATTTTAGAAGAAAACCAACCTGCTACACTTATTCGTATCGCGACTAAGGATGAGAATTATAAAAATTTCGAAATTGGTCAATATATTCGTGGAAATATATGGATTCAGGCGAATATTTATGCTAAAAATACATCAAATAAATAGGATTTAACTATAAAGTAATATTTAGGCTCCTAGATGAAAATTATACCGGAACAATCAACAGGCTTAATGGAACAAGCACGCCCTCGTATTCGAGTAGACAAGGGTGCTTACTGTTTCTTTTTCTTAGGTGTTTTCCTCGCTGCTTTTATTTTCCACTTTACCAATCTTATTCCAGCATTTTAATAAATTAGTGTTGATTACTTTCATCTGCGTTTTAGTGCATAAAAAAAAGCCTGTCATATGACAGGCTTTTTTACAAACTGATTTTTAAGCATTACGCTTCGCAAAATCATCCATAAATTTCACAAGAGCTTGTACACCCTCAAGTGGCACTGCATTGTAAATACTCGCACGCATACCACCTACTGAACGATGTCCTGCAAGATTTAATAAATTATTTTCCTCTGCTTCTTTCAGGAATTGCTTTTCAAGTTCAGGCTTCGCCAATGTAAATGGTACATTCATAATTGAACGATATTCTTTCGCAATTGGATTTGCATAGAAGTCACTTGAATCAATATAACCATACAACAATTCAGCTTTTTGCTGGTTCACTTGATGAATTGCCTCTACACCACCCTGTTCAAGCAACCATTCAAATACTAAGCCTGATAAATACCAAGCATAAGTAGACGGTGTATTCACCATAGAATCATTCTTCGCTTGCGCTGAATACTTCAAAATGCTCGGAATTTCTTCTTTTGCTTGGTCTAATAAATCATCACGAATGATTACCAAAGTTAAACCAGCAGGACCGATATTTTTTTGCGCACCCGCGTAAATAAGACCGAACTTTGAAACATCAATTGGTGCCGACAAAATACTAGAAGATAAATCTGCAACCAGTGGTTTATCCGTAGTTGGGATATTTTTAAATTGAATACCACCAATCGTTTCGTTATCGGCATAATGAACATAGGCAGCATCAGCAGATAAATTCCATGTACTTTCATCAGAAATTGCAAGATTACCATCTGCATCTTTAATACCAGCTTCGATCACGTTAATTTCGCCATAACGTTTTGCTTCTTTTAAAGCTTTTTCAGACCAAATGCCAGTATGGATATAATCTGCTTTGTTATTTTTCCCTAATAGATTCAATGGAATCGCAGAGAATTGTAGAGAAGCACCACCCTGTAAGAAAAGCACTTTGTAGTTCTCAGGAATATTCATCAACTTGCGTAAGTCTGCTTCTGCTTTTTCAGCAACAGCGACGTAGTCTGCACTACGATGACTCATTTCCATGATTGATAGGCCCTTACCCTGCCAATCAAGCATCTCAGCTTGAGCTTTTTCTAATACAGCAGTAGGTAATGCAGCAGGACCAGCACAGAAGTTGTACGCGCGCATGATTTTTCCTTTCAGAGTGAAACACAATAAAATGATGGCATTTAACCACAGATAACCATAGCTTGCAGTATATTCAACTTAAATAATTTCAATCTTGTTTTCACACTAAAGCTATTTTTTCAATAAGCTCTACATTTATCAGAGATTTATGTTTACTATATTTTGAGAGACACCGTAGTTAGTAAGTTTAAATCGCTCACTACAACAGCTCTCAATCTGACAAAATTTATTATGACTATTTCGTTGTATTGTCTTTCATTTCAAGCGAACACTTAAAACATCTCACCATTATAAAGCGCATCAGTATTTACAGCTGAATGTTTTGTTTATGAACAATATTCCTCAGATTCCCCTCTCTCCTTCATTCAGCTGAAATGAAAGGGTTCACTACATGCTGTTATAAACAGTGCTATTACAATCAGCAAGCTATAATTAAATTTGAGTTTCATTTTTAATTAAAATTCTTTTTTAGACTATTGTTAATTAAAAAAGGACGCTTCAGCGTCCTTTTTTAATTCCTACAAATTATTCATCTGTAGATTTTTCATCGCTATCAGTCGTATCAATTTCTTGAGTATCTACTGATTCATTAGATTCAATTGAAGCCTCTTCACCTTCAACTGATTCTATAAAATCATCTTCCTCAACAGCTTCAATCGCTTCAACACCAACCAATGTCTCGTTTTCACCTAAGCGGATTAAACGTACACCTTGTGCATTACGACCCGTCTGAGCAATTTCAGATGCACGAGTACGTACTAGCGTACCACCATCAGAAATCAGCATGACTTCTTTGCTGACATCGATCGCTACCGCACCAACTAGCTCACCATTACGATCAGATGTCTTGATCGCAATGACGCCTTTACCACCACGTTTCTTGGTCGGGAAGTCATCCACTGGCGTACGCTTACCGTAACCATTTGCTGAAGCACAAAGCACTTCACCTGTTTCCGGAACAACGACTAATGAAACAATACGGCTTAGGAAATTAGAATCCGTATCTTCATCTTCTGAATCTACATCATTATCTTCAATTTCTTCCGCTTGAGCCAATCCAATGGTGACACGCATACCACGTACACCTTTCGCAGATCGACCCATTGCACGTACATCAGTTTCTGCAAATCGAATCGCTTTACCTTCATTCGAGAACAACATAATTTGTTGTTCACCATCAGTAATCGCAACACCAATTAAACGGTCATCTCCAGCTAACTCGATTGCACGTAAACCATTTGAACGTACATTAGAGAACTGCTCAAGTTCAACTCGCTTGATCGTACCGTATTCAGTTGCCATAAAGACATAGAAGTTTTTACGTAAGTTTTCTGCAAGCTCAGCAAATTCAACTACTACTTCATCATCAAGATCTGTAGTTGATAATTCAACTCCTAACTCTTTCAGATGTGTACGCAATTCGTCCGATAGATCGTCACCATCTGCTAGATCAGCAAATGATTTTTCTAATGCATCATAGTGTGCAGCAATGATTTCGTTTTGCTGTAATTGAGCTTGATGAGATTTAACAAACTGACGGAAATCGGCTAGACGTTCTTTAAATTTCTTCGGTGCATCAATCACTGGCAGAATAGCAGTAATTGTCTCATTTTCATCTAATGGCAATAAGTTCACCATAGGACGACCTTTTGCACCACGAGAAGCTTGAGGCACTTCAAAAACTTTTAAGCGATAGACTTTACCGACATTGGTAAAGCATAAAACTGTTGCATGGTTAGATGTCACAATCAAATGTTGAATGTAATCATCTTCTTTCATAGACGTTGCTGATTTACCACGCCCACCACGACGTTGCGCAGCATAATCAGAAAGTGGCTGTGTTTTCGCATAGCCTGATTGAGAAACGGTTAAAACAACTTGTTCTTCTGGAATTAAATCCTCACGAGAGAAATCTACACGAGATTCTACAATCGCAGTACGACGCTCATCACCATATTGCTGAAGAATAAGTGCAAGTTCTTCACGAATCACATTCATCAACAATTCAAAATCATTAAGAATTGCTGTCAACTCTGCAATTTGTGCCAAAATTTCAGAATATTCTGCATGCAGCTTATCTTGTTCTAAACCAGTTAAACGATGCAAACGTAATTCTAAAATTGCACCCACTTGAGTTGGTGAGAGACGATAAATATTGCCAGATAATCCAAACGGTTTATTAGGATCTTCGCCTTCAATTTCATCTGGGCGAACAGAAACTGAACCTGCTTTTTCTAATAAAGCAACTACGCCACCTGCAGACCATTCTCCTGCTTGCAAACGTTCACGTGCTTCTTGCGGATTCGCAGAGGTTTTAATGGTTTCAATGATGGCATCAATATTTGCTAAAGCAACCGTTAAACCTTCCAAGATATGACCACGTTCACGTGCCTTACGTAATTCGAACATCGTACGACGTGTTACAACTTCTTGACGATGGCGAATGAAAGCAGCAATGATATCCTTTAAATTCATCAGCTTTGGCTGGCCATTATCCAAGCAAACCATATTAATACTGAATGAATTTTGAAGCTGAGTATTTTGGAATAAATTATTGACAATTACTTCAGCGTTCTCACCACGCTTTAAGTCAATTGCAATACGCATACCTTCTTTATCAGATTCATCGCGTAACTCTGAAATACCTTCGAGCTTCTTCTCTTTCACAAGTTCAGCAATACGTTCAATCGTTTTTGCTTTGTTCACTTGATATGGAATTTCAGTGAATACAATCGTTGTGCGACCTGTTTTTTGGTCTTCTTCTAAATGGTACTTACCACGAATAAATAAACGACCTTTACCAGTACGATAAGCATCAACAATACCTGATTTACCGTAAATGATACCGCCTGTAGGAAAGTCTGGACCCGAAATATGCTCCATCAATCCTTCAATACTGATATTCGGATTATTGGCATAGGCTAAGCACGCATTGACCACTTCAGTCATATTATGCGGCGCCATATTGGTTGCCATACCTACAGCAATACCCGTGACACCATTAATGAGTAAATTTGGCACACGAGTTGGCATAACTTGTGGAATACGCTCTGAACCGTCGTAGTTATCTTCCCACTCTACTGTATCTTTTTCTAAATCAGCTAACAGTTCATGCGTTAATTTACGCATACGCACTTCGGTATAACGCATCGCTGCTGCACTGTCACCATCGACAGAGCCAAAGTTACCCTGACCATCAACCAACTGATAACGTAAACTGAAATCTTGTGCCATACGAACGATTGTTTCGTATACAGCAGAGTCACCATGAGGATGGTATTTACCTATCACGTCACCGACTACACGTGCAGACTTTTTGTAAGCTTTGTTATAGTCATTGCCTAATTCGTGCATTGCGAAAAGCACACGACGATGAACAGGTTTTAAACCATCTCGTACATCGGGCAATGCACGTGACACAATCACGCTCATCGCATAATCGAGATATGAGCTTTTAAGTTCATCCTCAATGGCAATCGGTCTAATTTCCGATACGCTCATGCATACTCCTTATTCTACAAGCCAATTTTGGCTTGTATTTATATGTCGTAAAACTAGCAAAATCATTAACTCAAACGACTGAGTTAAAACTAAAATACAGCCCTAAATTATAGCATAAACACTTGTATTTTTGTGTCGAAATATTCAGCCTAACCTTGTTAATTATCTTCATTTTAGCGATCATTTTCTTGTTATTTCAAAACCAAAAATTAGCGCATCCAGACAGGATTTTTCAAAATCCAAAATTTTGAGAAATACATTAGTACAAAAAAAATGCGCCAATCAACTGGCGCATCTTCATAATTTTTTCTATATTTTTATTGTGCCTGGTTCAGTACTTTACGATAGCTCAGCACAGCCACAATCAATAGAACTGGCAATAACATCTCCACCCCTTCCTCAATGGTCATAATCATGATTTGAGTATGCAGCACCAACTGGATGCCGAATTCATCTTTCAGGGTTGAGGTCGTGCGATCCAGCACTTTGCTTAGTCCGCCACAGGCAATGGTGAGGAAAATAAAAAAATGTGCAATATTCAATGAATCTTTCATGCTTTGTATGGTTTGAACCAATTTTTTCGCCAATACCAGAAAGACAAAGATAATGCCGAGCAATAAAATAAATCCGAGTAGCTTATCCATGAGCGGAATTTCAGCACTACGATAGAAATTAGTTTTGATAAAACTCATTTCAAACACCTGCTTATGAAAATCCATTTCCCGTAATCCCAACAATGTCGCTGCTATAGCCGTAAATACTCGGGTATGGGGTTTGATTTCAACATTAAGCAAACACAGCACTGCCAGCAAGTACCATAACCATGGACTCATGACTTCAAAAGCACCTGACTCACTAAATAAATACTGAGTCACCTCAGGCGGTGCATTCAAGGCAGTATGAATACAAATACCAAGATAAAGCGCAATCAGCAGAAAACTAATGAACAGGATATGGACGGCTTTGGAAAAGGGCATGATTAAAAACAGAAGAAAAAGCAAACTGTGATTTTATCACTTTTCATACAAATGAAATACTCTAGTTTCGATTGTCGAGTACTTTTAAAATTTTTGCATAAAAAAACGCCCTTACACAAAGCAGTAAAACATTGCTTTCACTGCTTGCACAAGAGCATTTTTAAACTGTGTTCAGGAATTAGATTTTAGAAACCAATTCTGGAACCACTGTATTTAAGTCACCTACTAACCAGTAGTCAGCTACTGCATTAATTGGAGCTTCTTCATCCTTATTGATCGCAACGATCACTTTAGAATCTTTCATACCTGCCAAGTGCTGAATCGCACCAGAGATACCTACAGCGATATAAAGGTCTGGCGCAACGATTTTACCCGTTTGACCAACTTGCATATCGTTTGGAACGAAACCAGCATCAACTGCTGCACGAGATGCACCTTGAGCTGCACCAAGCTTATCAGCTAATGGATCAAGTACTTTATGGTAGTTCTCACCAGAACCTACACCACGTCCACCAGATACAACAATGCGAGCTGCTGTTAATTCTGGACGTTCTGATTTTACGATTTCTTCAGATAAGAACTTAGAAATACCCGCATCACCAGTAGAAGTGGCAGCTTCAACCGCAGCAGATCCACCTTCAGCAGCAACTGCATCAAACGCTGTACCACGAACTGTACCAACAACAACTGATTCACCAGACTCTACAGTTGCAATCGCGTTACCAGCATAGATTGGACGCTTGAAAGTTTTAGGACCATCAACTGCAATAATGTCAGTAATCATACTTACATCAAGAAGTGCAGCAGCACGTGGAAGTACGTTTTTGCCCGTCGTTGTAGACGCCGCAAGAATGTGTGAATAACCTGTACCAATTGAAGCAACAAGCTTCGCTACATTTTCAGCCAATTGGTTTGCATATGCAGCATCATCAGCTAAAAGAACTTTGCTTACACCAGCAACTTTAGCAGCTTCATCAGCAACTGCTTGAGCGCCTGAACCAGCAACTAATACAGTGATATCACCACCGATTTTTTGAGCCGCAGCTACAACGTTTAAAGTTGCACCGTTAAGTGCTTTGTTGTCGTGCTCAGCGATTACTAAAATACTCATGATTTTTATCCTTCTGTATTAGATCACTTTCGCTTCATTTTTTAGTTTTTCAACAAGCTCATCAACAGACTTCACTTGAACACCAGCTTTACGTTCAGCAGGCGCTTCAACTTTAACAGTCTTAAGCTTAGTTGCAGGATTAACACCAAAATCTGCAGGAGATTTAGTATCAAGCGGTTTCTTACGTGCTTTCATGATGTTTGGTAGAGCAGCATAACGTGGCTCATTCAAACGTAAGTCAGTCGTAATGATCGCTGGAAGTGCTAGTTCAACAGTTTGTAAACCACCGTCGATTTCACGAGTCACTTGTACTTTATCGCCTTCAACTTTAACTTCTGAAGCAAATGTACCTTGACCAGCACCAAGTAATGCACCAAGCATCTGACCAACTTGGTTAGAGTCGTCATCAATTGCTTGTTTACCAAGAAGGATAAGTTGTGGCTGTTCAGCGTCTACAACGCCTTTAAGAATCTTCGCAACTTCTAAAGCACCAAGTTGGCTGTCATCAGCTTCAACTAGGATACCGCGGTCTGCACCAAGCGCCATTGCAGAACGGATTTGTTCTTGCGCTTCTTTAGGACCAATAGAAACAACAACGATTTCTGAAACAGTTCCTTTTTCTTTTAAGCGAACCGCTTCTTCCACTGCGATTTCACAGAATGGGTTAATTGACATTTTAACGTTAGTAAGGTCAACCCCACTATTGTCCGGCTTTACGCGAACTTTAACGTTGGCATCAACCACACGTTTTACAGCAACAAGAGCCTTCATGTAATCCTCGGCTGTTTTAACAGAAGTAAATATTCAGAAAAGTTATAATAACTCTTCATTTAAAATTTTTAGGTGTCCTATCTTGCAATGTGTTTGGCATTTCGGTCAAGTCACAATTCACAAAACTGCTGTAAAAAAGCGTAATTTTCGTTGAACGGAGCGTTCACAAAATTATTTTGTTAATAAATTTGTCAGCTTTTCAATATTTTTTGTAAAAAATTAAACTTTGATTTTTAATATTTTTTTAATTTATTAACTACATCAGTTGAATTGATGCAGTAGACTCTTATTTTACGTTGAAATGTGTTGGCGTAAATCACCAAATTTTAGGTAAAAAATGTCATAACAGACATTAAAAAAAACAATAATAGCCATTCTTTTTGAGTGTAATTTAATCAAATTCTATTCCAGCTGAATAGAAAGCGCAAAAATCAGTTTGCGCTTTTTTAATGTTAATTCACAATGAGCCATGTTGCTGCCAATGAAAGCATCACTCCCGAACCTCCATCAATCCATTTTTGACGTTTTTCATTTATCCCTGTTTTCTGTGTCAAAAATGCAAATACAAAACTCAATGATGAATAAATAATTAAGCATAATCCAATGAAGATTAGGGATAAGACAATCCCCTGTCCCATAATCGAAGAGGTATGCTGGTTAATAAATTGAGGCAAAATCGCAAAATAAATAAGCATACCTTTAGGATTAAGTAAGGATGTTATAAAACCGCGTCGAATCGGACTAATGACCTGACTTTGTTTAATTTCAATATTTTTGTGATTAAGCGCAGATCGAATCAAATTAAATGCCAAATAAAGCAAATAACAGATTCCTAACCATTTGATCGTTTCAAAAATAATAGGGAAAGAAATAATGATAGCCGCAATACCCACAACGACTAAAAAAGAATGGACGAAATAACCCAAACACACCCCTAAAGTCGCCATAACGCCTGCTTTCGCATTTTTACCCATTACCTGTGACAGAATAAATAACATATCCGGACCAGGCGTAAAAATAAGAGGGATAACTGTCAAAGCAAATAACCAATAGGTAGACATTTTCTTTCTTCCATCATTAATGAAAATGAAAAAAAAGTATCTTCGAATTTACATAAAATAGGATTTCAAATATTCTATTTATTCTTTAATTTTTAGAATTTAATTCCAATATATGAAAATAATATCTAAATCAATTTCAGTTAAATTAGATCGTATCGATAAAAGTATCATTCATGAACTTCAAACCAACGGTCGAATTCAAAATAATGATTTAGCCAAAGAGATTGGCTTATCACCATCCTCTTGTTTAAGACGCGTAAAAATTCTCGAAGATGCTGGAGTCATCCAGCAATACACAACCATTGTTGATCCTCAAAAAATCGGATTACAACTTATTCTATTTTCGCGTATTTGGTTGGTGGGACAAGACGCTGAAACCATCGATACTTTTATTGAAGCGATGAAAGAACTCCCTCAAGTCATGGAGTGCTATATTATTTTGGGCGAATGTGATGCGATGTTAAAAGTTGTCGTACCTGATTTGGAGAACTATCGTAAATTTCAGTCAGAACACTTAACCAAAAAAAATGGGATTACCAGTGTGAAAACGGATTTACCCAGTCAAATCATTAAACAAAGCTATCAACTGCCCCTGCAATCAATTTAATACCATTAAGCAATCGATCCGACTGACTTTTCAGATCGGACCGATTATCCATTTTGATCAAGTTAAAAAGTTAAATGTTCAATGCTTTAAGTTTTTTCAACCTCGATTTTTTCATTCAAAATTTTTTCTAAAAGTACATGCTGATCCACTGATTCACTCAATTTAGGATCACAAATTTTGAGTCTTCGTTTCAGCTCTTCCTGCAAATACAATTGATCCTCAAGCTCCAATTCAGTTTGACTAAGTTGCTGCGCAAAATACCGAATCACACCTTCAAGTCGTTGATTTTGCTTCAATATAACGTATGCATAACCCAATACAAGCCCTTTGAAAATTTCCTGATAAGGCTTACCACGTTGAAAATTGTATGCCAATGAAGATAGTACCCGCTCACCAAAACCTAACTTACGATATGGGTCTCGCGCCACTCGATCACATGGGTCTTTATAAGCCGTCTCACAAGAGTCGATAAAACTCTTTGCCAATAGTTCTAAATTTTCTTTTCGATGTGGTAGTAGATCCTTTAATCCAACTTTAACCTCATGGAGTACTGCCAACATAAATTTAGAAATTTGCTCATCAGACAGTGCAATCCCGATCGTTTCATATTGTCGAAAACTTGCAGCCCATGCTGTCATTGCATGCACACCATTCCACATGCGATTTTTGATTAACTGTATCTCTTCAATCTCTTCAACCAGAATCATTTGGCGCATTTTTGCCAATAAAGGACTATTATTTTCCACATAAAGTGGCATATCTGTTTCGGCATGAAATAAGATTAATTCTAGATTCTGTAGAATATGCGCCGATTTGAATTTTTCGTATAGATCGTCAATATACTGAGTAGCCAATTGTTCTTGTTCAGCATTTAAACGCGTCCCTTCATCCACATCCGTCACGTCTAAATCATGCTCATCCTGCACATGCCTAAAAATGTTGTATTTGATTTTTAACTGTCTAAATAATTTTTGATCTGTAATTTTCGCTACCATTCGATTGACTACTGTATCGCAAAAATAGTGCTGCGACATGATGATATTGACCGTCTTCGCATCCGTAATTTCATGCAAAGCACTACAAATCTGTTGTTCAATTAATGATTTTGCGCCTACTTTGTTCAAAACAATTAAAACTGTTAGAGGATTCAACTGTTCTTCAAAATGGATATAACGTGCATACAACCCTTGAGCAATGGTTTTAGCCTCTTGCTCGATTGCCTTTTCAGGTAAACACAGTGCAATTAAACTTGATTCAATATACATGTGCTGCATCATTTCAATATTTGATGCATCTATGACAGTTATATTGTCTATTCGCTCGTCATGAGAGTGTTGCCCATAACGGATACTGTAACCACCAAATGTATTTACACTATTTCTATAGAGCGAATTCCGCGTTGAAGCATAGATCTGTTTTGGTCGAGTATATCCATCCCAATGAGACAATACTTGGGCAATATAGCCACCACCTATTGCCCCAAAACCATGTATCCCCACGACATGCTGATTTAAAGTCTGAGGAAAAGAGTCAAATAGAGCAGGCATTTTTAATTTTGGTGTAAATTGATTCAAATCTTCCAGAAAATCATGCATGCTTTCGTAAAAGAAATTCGCTTTTTCGAGCATGGTTGAATTAGGTTCTTTGATATCTTGAAGTAATACCGTTAATCCACCCGCTTCAAACGCCGACATCACTCCATTTTCTGAGTCTTCAAACATTAAACATAAAGTTGGATCAATGTTCAGTTGCTCAGCAGCTTTTAAGAAAATTTCTGGGTGTGGTTTTCCATTATCAACCTCATCGCCGCATACGATAATGTCGAAAAACTTATATACATTGGCATTGATTAAATACTCTTCAGCTATTTCACGTCGACTCGAAGTTGCTACTGCCATTTTCAGATTGGACTTTCTTAAACGTTCAAGAACTTGCATGAGTCCAAATTTAATCGGCACTCCGTATTTTCTTACATGCTCAAGTTCTAGCTGATCTGCTCGCTTTCTGATTTCCGCATACGGTACTTCTTGACCATATTGCTGATTTGCCAGTTTTTCGGCACTACGAGCACTTAAACCCAAACAAGATAATAAATAGGCGTCTGTAAATTCGACACCAATGAGTTCTAATGATGCTTGCTTCAACGTTTGAAAACGAAGTCGCTCCGTATCAAACATTGTGCCATCCATATCAAAAATGGCGGCATGGATATTATTTTCATGAAATTTAATCATTTACCCCTCTCCAAAAAAATTCAAAATTATTAGACAAGTGTAAAGAATTTGACTGAATCGAATGAGCAGAATAAATATATGAAACAAAATTGAACGTTATTTAATCAATAATTTTATCTTTATGTATTGAGTTGTTGGAAACGGGTAAATTTAATTTTCTATAAAGTAACAGAGCTAAAATTATTAGCCCTGTTTTTTAAATGATTTTTTTCAAACTTGATTGAGCGCCGCCAAGTAATCACGATGGACGTGACTCAATTCAATAATAGGATATTGTTCTAGTTCAAAAATTTTCCAAACTTCAATAAAGTCTTCTTTCAAATCAACTCCTTGATCTGCAATAGGTCTTTCTTGCCATTGCTGATCAGAAATCCACAAATAAGTCTTAGATGCTATTGGATCAATCGCTTGGATTTTTCCTTCAGTATTAATACCCTGCACATAGGCATTGTTGGGGAGAGCGGCCTCAATCATCGGTAAATTGATTTCCACAAAATGTTTCACCTGACGTAAACCATAACCTGCAAAAATGTCTTTTTGTGCTGAAGAGAGTTGCTGATACTTTTGATCAATATTGTCAATCATGGCTTGACCTAATCATTCCTGCAAAATATTTTTTAATTTGTATACAACTTAAATCCATCTATTAAAGTTATACCTTAAAAATCGTATTAAAAAAAATTAATTCGAAAAATTTAAGCTAAAGTTTAAGGGAAAATTATTTTTAAAAGCGCAGCTTTCAAAAGCTCAATCCCAACAATACATTATTTTTCAAATAATTTTATTCGCATTAAATTAACGCATTTTATTTATATCAATGGTTATTAGCTATTTTCTGGAGCATAAAACTGTAAATTTCATTTATTTTTAGAGTGGCACATTCATTGCTTAACCAGTTTGAACTTAATCTGGGGAATGCACATGATCACATTTAAAAAAACTCTGCTTGTTGTCACGATAGCAACTTTCTTAACAGCCTGTGGTGACAATGAAAGTAGCACAAATAATTCTAACACGCCGCCGCCTGTCCCGTTTAATCCTGTAGAAGCAACCATTAGTGATTTGCATAACTCGATTTTAACCAAAGGTTCATCTTGTGTTGATGTTGTGCAAGGATATTTAAATCGTATATCAGCTTACGATCGACAAGGTCCAGAGCTCAATAGCATTATTTCTTTAAACCCAAATGCACTTAAAGAAGCAGAAGTGCTCGACCAACAATTTGCAAAAAATTCGAAACTTTCAGGACCTCTTCACTGTGTCACTGTACTCGCTAAAGACAATATTGATGCTGTAGATATGGCGAACACAGCAGGTTCTGTAGCATTAAAAGATAATTTTCCACATGATGATGCCTATATCATAAAAAATATCAAAGAAAATGGCGGAATCATTTTAGGAAAAGCCAATCTTGATGAGTTCGCTTTCGGCTTTGGTGGAAAATCAACTATAGGTGATCAAACTAAAAATGTGTATGACTTAAGTAAAGGCCCAGGTGGTTCATCATCAGGAACTGGCGCTGCCATATCTGCAAGTTTTGCAATGGTGGGAATAGGAACTGATACGGGAGGGTCAATTCGTGTGCCTTCATCAGTACAGGGTCTTGTCGGTTTACGACCATCTTTACGTCTTTTGAGCCAAGATGGAATTATTCCACTGGCACCAACTCAAGATACTGCTGGACCAATGTGTAGACAAGCTATTGACTGTGCAAAATTAATGGATGCAATGATCGGATTTGATAGCTCATTAAGTTCAAATCAACGTAGTGAATTTGCACGTACTTCTCCTCTTCTAAAATCAGAGTCTGCTTACAGCGAATTGATTAATCAACCGAATAGCTACGTTCCTCATGACACTGTAAGTCTTGTAGGAAAGCGTATTGGTATAGTACAAGCACTTTACCCTTCCGAAGGTTCAACCACTCAACAGAAAGAAGACTACAATCTCGTTAAAGAAGCAATGGATAACGCAATTACTAAACTTGAAGAGGCAGGAGCGACTGTAGAAATAGTTACAATAAGCGATCTAAATACAATTTTGACACGTTATTCGAGTCTTTCAAGTGCTGAATTTAAAATATCACTTACAGAATATCTAAAGACCACAAGAAGTATTTACCAATCGTATGAAGATTTACTCGCTAGTGAACTAATGATCCGTAACTTCAGCGGCTATAATTCTGATCCAACAAGTGCATCATATATTGAGAATTATGAGCGCAACACCACTGAAAGAAGTCCTTTCGTGCGCTTACGCATGAATAGCGCTTTAAATAATGTTGAACTAGATGGTACTCGTAAAGGCTTACAATACGACGCTTTAGCCTACCCTTCTATTACTGGGTTTGCTGGCAATTTAGGAAGTAGCCCGACCACAGGTACAAATAATCGCCTAAGTCCGTTTAGTGGTTTTCCTGCATTATCTATGCCTGCTAAATCAGTGAACTCAAGTCGCAGTAGTTATCCTATGAATGTTAACATCGAGTTTATTGCTCGTGAATTTGATGAGCCGACTTTATTTGAAATCGCAGTCGCATTCCAAAAAGTGAATCCCGCACGTATGATACCTATACACACACCAGCACTTTAAACAGATAACTTTATCATTCAGTACAGTATTAAGTATATTCAATATACTTAATACTGAGGATTAAGATTTTTGGGCTCTAGGATGAGCTTTATCATAGACTTGAGCCAAACGATCAAAATCTAACTGAGTATAAATTTGTGTCGTAGATAGATTACTATGACCTAGCATTTCTTGAACTGCTCGTAAATCACCACTGTTTGAAAGCAGATGACTAGCAAAACAGTGTCGCAATAAGTGAGGGTGTAAATCCACATTTACGCCCGCTCTCTGTGCTTGCAATTTGACTCGATTTTCAATCTGTCGATTCGTCAATCGATTCCCTTTTTTAGTAATAAAAACTGGGGAATCTAACTCAATTTCCCCACACCAGATACGATGGACTTTAAGCCATTCGATTAAACTCGTTTTCGCTTTCAAACCAAAAGGAACAACCCGAGTTTTATTTCCCTTACCCGTAATTCGAAGTAATTGTCGTGTAAAATCGATATCTCGAATATTCAATCCTTGTACTTCAGCTAATCGTAAACCACTTGAATAAAGCAACTCCAAAATAGCTTTATCTCTTAACCACAAGAGATGATCTTGAGAGGATTCAGGTGCAGGTTGATCCAAGATTTGCTGAATCGTTTCGACATCAACCATACCCGGCAAAGGCCTTGGCTGTCTTTTTAACTTAAAATCATGAATGGGATTATTCGATACATATTTCCCTTCCACAGCCCATTTCATGAATTGACGAATGGCTGTTAAATGACGTTGTAAACTTGCACTGTTGAGTTGATGTTGTTCAACCTTATAAGCCATATATTCTCGTAAATCAGATGCTTCAACTTGATTTAATTCAATTTTCTTTTCATAACAAAAGTCAATAAAACCAGACACATCACGAAAATACGCCTCAAGCGTATGCTCAGATTGATTTTGAATCTTTCTCTCTTTCAACCACATTGACAGCAATTGCATTGCGCCATATTGCATTTGGCTTTCTCTCTGTTGAATCGATGTCTAATCATCAATACTCATGGGCATTCCAACAAATCATAAAGTAAAAAGCCCTGAATTTCAGGGCTTTTTACTCAGGAAATAAGTTTTATTGAAAATAACGTAGATCCAAACGACCTTCATAAACCGTTGCAGTTGGACCAGTCATCCAAACTACATCTCCCTCTTTCCATTCAATCAGCAATTTACCGCCTGCAAGTTCGATTTCCACATTGCTAGACAATAAACCACGGCGCATTCCTGAGACAGCAGCAGCACATGCACCTGTACCACAAGCCAATGTTTCTCCCACACCACGTTCAAAAACTCGTAATCGAGCATGTTTTTCATCAACGATCTGCATAAATCCAGCATTTACACGCTCAGGAAAACGTTCATGCGACTCCACTTGCGGGCCTATTTTAGCAACATCAGCAGTTAACACGTCTGGAACAATAGTCACTGCATGCGGATTTCCCATATTGACCACATCGATGCTGATCGTCTCATTATCCGCTAAAGCTAAATCATATAAAGCAGCTGGAGCTTCTGCTAGAAATGGGATTTGGTTCGGTAAGAACTTCGGATACCCCATGTTCACACGAACCCATCCATTCGCACCCAACTCAGGCTCGACAATCCCCGCCTTTGTTTGCACTTTGAATTTAGTTTTATTGGTTAAATGACGATCATGAACAAATTTGGCAAAACAACGAACGCCATTGCCGCATTGCTCAACTTCAGAACCATCCGCATTAAAAATGCGATATTTGAAATCAACGTTTGGATGATCTGGTGTTTCAACAACTAATAACTGATCAAAACCGATGCCAAAATTACGGTCAGCCAACCGGCGAATCATGACAGGATCTAGATAAGCACGTTGGCTGATTAAATCAACCACCATGAAGTCATTACCTAGACCATGCATTTTAGTAAATTCTAGCAACATCTATTGTCTCCTTAAGGCAATAAGGACTCACGTTCCCACAGAGACTCAATCGTTTCACGTTGACGAATTAAGTGTGCTTGATCACCGTCAACCATCACCTCTGCTGCACGACCTCGGCTGTTGTAATTTGAACTCATCACAAAACCATAAGCACCTGCACCCAAAACAGCTAAATGATCGTTCGCTTGAATCGCAAGTTCACGCTCTTTACCGAGGAAGTCACCTGTTTCACAGATCGCACCAACCACATCCCAAACTTTTTTCTCAGTTTTCGAATTTTGATTAACCTCTTGGATATCCATCCAAGCTTCGTACAAAGAAGGACGAATCAAGTCATTCATTGCTGCATCAACAATTGCAAAATTGCGATGATTGGTTGGTTTTAAAAGATCAACTTTCGTCACCAATACGCCAGCATTCGCCGAAATACTACGCCCTGGCTCCATATACACTTTAAGACCAAGTTTTTCTAATGCAGGACGTAAAGCATTTGCATATTCTTCAACTGTCGGTGGAACTTCATCTTTATAAGTCACACCAAGACCACCACCAATATCAATATGTTTGAGGTTGATCCCTAATTTTTTCAATGCTTCAATCATGTTCATGACACGATCAAGTGCATCAACAAAAGGTTGAGTTTCAGTCAATTGTGAACCAATATGACAATCAATTCCTACGATATCTAAGTGACTTAAACTTGCTGCATACTGATAAGTTTCATATACCGAATCAGAAGGAATACCAAATTTATTTTCTTTAAGACCAGTCGAGATATATGGATGTGTTTTGGCATCAACATCTGGATTTACCCGAAGTGAAATTGGAGCTTTTACATTAAGTTCTGCTGCAACTTTTTGAATACGGTCAAGCTCTGCATATGATTCCACATTAAAACAAGCAATACCCACTTCTAATGCTTGACGAATGTCAGCTTCAGACTTGCCCAAACCAGAGAAGACTATTTTAGAAGCGTCACCACCTGCGCGTAAAACACGTGCTAATTCACCACCAGTCACGATATCAAACCCGCAACCAAGTTTCGCCAACACATTTAGAACAGCGATATTTGAGTTTGACTTCACTGCAAAACAAATTTGGTGATCGATAAAATTAAAAGCACGATCCATATCCAAATAATGTTTTTCAAAAGTTGCTTTTGAATAAACATAAAGTGGTGTACCAAATTGCTGAGCAAGTTGATCCAATGAACATTGTTCTGCGTGCAAAACCCCTTGAATGCGAGGGAAACTCATGGATGTATCCTTTCTAAATTGCGCTGGAGAAAAAAAATAAATGAATATTAATCTTGAGTAGGTACAGCATCTGCTTTAGGTTCAGCTTGATCCTGACTTGGGTGATCACTGTTTTTATAAATTAAATATTGTGCTCGCTTGTCATAGTTTGGATCACTGGGTAGTTGTAATGCACCAGTCTGACCACATCCAGCCAAAATTGAAACAACGGCTGCACTGATAACTCCGATCAAAATACGCATACCTACACCTATCAGTAAAATTTATAGAAGTATACCTTGATCATCTAATTCACCAAAGTATTTAACGCAACAGAAATAAAAAAACGCCAGTTTTTACTGACGTTTCTTTTGACTTAAATTGTAAATCATTTATAAGTTTTTATTTTTTCTTATAAAAACCAAAATAACCAATGATCAGAATAGCAAACCAAATCGGGCTCACCATCAATGCACGGCGAGTATCATCTTCTAAAGCCAATACTCCAATCATACCAATAAAGAATATAGCAACAATCGCACATGTCACCAATCCACCTGGTAGTTTAAATTTCGATTTGGCATGAAGTTCTGGGCGTGTTTTGTAATAGACCACATAACTCCAAATGATCATCAACCATACACAAATAAATAAAATGGTGGAAAGTGTTGTCGCTAAAGTAAATGCTTCCACCGTATTCGGTACGAAGTATTGCAGTGCTGCCCCTAGTAACAAACATACTGCTGAGAAATACAAGGCATTCGCTGGCACAGCTCGCTTATTCAGTCTTCCAAACGCTTCAGGTGCTTGAGTTTCGCGCGATAAGCCAAACAGCATGCGGCTGGTTGAGAATACGCCACTGTTCATCGATGACATCACTGAAGACAATACAACCAAATTCATAATAATAGCAGCGGCTGCAATACCTGCTTGACTAAACAAGTTTACAAATGGGGAAATATTCGGATCAATCGTATTCCATGGTGTAACCGACATCACCACCAGCAACGATAAAACATAGAAAATAATGATTCGAATAGGAATCGAATTGACAGCTTTCGGCAAATTCGTTTCAGGATCTTTAGTTTCAGCTGCGGTTGTACCCACCAGTTCTACACCCACAAAAGCAAAAATTGCGATTTGGAAGCCTGCCAAGAAACCGATTGCACCTGTTGGGAAGATCCCGCCGTGTGACCAAATATTACTGAATGCTGCGATTTCACCTGATGTAGAAGTGAAACCTGTAAATATCATCCAAAAGCCAACGCCAATTAAAACCACAATTGCGATAATCTTGATTAAAGCAAACCAGAATTCTAATTCACCAAACAGTTTCACCGTAACAAGATTCAATCCCATGATAAATACGATTGCAGCGATGCTAATCATTACCCCTTCTTCAGGGCTAAAAGGCATCCCATTATTGAAGAACTGAAGGTAATAAATGATCGCCGATAAATCTGCAATACCAATGGTGATCCAACACAGCCAGTAGGTCCAGCCCACAAAGTAACCTGCCCATGGTCCAATTAAATCCGTGGCGAAATCAATAAAAGACTTATATTGCAAATTTGAAAGCAACAATTCGCCTAGTGCTCGCATCACTAAAAAAACCATGAAACCGATGATCATGTAAATTACAAGGATTGAAGGACCAGCTAGGCTAATTGTTTTCCCAGAGCCCATGAACAAACCTGTTCCAATTGCGCCTCCAATTGCAATTAACTGCAAATGTCGATTGGATAGACTTCGTTGTAATTCACCATTTTGCTGAGGCGAATTTATATTTTGATCTGACATTTTCAAATTCACCAAATATATTAATCGGCACAACTTAACTGAAAAAAATCAGATTTCAAAAAGAAAATTAGCACGATCAATATTTTCTAATTAGTTTAAAGTATTAATTCATTTTTCTTATATATCGCCAAAATGATCACTTATTCATCATATTTATTTATCTTATTTTGAGTAAAATATTGAAAATCTTGTTGTTATATGTAAAAAATATAAGTGCAAAAAATAATCAAAAGGAATGATGTGTTTGATCGCACAAAAGTATGGCATATCCCTTGCTTGATCATGCATGTAAAAAACAATCAGGAAAATAAGAAGGTAATTTATGCAAGAAATACAATCAATCATGGAAACACTCAGCGGCTTAGTCTGGGGACCTTATATGCTGGTGCTGATTGTTGGGACAGGTGTTTTCTTAACATTCCGTCTACTTTTTTGGCAATTCAGGATGCTTCCATTAGCATTCAAACAAGTGTTTGGGAAACACCCCGATAAAAAAGACTCGGGAGATATCTCACAGTTTGCCTCACTCATGACTGCACTTTCAGCCACGATTGGTACAGGTAACATCGCAGGGGTAGCGACAGCTTGTGTGCTGGGTGGTCCAGGTGCTGTCTTCTGGATGTGGATGACTGCATTTTTCGGTATGGCAACCAAATACGGTGAAGGTGTTCTGGCAGTCAAATATCGTGTAAAAAATGAAAAAGGTGAAATGTCTGGTGGTCCAATGTACTACATTGAACGAGGACTTGGTGCAAAATGGAAGTGGCTCGCTGTCCTCTTCGCATTATTTGGTACATTGGCATCCTTTGGTATTGGTAGCTCAGTTCAATCAAACACAGTGGCATTAGCAGTAGAAAATAGTTTGGGTATAAGCACGCTCACCACTGCCATCATTATTACGATTTTATCTGCTTTGGTGATTTTAGGTGGCATCAAATCTATTTCGAAAGCATCCTCAATTATTGTTCCTGTCATGGCCCTGGGTTATATCATCGGCGGCTTAATTATTATTTTGAATAATTTAGAATTGGTATTACCAGCTCTTAAAATGATTATCACCTATGCTTTTACAGGCGAGGCAGCAGCAGGTGGAGCCATCGGTGCAGCGATTCGTTACGGTGTTGCCCGTGGTGTATTTTCAAACGAAGCTGGTATGGGCTCTGCTCCAATTGCAGCGGCAGCAGCTAAAACTGATCACCCTGCCCGTCAAGGCCTAGTTTCAATGACAGGTACATTCATTGATACGATTATTGTGTGCTCAATTACAGGTATTGTTCTTGTTATGGGTTTCATCATGGCAGGACAAACATTTGGTGATCAAACTGGGGCTGTTTTGACCATTAGTGTTTTTGACAAATTACTACCAGGATTTGGGGGCTGGGTTGTTACGTTCGGAATCATCTTTTTTGCTTATTCAACTATTTTAGGTTGGAGTTATTACGGTGAAAAATGTTGCACCTATTTACTGGGTGAAAAGTCAGTATTTATCTATCGTCTCATTTATATTGCTTCGGTATTTGTAGGCTGTCTCGTCACACTTGATTTAGTTTGGCTTTTCGCAGACACCTTCAATGGTTTAATGGCAGCACCAAACTTAATTGCCTTATTATTACTTTCTGGAGTCATTGCAAAAGAATCTAAAGACTTTATTGAACGTCGAAAATCTGGTGAGCTTTATTAAACAAATTAATAGAATTAAACCAATAAAAAAGCCTCATTGATGAGGCTTTTTTATCTTTTCACGAAAATTTCTGATCATTCAAATTTTGTTTTTCCTCTTGATCCTTTGCAATTTCTTCCGCAACCTCTAAGCTCAATACAAAAAATAGAACATGTTCAATTTTCATATTGCCTTGTTCATCTTCAAGATAATTTTTAACCAGCTGATACTGCTTATTTTGCTCATCAAAAGGAATATCTAGATATAGGTCACCCAGATAGCTATCAATTTCATCCTCACCTGACAAACCTAGACATGGCTCAAATTCAATTTCATGTTGTTCAAGCCATGTAATCACAAGATCTCGAATATTTTCTTCCTCATTCTGATCATCCGTGTAATTCTCAAAATGAATAAACAGCACATCACGCTGTATTTCACGTGCGATGGCATCAATATGTTGGGCGTACAAGCGCATATCAAATAACTCAGTCGATTCTTGATATGAGTATAAATTAATTCATGATCGCTTTAATTCAATATCTCGTTAAAGCACACGTCATGACTTTTCTTATTGTTTTTAAATTTGATCAATATTTTTTTGTTTTCGCGACCTTTACTCAGTATGCTCAGCATATAGAAAATCACAAAACCTATATCAAGTTATGGCTAAAGCAAAAAGTGTATATCGCTGTGAACAATGTGGCGCAGATCATCCTAAATGGGCAGGTCAATGCTCAGAATGCGGAGAATGGAACAGTTTAGTTGAAGTCACCATTGCCCCAGCGATTACGCATCGCGCAAATCCAAAAATTGCAGGCGGTTATGCTGGTCAAGCAGCATCAATCACTACTTTGAATCAAGTTTCAGTTTCTCACGAAACACGTTTAGCAACAGGGATTGGAGAATTTGATCGCGTTTTAGGCGGAGGGCTTGTTACTGGTTCAGTTGTACTGATCGGTGGTGACCCTGGTATTGGTAAATCAACAATTCTTTTGCAGACGGCAACCCATATGGCTGCCGCGAAAAGTTCCGCCCTATATGTCACTGGTGAGGAATCTTTATCTCAAGTTGCATTACGTGCCAATCGTTTGGATCTTCCAACTGATCAATTAAAAGTGATGGCTGAGACGTGCGTAGAGCGTATTTGCGAAGTATTAGCGCATGAACGACCTGCTGTCGCGATCTTAGACTCGATTCAAACTTTATACACTGAAACTTTACAGTCTGCGCCAGGCGGCGTTTCTCAAATTCGAGAATCTGCAGCCCTTCTGACACGTTTTGCGAAGAACAGCGGAACAGCTTTATTTATTGTGGGTCATGTGACCAAAGAAGGTGCTTTAGCTGGCCCTCGTGTTTTAGAACACATGGTCGATTGCGTACTTTATTTTGAAGGTCAATCTGATTCACGTTATCGAATGATTCGAGCTGTTAAAAATCGTTTTGGTGCAGTCAATGAACTCGGTGTTTTTGGGATGACTGATAAAGGGCTTAGAGAGGTTGCCAATCCCTCAGCCATCTTTCTTAGCCGATATGATGAAGCGATTCCTGGTTCTATCGTCATGATTAGTCGAGAAGGCACACGTCCACTCTTAGTTGAAGTGCAAGCCCTAGTAGATGACGCGCATGGTCAACCTCGCCGTGTTGCATTGGGTCTTGAGCAAAACCGTTTGAATATGCTACTCGCCGTCATGCACCGTCATGGTGGTGTTCAAACTTCTGGTCAAGACGTATATGTGAATGTTGTTGGTGGCTTAAAAATTACTGAAACAGGTTCAGATCTCGCCGTCTTATTGGCCTGTGCTTCAAGTTTGAGAGCAAAAGCACTCCCTCAGCAATTGGCTGTATTTGGCGAAGTGGGATTATCGGGAGAGATTCGTCCCGTACCTAACGGGCAGGAACGGTTGAAGGAAGCAATTAAGCACGGGTTTAAATATATTATAGTCCCTAGAGCGAATGCACCACAAAAGGATATTCCTGGTGTTCGCATTATCGCCGTTGCCCGTCTACATGAAGCTTTAACTGAAGCGATGAGCTTAGCGGATGAACATTAATTCAGCTGATCAATTTATTTAACTATACACTGTGTATGAATACTGAAAAAAAATGAGGTTTAAGTTGAAATTTAAGCCAAAAGACTGCATAAATACAGTGTGAAATTAACTTTTTAAAATAGGAATTTTAGATGGAAGTTCGACAGCGTAGTTTAGTTGCGGGTATTTTAATGGCGACACTCATGGTAGCGCCTTTTGCAGAAGCAAAACGTGCTGGTGGTGGTAAAAGCCATGGTATGAGCCGTTCTGCTGCTCCAACCCAATCATATCAGCAACCACGTCAAGCTACTCCTGCCCAACAACCTGCTGCTCCAGCGACTGCGCCTCAAAAGTCTGGTCCTGGTGTGGGTGGTATGGTCGCTGCTGGTGTTGCTGGTGCTGCAATTGGTGCAGTCGCAGCAAATGCTTTAGCAGATGATGATACTGTTCCAGCAAGTCAAGCAGAAGTTGCTGCACAACCTGAGGAAGATGGTGGTATCCCAAGTTGGGTATGGTTGTTGATTATTGCTGCTGCTGCGTTCTTCATCTTCCGTAAATTCGGAGCAAAAAAAAAATTAGCGGCTAACAACCCTTATGCACCAAACAGTTCAGGTCCACAATCTGCACCGTTTGGTCAAACTGCTGCACCTCGCCCTTCAGTGTCTAATGACAATACCAATATTTTTGGTCAATCTGTGGGCGGTGGCACAGCTGCATCTCAAGCGCCATTTGGTCAAGCACCACAAGCTCCTTTTGGTGCAGCAACAATGTCTAGTGGAAGTCAGCTACCTGACGGAACTGAACCAGCTGCTTTCTTACGCATTGCACGCCAACGCTTCAACCATATTCAATCAATGAATACGGCAAGTAATATTGCTGAGATTCAACGTTATTTGACGCCTGATCTTTATCAATCGATGTATAACGATATTATGGGTAACCAAGATCAAGACGTAGCTGAGTTTTCAAATCTGAATGCTATGGTTGTTGATTCTGCGACTGAAAATGGTCAATACGTTGTCAGCGTTCGTTTCACGGGTACGGTAAGTGAAGACTTAAATAGCCTTCCACAACCGTTTGCTGAAGTTTGGCATTTCGTTAAACCAGCAGGTTCTAGTCAAGATTGGTTGGTTGCGGGTATTCAACAGGAAAGCTAATTTTATTCTCAAAAAAGCCAGTGAACCACTGGCTTTTTTTTGTTTCGCACACTGTTTAATCCTTGTTGAGTGGATTCAATTTTGCATGTGTTAAAACCCTATCTCACCGTCACTTAGGAATGCATGACCGTATTTAATTATTAAATAGCAGATTTATTCAGATTCATTCAAAGGTATGAAACAATATAGAATCTAAGAATTATAAAAAAGCCCCATATTCCTGGGGCTTTTTAATTTAACGACGAGGTAATGGAATATACTGGCTATTACGATCGCTGGTTTCAGCTGGTCGTTCACCAATAACCACTTCAGTATTGATGCTCTTACCTTCACGTAAAATCTCAATTTTTGCAGAGGTATTCGGTGATTGCATTGCAACATAATTAATCAATTGTGATGGATTATTGATCTCCTGATCATTTACTTTCATGATCCGATCACCGACTTTAATCTTAGCTTTATCTGCAGGACCAGACTCATAGACGCTGCTCACAATTACACCCTTCTCACGAGGTTGTAATACATCGGGTTGCGTCGGATTCGCCAAACCAATACCTAGCCACCCTCGAATTACTCTGCCTTCTTTTAATATTGAATTCAGAACTTGCTGGCAGACTTTAGCAGGAATAGCAAAACCAATTCCTAAAGAACCACCCGATTGCGAGAAAATTGCAGTATTAATCCCAATCAAATTACCTGCAACATCAATGAGTGCTCCCCCAGAATTACCTGGATTAATAGCAGCATCGGTTTGAATAAAATCTTCATAGAAATTTATACCCAATCCCGAACGTTCTGTCGCAGATATGATCCCTTGCGTAACTGTTTGTCCCACGCCAAATGGATTACCAATTGCGAGTACAACATCTCCAACTTCATTTCCACTCAGTTTGAAAGGAAGCACTGGCAGTTTGTCCATTTCTATTTTAATGACTGCTAAATCCGTATCAGGATCTGTTCCAATTACTTTGGCTTCTGCACGACGACCATCATACAAAGCCACAACAATCTGGTCAGCCTGTGCAATCACATGATTATTAGTCAGAATATAACCATCAGGTCGAACAATCACCCCCGAACCCAAACTATTTTCATTTGGTTCTTGTCCAAAACGTTCAGGTAATTGACCACCAAAAAATTCTCTAAAAACAGGATCATTTAAAATCGGATGATCCACTTTTTTTACAGTTTGTGTTGTAAAAATATTAACGACTGCAGGTGCTGCGACCTTTACCGCAGCATTGTATGACACTACTCCCCCAGAACGTGTCGTGTCCACCAAAGGTTCTACTTTTTCAGCTGGCATTTTATATCCATCAGCTGCTATTTGAGGCTTTGGTTGATTTATTTTTTGCCATGTGACAAAACTAATAATGACAATAATGAGTAACACCCATGGTAACCATGTAAAGGACCGGCGCACTTTAATATCCTCTGAGAATTTTAATTTATTGATGACAAAAGTATTTTATGAATGCATATTGTAATCAAAAAAAATTTATATACCTAAAATTGTGAAAATAGTTTTGTTCGGCTTTAGTTAAGATTAAAAATATGCTTTGATCTTTATATTTTCACAGACTTAAGAACATTATGGCAAAGCTAAACGACATTATCCAATGGTGTGATCAGACCCTAAAGGCCAATGAATTTAAAGATTACGCTCCCAATGGTCTGCAAATCGAAGGTAAAACAGAAGTAAAGCGAATTGTTTGTGCTGTATCGGCTTCTCAATCAGCCATTGATGCTGCAATCGAGCTGCAAGCTGATGTTTTATTGGTTCACCATGGCTATTTTTGGAAAGGTGAGCCATCTCCGATTACAGGAATGCGTGGCAAGCGAATTAAATCACTCATTCAACATGATATTTCACTATTAGCTTATCATTTACCTCTCGATAGCCACCCTAGCTTGGGAAATAATGCTGCGATAGCAGATTTACTTCATCTTGATCAAATTGAAGCACTTGATCCGAGTGAACGTCATCCCATTGGAAATATCGGCTATTTAAAAAATGCAATGACACCAGATGAGTTCAAAGCTTTTGTGTCACAACAACTTAATTATGATGCGATTCATTTGATGGCTGATAAACCAAGTATTCAAAAAGTTGGATTTTGTACTGGCGGTGCTCAAGACTTTATCACTAAAGCTGCCGAACAAAATTGCGATGCTTATATTTCAGGTGAAGTTAGTGAGCGTACCTTTTATCAAGCTTTAGAATTAGATGTGCATTATTACGCATGTGGACATCATGCGACTGAACGTTATGGTGTTCAACGACTAGGTCAAGCAATTTGTGAACAATTTGGTCTTGAATATCATTACGTTGAACTCAATAATCCTATTTAAATTGATTTAACCACGCGTTTTAAATTGGAGTGAGCTTATACGTATTAATTCACGCTTTATTCTGTATTCTTATTTATAAGTAATGCGCAAAATATGGTGAGAATCTATTACAATAAGTGCACTTCGATGTAAAACCCAGCACAATGCAAGGAACTTAAAACATGACAACGATTACTTTACCAGCTCTTCCGTACGGTTACGAAGATCTTGCTCCACACATCAGCAAAGAAACTTTAGAATACCACCACGACAAACACCACAATACTTATGTTGTTAATTTAAACAACCTAATTGCAGGTACTGATCTTGAAGGTAAAACGCTTGAAGAAATCATCAAAGCTTCTGCTGGTGATGCTTCTAAAGCGGGTATCTTCAACAACGCAGCACAAGTTTGGAACCACACATTCTACTGGAACTGTATGGCTAAAAACGGTGGTGGTAAAGCGACTGGTGCTTTAGCTGCTAAAATTGACGAAGCTTTCGGTTCTTACGAAAAATTTGCTGAAGAATTTGCTGCTGCTGCTACAACTCAATTCGGTTCAGGTTGGGCTTGGTTAGTTGCTGATGAAGTAAATGGTAAACTTTCTATCATGAAAACTTCAAATGCTGATACTCCACTTGCTCATGGTAAAGTAGCTGTATTAACGATCGATGTTTGGGAACATGCTTACTACATCGACTTCCGTAACGCTCGTCCTAAGTATATTTCTACTTTCTTAGAAAGCTTAGTGAACTGGGATTACGCTAACGCGAAATATGCTGGTCAAGAAGCTGGCGTAGAAAAATAAGATTTAACCGTCTTATTACGTTTAAAAAACCATCCTTTTAGGATGGTTTTTTTGTTATTTACATCAATTTGAGTATTAATAAATCAAACTATTCATTTCTTTACAATAATTGGTTGACGACTAGTAATTTCAACCCTAAAATGCGCATCAGATTCTCCAATAGCTCAGTCGGTAGAGCGACGGACTGTTAATCCGCAGGTCCCTGGTTCGAGCCCAGGTTGGAGAGCCAATCTAATCTCCCATAGCTCAGTCGGTAGAGCGACGGACTGTTAATCCGCAGGTCCCTGGTTCGAGCCCAGGTGGGAGAGCCAAGATTCTAAAAACCCAAGCATAATGACTTGGGTTTTTTTATCCCTAAATTTCTGATTTGCTATAGAATTATTCTAATTTTCTAAAAAAGTCTAAAAATGAATACACCTTGGCTTAAATCACTGATTTTCTGGTCTCTACTTGTTGGCAGTCTCATCTTTATATTTCAATGCACTCAAAAATCTGAACATAATAAAATAGCCCCTACACTTATGTATGAACGTTTGTATCACTGCACTTCAGAATTATCCTCTGAACACATACTCCTGATTAAAAAAATTCAAAACGAGGTAAATGTGGAATCATCACAACAAACCATTATGGAACTTATGAGTTTATGCCGTAAAGCGAATCCACTGAAAAGCAAAGCAGAGTATGTCCATTTATTAAAAAAGCTATAGATCGTTTCACTTAGATTAAATTTAAATCAGTTGATTCATATTTCTAATATTTTTCAATGTTAAGGCTTGACCTCTCTTCATTTGACTCATAGAATGCGTACCAGATTCTCCAATAGCTCAGTCGGTAGAGCGACGGACTGTTAATCCGCAGGTCCCTGGTTCGAGCCCAGGTTGGAGAGCCAAGATTCTAAAAACCCACTCAATCGAGTGGGTTTTTTCTTATATGTACTTTTATTTACGAATTCCTGTGTTTCAATCCAGTCAAATTACTTTCTTAATTATTGGTGTTATTGCAACCCTTGCCCTGCTCACCATTATCTTTCAACAATTATTTAAAAAGCCACAACGCTTTTACCCCAAACGCATTATTACCGCATTTGAAAGTAAAATGTTTTTTAGATTAAAAGAGAGTTTTCCGCAATACCATGTGCTTGCTCAAGTCGCTTTTAGCGCTTTAATCACAAACCCCAGTCTAAAGATTCGAGCTAAATTTAATCGAAAAGTGACTGACTTTGTCTTACTGGATGATCAGCTTAAAGTTATTGCCATTATCGAACTCGATGATCCAAGTCATCTTGGTAAGGAACAAGAAGATGCTGAACGCGATCAAATGTTTTATGAAGCAGGATATCGAGTATTTCGCTATAACGATATCCCAAGTGTTCAAAGCCTCAAAAAAGATATTCTTGCTAAAAATAATTAGTTTAAAGGCTTTGCTACAGACGAAGCATTCTGCTCAAGCTGCTCTTGTTTTTCTCTAGCTTCAATTCGCGCGGCTTGTTCTGCACGTAACCGATCGTACTCTGCTTTGTTCTTTGCATCACTCTTTACTGCAAAAAAAGCGATCGCAATGATAAGCAACGGGATAAGGGGACCAAGACTTGCCAATAAAATAAATTTAGTGGTGAATTTCTTTTTTGATGAAGTCATCAACAAAACCTGTGTTATTGAGTCCGAGGCAATATAACAGAATAAAGTCATAGAAAAAACTTTAGCTTTAAGTGTCAACTAGGATGCAACACCCTAGCTGACATAGTCACGTTTAGCGCACCGGTAAATACGATTTAATAAAATCAACAACCTCATCATTTTTCTCAACAATCGCTTGTGTATGCGATGCTCCTGCCACAATATCTAATACAATTGGAGGTTGAGTCCCCAATCCATTTAACTGATTTACTAATTGTTGTGTTACTTGATATGGGACAGCGGTGTCATTTTCACCTTGAACCACATAAACCGGTTTCATGAGTTTTTGAGTTCCAGGCTGATTATTACTTAAAAAACTACTCACCACTGGATCATTTTCAAAGCCAACCTTTAACCCAGGATAGTCCATTACTTTTTGTGTTGAATTTGATTCCAAATAAGTCTTAATGTCTTTTCTAAACTCATCAATTAATGGCATCAAGCATAGGCCATTTTCACCAGTCGACCCCTCAGCTTTCTCTGCCACAGCTTGAGACCTAGATTGGAATATCGTTGCTAATGAAAATCTAGGTTCATATGCTTTAATCCCTACACCTGTATAAGCAGCATAAGCTAATAGCTCTGAATAAATAGCGATTGCCAAATCTCTATTTTGACTTTCTATCGCTGAAATGGCATTTGGTGCGACTTGGGTAATAATGTAACCCAAACTGGATGCTGGAGCAGTCGCTACAGCCCCTTTGTAATACGGATCATTATTGGCATATTGTGCAATTCCTAATGATGCATGACCACCTTGGGATTGGCCGACAGACATCCAAGATTTATTTAATCGTGATGGATATGCTTGGTGAACTGACTTTATTGCATGAATCGCAGATTGTGCAGCACTAGATAGATGAAGATAAGGATGAATCCCTTTAACCCCCAAACCTTCATAATCAGGGGCTACAATGACATAACCTTCTTTAAGAAGATTGTTCGCTAAAATTTCAAAATTCGAATTGAGTACATTATTGCTTGGTGCACATTCGTCTCCAACACCAGTTGTTCCATGTGCCCATACCACTACTGGCCATCCTGCTGCTGGCTGAGCAGTCTTAGGAAACATGACGATTGCTGTAGCCTTAGTTTTCTGACCCAGAACATTCGGCATTAAATAAGTCATAATTTGGATTTTGGAAGCTTGCTCTAGACTATCTTTTTGATAAGCTTTCTCAGCAACAAATACTTTTTCTTGAAAAATATTTTTATCATCATCACTATTACAAGCCGTTAAGAGTAATGCTGCCGTACAGCACATTGCGATAACCGTTTTTTTAATTGTACTCTTCATAATTCTTTCCATTCATTATTATCACTCTCCATGAGTACTTTTAATTAAACATAAAAAAAAGCATCCGACTAGGATGCTTAATTAGTTTATTTTTATTTAATGTTAAGATTAAATTAATGCAATAAAAATCCCCATAAAGATCATCACCCCTACCCATCGGTTATGTCTAAATGCCCAGAAGCACCATTGCGGATCTTTATCACGTGTTTTGGTCCATTGATAGATGAAATCACCTACCACGAGCACTAATGCGATTAATCCAAAAGGGACAAGTATGTGTTCAAGCCATAGTGCAGTACCAATTAAAATAACACTCATCGCCTGCAATAAACTGATAATTTTAATATCATTTTTTCCAAACAAAATAGCCGTCGACTTAACCCCAATCTTTAAATCATATTCGCGATCCGTAATTGCATATTGAGTATCATAAGCCACAGTCCAAGCCAAATTACCGAAATAAAGTAGCCAACACGTCCAATCCAAAGGCTTACCCATTGCAGTAAATGACATCGGTATACCCCATGAGAATGCCATCCCCAGTACCACTTGAGGTAAATGCGTATAGCGCTTCATAAATGGATAGATGAAAGCAAGTACCAGCCCAATTAAAGCACAATAAAAAGTTTCAATAGGCAGGAAGAACAATGTACAAGCACTTGCAGCAACCAGTGCGATAAACACCCAAACTGCTTCTTTTGCCGAAATCACACCTGTGGCTAATGGACGATTTTTAGTTCTTTCTACGTGTGCATCCACTTTACGATCAGCAAAATCATTAATGGCACATCCCGCTGCACGCATAAATATAGTGCCACATACGATGGCAAGCAGTGTCACTACATCAGGTATTCCACCAGCTGCAATCCACAGCGCCCATAAGGTGGGCCACAGGACTAACTCAGTACCAATTGGCTTATCGAAACGACATAAATAGTAATAAGCGCTTAAACGCTCGCGCCAGGTGATTGCTTGTGCGGTTGCCATAAAGTCTAGCTCAATGAGTTTTTATAAAACGTTCAAATGCTGGTAAAAATGTTTCTTGGACAATAAATTTACAGCCATGCCAAGTATAACAGCTCTGTCTGGTCCATCCATCCTCAAGTAAGATCACGCGACGTTGGCATTGCGGTTCTGTGCGTTGGAACAGGAATCGACCTATAGGCTGATTTCCAATATGTTGAAAGAGACGTGCTTTTTTTTGAAGGCTGGTAATTGGGAAAATAGATTTCGCTTTTACCCACGGTTCACACTCAGAACCAAATAAATGAGTCTCTCTAACCCAAGAAGTATGCTGATGTGATACACCCATCCAGCTGGCATCATGAAAATTTAAACGTTGAAATCGTTCTTGGATTCGTTGAACTTTGAATGTTCCATCAGCTAAATCTGTCAGTTGTTGGGTAAGTGAGCCTGAGGCGTACAACCATTTTTTTAACTCAGGACACATTAATTTTTCCTGATGATTAAATTGACGGTTTTCAAGCATATTTCAGACTACCATTATTTTATACTCTCAAGTGTACCCAAGCTTTAGAACTAATGCACCAAACCTATGGTTTAGTTTAAGGCATCACACTCACACATTTCATACTGCACCCCCAAAAAAAATGCTATAAACATTCATTCGTAAACAACTTCATTAAACATGCTTAAATTTAGCTTGTACTTATTTATATCACTGTTATTTCTTTCCCAAGCTCATGCTCGTCAATTAGCACTGAGTTTTGATGATGGATTAAATGCAACTATTGATCCTACTGCTCCACACATTAATCAACAAATACTAGCGCATTTAAAAAACAAAAATATTCAATCTATCATTTTCCCAAATTACATCAAAATCGGTGACAATGCGGGTAAAGACTTAATACGTCAATGGGATAAACACGGACACATTGTTGGCAATCACAGTGCTTTTCACGAAAATTTAAATAAACCTGAAGTTTTGGCGAAAGACTACATCAAAAGCATTAAAATTAATGAATTGGTTTTTCATGATTTACAAAACTTTAGGAAAATTTTTAGATATCCCTATCTAAAAGAAGGTAATAATATTGCGAAAAGAGATCAAGTCCAAAACTGGTTAAAACAAAATCATTACCAGCATGGTGGTGTCAGTATTGATGCAAGTGACTGGTTTTATAATCAAAAATATCTAGCGTATCCAAAAGCAGGAAAAACGTCACACATTAAAAGATTGAAGCGTGCTTATATTGATCATCTTCTTGATCGAGCTGAATATTATGATTCACTCGCATTGCAAACCCTTCAACGCTCTCCTCAGCATGTATTGTTACTCCACACGAATGCGATTAATGGACAGTTTCTAGGCGAGATTATTTTAGCCTTAGAAAGCAAAGGGTGGACAATAATCAATGCAACAGATGCTTATGTTGATCCGCTATATCAGAATTTCAGCCCTAATATCCCCGCTGGGGAGAGTGTTATATGGTCTATCGCCAAAAGCCAAAATATTGAAAGTTTAAGATATCCTGCTGAGGATGCACCTTATGAGCGTGAAAACTTACTCAAATATGACTTGGATGATCACAAGGAATAAATCTTATTTTTTAGGCGCAGACTAACACATTCAAGCATTGTCTGATTTTGCAATCACTTCAAATTTACCTTGTGCTGTTTTTACTAAAATAAAACCTTCGGCACTGATATAAAATTCATTTGGATAATCAAATTGTAAAGCCAAATCAGGATTTCTCAGTTCAAGAAATTGTGCCTGTTTATAGCCTTCCATGGTTCTGCCAACTTCCAAATAGGTCACTTCAGAAAAATTGAGCTTAAATCCTTTTTCGTGGTCACTTGGATCATTCCAAGGAAAAAATCCCGTGTGCTTTTTACGTGGCTTTGCCATGAAATATTTCTCATATTTGACTACATTTATTTTAACTCAAAACACAAAAAAACCCGCGCATTGCGCGGGTTTTTTACAGCGAAATTCGTGAACGAATTACAGGCTGTAGTACATATCAAATTCAACTGGGTGAGTTGTCGTATTAAGACGACGAACTTCTTCAGTTTTAAGCTCAATGTAAGCATCAAGCATTTCTTTAGTGAATACGCCACCTTTAAGAAGGTAATCGTGATCCGCTTGAAGAGCTTCTAAAGCCATATCCAAGCTGTGTGCAACTGTAGGAATTTTTGCTTCTTCTTCAGGAGGTAGATCATACAAATTCTTGTCTGAAGCTTCACCTGGATGAATCTTGTTTTGAATACCGTCGATACCCGCCATTAACAATGCAGCAAAACCTAAGTACGGGTTCATCATTGGATCTGGGAAACGTGCTTCAATACGTTTACCTTTCGGGCTAGAAACGTATGGAATACGGATAGAAGCTGAACGGTTACGCGCTGAGTAAGCAAGCATAATTGGCGCTTCATAATGTGGCACTAAACGCTTATACGAGTTTGTAGAAGGGTTAGTAATCGCATTTAATGAGCGTGCGTGCTTGATGATACCGCCAATGAAATACAATGCCATTTCTGAAAGGCCTGCATATTCATCACCAGCAAACAAGTTCTTGCCGTCTTTAGAAATTGACATATGAACGTGCATACCAGAACCGTTATCACCAACCATTGGTTTAGGCATAAACGTTGCAGTTTTAGCATATTGATGAGCAACGTTCCAAACAGCATATTTAAACTGTTGTACTTCATCAGCTTTACGAACCATTGTGTTGAAGCTCACACCAATTTCTAATTGGCAAGATGCAACTTCATGGTGATGTACTTCTACACGACCTGGCCCCATGATGTCTTCAATTTTCGCACACATTTCTGCACGCATATCGTGGTGAGAATCAACTGGAGGCACTGGGAAGTAACCACCTTTAACGCGTGGACGGTGGCCTGAGTTACCTGATTCGTAAGAATTACCTGTAGACCAAGCAGCTTCTTCAGCGATTAATGTATGGCGAGCACCAGACATATCGATGTCCCATTTAACTTCGTCAAATACGAAGAATTCTGGTTCTGGACCAAAGAAAGCAGTATCACCAATACCAGTAGATTTTAAATATTCTTCTGCACGGCGAGCAATTGAACGTGGGTCACGGTCATAACCTTGACCAGTAGATGGCTCAATAACATCACAAGTCACCACTACAGTTGGCTCTGCAAAAAACGGGTCGATAAAACCTGTTTCAGCATCTGGACGTAAGATCATGTCAGACGCTTCGATACCTTTCCAACCAGCAATTGAAGAACCGTCGAACATTTTACCATCTTCAAAAGTATCTTCATCGATAGTATCTGCTGGGTAAGTAACATGTTGTTCTTTACCCTTAGTGTCCGTAAAACGGAAGTCTACCCATTTTGCGCCACTTTCTTGGATGAGTTGTAGGACCTTGTTCGCCATGCTCATTTTGCTCCGATGATTTTTTGTTGCACATTTAGTGCGTGTTAGTAGTTGGTAGTTTTAAAGCAATTACCGTACCAACTTTTAAAAGCAAAGCTAAAATCTTGAAATCCTTATCAGATTAACAGCTTTATTCACTTTGCTTTGCGACTATTATACTGTGCTTAAAACTAAATGCACCATATTCAGGCACAGTTCATCGCAATAAAAAATATTTATTTACAACCTGTATCAAAATGGTGCATCTCAGAGCATGATCGTTTAATTATTAAACTTAAAGTCAAGTTTATTCAGGGATTTAATTACCTAATTTACCAAACGGTATATTTTATAAATTTTTATAAATTAGAAAAATGGATCAAATTTTCAGACACATGCGTTTAACACATTGTTTTATATATCATTAAATAAAAAATTTTAATATTTTATTTTTATTTGGAAGACAAATAATCCAACTCAATCATAACTTTATTAATACACATCGAGCCATGATAAATCTAAATTTTGTGCATCATATTAGTTCAGTAAAATTAAATATCTTAGATAAATGATGTAAAAGTGAACGACCGCGAGACTAAATCTTATAAATTATAAATTTACTGAGTGCATTTTGTTTGTTTGTTTTTAACACAAATCTCACTCATCAAACACAATGATTAAAAAAACTTATGAATAACACGTATGAGCTTTTAGATTCAGATCAATATTTCATTTATTAGCGCTATTCACCTAGAACCATTCATTCACACATTAATTTGATTTAAGTGATCAATATTGCTGATGTTTTGAACCCCAAAATTTAACCTGCGCTGATAAAAGAATCTGCTATGATAACTGCCACTTAATCGCTTTGAGTTACTAGACAAGGATGCAGTCAACACCCTGTGATGCATCTTATCAATGTGAATAACAAAGCTAAATTAAGTTAAATTATAAATTTCAAGAGGTTAAGCTTAAAATGCTTCTGATGATCGACAACTATGACTCTTTTACCTACAACATCGTCCAATATTTTGGCGAGTTAAATCAGGAAGTAAAAGTGGTCCGTAATGATGCCGTGACTTTGGAGGATATTGAGCGATGGCAACCAAAATATCTCGTCATTGGACCTGGTCCCTGCTCTCCCTCTGAGGCAGGTATTTCAATCCCAGCGATTCAACACTTTTCAGGCAAGATTCCACTGCTTGGGGTGTGCTTAGGTCACCAAAGTATCGGGCAAGCATTTGGTGGAGATATTGTTCGTGCAAAAAAAGTCATGCACGGGCGTTTATCTGACATGTACCACTCTGATCAAGGGATCTTTAGCAATCTACCCTCTCCATTCTCAGCGACTCGCTATCATTCTTTAGTCATTGATCAAGCGACTTTACCTGAATGTTTAGAGGTGACGTGTTGGACTAATGAAGAAGATGGTTCTATGGAGGAAATTATGGGTGTGAAACATAAAACCCTTCCCGTTGAAGGTGTTCAGTTCCATCCAGAATCGATACTCAGCCAACATGGCCACAAAATTTTCCAAAACTTCTTAGAAATTTATGCGTAAGAGCAAGACATGAATATTCAACAAGCATTAAACAACATTACGAAAAATATTGAATTAACACAGCCTCAAATGGAAGCTGTTATGCGCACCATTATGGATGGTGAAGCGACTGATGCACAAATCGGTGCATTGATGATGGGTTTGCGTTTAAAAGGCGAAAGTATTGACGAAATTACTGCTGCTGCACGTGTGATGCGTGAATATGCGATCAAGATTGATGTCAGTGATCTTCCATACTTAGTCGATATCGTTGGCACGGGTGGTGATGGACAAAACCTGTTTAATGTATCAACTGCATCAAGTTTTGTGATTGCAGCTGCAGGTGCAACGATTGCCAAACACGGTGGCCGAGGTGTGTCATCAAAATCAGGCTCGTCAGATCTATTAGAACAAGCTGGTATTAATCTCGACCTAAATATGGCACAGACTGAACGCTGTATCCGCGATTTGGGTGTGGGTTTTCTCTTTGCTCCAAACCATCATAAAGCAATGAAGTATGCAGCAGGTCCTCGTAAAGAATTGGGCTTCAGAAGCATTTTCAACTTACTTGGCCCGCTTACGAATCCGGCTGGTGTAAAGCGCTTTGTAATTGGCGTGTTCTCAACAGAATTATGTCGACCTATTGCTGAAGTTCTTAAGCAACTTGGTGCTGAGCACGTCATGGTTGTTCACTCTAAAGATGGACTAGATGAAATCAGTCTTGCTTCATCCACCTATGTCGCTGAGTTAAAAAATGGTGAAATTACTGAGTGGGAAATCCTCCCTGAGGATGTAGAGATTGAATCTCAAACATTGACGCATTTATCTGTTGATAGCTCTGCTGAAAGTTTGGCACTGATCAAAGATGCACTAGGTAAGAAAAAATCACCGAAAGGTGAAAAAGCGGCCAGTATGATTGCATTGAATGCTGGTGCTGGTATTTATGTCTCAGGTTTAACTTCGAGTTATAAACAAGGTGTGGCATTAGCACATGACATCATTTATGGTGGTCAGGCACTTGAAAAGATGGATGTGCTTTCTGAATTCACAAAAACAATAAAACATTATGAAGCTTAATTAAGTCAGGACATTCTTATGTTAGATATCGCGAATACTATTCTTGGCAAAATTGTTGACCGTAAACAAGAAGAGTTTGCTGCACGATTAAAACAACGTAGTTATAAGGACGTCGAAGAACTCGCTCAAGCCGCTAGCCCTGTTCGCGGTTTTGCTCAAGCACTACAACACAAACGTCCTGCTGTCATTGCTGAAATCAAAAAAGCATCTCCTTCTAAAGGCATTATTCGAGAAAACTTCAATCCTGCTGAAATAGCTGAACAGTATCAATCAGCGGGTGCAGCTTGTTTATCAGTACTTACAGATATTGATTTCTTCCAAGGTGCCGATGAGAACATTCATATTGCTCGCTCTCACTGTGATTTGCCTGCACTAAGAAAAGATTTCTTAATCGATCCTTATGGTGTGATTGAAGCTCGTGCATTGCATGCAGACTGTATCCTTCTCATTGTTGCATGTCTTTCAGATCAACAACTTGAGGAAATGTCGAAAACTGCATTTGAACATCATTTAGATGTACTGGTTGAAGTGCATGATGAATATGAACTAGAACGTGCTCTCAAATTATCAGATCGTTGTTTATTAGGCGTTAATAATCGTAATTTAAAAACTTTCGATGTTGATTTGAACACATCAATTCGTCTAAAAAAACAACTTGCACCATCTCGTTTATTAGTAACGGAAAGCGGCATTGCAACCTCAGCGGATGTCACCATGATGCAAGAAAATGACATTCACACTTTCCTTGTGGGTGAAAGTTTTATGAAACAGCCTCGTCCTGATCATGCCTTTACCGCATTGTTTGGCGAACCTCAGAATATTTGACTCTAATATTCTGCGGTAAATTGTTCGACTAAAAATAATTCAATCTCATAAGAATGGATTTCCGAATCCATTCTTGCCTCCATTAATGCCAACAACAATAGCTAGAACAAATTCAAAATAAATTAGATTAATAATCAATCTCTTTTTTTTGCTTTATCCCTTAAGTTATCTCCAATTTATCCAACACCTTAAAATCAACTTAAATACTTCTCACTACAAAGTTGAGGGATTTTCGGATTATAATCACATTCATTCATCTTCCACTTTAAAGTCACAAGCACGTTATGAGTAAACATGATTCTTCTTTATCAAAAGATCAATTTAATTTACTGAAACAGTTTAAGAAACAAATCAGTAATCCTGCTCCTCGTGTTGAAGCTCCTAAACCTATTGAAAAGACGGTTGAACAAGAGCATGAGGAAGATTTAGAACTCTTTCGTCAGCAAATGCAAGGTGTTCAAAAAATTGATCATGGCAATATTGCAAAAATTGAGAAACCAGCCAAAAAGAAATTGGATGCTCAAACCTTAGCAAAACGTGCTGCTGCTGAAGGTCCAATGCATACTGATGAAACTGTGATGTCTGATACTCAAGCCATGCTCAATCCAGTTGGCAGTCAGGCTAGTCTCAGTTATCGAATTGCGACCTTACAACATAAAGTATTTGAAGATCTGAAAGCTGGAAATTTACGTTGGTTTGAAGCAGTTGATTTGCATGGCTGTACCGTAGAAGAAGCACGTTCAGCTGTATTGCAAATTATTCAGATGGCGAAAGAGCAAAATCAAAACGTCATTAAAATTGTTCATGGTAAAGGCCCTGAAGCTGTTTTAAAAACCTATGTTAATAGTTGGCTCAGACAACATCGTGATGTTTTGGCTTTTGTCAGTGCGCCTGAAAAACAAGGTGGCACTGGCGCGGTCTTAGTTCTGCTTAAACGTGCAGAAAAGAATCCAAAATTTACTCAATAATCGGAATTTTTTCTGAATATACGGCATTGTAATCGTTTTCTGATACAATGCCGTCCTTGTTCAACATCTGTGTAAGTGAACACGTCTTATGTCTATGCAGCAATCCTACGCCAACATTTTAACTGCCGTTGGCGAAGATCTTACTCGTCCTGGTCTTAAAGATACACCAATGCGTGCTGCTAAAGCTTTTTCGTATTTGACGTCAGGTTATAGCCAAACGCTTGAAGAAGTGACCAACAATGCGGTCTTCCCTTCAGACAACCGTGAAATGGTTTTGGTCAAGAACATCGAATTCTATTCGCTTTGTGAACATCATTTACTGCCGTTCTATGGACGTGTGCATATTGCCTACTTACCAGAAGGTCAAGTTTTAGGTTTATCTAAATTTGCACGTATTACTGAAATGTTTGCCCGTCGTCTACAGATTCAAGAAAATCTAACTCAACAGATTGCTGAAGCTGTGGCTCAAGTGACTGGTGCTAGAGGCGTAGCTGTTGTCATTGATTCAGCACATATGTGTATGATGATGCGTGGTGTAGGCAAACAAGAGTCAACTACTCGTACAGTATCATTTGTTGGGGACTTTAAAACTAACAAAGATGAACGTCGCGAGTTTCTGAGCGCTGTTCCAGAAAGTTATTAATTCATAAAACCTCAACCCTGTTGAGGTTTTTTTTAGACCGTATTCCAAGGCTCAATTTCTTAAGGTGAATATATGACATCTCTTCATGTTGCAGGTCAAGGTCAACAACACGCAGAAAAATCAGTCGACTTCCCGCGTCCTGATCGTCTCGTCCAAGGCAATCCCGAACGTCACACCTACAGTCTTTATGAACACGAGCATATGGAATGTGGGATTTGGGAATGTGAAGTTGGTGCTTGGAATATTCAATTTGCCGACAATAAACAAGAATTCTTTCAAATTATAGAAGGAAAAGTTCGCATCCACATTCAAAGTAAAAATCACTTTATCGAAGTTTCTGCAGGTCAAGCAGGTGTAATACCACCAGGATTCATTGGAACATTTGAAGTCGTTGAGAAAGTGAAAAAGTACTATGTGAATGTAATCGTTTAAAAACAAGCTTCTCCTTTCAACACAGTACTTCCTAGTACTGTGTATTTACCAATAGCGTGTAAATCCTAAACTAGTTTGATGCCAATCATGCTGTTCTTGTAATTGATAATTCCAGTGAATAGAGATAGCACTTTGCGAGTTAAGTGCATACTGAACTGAGGATCGTAGTCCGAGCTGCCAAGCCTGCTGATCTTCCCAAAAAGGGATTTCAATTTGCACTAAGCTATTCACTCGATCTGACCATAAGTTTTGACAACCTACAGTTGGCCCTAGCCCCAATCTCCAGCCCTTTTCTAAAGTTTTTCCAGCTTGAATATGATTCTGCATCTGCGCATAACACAGGTGTTCACGATCTGCATCTGCCCAACTATATCCAAACTGTGTTGATAGATTCAAAACACCATGTTGCTCGCTATCACTGAAATTTCCAGAATCATCAATTGAGAGTTGTTTCCAACCGAATCCAAATCCCCAACTCAACGGCGTCTTAAAAGGCGTAATTGGATTATAAGAATTCACTTCTAAAAGATCCAAATCAGCCAACTTGAGTTGATCATTCCGAAACTCAAGACTCCCCTCAAGAAATTTCAACTGCGTTCCAAGTCGGTATCCCCCCTGAAGATCAGATAAATCGTGATAGGCTTGTCGATGGTTGATCTGCACAAACGTATCGTCTTGCACTCGTCCAAATTCAATCGATGTTTTTCGAGCATGATGCCCATCCACAGGGTCAATTCGTGGTCTTGCCACTTCAGTGCGTTGTTTTTCAACAGGGAGTTGGCTTCTTAAACTCAAAATTTGTCGTATTTTAGGTTGCGCAATACTCGCTTCGATTTTTTGAGAAATGAGCTGTAGATACAAATGATCATATGCCATCTCAAGAATACGCGCCTGATCCTTGGCCGTAAATTGAGCTAAAAATTCACGCATTTGTGCTGGTTGCACCAGCGTTAATTGATGTGCCGAATGTGCTAAGTCATTACCATGTTGTTTTGCTTGATGAAGTAACTGCGTTTCAAGTGCTGGGCGATAAACAGTATCTCTAATGAGGCCTTGCTGCTGCACCGCTTTGATGGTTTCGACTGGAATTGCAATATGACTAAACTGTGCTTGTAGATTGGCATCGGGTTTTACCAAATCAATGAGTCCCAATAAGCGGTAGGCACAATTATCACTTATAAAATAATAGGGAAATTGGACATGCTTTAACTCCCAGATATGTTGTACTAAACGTGTGGTTTCTTCTGGGTTTAATGCTAATTCGTATTCCCACAAATCACGGCTTTCGAAATCACCATACTCTTTTACTTTTCGATAGTAGGGCATTAACGAATATTCACCTGGATATTGACCCGTTAAGCCTTTCCAAGCAAAAGAAAAACTATCACTATTTTCGACCGTCGCAGCGTAGTTGACTGCATAAGAAATAAGATTAAGCTCTTTTTGATCTTTAGGATCAAGACGTAGCAAGGTATGACCAAACATCGAACTTGGATTTCCCATGAAATCTGTCGCATAAATCAATGTTGCTTGATACGGTTTAATCTGTCCAATCCATTCCTCTAGAGCAGGACAATCTGCTTTAGGAAGCTCCTCTTGTTTTATTTTCAGTTGTTCTATTAACCATGCAGAGCGAGCTGGGAAACGACATATAATGGATTGATCTTGTCCTCGATCTATAAATAATTCACGAATATTTGCATTCAGCTCATCTTGTAAATTATCTGCACCATTTGCACTAAAAAAAAATCCTGAATAGCTGACTTCACTCTTCGCTTGATGTGCATACATTAATCTTTGCCAAGTTTTATTTTTATCAAGCTGATGGTGTTGTGCTTGTGCAATATATTGTTCAACTGGAGAAGTATATGCATGTGTCAGAAAGCTACTGACAATCAAGGCAGAAAAAAAAGCAAATTTCATAAAATGAACTTAATAATGATGAAACAAAAAAACCCTGCCATAAGACAGGGTTTTCGCAATTAAACGTAAGCTTTTAATACTTCGTCTTGAGACATAACAGTTTGAAGAGATGCAAGGACTTGGAATGCATCTTGATTGTCCGCTGAATAAATTTCAGAGAAATTTTCTTTTGATACTGCAAAGAAACGTGCTTTATCTTCAGATTTAATATTCAGAAGCTCTGCAAGGACGTTAAGACTTTCCCCCTCACCTACCGCCATATCACGTGCAAGAGCTTCGGCATTTTCATTTGTAAATGTTACTGCTTGTGCTGTTACTGTACCTGTACCACTACAGCCTAACGTCCCGAAAGTAATACCGAATAATTGGTTAGCAAATAAACCGTTGGTCGTACCTGCTAAGATTTTTGCAACTTTACCAGACTGACCTGCCCAAACTTGTGAACCGATACCACAACCAACATCACGGTCAGCAAATGCAGCTGTTGATCCTACTGCCAATACCGCAGCTAAAGCTAATTTTTTATACATAACATCACTCCAAACTTGATGTGCTCAAGTGTTCTTTATTGTTCCAATTTTGTTCTTTTACGAACTTCTTTAACATAGCGATATCAAGCCAAGAACGCAAAACAAATCTTACCAATGCCATCAAGTATTGAGTTTTTTTGATGAATTAACTTATTCGCCCTTCAATCGCCACAAACCCTGTGAATTCCGTTCACCTAAGATTTTTAACACCAATACTAAACTCAGCATTAGTAGGAGATACCAAGAACCAAGTTTCCCCCATCCCACCATATGCCACTGTTCCACTTGCGTTGGATACAACCAAATTTGATAAAAAGTACTGATATTTTCAGCAATCCAAATAATAAATGCCAACAACAAAAGCACAGGAAGCATTGGCAAGGTCATCTCATGATATTTAAGCTTGAACGTTATTTTAGTTTTCCAAAATATCAACACGCTCCATGCAAACAATAAGTATCGTATATCTGGGATAAAGAACTTCGTCATAAAGTTTAAATAGGACAAGATCGCTAAACTCATCATATTGAAAAAACTAGGTAAGTTCTCAATTTCTACGCGATAGAGCCTGAGTGAACGAGCAAAAAAACTGCCTACGGCAGAATACATAAATCCCGCAAAAAGTGGTACGGTCATAATCTTAAATACCGCAGGTTGCGGATATTGCCATGATGCAATCTGTGGATGTGTCAGGAAAATCTCCATGACCATTGCCAACATATGAAATATTGCAATAACTTTGGCTTCAGCCCAAGACTCTAACTTTAAAAGCAGTAAACAGACCTGAATAACCACTGCATAAATCAAGAGGTAGTCGTATCGGTACAATCCATAATATTCTTGATGCCCTATCGAAGCCGTCAAAGCAAAGGCTAGCAGTAATAAAATACCAAATAAGGCAGCGGATGCTGCCTTATAATGAAACTCAAATAATGATTTTAAAAAGCTCACACATTCATCCTAAATGTTTAGCCTAAATATTTTGCGCTGTACTCATGTACCGTATCAATGAAAACTTTAGGATTCGCAGGATCTACCCATTGGGTGATACCGTGTCCAAGGTTTGCAACATAACCCGTTTTTTCACCAGCAGCATATGCATCATCGAGCATTAATTTTACTGACTTTTCGATACTCGCAGGAGAGCCATATAATGTTGCAGGGTCTAAATTACCTTGTAGGGCAGCGCGACCAGCAACAGTTTGACGTGCAACATTTAAAGGGGTTGTCCAATCTAGTCCAAACGCATCTGCGCCAGTTGCGATCATAGGTTCTAACCATTGACCACCACCTTTGGTAAATAAAATTACTGGTACTTTGCGGCCTTCATTTTCACGCTTTAAACCCTTCACGATTTTGTGCATATAATTGAGGGAAAATTCTTGATATTCTCGATGTGCAAGTGCACCACCCCAACTGTCAAAAATTTGAATCGCCTGCACACCTGCTTCAATCTGTGCGTTCAAATAATCTATGACTGAATCAGCCAAATGATCTAACAAGGCATGTAAAACTTCAGGTTGTGCATACATCATTTGCTTGGTGTAACGGAAATCTTTACTCGACCCACCCTCGATCATATACGTCGCGAGTGTCCATGGACTCCCAGAAAACCCGATTAGCGGTACCTGGCCACCTAATGCTGATCGGATTGTCGACACTGCATTCATGACATAGTCTAAGTCCGATTTAGCATCAATTTTTGGTAATTGGGCTACATCCTGCTCAGTACGGACTGTTTTCTTAAATTTTGGTCCTTCCCCAGCTTCAAAATATAGTCCTAAGCCCAAAGCATCAGGAACAGTCAAAATATCTGAAAATAGGATGGCTGCATCTAAGTCATAGCGACGAAGCGGCTGTAAAGTCACTTCACAAGCAAAGTCATTATTTTTGCATAAAGAAAGAAAATCACCCGCAGTTGCGCGTGTCGCACGATATTCAGGTAAATATCGACCAGCCTGACGCATCATCCAAACTGGCGTGCAGTCCACAGGTTCACGTAATAAGGCACGCAGAAAACGATCATTTTTTAAGGTCGTCATTTACTTTCTCGATGCAAAATTGAAATTCCATTCATCATACCAAAAAGCTGCACTTTAAAGTATTTAGTTAGAATGAAAATAAAGATTGAGACTATCGGAATTTATTTGATTTAAACAAAACAAATACTGCATATCCGTGTTTTTTCTGCAATACTTTATCCGTGTTTTTATAAATCAATATGAATAATTCTTAAGGTTGAATTACATGTTCGTTCGCTCAATTCTTGCTTTGAGTTTAAGTTGTATTATGTCTGGAACTGCATTGGCTGCTTCTGGTACTGCTGAACAACCGCTTTCTCCAATTACAAAAACGAGTTTAGATACTATTCAAGATCCAATTGATCCTCTCGCGGTAGAATCTAGCTCTGAAGCCCAAATTAGCCAGCAAGAGCAAAATGATCTAAATCAAGCTGCAGATACGCTTCAAAACCTAGAAAGAACTGAGGATAGCACTGCGGACATTGGCAGTGCACCTGCATCTTCAGCAGTGACAAATTCAGCTCCATCTACATCAGCACCTGCTACAGCAAATTCATGGACGCTAGACAGTCTGAATAATGCTGAATGGTATGAAAATATTGGCAAAGGTCAATTCCCTGTATATGCCCGTGCACATGTAATGTTAAATAATTCACATGCTTCACCAGGTGCTATTGACGGTACAAGTGGAAAAAATACACTTAAAGCAATTGCTTCATTCCAGCAAATGAATGGTTTAAAGGCTACAGGTGTTTTGACGAAAGAAACTTGGGATGCTCTAGTTGCACGCCAAGCTGGTAAACCTGCTTATGTTGAATATATTATTACCGAAGCAGACCTAAAAGGTCCTTATGCAGCCTCAATTCCTCATGACTATGCTTTACAAGCGAAAATGAAAGGTCTTTATTACACTCGTGTAAGTGAAATGCTGGCTGAAAAATTCCATATGGATGAAGAGTTTCTCAAGAAACTAAATCCTAAAGCGACATTTAAGAAAGCGGGTGAAAAGCTTATTGTGACCAACATTCGCAATGAACTTCCAGAAAATATTCATTTAATCGTGGCACATAAAGGCGCTAAACAACTTTATTTGTTTAACCAACAGAACCAAATGGTTGGCTCATTCCCAGCAACCATCGGTAGTGCTGACACTCCTTCGCCGACTGGAACATACAAAATTACTGGTGTAGCGAAAAACCCTTGGTATAGCTATTCACCAAGTAACTTTGTACAAGGTAAAAATTTGAAGCCACTTTCATTACCACCTGGTCCTAATGGTCCTGTAGGTAATATCTGGATCGGTTTAAGCAAAAAATCGTTCGGTATTCACGGCACACCTAACCCATCAAGTATTTCTAAGACAGCTTCACACGGTTGTATCCGCTTAACCAACTGGGATGCGAATGATCTGGGTAACAAAGTTCGTTCTGGCGTTACAGTAAAATTCTTAGAATAATCTAATTTTAAAAAGCCTGCTTCAAGCAGGCTTTTTTATCCTTTTTATGTTTCAAAATTAGAACGATACGTTGTCCTAACCTACTATCTTATTCATTTTAAACTATTAAAATAACATCATCTTTAAGAATAATGAAAGGAGCATCATCATGAATGCTTATTTACATCGCAGTGAATCACGTGGTCATGTAAAAATGGGTTGGTTAGAATCCAAACACAGCTTCTCATTTGGGAGCTGGTATGACCCTAACCACATGGGCATCAGTGCTCTCCGTGTCATTAATGATGACCTCATAGCTGGTCATCAAGGCTTCGGTACACATCCACACGACAATATGGAAATTCTCACCTGTGTATTGCAGGGAGCGATTACACATAAAGATAGTATGGGTAACCACGGTGATATCAAAGCTGGTGAATGGCAACTGATGAGTGCAGGTACAGGCATTCAACACAGTGAAATAAACCAAGGTGATGAAACAGTTCATTTACTGCAAATCTGGATTATTCCAAATCAGCGCGATGCAGAGCCGAATTACCAACAAATTCAACTCGATCCTGCTGAACAACCGAACAAATGGCATCTGATTTGTGGACCGACAGAACAAGCACCCATGCATATTCGCCAAAATGCGGAGGTTAAAACAGCTGTTTTGGAGAAAGGTCATTCACTTGAAGTTGTTACAACACAACATGTCAGCTATCTACATGTGATTAGTGGTTCAATTCAAGTCGCTGAACACACTGTGAATGCTGGAGATGCTATTGCTTTTATTGATCCAGCGCAGATTGAAGCATCAGAAGATGCTCGTGTGATTTGGTTCGATCTTCCAGAAAAAGTGGCTTAAACGCTGTAGAGAAACCACCTTAGGGTGGTTTTTTATGCCATGCTCAAAAAATTAAATCAAACAGTAAATATCAGTCTTAATATCGCACGAATATGAAGAAAATAAAAAAAGCCACTAATGATTAGTGGCTTTTTAAAAATTTGGCGGAAGCGGTGAGATTCGAACTCACGGAGGACTCACACCCTCGTCGGTTTTCAAGACCGGTGCATTAAACCGCTCTGCCACGCTTCCAATGGCGGCTATCATATAAATATTTTTTAAAATTGGCAAACACTTTTCTAAGAAATTTTGCTCGCCTGCCTATTTTTAAATCAGAAATTACTATTTTGATGAATTTTCGAGCTTTTCATAGCGAATTGAATTAATAAACCATGTTTTTTTTCCCAAGGGTGTATGTACCTCAAATTCATCATCTACTTGCTTACCTAACATTGCACGTGCCATAGGTGAATCTATTGAAATATGTTGAGGATGATGATCATAAATTTCATCTACACCGACAATCCGAATCGTCTTTAGTTGGCCTTCCTCGTTCTCGATGTCTACCCAAGCGCCAAAATATACTTTGCCCTCTTGTTCAGGAGAAAAATCGATAATCCGCAACTCTTCAAGTCGTTTACCGAGGTAACGAACACGACGGTCTATTTTTCGTAAAATTTGTTTATTGTATTGATAATCTGCGTTTTCAGAACGATCACCTAAACTGGCAGCCCAATTCACTTTTTTGGTGATTTCAGGTCGTTCCTCATGCCATAAGTATTGTAGTTCTGCGACCAATTTGTCATGCCCACTTCGGGTAATTAAATTCGATTTCATAGGCGATAAAATGAGTATTTTGCTTACGTTATAGCGACACATTGCAACATTTTATACCGCATTTCTACATGGAAAAATTTTATAAAGTTTTTTCTTTTTATTTATCAATATCTTAAAACCATGTTTTTTATTTTTTTTTGTACAAAATTTGACATGAGTAAAATTGACCATTAATATGCGCCCATGTTTTATCTTGATTACTTTTTGTACGAAGATCTTTTCTTCAATATTTTATCCACCCACACATGTCATTTTGAATGACGTTCATGACGCCCACCCTAATTGAATTTATCAACTTTAAATAAAAGTTTAAGGCGGTACTGCTTTTGCTTTTTTTGGGCATAAATTACTTGTAGCGGAGACAACATGCGCAGTAGTTCAAACACTGGATCGAGGCTTTGCCTTAATTCACTAACTTCTTCTCTCTCGTTTAAAGCGATGGTCCTCGCTACAGCATTTATCCCATTTCATGCATTAAATGCAACAAAGACCGACAACCAATACAACTCCATTGTAAATTCGAACAAGCTTACAGTGGTGGCCGTGTCAAATCCCACCGTGGTTTTTAAAGACGGTAACTTCAAACATGGCTTTGGCTATGACTTGGTGAGCAGTTACGCTCAAAACTTAAATGTAAAACTCGATTTTAAAACGGTTCAAAGTAATGAAGCCGCTTTGAAAATGGTGCAGCAAGGTAAAGCTCATTTTGCGGTGACCACAGCATCGATCATGACCATTGAGCAAAAGAATCTTTCAGGTTTTTCCGCATCATGTGGTGACCTTGAAAGCTTACGCAAAAATGGGCTTAATCCAGAAATCAATTGGGTTTTTAAAAATGCTGCTGATCCTTTAACAGATACTGCCAGCGGTTTTGTTTGTCAAAGCAAGCAAAATGGTGCTATCCGTCAAATGGCATCTTTCTACAACCGCAACGTGGTTAAACAAGATGATTGGGATACTATTCAGCGCAATCTGAAAACACGTATGCCAATTTATAAAGCTAGCTTTAAAAAGTCAGCCCAAACATACGACTTAGATTGGCACTTCCTCGCTGCGATAGGCTACCAAGAGTCGTTCTTAAAACCGAATTCTGTGTCTCCTACAGGTGTGCGTGGCATCATGATGCTCACCAACAACACAGCAAAAGCAATGGGTGTGTCAGATCGTGTTGATCCTGCTCAAAGTATTGCAGGTGGTGCGAAGTATTTTGATCTGATGATGTCGAAATATGATTATATTCCTAAACATGATCGTTATTGGTATGCCCTCGTGGCTTACAATATGGGGCCAGGTGCCACAGATGCGATTATGAAGCGCCTAAAAGCCCAAGGAAAAAATCCGAATGATTGGATACAGGTATATGATTTTCTTTACCGTAATCAATCGCACAATACGCGTTATAAGCAAGCGATCCAATACGTCACTCGTATTCGTGCTTATTTAGAACATATAAAAACGACACCAAGTTTGGTGAGTATTTAACAAAAAAAAGCTTACCTAAAGGTAAGCTTTTTTTTGTTTAAAAAGTCTTAAGTAGTTTGCTCTAAAACTTTTTTGAACAAATCTTTTTGTTCTTGGCTTGGCTTCGCTGTTTGTAAAGCCATCAATTGAGACATATCGCCTTGAACTTTGATTTTACCAGTCATAAATGCTTGCATAGCAGCAGCCATGTCAAACTCTAAGAATACTTTGCGTAAAGTATCCGCATCTAAGTTTAAAGTTGTTTTAGCATTCGCAGAAGCGCCTTTTTGGATCTTACCGCTATCAAGCGCTAATTCAGTCGTTCCTTCGCTACCTGTTACTACAAGATTCAATGCTAGATTTGCTAATGATGGTGGTAAGTTCAAATCACCAGCTTCAGCTGTAAGTTTCTCAACGTTTGCAAACCAATCATCAGTTAAAAATGCAGGCATGTTCTTTCCTCGATGTATTTATTCAATTTATTGCGTTACCTATCCAAGATAACAACATGTAGAAGCTTTACGCTTGAGAGAGTTATAGCATGATATTTTCCAAATGCGATACGTTTTTTTGTACTCTGCGTTCGATTTTTTTTGTAAATAAAACTAATCGCCTAAATATCATCAAATCTTTATTTTTTCACAAGTTTGTCAATGATTTTTTGTATCGGTACTACGACCTAAAGTGACAAAAAACATCATTTTGTAAATCGACTCAACACCTTCATTAAAATGTAAAAATCTAAGAAATAAAAAAAGCACTTCGAAAAGTGCTTTTTTTATTAAGACGAATTACTCAGCAGCAAAACCGAGATTGACCATGCTAATACGCTTATTTGGTGTGTCCCCTTCGGCTGTTGAACAAGTTACATCAAAATCAACTTCACGTTGTCCATCTAAGGCTTCAAAATCGAAAAGATCTCGGTCAGCCAATTGCGATGGCGAGACATTCTGTAACGCGCCAAAAATGCTGTGTAAACGTTTTGGATGAGCTTTATCCCATTCACGCAACATATCATTGATGATTGCGCGCTGTAAGTTTTCCTGCGAACCACACAAGTTACATGGAATAATTGGGAATTTGCGCATTTCAGCGTATTTGATGATGTCTTTCTCTTCAACATACGCCAAAGGACGAATCAAAATATTCTTTTTATCCGATGAAAGTAGTTTTGGTGGCATCGCCTTTAAACTACCGCCATGGAATAGGTTCAAGAAGAACGTTGCCATAATATCATCACGATGATGACCTAAAGCAACTTTGGTCGCGCCAATTTCTTGAGCAAAACCATATAAAGAACCACGGCGCAAGCGTGAGCACACTGCACAATAGGTTTTACCTTCAGGTGTAAGCTTTTTGGTAATGCTATATGTATCTTTTTCTAAGATGTAGTACGGAATGTTATTTTCTTCTAAATAACGGGGTAATACATCCTCAGGGAACCCTGGTTGTTTCTGATCAAGATTCACAGCTACAACATCAAAATTGATTGGTGCTATGCGTTTAAACTGCAGGAGAATGTCCAGCATGGTATAGCTATCTTTACCACCTGAAATACATACCATGACCTTATCGCCATCCTCAATCATTTTGTAGTCACGGATTGCATGACCTACTTGACGACGAAGTTTTTTTAATAAACGATAATATGCAGAACTTGTAGGTGGCTCTGGCTTAAAATTAAATCCTTGGTTGGATTCAACTGGCGAGTACATAGACGACATTAACCATAAAAAAAATACTGCGCAATTTTAGCCGATTCAGTGCTTAATCGCATCTAAAGAATCTGTTTTTTACATCTAATTTTTATTTTTTCATAACACTGTCTTATTCACACATCTAAAATGGACGCTTGGGTTCATTTTTTAGTCGAATTGCTTATCTTTTGGACTTTTCCACAGTTTTCCACAAAACCTGTGGATAAAATTGTGGACTTTTTAGGGGTTGACAAAGTTTTGGCAAGATAAGATGGTGCTTTCCCTTAGATTGATCATTTTTTAACCACTATTCTATATCCTTAAAATTCAATAACTTATATGTGTCAAGCAGTTGTTTATAAATAAAAATAAATAATTTTTTTGGATATTAAGCCAACAATTAAGACTTGATTTTTTTACAACGAATTGTTAAAAAACATTACATAGTCGAGAGACATCTCCATTGCAGAAAATCACCCACATATCATTTAGGGACAAAAATAGTGTTCGAATGATGAAAACTACAAATAAAATAAAAGTCATAGCGTTATTTGGGTGTGTGAATTTTCTAATATTCTCGCCACAGGCTTCTGCAGGTCAAACAATCTATCAGCTGAAAGATTCAAACGGCACTACCGTACTGACCAACCGCAAAAACAAATACAACCATCTTAAAGTTGAAAAGAAAACCTACTATCCAGATAGCAATATTCATAGTTACAGCAATTGGGGAAGCAACGAAGCATCTGTTCTCCCAAGCCATAGTAAAAATCGAAATGCCTTTGATGGCTATATTCGCCAAGCAGCTCAACGACACGGCATTTCTGAAGGACTCATTAAAGCGGTGATGCACACAGAGTCTGGTTTTAATATACATGCACGCTCCCCTGTTGGTGCTCAGGGTCTTATGCAATTGATGCCTGCGACTGCACAACGATTTAATGTCAATAATGCATATGATCCTGAACAAAATATTTTCGCTGGTGCAAAATATTTGGCTTGGCTATTGAAACGCTTTAATGGCAATACGCAATTGGCATTAGCGGGTTATAATGCTGGCGAAGGAAATGTTGCTAAATATGGTGGAATTCCGCCCTTTCGTGAAACTCAAGACTATGTCAGACGTGTACTCAGTCGTTACAATAATTTATACGCCAATGGTGTAGGCTCAAATCCAACCAATAGTTATGCAGCTTCAGCATCCTCTAAGTTAAGTTCACCGAGCTATAACAATCAGAATTTATCAGCTCAAGTGACTGCACCATCTAAACCAAAGTCACCTCCTCGCCAAATTATTGTGGCCGCTGATGGCAGTTTTACTGACGCACCAGCTGGTTCATATTCTACAAATAATGCCACAGCATCAGCGAAGATCTATATTTCGAATTAATCTCAATTTTTTTCGTTATATTTTTTATTTTTTTCTTGAAATTTTCCCTATTCGAAAGCATATTTGACGTAGGTTTTTTAATTCAAAAAGCTTATTAAATTTTATTTATAAGAGGATTTTCTCGATGATGCGGATTGGTTTGTTTTTGCTGACCAACCTCGCGGTACTGGTGGTAGCTGGCATAATCTTGTCACTCTTCGGTGTCGGTAGTTACCATGGCGCGGGTGGCTTGAATCTTGGCAATTTACTTGTGATCTGTTTTGTCTTTGGTATGGTGGGTTCTTTAATCTCCCTATTCATGTCAAAGTGGATTGCAAAGAAAACCACAGGTACAGAGTTAATTGATCCCAATGCTCCACGCAACCAAGCGGAAGCATGGTTACTCAATGAAGTAGCACAACTTTCTCAACGTGCTGGTATTAAAATGCCAGAAGTTGGTATTTTCCCATCTTATCAATCAAATGCTTTCGCAACTGGTTGGAACAAAAACGATGCTTTAGTCGCTGTTTCAACAGGCTTATTGGAACGCATGAATAAAGATGAATTACGTGCAGTGTTGGCGCATGAAATTGGTCACGTTGCTAATGGTGACATGGTCACCCTTGCTTTAGTCCAAGGTGTAGTCAACGCGTTTGTGATGTTCTTCGCGCGTATCGTCGGCGACTTTGTAGATCGCAATGTATTTGGTCGTGAAGAAGGTGAAGCACCGGGCTGGAGCTATTTCCTCATTACAATCGTGTTAGATATCGTATTCGGTATTCTTGCTTCGGCAATTGTGATGTGGTTCTCTCGCTATCGTGAATATCGTGCTGATGAGGCTGGCGCGCGTTTAGCAGGTAAACAAGCCATGATCAGTGCATTACTTCGCTTGCAAGCAGAAACTGAAATGCCAGATCAAATGCCTAAAGAAATGAAAGCTTTCTCAATTTCATCTGGTCGTGAAGAAGGATTCAGCCTTGCTGCACTCTTCCAAACACACCCAACAATTGAGCAACGTGTAGCAGCATTACAACAACTTGATTGTCCTTAATCTGCATCTAAAAAAAGCCTCCATAGGGAGGCTTTTTTATTGGACTCAATCTATAACACTTTAAATAGATTGAAACCATTGCCATAAGAACGTTACACCAAACCATAAGGCAACACCAAAAATAATTAAAAACAGAAGACCCAGTAAATCAGGAATATGAATCCAAATCCATGCCACGACAGGATTTCGCCAGAAGGCAGAGTTCTGCTGTTTACGCTCTAAGTTTTCATGTAAAAATGGGTGTACCACATGATGGTCTGAATGAATCTGATACTCTTCACGAATATGATCATGAACCACATCTAAAGCCTTGCGACTCGGTCGAATAAACACATCAAAGAGTGTACCTGCAACAGGGATTAAACCTACTACACCATCCATCACAGCAAGTTTAAGCACGCCATTCAATTTAGATTGGGGCACACCGATTTTTCGAGCTTGTAATACTGCATAACACGTAAGTACAAATCCAGCTAGGTCACCCGCCACAGGAATCGTGCTCAATGCTGCATCAGCCCCTACCCCTTGTTTAGTGAATGGAATTCTTACGACGGAATCCATCATGTTTGCGAACTTGGCAAGATCGCGTTCCATTTTGATGACTTCAGCTTGGGTTAATTTATTTTTATTTGTCATTTAAGCAACATCCTGCAAAGATACTCCATCAGTCATAGCCTTAGAATAAGAGTTGTGAAGCAATAAATAAATAGACCAATACACCAGTTGCATCACATATTGAAGTGACCAAGGGTGCAGATGCGCTTGCGGGATCGAGTCCTAGTTTATTGAGTACAAATGGTAAACTCATCCCGATCATACAGCCCATCATGACAATACCCATCATACTGATCGCAAGCACTAAAGCGACCATCATATCTCCACGGATATAGCCAAGAATTGAAACAGCTGCAGCCATCGTTGCACCCAAACATAGAGCAACCATCGCTTCACGACCAAGCAACACAAACCAATCCTTGGCTTTTACATCACCAGTTGCGATTGCTCGAACCATCAAGGTTGCAGATTGGGAGCCTGCGTTACCACCACTCCCAACCAATAGCGGTAAAAAGAAGACCAAAACAATATGCGCAGCAATGATGTCTTCATAATGGGCGATCCCAATACTCGAAAGTAGGCTGCCAAAGACCAGAAACACTAGCCAAAAAACACGTTGTCTAAATAAAAATAATATTGGTGCTGAACGAATACTGATATTTTCTTTAAGCTCTACCGCCCCACTTTTCAAAAAGTCCTCGGTAAATTCTTCTTGGAATACATCCATAGCATCATCATAAGTGACGATACCGAGTAGATGATCATCATGATCTAAAATGGGTAAGGCGATAAAATCATAGTGGCTTAATTTTTTTGCCACTGATTCCTGATCCTCATCTACCCGTCCGTAAATGACCTCAGTGGTCATGACTTCTTGGACTGTTTTATCCAAAGGTGCTTGCACAATTTCTCGAAGAGAAATTACACCCTCAAGTTTCTGAAATTGATTGGTAATATAGATCAGATATAAGGTTTCAGTATCTTTGGCGGAATGACGCAAAATCTCTAAAGCTTGTTGCATTGAGATGTCTGATGGCAAAGTGACATAATCAGATGTCATGATCGCACCAGCTGTTTCCTCAGCATACAATGCCAAAGATTGAACTTGCTGCTTCGTTTCTCGATCTAAATTCGCAAAAATAAATGTTTTAATTTGATCCGGTAAAGCTTTGTACAAATCTGTTCGAGCGTCTGAATGCATTGAACGAATTAACTGGACTGTACTTTTACCGTCCATTTTTTTAACCAACTGTACTTGATGATTGAGTGGCAAAAACTCAAATACATATGCTGCGTTTTCTAAATGGTGGATAAGTTGTATTTGTTGATCGATTTCTAATTGCTGTAAAAACAAAGCCAAATCTGCAGGATTAATCGTATCCGCAATATGATCAATCTGAGCGACATCAGAATTGATCAATGCTTGTTGTAATGCTTCAATTTTATGATCTTGTTTAATTTGATCCATAATCGCTTCATTTATTATCGTTTAGAATTGAGCAAGGCATGCTAACACTAATTGAACATGTTAGTGCGTATTGGTCTTGTCAAAAACTAATATTTAAAAATGGATTAGATCAACCGCAGTACAATATTCGCTGTACTGCGGATACCATATTAAGTTTCAGATGCTGATTTTGATTTATATTTGAAAATATTCCGAACGATAACAAACATAAAGGGAATAAAGACAAGAACTAAAATTGTGCCGAAAATTACCCCCCCAAGGACACTGACACCAATTTCTTGACGACTGGCAGCACCTGCACCTGATGCAAATACCAAAGGTATAACCCCTGCACCAAAAGCAAGTGAAGTCATTAAAATTGGACGTAAGCGTAAACTTGCACCTTGTAAAGCAGCAGCAATCGCATTAGCTCCACGCTCCTGAGCCATTGCCGCAAATTCAACAATTAAGATGGCATTTTTACATGACAACCCAATCGTCGTAAGTAACGCAATTTGGAAGTAAATATCATTTGGAAATCCGACCAACCAACTAAAAATAATATTACCGCCAATACCCAATGGAATAGCAGCAATCACAACAGAAGGTATCGACCAACTTTCATATAAGGCAGCCAAACATAGAAAGATAAAGCCAACAGAGATGAGATAAAGCCAAATGGCTTGTGTACTCGATTGTTGCTCTTGAAACGATAATCCACTCCATGCTAGCCCAACCCCATCTAATTGATCAACCATAGACTTGATATCACGCATTGCAGCACCACTGCTCACATTTTTTGCAGTGTCTGCTTCCATTTGTAGCGCGGAATAACCTTGGAAACGAGTCACCACATCAGGGCCTCCATCCCAATCCACAGTGGCAAAATTACCAAATGAAATCATTTGATTTTGATTGTTTCGTACAGACCATAAATTGAGATCTTCAGGCTTTGAACGATACTCGGCATCACCCTGCATCATGACGCGTTTAATACGTCCGCGATCAATAAAGTCGTTCACATAGGAACCACCCCAAGCTGCAGCCAAAGTGCTGTTAATCGCAGATTGTGAAAGACCATTCGCCATCACTAACTTTTGATTGATATTCACTTTCAATTTGGCTTTATCTGGATTAGAGCGTTTGCCCAAATTTTCAAAAGTCGTGAAGTTGATTGCCTGTCGTTCTAGCGCTTGAAATTGATCTTCTAAATACTGTCGTCCTTGTCCATTTAAATCTTGCAGCCAAAACTCTATGCCGTTGGTATCGCCAAGACCACTTACAGAACCTGGCAAACTCACCATAATCCGAGCGCGACTGTCTTTTCTAAAGAACTCCATCGCTCGTTCACGAATGGATTGTGCAGAGTTTGCCTCACCTGGACGATCATCCCAATGATGTAATGCTACAAATCCTGTTCCTAAATTTTGACCCGTTCCTGAAAAATTTCGTCCATAACGAATTTGAACCAACCTAACATTCTGTTTTTCTTGTTCAAGAAAATACTCTCGAATACTTTCACCAACAAGCTGACTTTCTGTCATAGGTGCGCCTTCAGGTAAACTGAATTGGACACTGATAAAACCTTGATCTTCACTTGGAATAAAGCTGGTTGGAAGCGACTTATAAAACAAAGCAAAAATCACAATTAACCCAGCAAAACTGGTTAAAACGATCCATTTTAGTGACAGGCTTTTTTCAACCCACTTTAGATAATGCAATCGTAATGATTCCATTTTTGTATTAAACCATGTCGCCCATTTTGCTTCTTGTTGTTTAGGTTTAAGAATAATCGCACACAATGCTGGTGTGAGAATTAACGCGACCAACAATGACAGTGACATGGCTGCAATCAAGGTAATTGAAAACTGACGGTATATAACTCCTGTCGATCCTGTAAAAAAAGCCATCGGAATAAATACTGCAGTTAGCACCACTGTAATTCCAATTAAAGCCCCCGTCATCTCTTGCATAGATAAGATAGACGCTTGCTTTGCAGATAGCCCCTTTTCATGCATCAAACGTTCGACATTTTCGACCACCACAATTGCATCATCTACAAGTAATCCAATCGCAAGAACTAATGCAAAAAGTGTCAATGTATTGATGGTCATTCCGAGCGCAAATAAGACGGCGAAAGTGCCCAAAATAACAATTGGAACCGTGACCGTTGGAATAAGTGTTGCGCGCCAGCTTTGTAAAAAGATAAACATGACCAACACGACCAAGATAATGGCTTCAACTAAGGTCTTTACAACTTCTTTAATGGACTCTTGAACAAACGGCGTGTTATCTCGTGGGTAGACAATTTGATAGCCTTCAGGAAGTTTTTTCTTAATGTCCTCAAGTACTTCTTTAATTTTAGCTGAGGTTGCAAGAGCATTCGCACCAGATGACATTGAAACAGCCAAGCCAGCTGAAGGTGATCCATTAATGGTATTAAAAGCTTGATAATTTTCAGCACCTAACTCAACGCGTGCTACATCTTTTAAATAAATAAAACTTCCATCAGGAGTCGCTTTGACAATGATATTTTTAAATTCATCGACTGTTCTTAGTCGTGATCCAGCGGTAACTTTTGCATTAAGATACTGGTCTGCTACTGTCGGTAAATCTCCGATTCCACCTGCAGCAACTTGTGTATTTTGTGCTTCAATTGCGGCACGAATATCACTAGGCATCAACTGATATTGTTTCAATAAGTTCGGATCTAGCCAAATACGCATGGCATATTGAGAACCAAAGACATCAACCTCACCTACACCTTCTACACGCGCAATTTCTGGTTCAATGTGATCAGCCAAATAATCTGACAACGCAATATTATTACTTTGGTTCGTAGTGTCATATAACCCCACCACCATAAAGGTGTCACCTAAGGATTTATAGACATTGACCCCTTGACGCTGCACGTCTTCAGGCAAACGATTGATCACCCCATTAATGCTATTTTGAACTTGGACTTGTGCTGTGTCTGGATCAGTTCCGTTTTCAAAACTTAGACTAATTCGACTATTCCCAGATGCATTACTGGTAGAGCTAAAATAAAGTAAGTTATCAATTCCTTTAATTTGTTGTTCTATGACCTGTGTGACACTTTCCTCAACTGTTTCGGCATCAGCTCCTGTGTAAGTTGCTGATACAGTAATTCTTGGCGGAGCAATATCAGGATAGCGTTCTACCGGTAAGCTCATCACCGCAAATATACCAATTGCCATGACAATGATCGCAAGTACGCCAGCAAAAATAGGTCGTTCAATAAAGAACTTAGATAACATAGTCGTTAAGCCGTCAAAAGAATTCTAGAAAGTGTTTTCATTAAAATATATAAAAATTTAATTGATATTCAGTGACTATGAATAAAAAAACAAGAACTAATAACAGAAACGATCAACATTGATCGAATTAAGAAGAAAATATGAAGCCCTCACCTATGAACCGCTTATCTGATCTTTCAAAAAAAAATATGCGCAATTTCTCAAAAGTAAAAAACTTCTAAAATTACGCAGCATTAATGCCATCCCCCCCTCCCAATTTGAGGATAGTCATATTCAATTTTTTAAAACTATATTCGAGGTACAAAAATACGAATGATTTGGGGGAAATGATGAAAAAAGCTCTTATAACACTGGCGCTCAGTACCTGTTTAGCAGCTTGTGGTGGTTCGGATAAATCCGCAAAAAATGATGATCAGATTAAAATAGGAATACTAACTGACAGCCCAGTAGCAGGTGCGACATATATCGTGAATGGCAATAATGACAATGCGAAGAAGACCAATGCAAATGGGGAGTTTGAATATCGAGATGGAGATGTCATTACATTTAAAATTGGTGATATCGAAATTGGTACCGTACAAGGTTTAGCTCGTGTGACACCAAATGAACTCGTGAATGAAGATTTAAATGCAGATGAACGTAACAAGAGAATTATCAATCTACTGATTTTTTTACAATCATTGGATATCGATGAGGATAAAGAGACCATACAAATCCCAGATGATGTTTCAAATTTCTCGCCAACATCGATTGATTTCAGCAATGCGACAAGTGATTTTAGAGAGCGACTTCAAGGTCAAATTATCAATATTCCTGAAATTGCCTCCAATATAGTAGTCAGTGAAGAGCAAGCTAAAGAACATTTTAGCAGCTCACTGCTCAAAGATATTCAAGGCGTATGGTATGCAAAAAATGATGAGTCTGAAATTGTGTTATTTATTGGAGAGAATGGCGAATATATGCTCGGTGAACCAATCCCGAACGAGCCTAATAGTTCTTCAAATGGCATGGAATACGCCAAAATAAATCTAGATGCCCTAAGTGGAAGTTTATACGCTTCTTCAATAAATATTACTACGCCTGTGATTGATACCAATGAAGATTGGGGACTTCTCGATCATGGGGAATCGCGTTCAATGAAACTATCTTTTGACGGTTCTATACTTAAGATTTCTGAAGCTGAAAATCCTGATGAAAGTGCAGAGTTTACGCGAGTTCCTCGAAATAATAGTGGAATTGTAGGCGCATGGCAGTCCTCAAGTGGTAAACAAATTTTCGTATTTAATTCTAATAACACTTTTATTATGGTTGATGCTGTTGGCGATGATCAACCAGATCCATATGACGGACCTTGTGGTGGTCCTGGTATTGAGTATGGTCGTTATCAATTACGCGACAACAAGCTCTTTGTTACCACGCCCCTCAGCATTGATACAAATGGTTGTGCTGGATTATCCAATACAGACGCGCATTTAGGCTTACCATTACAAATTTCTACTCAAAGTTTAAGCTTTACCGTAGCAGATGAAGGCACATTTACACTGACCAGAATGAATTAATTTTATCCCCCTTCAACATCTTCGTTAAAGGGGGATTATTCAATATGCTGAAAAGCATCAATAAATTCGATCAAAATCCGCATCATTTCAGCTTGTGAGGAGCATCCTAACTTCTGATAAATCGTTTTCAGATATGTCCGCAGTGAACTCAGCGTAATCCCACATTTCAAAGCAATATTTTCAAGATGCTGATCGTCCATAAAATGCTGACAAATTTCAATTTCTCGAGCTGTCAGTTGGAATGTTGACTTCAGTAATATTTTAGACAAGCGTTTTCGATCCTGCATTTTTGATAAGAATAATGCAACTTGATTATTGTCTAAGATCATTGAATCTGACAGCACCTTAAGTGGTGAGACTGTGATTAAGTAAGCTGATTGATGTCGATCGCTATATAACTGCATTGCACCCCCAACTTCTTCTTGATCATGCCTCTCTAATGAATAACGCTCATTCTTTTTGAATGTGCTCTGCACCAATTTTTTTAATTGAGCATTATAAGGCTCGATTATTTTTAATCTGTTATGCAAATCTATTTCAATCATACTCGTATCATTCAAACAATCCTTCGCATACTGATTCACAAATCTCACTTCTAGATTAGATTGAACGATGAGCACACCCACATTCAACTTATCTAAAATTTCGGTGTAATTACTTCTATCATTTTGAAGAAGCTTAATTTGTCGATGAATTTGAATCGCTCTTCTAAAGTGTTTTGCGAGTCTTTCTAAACTTTGTAATTCAGCAGTATCATAAGCAGCTTCATCTGATGGTCGATGTACCGCAAGCACGCCCCATTTATATTTTCCATACTCTAACAATACCCCACTGAGATAACAGATGTTTGAAGGAACTAAACAATATTCATAAAAGTTCTTCAAATCCTCATTATCTGTTTCAGCATATGATCGACAATCAATTTGATAGGCATGCTCTAATCCATAGGTATTCATTAACTGACCATGAATACGCATGTCTACGACATCTAAGTTATACGTTTGATAATTTTGAATTCCCTCAATCGGGATATTAATGGTGTAAATAAAATTTTGTTCGGGCCGAAGCTGATCAAAGTAAGTAAAGATCGCCGTTGAACTCTGTGTAAATTCCACGACCTGTTTTAAAACATTTTCCCAGTGATGTGGCTTTAAGGCAGCCTCATAAATTTCTTCTATGATTTGATTTTCTTGAACAGTTAACATCATCACCCCCAATCATGGTGTTAATGTTCCTTTAGATTAGTGCTCTACTAGGCTTTTATTCAATATTTACAATAGTATTCAAATATTTATCAGACAGATGACAAAAAAAATCCCCGCTTAAAGCGGGGATTTTTTAGGCTGTGGGATGAATTACATCATACCGCCCATACCACCCATACCGCCCATGTCAGGCATAGCTGGTTTATCTTCTGGGATCTCTGTAATCATGCACTCAGTTGTTAACATTAAGCCCGCAACAGACGCAGCATGCTCAAGTGCAGAACGAGTAACTTTCGCTGGATCAAGAATACCCATCTCTAGCATATCGCCGTATTCACCTGTCGCAGCGTTATAACCGAAGTTGCCTTCGCCATTTTTAACTGCATTAATCACTACAGATGGTTCGTCACCTGCGTTAGATACGATTTGACGAAGTGGCGCTTCAATCGCACGACGAAGGATGTTGATACCTACGTTTTGATCATCGTTAATACCCGTTACACCGTCAAGTGCTTTAGCTGCACGTACTAATGCAACACCACCACCCGCAACAACACCTTCTTCAACAGCAGCACGAGTTGCATGAAGAGCATCGTCTACACGATCTTTCTTCTCTTTCATTTCAACTTCAGTTGCAGCACCGATTTTAATCACTGCTACACCGCCTGCTAATTTAGCAACACGCTCTTGAAGTTTTTCTTTGTCATATTCTGAAGTTGATTCCTCAATTTGCGCACGAATTTGTTGAACACGCTCAGCAATTTGATTCGCATCGCCTGCACCATCAACAATCACTGTGTTTTCTTTAGATACAGTTACTTTGTGTGCAGTACCTAAATGTTCAAGTGTTGTTTGATCTAACTGCATACCGATTTCTTCAGAAATCACAGTACCACCAGTTAAGATCGCGATATCTTGAAGCATTGCTTTACGACGATCACCGAAGCCTGGTGCTTTAACAGCACATACTTTGATGATGCCACGCATGTTGTTTACAACAAGCGTTGCAAGTGCTTCACCTTCAACATCTTCAGCGATGATTAGAAGTGGTTTACCTGTTTTCGCAACTGCCTCAAGAACAGTAATCAACTCACGGATGTTGCTTACTTTCTTATCAACAAGAAGGATAAATGGGTTTTCCAATTCAGCAGTCAATGTATCTTGTTTGTTTGCGAAGTATGGAGAAATATAACCACGGTCAAACTGCATACCCTCTACAACATCTAGAGAATCTTCAAAGCCTGAACCTTCTTCAACAGTGATTACACCTTCTTTACCCACTTTTTCCATCGCTTGAGCGATCAGTGAACCAACAGTCGTATCAGAGTTCGCAGAAATCGAACCAACTTGTTCAATCGCTTTCGAATCAGATGCTGGTTTAGCCGTTGCTTTAATATCTGCAACAACAGCTTTAACTGCAATATCAATACCGCGTTTCAAGTCCATTGGGTTCATACCCGCAGTTACTGACTTGATCCCTTCGTTCAAAATTGCTTGAGCCAAAACAGTTGCCGTTGTAGTACCGTCACCTGCGATGTCATTTGTTTTAGAAGAAACTTCACGAACAAGTTGAGCACCCATGTTTTCAAACTTGTCTTTTAATGTGATTTCTTTCGCTACAGAAACACCATCTTTAGTGATGTGTGGCGCACCGAATGAACGATCGATAACAACGTTACGGCCTTTAGGACCAAGTGTAACTTTAACCGCATCTGCAAGGATATTCACACCTGCGATCATTTTTGTGCGAGCTGAATCACCAAACTTAACGTCTTTAGCTGACATATTTGACTCCGAATATTATTAAAATTACTAAATCTGATTGATTAAATGAGTAGTATTAAAAAGAATCAATTAGCCTTCTAAAACAGCTAAAATATCTGACTCTTTCATGATTAATAGTTCTTCGCCATCTACTTTCACAGTTGTTCCTGCATAAGTACCAAACAATACCTTGTCACCTACTTTTACATCTAAAGCGCGAACGCCATTGTCAGTGATCTGACCATTACCAACTGCAATAATTTCACCTTGAGCAGGCTTTTCTGCAGCAGAACCTGGCAATAAAATGCCGCCAGCTGTTTTTGTTTCTTCTTCAACACGACGAATTACTACACGGTCATGTAATGGACGAATGTTGCTCATAAAAATACTCCATCAGACTAAGTCTTTTGATTAATAGTCGTGATCTTAATTTCCTTAGATCACCACCAAAATTATTTGATGTCACTTTTGTGGGGATGGAAAAAATTGCTTCAAGGGGAAAATGAAAAAAAATTTATTTTTTTGTATTTTTTTTAGACATTTCGATAATTTAGCCTTTATTCCGATTTGCAACTAAATAAAATTTCTTTAATCTCGAATCAAAGCGATATTCACGCACCTTCAGTTTTTCATCAATTAGATTAAAACTATTAGAAAAGTCATGATGTAAACGATGTGATGTAGCGGTACCTGCATGAATATCCAATATCTGATGTTGAGCATTGAGTTGGAAAATCTTATTCAGATCATAAACAGCAGATACATGTAAATGACCGTGCAGAATTGCATTCAGCCCTGAGCTTGCCCATGTCTTTAGAGCTTTTTCAGTATTTTTAGGACGATCTTTAGACATATTTATACCATGATCACCACTATAGAAAGGTTGATGCGTAAGCAGAATTTTTAATTTATCTTGAGGAGCCAATTTCATTTTTTGATCAATTTCCTGAATTTGAAACTCAGTAATACGACCTTTGGTATGGTACTTAGGATGAATTGTATTGATTCCTATAATATAAAAATGCTCAGTTTCTAAGGTCTGTTCCATTTCACCAAAAAACAACTTATACCGATGAAACGGACTTAAAAATCTGCGCCATAAATGAAACAAAGGAATATCGTGATTACCTGGAATCACAATATAAGGAACATTAAGTTCTTCTAGAAATTTTTTGCAGTGATAAAACTGTGAAAATCTTGCCCTTTGAGTGAGATCACCACTGACCACAACAGCTTCGATCAAATGTTCTGCAACAAAGTGAGTAATTGCATCTAAGCAATCTTGTTGCTCAGTCCCAAAATGCAAATCAGACAAATGTAAAATCATTGTGGCACCATTAAGGTCAGTGCATTTCTTTCAACATGAATATCTAATGGTGAATCCAGTTGAATAATTTCTCCATCGATTGCTACAGTCATCTTTTTTTGATGAGAACGTATGCGCACATGATCCGCACTAAAACTATATACGTCTGCTGCCTGATCTAATTTTCCACGAACGAGTTGGATGAGTGTTTTAAAAATACTCAGCTTATCCGTGCGAGCAAGTACAACTCCCGCAACCCGACCCTCTTCTGCCGTTTTAGCGATATTGAGGTTCATTTCTTTTAATTGAAGTTGGTTATTACCTAAAAATAATAAAGGGGTTTTAACTGCATAATTTACACCATCCACCTCAATTTCTAACTTTAATTCTTTACGATCACGAATCAACACGTCTAAGCCAGAAGTATAGGCATGTAATGGTAGACGCCCTAGTTTTTGGTTATATAACTCTCTTTTTTTAATAAACAATGGATAAAGACCCAAACTCGCATTATTTAGATAAATGGCATCATTAATTTTTGCCACATGTACCGCTTTAGGCTTACCTTCAACCACCAGTTTTGCAGCTTCGAGAATATCTAAAGGAATATTCAAAACCCGTGCAACATAATTGAACGTCCCTAAAGGTAAAATTGCCAAAGGGATGGTTTGATGTAATAAATAATTAGCCACAGAATTTAACGTTCCATCCCCGCCAGCAACCACAATCACCCCCTGATTATCATGATTTAAATGTCGAAGATGAACTTTTTCGATGAGTGCTTGAACACTCATTTCTGAAGCAATATCAAAAACTTGTATTTCAAAACCTAGATCTGTCCAATAATGCATAAGTTGTTCATAAATTTGATCATTATTGGTGGCATGAAATCCAGATTTTTCATTAAAAATCATAGACAAAGGCTTTAGCATTGAATTCATTTTATGAGTTTAAAAATTGAATTACTTTAAAATTTCGTCTATTTACTACTCAATTAAAAGCCAATTTATGTAATTTTTAAATGATGTTCATTTGATTTTTCGATGATGAGAATTGATCTCATATTTTAATTAAGTTTTTATTTTAAATGAATATTTTAACTATAAATACCAAACATAAAATTTAAAAATGAAAAAGAAATTACTCATTTTTTAAAAAAATATCAAATAATTACATAAACTTAACACCAAACAAGTCTTAAGCACTATTTGAGCCTTTGGTCTTATTTTTTTTTAGAAAATATGCTTTAATACAGCCACTTTTTTTCATACTGAATCTAGAGTCTGCAAACCAGCATCTAGATATTATTTGTACACCACATTGTACACTTTTGATATAGGCCTCACCATGACCCAAGTGAACGCACCAGAATTCGTTCGTCACCCTAAGCTTATTGCTTGGGTGGAAGAGATTGCTAAACTAACAAAACCAGCAAAAATTGAATGGTGTGACGGTAGCGCAGAAGAATATCAACGTTATATCGACTTGATGATCGCTAACGGCACAATGCAAGCGCTTAACCAAGAAAAGCACCCTGGTTCATATCTTGCAAACTCTGATCCTTCTGACGTTGCTCGTGTTGAAGACCGTACTTTTATCTGCTCTGAAAACAAAGAAGATGCTGGCGCAACTAACAACTGGGAAGCTCCAGCGGTTATGCGTGAAAAATTAAACGGTTTATTTGACGGTTCTATGAAAGGTCGTACTTTGTACGTTGTACCTTTCTCTATGGGACCTTTAGGTTCTCATATTGCTCACATTGGTATCGAACTTACTGACTCTCCTTATGTTGCAGTCAGCATGTCTAAAATGGCTCGCATGGGTAAAGCTGTTTATGACGTTCTAGGCACTGATGGCGAATTTGTTCCATGTGTACACACTGTAGGTGCACCATTGGAAGAAGGTCAAAAAGACGTTGCTTGGCCTTGCAACAAAGAAAAATACATCGTTCATTATCCAGAAACTCGTGAAATTTGGTCATTTGGTTCTGGTTATGGTGGTAACGCATTGCTTGGTAAAAAATGCTTAGCATTACGTATCGCATCATTCATGGGTCGTCAACAAGGCTGGTTAGCTGAACACATGCTCATCCTTGGTGTGACAAATCCACAAGGTGAAAAACATTACATCGCAGCTGCATTCCCATCTGCTTGTGGTAAAACAAACTTTGCAATGTTAATTCCACCAGCAGGTTATGAAGGTTGGAAGATTGAAACTGTAGGTGACGATATTGCTTGGATCAAACCAGGTGAAGATGGTCGCTTATATGCAATCAATCCTGAAGCAGGTTTCTTCGGTGTAGCTCCTGGTACAAATACGAAGACTAACCCGAACTGTATGGCTACGCTTCATAAAGACGTGATCTATACAAACGTTGCCGTGACTGACAACGGTGAAGTATGGTGGGAAGGTCTTTCTAAAGAAGCACCTGCCAACCTAACGAACTGGAAAGGTCAACCACATACTGGTGAAGAAAAAGCAGCTCATCCAAATGCGCGTTTCACAGTTTCAGCTGGTCAATGCCCTTCTATTGATGCTGACTGGGAAAATCCAGCAGGTGTTCCAATCTCTGCGTTCATCTTTGGTGGTCGCCGTGCAGACACAGTGCCTCTAATTTCAGAAGCATTTGACTGGGTTGACGGTGTTTATAAAGCTGCAACAATGGGTTCTGAAACAACTGCTGCTGCTGTTGGTCAACAAGGTATTGTTCGTCGCGATCCATTTGCGATGCTTCCATTTGCTGGCTACAACATGGCTGACTACTTCACACATTGGTTAGAAATGGGTGAGAAAGTTGGCGAGAAAGCTGCAGCTGCTGGTAACAAGCTTCCTGGTATTTACAACGTGAACTGGTTCCGTCGTGATGCTGAAGGCAACTTTGTATGGCCTGGTTTCGGTCAAAACATGCGTGTTCTTGAGTGGATTATCGATCGCTGTGAAGGTCGTGCTGACGCTGTTGAAACTCCAATTGGTCGTGTTCCAACTTACGAACAGTTGAACTGGACTGGTTCAGACTTTACGAAAGAGCAATTTGACCTTGTGACTTCTCAAGACAAAGAGCAATGGATCAAAGAACTTGAAAGCCATACTGAATTATTTAACAAACTTGGTGATCGTTTACCAGAAGCGTTGAAAAAACGTCAAGCTGAGCTTTTAGAAGCGGTTAAATCTGCTTAAGCATGATGAGAAAAAAGGTCACTTCGGTGACCTTTTTTTTACTTCAAACAAACTGAATAAAGTGTATTTAGTAACGTTTATTAGTACCAATAAGTTGTCACACTTATGGCATACTAATTTAAACAGCTTATTAGGATCAGATAATGAAAAAAATAGAAATGATTGGCTCTTGTTTAATCGCCCTTATGCTTACAGCCTGTCAATCTGTTCCGCGACAGCACAATGGAGCTACAGGATATCAAATTGAAAACAAATCAGAAAATTCTGCCACTATTTCGTATACCCTCTCTGCACGTGCCAACCAAAATATTGATGAACACAAATTGCAACGCACTTGCCAACAAGTTTTAGGACATACTCAACAGTATAAAACCACCATTTTGAGTGTAAATGAAATTGCTAATCCCAATTACAAAACTCAAGAAACTCAACAGGTTCAAATTGGCCAATCACGAACATCATTCGGACTCTCAAACACTCAAAGTCTATACAGCAATGAAGACTACAATACACGTCTTTCTTTAGAAACTAAGCCTAGTCTCTTACAAGTCGTTCGCTTTAACTGCACACTCTAAACTTAAGACACTCAATGTACTTCATTGAGTGTCTTATAAAAACTGACATTTCTAAATTCAGGTGATTCATCTAAGTCTGGCCATGTCGTTGCACTGCGCTCATCAAGCTTTTCATATTTCGGATGACTAAAGTTTTTCACACGACTATCCGCCACCCATACCTCGGGTGCAAATTTTAAAAACTCATCTAAGAAGAAACGGTTGCACTGGTCATATAACACATCAGCCGCCAACAAGATATCAACTTGCTCAGCTTTATATAAGTCATCCAAATATTCAAGCTCAACATCATTCAATTCAGCATTGGCACGACACGCATCCAAACTAATTTGATCAATGTCACAACAAATGACACGTTTTGCCCCAGCCATTTTCGCCGCAATCGCAACTACGCCTGAACCTGCGCCAAAGTCTAAAACCACTTTGTCTTTCACATGATGCGGTTCAGCCAATAACCATTGTGCCATTGCTAAACCTGATGCCCAACAGAAAATCCAATATGGCGTATCATTCCATATACGACGAATAACTTCATCATCTAGCTTATCGGTTGGAAAAACAGGTGGAATGAGCCAAAGTGAAATTGGTGTATCAGGCAATTGCTGTGCATGAAGTTCACAACCTGGAATCACATCATGTAAGGCTTTTAGTAAATGTTCAGGCGCTTTAGGAAATTGGAAAGTACAGCTCATTGGATTTTATTTTTAAATATACAAAATTTGAGTTTCAAATACGAAACCTAAATTAATAAAGAGAATTCCCTCTCCTTTTAAAGGAGAGGGTTAGCGAGAGGATTTATCTAACTCAATACCCTCACCCCAACCCTCTCCCTGAGCCGTATACGGCGCAAGAGAGGGAGATAATATTAACCTAAAGCTTTTTCAGCTGCTTCAACTGTTTGACGAATCAACGTTGTGATTGTCATTGGACCTACACCACCCGGTACTGGTGTGTAAGCTGAAGCAATTTCTTCAATACCAACAAGTTGAATATCGCCCACACCACCGCCATCACGTGGATGGAAACCAGCATCAACAACTACTGCACCAGGTTTAATCCAATCTTTTTGAATCAATTCAGCTTTACCCACTGCACCCACAATGATATCCGCTTGCTTCACAAAGCTAGCAAGGTCTTGTGTACGAGAGTGACAAATCGTTACAGTAGCATTCGCCTCGAGAAGCATAGCTGCCATTGGTTTACCCAAAATTGCAGATCGACCTACAACAACCGCATGCTTACCTTCGATTTCGATGTTGTTTTCTTTCAGAATCGTCATAATACCAGCAGGTGTCGCAGAACCGTAAGCCGCTTCACCCATTGCCATACGACCATAACCAAGGCAAGTAACACCATCCACATCTTTTTCAAGTGAGATCGCATCAAAACACGCTCGCTCATCAATTTGCGCAGGTACTGGATGTTGTAAAAGAATACCGTGAACATCAGGATTTGCATTGAGTTTTTCAATTTCAGCAAGCAATTGTTCTGTCGTCGTTTCTTTTGGTAGTTCAACTTTAAGTGAATCCATACCAACACGGCGGCATGCATTACCCTTCATACGCACATAAGTTGCAGATGCACCATCGTCACCTACTAAAATCGTCGCAAGAATTGGAGTACGTCCTGATTTTGCTTTTAACGCTTCTACGCGAGTTAACAAATCAGCCTCAATTTGTTTTGCCAATGCACGACCATCTAAAACTAATGCCACGGCACATCTCCCAAGTGTTGATATGAATCAATTTCGCACATTCTACATGAATATTTTAAATAATTTCCGTTATATGCTGTTTTTCTGCACATACGAATAAAAGCACTATTGTTTTTTTTTCAGAGCTTGTTAATATACGCATCAACAAGACATGGCGGGGTGGCAGAGTGGTCATGCAGCGGACTGCAACTCCGTGTACGCCGGTTCGATTCCGACCTCCGCCTCCATCTTGTTAAGCCCGAGTGGTGAAATCGGTAGACACAGGGGATTTAAAATCCCCCGCCCACAAAGCGTGCCAGTTCGAGTCTGGCCTCGGGCACCATTCTTCTAATAGAGAATAATGGTGTAAATAAAGAACCCAGCGTAAGCTGGTTTTTTTATGTCTGCATTTTCTTTAAACTCATCTGCTATAATCACTCATCTTCAGAATTTCATATTCAAATGAATCAAAATCAGCAAGTTGCTCAATATCTTCAAGAACTAAAACAACAATATCCTCAAGCGTTTAAAAAAAACTTCTTGCTCTATAGTCAGTTAAAGACCAAAGGGATTCTAGATGAGCGTAAAGAACTGATCCCGCTTGCACTTGCATTAATGATTTTCCTCCCTTGCTCATATTTGTTAACCCTTTTGCTTAAACAACACATTGTTTTTTTAGAAGGCTTTCAATCTGGCGGGAGTGCTGTGTTGTGTATCATGTTATTTTTTATGCTGATTACGCCAATCATCCTCAAACAGATCAAGCATAGTAGCATCTCAACTTACCAGCAACTTAAAAATACCCCATTCAAACTGACCATCCTCATTCTTTTACAAAGTTTAAATATCGCTTTTATGGAAAGTTGGTTCTTACAGGGAATTTTGTTTTATTTCGCTATGAATTTTGGTTTCGTTAAATTTTATAAAGAGAATTTATTCCGAGAAAATACTTCTAAAGAAAACTATTACTACATTCAAGAAATTCGTAGAGTGGCTTTCTGGAGTTATAAACAAAACTTTAAGCTTTACTTAAAACTAATCTTTTCATCCAAAAACTCAAAGCAGCATCAATTATTGATTGAACAAAAACAAAAAAATGCGCAACTTTATGTTCATTTGATGAACTATGAAAACAAATTGTGTATGCGCTACAAGCATACCGATATAGAAAAATATATCGATAGCATCATGTAGCGCTACGATCAACTTGCTTGCTGCATTACTTTAATTATATTCAAATTGGTATCATACGTTGTTGAGTGCAATCTGAGTTGATCAACTTGATACTTCTGTGAATGAATATCTGTTAAAAACAACCAATCTGCACTCAATTGCGTAGAATCAAAGCTCAATTTTAAATAGCCTCGTTGATTCAAATTACAAAAGCTTAATTCATCAATCAATTGGATAAACACTTGTTCAAATTGTTGCATTAAGTTCTCAGGTAAATTGAGATATTTCTCCATACCTGGTGAAGAAACTGAACTTGTTGCTAATTCAATCCCCACCTTCTCACCATTTTGTTGATGTAATGCAGACTCCCACGCATTATGGGTATCTCCAGCCAACACAACAACTTTCTTATGATACTGTTCATACAAAGCATAAACACGCTCACGCTCAGCATAATAACCATCCCAAGCGTCTAAATTATAAGGAATCACGGTTAGTATTCTTGATAATTCAGCGTTAGTTAAGCTCGGATCATTATTTTTATAACGCAACTTAATCGCAACCAACTCCATGAGACGTTTTTGAGCTTCTATTAAAAAGTTGCCATCTACCATTCCACTTTTGGCGACATTTAATATTTGTAATACCTCAGCAGGTACCAACATTTTCGCCATCAATACTTGCTGACCCAATACATTCCATATTGCACGAGAACTCTGAAGACTATTCGCCAACCAATTTAACTGATCTATCCCTATTAGCTGTCGCTGCTCATTCATTAATGCCGCTCTAAATTGCTCAACATTTAGATTTTCACCATCCATAAATGAAGCAAAAGCCAGTTGCTCATCTCGTGCCAACATACGTGTATCTAGCATATTAAGTTGAACTAAATCACCAAAATTAAACTGACGATAAATATGAAGAATATCGTTATTGCTTTTTTCGCGGATTGGCATCCACTCAAAATAAGCGGTTAGGGCTGCTGTTCTTCGTGCTACGAAATCTCCCTCTAAATCAGGTTGATGATTCTGCGCACCAGCTCGCCATGCATCATTTGTCAGCTCATGATCATCCCAAATCAGAATAAATGGATGACGTTGATGAACCGCTTGTAAATCAGGATCTGTTCGATATTTTGCATAACGTTTTCGATAATCTTCCAGACGGTAAATCTCGTTTTGATTATCCACATTGAGTGTTCTACCAAGCTTTTCGGCTTGTTCAGTTGCATACCCATCTTTGCCATATTCGTAAATATAGTCACCCAGATGCAGCACAGCATCCACGTCCTGCTTCGCAATTTCACGGTACACATAAAAATAACCAGCAGGATAATTTGAGCATGAGCATACCGCAAAGTTAACCGCATTGGACTTGGTTGCTAAGGTCTTCGTACGACCAATTGGAGAATGTATCTGCCCATATTTAAATCGGTAATAATAACGAGTATCGGCACTCAAATTAAGTACATCGACTTTCAAGCAAAAGTCTTTAGCAGCAGAAGTCTTGATTTTCCCCATCTGAACAATATTTGAAAAATTCTCATCAAGTGCAATTTCCCAATCTAATTCATATGTTGCCGCCACATCTGTAGGTGTTATTCGCGACCAAAGAATTATTCGATCCTGTAATGGATCTCCACTCGCCACTCCATGCAAAAAATCAACTTTATGCTCATTGCTGGTTTGACCATCGCCATTACATGCTGTAATCAGAACAGGCAGTGAAATCGCACCTAATCCAGCCAATGAATTTTTAATTAATGCGCGTCTTGAGATTTTATTTTTCATTTTATTTACGAATTGGCGAGTTATTTTAACTTCGAACTTAAACCGTATTTATGAAGCTAAAATTGCAATCAGATGACAATTTAATGTACAAATATCATAAACCATCGCCCCAAAATTTATATTTTTTAATCTAATAAATGCAAGTTGATTGAAAAGAAAGCAAATAATACGATTTTCTCTTGCCAAGCTTAAAAGTGTCCTCTATTATTGCGCACATGCCCGAGTGGTGAAATCGGTAGACACAGGGGATTTAAAATCCCCCGCCCTCAAAGCGTGCCAGTTCGAGTCTGGCCTCGGGCACCATTCTTCTGATAGAGAATAATGGTGTAAATAAAGAACCCAGCGTAAGCTGGTTTTTTTATGCCTAGCGTTTAGCCACAACAATAACAACACAAAAAAATAGAGAGCGATTTACCACTCTCTATTTGAAACAAGTTCTTCCATTTCGATATCTAAGAATCCCTCTTCCTGAACGACCATCATCATTGCCTCAGCAATATAGTCTGCTGCTGCATCATCAAGAGAAGAATCAAGATCTTCGAACTGAGGTTTCATCTCATTAATTTCCGCCACAATATCATTGGCGATTTGATAAATCTCAGCATCGGAATTCACCTTAGATACCTTCTTTGAGAATTTTTCAATGAGTTGCTGAATTTCAGCCACGAGAATATCAGGATAATATTCATCGTCGAACATCGGGAGAAGTACATCATTCAACATATTAAAGCTCAAGTAATAGCATTAACAAAAACCGAGCTTATATAACACAAGCTAGACATTAAACCAACAATAAAAACGAGGAGTAAATCTCACTTTTAATCAAAGTATAACTAAGCTAATATTTTCATTGATGATTTTAACCGTCTTAAATCTGCCTTTAATTTAACTAACACTATTCATTGCTGCCCAAATTTGAATAGCTTGCACCATTTCTTTTACATCATGTGCTCTGACCATACATGCTCCTTGCTGTATGCTTAACAGATGCCCCGTCACCGAACCCACTGCACGTTCATGGGCAGGTACACCACCTAAAGCTTCACCAATAAATCGCTTACGAGATAATGCAGAAAGCATTGGATAGCCCAACTCATTTAATTTATACAACTCTTTTAATAATTTCAGATTTTGATGTGCATTTTTTGCAAATCCGAAACCCGGATCAATCATGATATTTTCAGGTTTAATTCCTGCATTTAATGCTGCATCTAATCGAGTTTGCAATTCTGAAATCACATCTAAAGTAATATCATCATATTGATCCAACTGGTTCATTGTGGTTGGCTCACCACGCATATGCATGATAATGACTGGAATATCTAATTCCGCAGCTGTTTCTAAAGCATGTGGCTTTGTTAATGCTCTGACATCATTCCAAATATGCGCTCCAGCTTTAACCGCCTTTTTAATCACTTCTGGTTGAGAAGTGTCGATTGAGATCACTACATTCAATTTTGACAACGCTTCAACGACCGGAACTACACGATCTACTTCATCTTGAACATCAACAGCAGATGCGCCAGGGCGAGTTGACTCACCACCTACATCAATAACACTCGCCCCTTCAGCAATCATTTGCTTTGCTCTCTCTAGTGCCGCCTCTACACTATTGTGTTTACCACCATCACTAAACGAATCTGGCGTTACATTTAACACACCCATTACATGAGGCTTTGACAAATCAAGTTCCAATGCACCACATTTAAGAATCTGATTAGGTAAAGAGATAAGTTGCATATTGATGTTCCTAGAAAATCTATTCACATGATATCAAGTAAAATTTAAACATGAGGGATAATTTCAACACAAAAAAAAGAGCCTCATAAGAGGCTCCTTCATTTTAGCTTGCTGGTAAAGGTGGAGGCGTTGAAGGACCATCTGTAGGGGTTACATCTACAATTGGATTCTCAGCCACATATACCTTAGGTGGTTGAGGTTCACGACCTTCCATAATGTCACGGATTTGATCACGATCAATCGTTTCCCACTCAAGCAAAGCTTTTACCATCGCATGGGCAATATCTTTATTATTTTCTAAGATATCACGTGCAACTTTGTACTGCTCATCTAGGATACGGCGAATTTCACGATCAACTTCAAGTTGAGTCGTTTCAGAAATAGTACGACCACCTAGACTACCCATAAATGACTGTTGAGCATCTTCTTCATAAACCATGACACCCATCTTGTCAGACATACCGTACTTAGTCACCATTGCACGCGCCATTTTTGTTGCACGTTCAAAGTCATTAGAAGCCCCAGTCGACATCTGATTAATGAAAATTTCTTCTGCAATACGACCACCAAACAGAATAGAAAGCTCATTCAACATTTTGTCTTTGTAATGACTGGTTTGATCAAACTCTGGAAGCTGCCAAGTTACACCTAATGCCCAACCACGTGGCATGATCGTGACTTTATGTACTGGGTCTGTGCCTGGAAGCATTTCAGCTACAATCGCATGACCTGCTTCATGATAAGCCGTTGCGCGACGCTCTTCTTCACGAAGAACCATTGATTTACGCTCTGGCCCCATATAAAGCTTATCTTTTGCATCTTCAAAGTCATGCATATCGACCGTATTTTTATTACGACGTGCAGCAAATAACGCAGCTTCATTGACTAAGTTTGCCAATTGCGCACCAGAGAACCCTGGAGTACCACGTGCCAATACTTTGACATCCACACCAGTCACTGAAGGTAATTTTTTCAAATGCACATTCAGGATTTGCTCACGACCTTTAATATCTGGAAGTCCAACCATCACTTGACGGTCGAAACGTCCCGGACGAAGCAAAGCTTTATCTAGAACGTCAGCACGGTTAGTCGCAGCAATAACGATGATACCTTCATTACCTTCGAAACCATCCATTTCTACCAACATCTGGTTCAAGGTTTGTTCACGCTCATCATGACCACCGCCAGTACCTGAACCACGATGACGACCCACCGCATCAATTTCATCAATGAAAATGATACACGGCGCATGGCGTTTCGCTTGCTCAAACATATCACGTACACGTGATGCACCAACACCAACGAACATTTCTACGAAGTCTGAACCTGAGATACTAAAGAATGGAACCTTAGCCTCTCCAGCAATCGCTTTCGCAAGTAAAGTTTTACCTGTACCCGGTGGACCTACCATCAGGACACCGCGAGGAATGCTCGCACCAAGACGCTTAAACTTTGTTGGATCTTTCAAGAAATCAACAATTTCAACGACTTCTTGTTTCGCTTCGTCACAACCCGCAACATCTGTGAAAGTGACTTTGATTTGGTCTTCTGAAAGCATTTTTGCTTTTGACTTACCAAAACTCATCGGGCCGTTTTTACCACCAGCACCGCCACCCATGTTGCGCATAAAGAACATGAATAACAAAATGATTAAAAGTACTGGAAAGCTTGCGATCAAAAGCTGCATCAATAAACCTTGACGTTGCGGAGCAGTGCCCTCAACAACGACATTATTTTTGATGAGATTCGGCATTAACTCAGGATCTTGAACCGCAGGACGAATACTCTCAAATGGAGAACCATTTACTTTTTCGCCACTAATTCGTTCACCGTCAATGGTAACTTGTTTAATTTGACCAGCATTAACCGCTGCAACAAATTCTGAATAGTTCAATGCAGCAGGCTTATCACGGTCACTAATGTTGCTGAAAATTAATATCAGCACACCAAGTATAACAAGCCATAAAACGGCATTCTTAAAGAGATCGCTCAAAGCTTTATTCCCATATCAATCTAATTTGATCATGCCCAAAATTGGGTGACCTTTAACAAAAAGCGAGTAAATCAATTTCGCAATAAAATATTCAAAAGGTACAAAATGCACATTTTTTAGCGACTTGGCAAGTCACTTTATTGCGATTTCTTTTTACGGCCCTGTCCAATTAAAAAAACTTCCTTCGAACGAGCACGCGAGGCAGCAGGCTTTGCAGTTTTTAATACTTCAAAACTGTCTACAACTTCCTTACGGAATTCGTCAAAACCAGTTCCTTGGAAAACTTTGACAACAAACTGTCCTTTCGGACCTAAAACTTTATTGGCAAAGTCTAATGCAAGTTCACACAAATAAATTTGTCGAGGTTGATCAACGGCCTTATTACCTGATGTATTGGGGGCCATATCTGAAATTACAACGTCTACAGTTCGTCCATTTAAAATATTTAACAATTTTTCGAAAACTTCCTCTTCTCGAAAGTCTCCTTGCAGGAACGTCACATCTGGAAGTGCATCCATTTCCAAAATATCTGATGCAATCACTAAACCTTTATCACCCACTAATTTTCCGGCGATTTGGGACCAACTACCAGGTGCAGCACCAAGGTCCACGACAGTCATACCAGGTTTAATGATTTTGTATTTCTCTTGGATTTCAAGCAATTTATATGCAGCACGCGCACGATAACCTTCCTTTTGTGCTTTTTTCACAAACGGGTCATCTAAATGCTCTCTCATCCACGCACGACTACTTTTGGATAACTTCTGATTGGTAATGCGTGTTGCCATAACTCTTTAAATACACGTAATCTTCTAACTTTTTATTGTACGTGAATTTTATCCCCCTTGCAGTATTCATCTGTATCTAATTCAAGATTATCGTTTATGTTTTTTTGATTTAAGTTGATCGATTATTTCTGAGAAACATAAGCGTTTGATCTCTTGATTTGCTATACTAAGTCGTTTTTAAAATTAGGTTATCTTTATGGCGGCTTTATCAATTCAGGAACGCAAACGTTTGCGTCAAATCGGACATGCACTTAACCCAGTGGTAATGTTAGGTGGTCAAGGTTTAACTGAAAATGTCATTGAAGAAACTCAACGTGCTTTAAATGATCATGAGTTAATTAAAGTAAAAATTGGCGGTGAAGATCGTGATGCTCGTGCAGCAGTCATTACTGAAATCGCCGAAGTCACTGGTGCAGAGGTTGTTCAAACCATTGGAAAGATTGCACTTTTATATAAGAAAGCGGCAAAACAAAATCCTAAACTTTCGAATCTTGTTCGCCACGCACATCTTTCTAATTAATTTGAGTTGCATTGAATGGCAAGTTACGAACTAAATTCTTTTGACCGTTACTTTGATATCTCCTTGGTTGGTGCAATTGAACAAGCGAGTCCATACACACTAAATGTGGGCTATTGGTTACGTGACCCAAATCAATACTTAGTTTATCCGGAAATTGTAGCTGGTCATCCACGACGAGATTTTCTTTGGGAAGAAACCTGCTTTGAAATTTTCATTGGGGTGAAAGATCAGGACTTTTATCGTGAAGTCAATCTCTCCCCTTCTCAAGCTTGGCAAGCGTATCAATTTGAAGAGTATCGTTACCCTGAAGATATGCCACCTCAAGCAGCTTATGACATAGAACTGAATTCACTCAAAAAGACGCACTATGGTTTAAATGTGAGCCTTGATCTAACGGAGTTTATGTTAAAACATAAATTGAAATGGCAGGATATTTTTATTGGCTTATCCGCTGTATTAAACACATCGCAAGCTAAACATTATTATGCGATGCAGCATAGTAGTCCTGAGGCTGACTTCCATAACAAGCGCGATTGGTTGCATCAGTTTTAAAAAAAATAGTGAGATTTAATCTCACTATTTTTTTTACCCCAATATTTCAGTTCTATAGTTGTAGACTCTTCCCACCTCTTTTAGAGTTAAGTTTTATACAGCTGATCTCAACGTGTTATATCTAGTTTTATTTGTAATTCCTGTTATTCATTTCTAATTTCAAAATTGTCCTTAATCACTTGAACAGCCAAATCTGCTCTTAAATATTTCTTCACAAACACCGAAGTAGCGTCAAATCTCTTTAAATTCGATCTCGGTTTAATTTTTAAAACCCAGCATGCTAACTACCAATTTCATCTTTGAATAATTGAACCTACGCTTTTAACAAGCAATTCAATATTTACCTCTATTTTCCATATTTAATCAGTCCTTTCTAAAATACTTGTAAATTGACCTAATTAGTACTTTTTTCGAACTTTTAGGAAGCATTTGGAGCAACTTCAACATTTGTTCTATTTAACAAATCAGCTTTTCAGAAGCTTTGTTATTCTGTTTCAGAAACTTAGCTTATTAATTGTAAGTCTACATAAATTTTGATAAATCGTGATAAAACTTAACTTTTGAATTATTAAACAATTCTTACATTCTTAGACTTTTGTCCAAAGTTTAAAAAGCAGACTTTTAAACAAATTACAAGGTATATATCTGACGAATTCAGGTTTATTTACGTGGACTTTATCAAGGTGTTTGCGTATAATGCCGTGTTAAGTTCAAGCGAGCAGATGTAAGGAGGGTGGGTTTTAAAGTAGCCTTCCTTTTTTTTCGTCTACTCGCTTTTTTACAGCCTAAATTTCAGGAGCTTTGGTTTGAGCACCCCAGCAATTTTAGCCCTTGCCGATGGTACGATCTTTAAAGGAACGTCAATCGGTGCATCGGGTAGTACGACTGGTGAAGTCGTTTTCAACACTGCCATGACTGGCTATCAAGAAATTTTGACTGACCCAAGTTATGCACAACAGCTTGTTACGCTTACCTATCCACACATTGGTAACACAGGTTGTAATGATGAAGACGCTGAGTCAGGTCGAATTCATAAAGTATGGGCAAACGGATTGATCATTCGTGACCTACCTTTATTGCACAGCAACTTCCGATCTACGCAATCTTTAGGCGAATACTTAAAATCTCACAATGTTGTCGCTATCGCTGACATTGATACACGTAAACTGACACGTATTTTACGTGCTAAAGGTGCACAAAACGGTTGTATCTTAGCTGGTGAAAATATTACAGAAGAAGAAGCTTTAGAAAAAGCTCGTGCATTCGGCGGTCTGAATGGTTTAGACCTTGCGAAAGAATGCTGTGATCCAAACGGTTTCGAATGGACTGAAGGTTCTTGGAAATTAGGTCAAGGTTTCTCCCAACCAGAAGCAAAATTTCATGTTGTCGCATATGATTACGGTGTCAAAACCAACATCTTACGTATGCTCGCAGACCGCGGTTGTAAATTAACTGTTGTACCTGCACAAACTCCTGCTGAAAAAGTTCTTGCTCTAAATCCAGATGGCGTATTCTTATCGAATGGTCCTGGCGATCCTGCAGCATGTGACTATGCAATTGAAGCTGTAAAAACAATTGTTGAAGATACTCGTAACGTACCTGTATTTGGTATTTGCTTGGGTCACCAAATTCTTGCTCTCGCTTCTGGCGCTAAAACGGTGAAAATGCCTCATGGTCACCATGGTGCGAACCATCCTGTACAAAACATCGAAGATGGTACAGTGATGATTACTTCTCAAAACCATGGCTTCGCAGTGGATGCAGAAACATTACCTGCAAACCTTAAAGCGACGCACAAATCATTGTTCGATCAAACTCTTCAAGGGATTCATCGTACAGATAAGCCTGCGTTTAGTTTCCAAGGTCACCCAGAAGCAAGCCCAGGTCCACATGACTGCGCACCATTGTTCGATCATTTCATCGAACTTATTGAAGCATCTAAGAAGTAATTGAGGAGCAAATAATGCCAAAGCGTACGGATATTAAAAGCATCTTAATTATTGGTGCTGGTCCAATTGTTATCGGTCAGGCGTGTGAGTTTGACTACTCAGGGGCACAAGCATGTAAAGCATTACGTGAAGAAGGTTACCGTGTAATTCTGGTAAACTCTAACCCTGCAACGATCATGACTGACCCTGCAATGGCAGATGCAACGTATATCGAGCCAATCACTTGGCAAACTGTTGCAGCGATCATTGAGAAAGAACGCCCAGACGCAGTTCTTCCAACAATGGGTGGTCAGACTGCATTGAACTGTGCCCTTGCCCTTGATGAGCATGGCATTTTAGAAAAATTCAATGTTGAATTGATTGGTGCAACGAAAGAAGCGATCGAAAAAGCGGAAGACCGTAAACTTTTCGACCAAGCAATGCGTAAAATTGGTCTTGAATGTCCAAAAGCAGCAATCGCTGAATCGATGGAAGAAGCTCTAGAGATTCAAGCACGTTTCGGCTTCCCAGTGATTATCCGTCCATCATTCACCATGGGTGGTTCAGGCGGTGGTATCGCATACAACAAAGAAGAATTCCTTGAAATCTGTGAACGCGGTTTCGATCTTTCTCCAACTAAACAATTATTGATCGATGAATCTTTAATTGGTTGGAAAGAATATGAGATGGAAGTTGTTCGTGACAAAAACGACAACTGTATCATCGTATGTTCGATTGAAAACTTTGACCCAATGGGCGTACACACAGGTGACTCAATCACTGTTGCACCTGCACAAACATTAACAGATAAAGAATATCAGTTAATGCGTAATGCATCTTTAGCAGTGTTGCGTGAGATTGGTGTAGAAACAGGTGGTTCTAACGTACAGTTTGGTATTTGTCCAAATACTGGCCGTATGGTTGTGATCGAGATGAACCCACGTGTATCTCGTTCTTCTGCATTGGCTTCAAAAGCAACTGGTTTCCCTATTGCAAAAATCGCTGCAAAATTAGCGGTTGGTTATACCCTTGATGAGCTTAAAAACGACATCACTGGCGGTACAACTCCAGCATCTTTCGAACCTGCGATTGACTACGTTGTAACTAAAGTTCCACGTTTCAACTTTGAGAAATTCCCACAAGCTGACGCAACTTTAACTACACAGATGAAATCTGTTGGTGAAGTGATGGCGATTGGTCGTAACTTCCAAGAGTCTATGAACAAAGCACTTCGTGGTCTTGAAGTAGGTGCAACTGGCTTTGATGAAAAAATCGAAGTGGGTGCTGAAGGCGCGCGTGAGAAAATCTTACAAGAACTTCGTGTTCCGGGTCCTGAGCGTATTTGGTATGTTGCTGATGCATTCCGTCACGGCTTTACATTAGAAGATGTATTCCAAGCGACTAAGATCGACAAATGGTTCTTGATCCAAATCGAAGACATCATCAAAACAGAAAACCAAATCAAAACTTTAGGTTTTGGCGATTTAAATGCGGACAACATCCGTTCATTTAAACGTAAAGGTTTATCTGACCTTCGTATTGCGAACTTGATGGGTATTTCACAAAAACAATTCCGTAAACATCGTTGGAACTTGGGCGTAACCCCAGTTTACAAACGTGTAGATACTTGTGCTGCTGAGTTTGAATCAGACACAGCGTATATGTATTCAACTTACGATGACGAATGTGAATCAAACCCGTCTAGCAAAGACAAGATCATGGTGATCGGTGGTGGTCCTAACCGTATTGGTCAAGGTATCGAATTCGATTACTGCTGTGTACACGCGGCTCTTGCAATGCGTGAAGACGGTTATGAAACTATCATGGTGAACTGTAACCCTGAAACAGTTTCAACTGACTATGACACTTCAGATCGTTTGTACTTTGAACCAATTACGCTTGAAGATGTGTTAGAAATCGTACGTATTGAGAAGCCAAAAGGCATCATCGTACAGTACGGTGGTCAAACACCACTTAAATTGGCTCGTGCTTTAGAAGAAGCTGGTGCACCAATTATTGGTACATCTCCTGATGCGATTGACCGTGCAGAAGACCGTGAACGTTTCCAACAAATGATTCAACGTCTGCAACTTCGTCAACCAAACAACAGCATTGTAAAATCTGCTGAAGAAGGTATGGCTGAAGCAGCGAAAGTTGGCTATCCACTTGTAGTACGTCCATCATATGTACTTGGTGGTCGCGCGATGGAAATCGTATACAACGATGAAGAGTTACGTCGCTATTTACGTGATGCTGTTCAAGCTTCTAACGATGCCCCTGTTCTTCTTGACCGCTTCCTAGACGACGCGATCGAAGTTGACGTAGACTGCGTATCTGACGGTAAAGACGTGGTGATCGGCGGTATCATGCAGCACATCGAACAAGCAGGTATCCACTCAGGTGACTCTGCATGTTCGATCCCTCCTTACTCTCTTTCTAAAGAGATTCAGGACGAAATGCGCCGTCAAACTATCGCGATGGCGAAAGAGCTTGGTGTTGTTGGTTTAATGAACGTACAGTTTGCTGTTAAAGGCGAAGACGTTTACATCTTAGAAGTGAACCCACGTGCATCACGTACAGTTCCATTTGTATCTAAGTGTATCGGTGAGTCTTTAGCGAAAGTCGCTGCACGTTGTATGGCGGGTCAATCTTTAGAATCTCAAGGATTCACTACAGAGATTATCCCTGAGCACTTCTCTGTTAAAGAAGCAGTGTTTCCATTCAACAAGTTCCCTGGTGTTGATCCAATCCTTGGGCCTGAGATGAAATCTACAGGTGAAGTAATGGGTGTTGGTAAAACATTTGGTGAAGCGTTCTATAAAGCTGTATTAGGTGCAAATGAGCGTTTACCAGGTCTTCCAACGGAAGGTGAAGTTAAACATGCGTTCATCTCTGTACGTGATTCTGATAAACCACGTGCAGCTGGTATTGCAAAACAACTTGCTGACTTTGGCTTCAAAATACTTGCTACTGGTGGCACATACGATGTCATCAAAGCGGCTGGTATTGAATGTGAACGTGTAAATAAAGTGACTGAAGGTCGTCCAAATATTGTGGACCGCTTGAAAAATGGCGAAATACACCTCATTATCAATACAACAGAAGGTAAACAAGCTCAGCAGGATTCGTTCTCAATCCGCCGTTCTGCACTTCAAGGTAAGGTCTATCATACGACTACCCTTAATGGTGCAGATGCAGTTTGCCAAGCTTTAGCAATCAAATTGCCAATGGATGTATATCGTTTGCAAGACTTACAAACAGTAGGTTAATACACTACCAAGAAGTCCCGTCACCTCTTGGTGGCGGGCTTTTTTTCATTTATAGACTTAGTATTTTTTCATACTTACTTTTTTGAGGGACAACTATGCAACGTTATCCTATGACACCTCAAGGCAAAGAAGCGCTTGAGAAAGAATTACACCAACTTAAAACTGTAGATCGTCCTCGTATTACAGCAGCGATTGCTGAAGCGCGTGAACACGGAGATCTTAAAGAAAACGCGGAATACCACGCTGCACGTGAGCAACAAGGTTTCTGTGAAGGCCGTATCCAAGATATCGAAGGAAAATTGGGTGCTGCACAAGTGATTGACGTTAAAGAACTTGAGCAAAATGGACGCGTTGTTTTTGGCGTGACTGTCACAATTGAAAATTTGGATACTGAAGAACGTAAAACGTATCAAATTGTTGGTGACGACGAAGCAGATTTTAAAATTAACAAAATATCTGTGAATTCCCCTATCGCGCGTGGTCTTTTGGGTAAAAATGAAGGCGATGAAGTTAAAATTACGACACCTCAAGGTGAAGTTGAATACGAAATTGTGAGCGTAGAATATCTTTAATTCTTGATATTTTAGGCTATAAACCCCTCTGATGAGGGGTTTTTTATTTTCATTTTAATTGATTCATTGTTTTTGCTAGATGCACTTTTCCAGCTTCATGAAGCTTCGTAATAACATTACGAAAATCTTTTTCATCTCTATTTTGACTTAGTTTTGATTTAGCAATGATTCTTTCAATTTTAATTTCAAATACAACAAAATGGTTGAGCATTTCCATCAAGAAATCTTTTGGTGCATCTGCCATTTTCCAAGCATTTTTACCATTCGTGATACGTTCATGTTGTTGGGTGAGTTGACCTAATACTGCAAGTTTAGTTTTCTGATCATGATAAAACTGAATTTCACCATTAATGTGTACGACTTGATAATTCCAAGTAGGTACTTTTTTGTGATCTTCAAATTTTGAAGGATAATAATTCGGTGAAATATAAGCATCCTCTGCTTTAAAGATGCATAGTATTTGATTATTCAAAATCGAATGATTGAATAGTGTATTCTGCAATGAAACATGTCCTCTCAATGTTTGTTCATCTACTAATATGAGCGGGATATGTTCAGCAATTAACCCTGTTTGAGTCTGTGCGACCAAAGATGCAAGAGGATACTCCTTTATTATTCTATATATTTCTTCAGGTCTATCTTCTCTAAATTCTGTTTCAACAAACATAGCTTTTCCATTCTTCTAATGCTCAATGAATATAAAAGTTTTTATTCAGGATGTAAGTTTTAATTGGTATATAATGCCCTGAAATATTCTCCTTTTATTTCACCATGTCTGAAAAGCTGATCAACTCCCCTGTCAATCACTGGTGCGAATTCGAATTTATCTCTAAAACAGTCAAAAATCCGAATATTCATATTAAAGGCAATTACAGTTATTACTCAGCCTATTGGGATCAAGGTTTTGAGCGTTGTGTAGTGCGTTATCTACATGACAAACCTTCGACACCAGAAAAACCCATCGATCAGCTTTATATTGGCAATTTTGTCTGTTTTGGCGCTGAGTGTGTCATCATGATGGGTGGAAATCAGTTACACCGTACCGACTGGATTTCAGCATTTCCTTTTGATACGCGTAGTTTTGTGCCTGCTGGCGATACTGTCATTGGTGATGGTTGTTGGATTGGTAGTCGTGCCATGATTATGCAAGGGGTAAAACTTGGTGAAGGTGCAGTCGTTGCTACAGGTGCAGTCGTGACCAAAGATGTACCGCCTTATGCTGTCGTCGGTGGTGTACCTGCTAAAATTATTAAATACCGTTTCCCTGAACAAGATATTAAAAAATTGCTTTCTCTTAAGCTATATGACTTAGATGAAAAGCAGTTTTTAAAAATGCGTGAACAGTTGCAGACCGATGATATTGAAAAATTATCAATATTTTTCAAATAGTCCTGTTTTTATATATTGCATCCAAATCGAATTAAAATCCTTAATATCTTTTAATTTACTAATACAATAAGGGCTCAAGAACCTTTGAAGAGTTTGATTTTTATGATCCTTTTGCCCTACAGTCTTAAATCTTTCTTCTATATCTAAAAGTGTTTCATACAAATTGCAAATAATAATGTCATCGATATTTTTTTCGTTCAATAATTGCTGTCGGATAAAATAAGATTTTGTCGTATATCCATTTTCATCGCCGTTTAAATAGTTGAATAAATAATCAATTATCTTATGCAAATAATTAGCTGAAATATTAAAATTTTCATCAAAGATGAAAGCATTTAAAATTAGATTAAGCTTGAAATCATTTGTTCTCAAGAGTGCATATTGATTAATTTTTTTCACCAACTCTCTAGAATTGTATTCTTTGCTAGATTGCAAACTTAAAATCCAAAAAAACAATTCATTTTTAGTATCTACAGATGTTAATTCGCCGATACGATATAACTGCTGTGCTATTACCTCTTCATACAACTGCGTCTTTCCTAAGTTAGGAAATTCAACAGTAAAATCAATAAACTTTGTTAAATATTCTTCACCAAGACTTTCATCATAACCATAGTTATGACAAACCACTTTTGAAAATTGGGTTTTATCCATTACCAAAACAAAAACAATTTTTGGAATGTCAAAAAAATGTTTAATCCTTTCAATTAAACGAATAGCAAAATCAGGTCGGCAACGATCTAGCTCATCAATAATAAATACCAATGGCTTTTCTAATTTTGCAGCAAGTTCAGCGAGCTCTTGCTTAAAATCTTGAATGGTTTGCTTTTCGATATGATGATTTTCAATCTTCTTCTCAATGTGCTCTTTAACTTTATTGGCTATTTCTTCACTTGCTGTGTCATATACATCTTTGCCCTCTTTATAGACCTCTTGTAAAGCTTCACCTGCACCGCCTAGTCCTACCAAATGCAAACCTGCTTTTGCAGCAATTAATGGCATGACAGCCGCCAAAGAAATTAATACCGAAGCAGTCTTAGAGTTAAAATCTTTAATATCAGCATCATCGATCTCATTTGCATCGTTCAAAGCATGGCTAATCTCTGCTGCAATCGTCAAAAATGGATCATCTAAATAATCATTGGCAAAAGCATCTAAATAAACAACTTGGTGACTTTGATCTTCTAAATGCTTTTTCCAATGCCTTACAAACCAGGTCTTACCTTCACCCCAACGAGCATCTAAAGCTAGAACAGCACCACAATTTAAGCGATCTACATAACGTTCTAATTGCTCACCTAGACGACGACGATCCCATAAATCGCCTTCCCAAGCGATTTCAATATTCTCAAAATCATCATGAATGATATTTACTGGATAATCTTTCATTGTTGTTAAAATTCAGTTGCTTATTTTCCAAATATCTTATCATTATCACTCTTAAAGACATAAAAAACCCACTCAAACGGAGTGGGTTTTCAAAATATAGTCGCTAAAGTAAGGCTTATACTTTTTAATTCTAATTATAGACTCCATACTTTATAAAGATATCTGACGCATCCTTAATTACATCTCTACCCATCACAATATTTTCAAATTGATCTTTTTATGATTCAGTTAATCAAATTTCATTCTTCATAGTTCGTTACCATCTTATATCTCTAAAATTTTAAGATAATAAATCAAAAACAATAACTTAATATAAAAAACCATAGCTTTACACTTGGTTTTATTTTGAACAATTTAGGTCTATGATGAACTTATACACTTTTAAATAGAACGGTTAAAAAGGAGAACAACATGAGTTATCAAAATATCCTTGTTCCAGTGGATGGTTCAGAAGTAGCACTCAACGTCGTTCAGCATGCTGTTGAATTGGCTAAAGCATTTAATAGCAAAATTACCGTTGTTCAAGTGATGACACTCGATCCCTATATCGCAGCCGAATATCTCTCAGATGGGCAGTCAAATCTTTTAATTGAACGAGCACGAAAATTTATTGAAGATAACCTAGCTCAAGCTAAAGCAAAGTTTAATGAATATGGAATAGATGTAGAGACTAAAATACTCGAAGGAGAAAGTATTCACCGCACAATAATGAAAGCGATTGATAATCTTAATATTGATCTTATTGTTATCAGCTCGCACGGTCGCACAGGATTCAAGAAATTAATTATGGGCAGTGTCGCACAAAGCCTCATCACCGAAGTCAATGTACCTGTTTTTGTCGTAAAGCAATAATAACGGATAGCTCCGTATACCGTCATACGGAGCTACTCGAACCATCCAAAAATCTTGAAATCTATTTTGCCATTGTTAAACACAACTCCCTCTTCAAGTAATCTAGCTTGCTGGCAATTAAAACCTTGATCATCCAAACGCTGATGACTAATTTTACCTTGCGCATTAATGACACGATGCCAAGGCAAGTCGCTACTCACATCTAATTGATTCAAAACACGACCAACCAACCGGGCATGTTTAGGCAGTCCTGACATCGCAGCAATTTGGCCATAACTGGCTACTTTCCCATAAGGAATTTGTGATACTGTGGCCAAGATCAACTGTGCCATTTCCGCTGATACTGATCGATTCATCAATAATTGACCTATAGTTTATCGGATGATTGATTTGAGCAAATGCATTTCATAACAGACTCACTTAATCTAAATTTGCACAATAACAATACACAGAGAAATACAATGAAAAGGATATTTTCACACTTACTTGCTGCTTCAATTGCAGTCGGTACAATCTCTATTACATCGACAACTCAAGCCGCGCCAAGCAGTATAAATATTCAAGATATTTTACAACAAGAACGTGCTTGGGCTGGACTGAATACCAAGCGCATTAAAGTCTCCGACATCGATTGGGCTTACAGTGAAGGTGGAACCAAAGGCAAACCAGTACTTATGCTTGTGCATGGTCTTGCAGGCAGTCGGGATAATTGGAACCGAGTCGCTCGCTATCTGACACCACATTATCACGTCATTATCCCTGATTTACCTGGACAAGGTGATAGTAAAGTAGCTGCAGATTTTGATTATTCAATTCCAAATCTAACTGAAAAATTACGTCGCTTTGCGGAAGCCATTCATGTTGATCAAAATCTAAATGTTGCCGGTCACTCCATGGGCGGTGCTGTAGCATTACTTTATGCAGCTCAGTATCCAATCGATACTAAATCATTACTACTCATTAACAGTGCAGGTGTATTTAAATCAGCCAATACGCCTTACTTAAAAGACCCAAACTTACTCAAAAATTTTATCGTTTCTAGACCTGGAGATTTTGATCGGTTATTTAAAATTGCTACGCAGCAACCTCCATTTATACCGAACGAACTGAAAGTCGAACAAGAAAAGCTCATGATATCCAATGTTACGAATAACACGAAACTCGTCGAGCAACTTATTCTCATGTCCAAATCATTTACACCTGAAACATTTGCGCTAGCGGCTCGTTCAATCGATCAACCATCACTCATCATATGGGGAGATCGTGATCAAATTATTAATGTAGAAGCTGCAGCTGAACTGAAAGGATTACTGAAAAATGCTCAAGAGCCTATCATCTTAAAAGGTGTAGGTCATACACCAATATTGGAACAAGAACAAATCCTCGTACAACATTATTTAAATTTTCTTAATCTACTCAAATAAGTTATAGACAATGAATGGGACATTTTAAATGTCCCATTTTTTTCAAGAATAAAAAAAGAGGAACCGAAGTTCCTCTTTTTCACATTAGTCTATTAGAACAACAAGTGGTTTTTGTTCAACAAGTCTTGAAGTGAAACATCAGTATTGTTGAAAGTAATTAGGTCAACCTTGTTATAAGTTGTACCTGCACCATCACGATCAATACTTAACTTCGTATTGTTTCCATCTTTCTCGACAAAGATGAATTTATCAATGTTTTGAGCAGTTGCACTATCAGATAACAACTCAGAAACATCAATCTTCACATTGCTGCCTAATTGGAAGTCATTGATTGTGTCAACACCGTTACCACCGTTATGGCTGTTGTCATTTAACACATTAAAGATCAACTTATCCAAACCTTTAGCAGAAACTGTTTCATTCAAGTAAGTAGAATTAAACTTACCTGCTGTTTCATTCGCCAATGCATCAGCATCATTCGCATTTGCTTCTGGTGTGAATTTGCTCCAAGCCAATGGTGAACCTGATTTAGAATCAATTTGAAGTACTAATTGAGCTGTATCAGACTTACCAGTTACAGGATCAGTAATCGTGTATTTAAAGACATCCGTTTTACCAATCGCGTTTAGGTTTGCATTTGGCTTATAAGCGTATGTACCGTTTGCATCGATAGTTAATGTACCAAACTCGCCTTTAATTGTTGTTGCACCATTAATCGCAACACCATTTACAGCTTTCACAACAGCACCGGCAACTACAAGATCTTTACCATGTACAGCATCAAGATCAGTAATCACATTACCTTTCGCTTCAGTGATTGACTTCACAACAGGCGTTGTACTTGTATCAGTTTCTTTAATTACTAAATTAGTCTGTACATAACCTGGTAATGAAGCCAGATTAGCGTTGCTCATTTCAATACGATATTTACCAGTAGATAAATCATCTAAGTTGATATGTGCGTACTCACCAAAAATTCCAATAAAGTCAAATAAACCAGAAGACTTGTCGTTCGCAATCAGCACCCATTTACCTGAACTATCTTGCTTGTAAAGGTTAATCTTCACAGAGTCAAACAATGTTGCCCAAGATGCAGACTTCACTTGAAGCTGTACGTCAGCTGTTTTATTAGCACCGATTGTAAACTCTGTAGCACCACTCGTTTTACCAAGCGTAATTCCGAGGAAGCCAATCAACCAGTTATATGAAATCGCATCTTTAATGAATTTCTCTGTAACAGGATACTCGTACTCGATACCAGCTTTAGCAACATTATCAATGGCATCCAACGGAATGTTTGGTGCAGTCACTTGACGTGGTGCAGATTCACCTGCTACGTCAGAAGCGGTCACAGATACATTTTGTCCATCATTCAAACTTGGTATCAACTTAATTGAGTAGTTTCCATTGTTATCCGCAGTGGTTGTACCAATCACGTTGTTGTTTGCATCTTTTACTTTAACAGTTGATAAAGCTTGTGCAGTACCTGTTACTAATGAACCATCTGCATTAAATGTTGCCGTTGGAGCATCTGGAGGAGTTACATCCAAATCGAAGCCGATGCTTGATGAAGGACCGACATTTCCAGCTTCATCAATCGCTTTAGCTTCAACGATAATTGTACCTTCTGGTAAATTATTGTTGATTGGATATGTCCAATTACCATTTTGATCAGCAGGAACAAGTGCAGAATCAATAATTCGACCTGTAGAGTCCTTAATCACTAATTCGACAGTAGTATTCGCTTCAGCTTTACCTGTTAATACTGGTTTCAAGTCACTTGGATCTGTAATTGGATTAATAATCACAGCATCAGGAGCTTGAGTATCAACTGTTAATTGCTGAGTTTCAGTTTTTTTGTTCTTAGCTAAATCAGTAGATGTTACTTCAACTGTGTAATTTCCATCCGCTAAATCTCTTGGCGGTGTAAATGTCCAATTGCCTGAGCTATCTACAGAAGCTGGTGCATCTACAACAGTATTTCCATTCTTATCTTTAATCACGACTTGAACTTTAGAATATTGTTCAGTTGAACCAGAAATTGCTGGAGTAGTATCGTTTGTAGGATATAACTCTTCAACTGACAAATCAGGTGAAAGTGTATCTACACCAAATTTTAAAGAAACTGTACGGCTAGTATTACCAGCAGCATCACGTGCAGTGGCTACAAGTGTATATATACCATCTGCTAAAGGTTCTGATGGTTTATAACTCCAACGGCCTGCAGACAAAACTGCTAAACCACTAGATACCACAGCACCGTTAGCATCTTTAATCTCTACAGCAACCTCTTTAGGATTATTTACTGTATTACCACTAATCGTACGTTGTGGATCATTAGTATAATTAATACTTGGATCAACCGCCGTTACTTGAGCTGCTTTTAATACTGGTTCAGCTACGAATAGTGAGCGTGCAGCGAAAGCAGAGAATGCAGCAATTTGAGGCTCAGCAACTAATGATACTGCCTGTACAGATGCAGCTTCACTCACGTCCCATGCAGCTTCTTCATCATCCCAAGGATCGATATCTAACCAAGGATCATTATCATCTTCCCACGGATCAATATCGATATCTGGTGGTGTCAAGTCGATTACAAAATCTTGTTCAGTTGGATTACCTACGTTTCCAGCTTCATCCTTAGGAGTAGCTTCGATTTTGTAGTCACCTTCTTCCAACTCAGCTTCTGGCTTATACGACCATTTACCATCTTCTCCAACTTCAACAGTTGCCTTCTCTTCGAAGCCATCTGGACCAGTGATCACGATATCCACTAGCGAACCTTTCTCACCTGTTCCTGTAATTTCCGGTTGAGGATCATTCGATTCGAAATCATCACCACCAATTGGATCAATAGTAATGTCAGAAGGAGGTGTTGTATCAACTTCTAACTGTTCTTTAGAAGTATCACCTTTGTTACCCGCTTTATCAGTTGGAGTTACTTCAATATCGTAATGACCTTCTGGTAATTCTTCAGTCGGTGTATACGTCCAGTTACCTTCTGGATCAACTTCTGCTTTACCTTCAGAGACAATTTCACCGTCTTTGTCTTTGATCACAACATCAACTATCGCTCCTGGTTCTGTGTTACCAGTAATTTCAGGAGTAGTATCGTTTGTTGGCTTAAGCTCATCGATGGTTAATTCAGGTGCTACTGTGTCAACCTCGAAGCTCTCTGGCTGAGATTCACCTGTGT